>NZ_FSRC01000002.1:0-600000 GCF_900129785.1 Algoriphagus halophilus
TCTGTCGATCACTCAAAACCCTCGTTTCAAGTCTCAATTTTTTCCCTTCCTTGCTGAAGGGAGTGCAAAGGTAAGAAGCTTTTTTTAATCCGCAACACTCTTTGACTTTTTTATTTTTTAAAAGTTTCAGAAACCTCGTTCCTCTCCACTTTTAACCCCTTCCCTGCAGAAGGGTGCGCAAAGGTAAGTGATCTTTTTTGACTTCCTAACCCTTTTGCAAAATTTTATTTCCTTTCAATTTTCAGGCATCTCAGCCTCCCCGTTTCTTCCGCCGTTCGCGTCGTTTGGGAGTGCAAATATCCTACTTTTATCCGTAACAACAATATCATTCAATAAAAAATATCCTCCTTTAACATAAACCCCTGAAACAGAAGAATAAAAATTTTAGGAAATAAAAATGCCCTGATAAGCATTTTATCAGGGCATAAATTTCTAATTAAATGGAGAATTACAGCTTTTTCAAAACAATGTTTCGCCAGTACACCTTAATTCCTCCTCCATCATGGATCTGAAGGCAGATTCCGCCTTTTCCTTCTCCAATTTTAGCATCTGAGAAGTTTACCATCTCATGCCCGTTCAAATAGGAAGTAACATTATCACCCTTTACTACGATTCTCATCTTGTTCCATTCTCCGAACTTTAAATATTTATCTTTTTCAGGATCTGGCTTTACTAACCAACCTCTTCCATAGGACTCATAAATACCTCCGGTATCATGTCCTGGAGGAGCGACCTCCACTTGCCAACCAGAAACTTTAGTCCCGTCAACTGTAGATCTAATAAAAACACCACTATTTCCGTTTGCCTCTTGCTTAAACTCCAAGGTAACTTCAAAATCATCGTAGTGCTCATCAGTCCCTAAATATCCATACCCTTTGTCCGGGCCACTTTCAGAAATTAATAATCCATCCTCCACATACCACTTCTCAGTACCATAGATTGTCCAGCCAGAAAGATCTTTTCCATTGAACAACTTTACTTTCTTCTGGGCAAAAGCCAAGTTTACAGACGCCAGCAAAAAAGCGGCAATCAATAATTTTCTCATAGTTTTCTAATTTTTAAATTTTTGAACCAAGTAACGGCTCCGTGATCTTGAAGTGATATTAAACCTGTTTTTGAAATTGCATAATCAGGGAAGTCATTCCACTTTCCAGAATTACGTGCAGCAGTCCACTCTTCAGAATATGGAATAAACTCAACGGTCTTCTTTCCATTTAACCAATAACTCGCGCCTTCTTCGGAAAAAATAATTCTAGAAGTATTCCATTCACCTGCTGGCTTAACAGCCCCCTCATAATCCGGCTCTGTCATCGCATAATCAGCACCGATAGATTGCCATTTTTCTAAAGGATCAGGAAAACCTAATTGATCGATTACTTGGTACTCAGGTCCAGTCTCATAAGGAGCATGGTATTTTGGATCTTCCACTACGTGATACAAAACGCCACTATTTCCGCCTGGAGAGATCTTCCATTCCCATACCAATTCAAACTCTTCAAACTCCATTGGGCCAAAAACAATATCTCCCCCAATGTCTCCTCCTTTTCCTAATGCCTTCAACGCACCATCTTCAACAGTCCAGCCATCTGGAAATGTATCTCCATTGAATGCTCTCCAACCAGAAGGGTCTACCCCATCAAATAAAAGCATCCATCCCTCTGATCTTTCTTCCTCAGTCAACGTGTTGTCTGGAACAACTACTTCCTCCACTACTTCCGTTTCTGTAGCTTCTTCAGCTGGCTTTGGCCCACAGGACCAAGCTAGGGCTATCAATGCCACCCAAGCTAATTTTGTGTTTTTCATATGATCTATTCTTTGTTTATTTTTCTCCTTACAATTAAACCCAAAAGTTAATTGAAATTTTTAATAAAGTCATTTAAGAAACTCTATTTTTTCAAGTCAAGGAATAATCTCAATACATACTGATCAACTGAATGTCTTTGACAAATATTGTTTGGTCCCCAACAATCTGCTTCCGTACCAAGAGAAGTACTCGCCATCCACCAGACGAATCTTGGTTTCGGGCAAATAGCTCTCGAAATACTCAATATGTTTCTCTTTGAATGGAAAAGGTTCAGAACTAAGCAACAGGTAATCTGGATGTATTCCGACCAATTCGTCTAAGGCGACTTGCGGATACCTATTTTCAGATATTCTGTTTTCAAACCCACCGAAAGTAAGTATTTGATCAATGAATGTATTTTTACCAACAACCATCAAAGGATCTTTCCATATTAAATAGACACATGTTCCCTTCCTTTCCAATGGTGTATGAAAGTCAGTTTCTAGTTGTACTGCAATTTTTTCTGCTTTCTCTTCTACCTCCAGCATCTCTCCAATATTACGGATCATTGAAATCGAATCTTTGAGTGAGTTTACATCGCTCATCCAAACAGGATATTCCTGCATTAAATTTTCAATTGCCTTTTGGTCATTCTCCTCTTTGTTGCCAATAATCAGGTCAGGTTGAAGAGATTGAATCATATCCATCCTATAATTCTTAGTTCCTCCTACGATGGCCTTCCTTTTTGTCAAGCCCTTTGGATGAACACAGAATTTTGTGATTCCAACTAGCCTATCCTCCAATCCCAAATCCATCAACAATTCCGTTTGGGATGGGACAAGGGAAATAATCCTTTTTGGAGAACTCGAAAGATGAACCTCTCTATTAAGCTGATCAGTGTAAAACATCTACCAAAAGTGTCAATGGGGTGTTTATTTTCCTCTAGCTACCCCAATTGACCTGAGGAAATTATTTGATATACTTGAAGTCAAAACTTGGGTCAAAGTCCATAATGAATTCAAACATCAGATTAATAACCTGTTCAATATCAGACTTGCTCGCGGTTTCTACAGTTGTATGCATATACTTTAAAGGAAGAGAAATTAATGCAGACGGCACCCCTTCGTTGGAATAAGCAAAAGCATCTGTATCTGTTCCAGTCACTCTCGAAGCAGCTGATCTTTGAAACGGTATATCCTTCTTTTTTGCTGTTTCAATAATCAAATCCAAGAGTTTCTTATGAACAGAAGCGCCATAGGTAAGTACTGGCCCCTTTCCAGCAGTTTGATCTCCACTAGTCACCTTATTATATAGAGGTGCAGTCGTATCATGACATACATCAGTGATTATGGCCGCATTGGGTTTAATATTGGCAGCTATCATTTGAGCTCCTCTTAACCCAATCTCTTCCTGAACAGCATTCACCACATATAGTCCAAAAGGAAGCTTCTTTCCTGATTCTTTGATCTTTTTGGCTACCTGAGCAATCATATAACCTCCAATACGGTTATCCAATGCTCTTCCAGAATAGAATTTCCCATTCAGCTCTGTTAATTCATCCTTAAAGGTAATGACACAGCCTACATGTATACCTAATTCCTCAACTTCTTCTTTTGACCTAGCACCTACATCAATAAAGATATTATCCAAGGTTGGCGCATCTTCTTTGCCTTCTTTCCTAACATGAATTGCTGGCCAACCAAAAACTCCAGGAATTGCTCCTTTATCTGTATGAATATTTACCCGCATTGAAGGAGCTATCATATGATCAGAGCCTCCATTTCTCCTTACATATATATATCCATCGTCTTTGATGTAGTTGACAAACCAACTTATCTCATCCGCATGGGCTTCTATCACTAATTTATATGCTGCTTCTGGGTTAATCACGCCAACCGCTGTACCATAATTATCTGTGAAGTAATCATCAACAAATGGTTTGACATAATCAATCCATATCTGCTGACCGGATGCTTCAAATCCTGTTGGTGAAGCATTATTTAAATACCTATATAAAAAGGTGTTGGACTCCATAATCTTTATTCTATTGTAAAATTTGGGATTAAACTTAATTATAACGGAATATTTCCGTGTTTCTTTCTAGGTATCTTATCTACCTTATTTTCGAGCATTTTATATGCCTTGATTAATTTTGATCGAGTATCTGCAGGAATGATCACCTCATCAATAAATCCTCTGTGAGCAGCCCGGTAGGGGTTTGCAAATTTTTCGGTGTAGTCCTCCACTTTCTCCTGAAGCTTTGCCTCTGGGTCTTCGGATTCGGCAATTTCTCTTTTAAAAATAATCTCAGAAGCCCCTTTTGCTCCCATAACAGCAATCTCTGCCGTTGGCCAAGCAAAATTAAGATCAGCTCCAATGTGTTTTGAATTCATGACATCATAAGCTCCTCCATATGCTTTTCGGGTAATGACCGTAATTCTAGGAACAGTAGCTTCCGAAAATGCATAAAGTAATTTCGCCCCATTACTAATGATGCCATTCCACTCTTGGTCTGTCCCCGGCAAAAACCCTGGCACATCTACCAATACCAATAATGGCACATTAAAACTATCACAGGTTCGAACAAACCTTGCCGCTTTGGTAGAGGCATGATTATCTAAAACACCTGCCATGGATTGAGGCTGATTACCTACCACCCCAATACTCCTACCTGCAATACGTGCAAAACCTACCACAATGTTATCAGCATAATTTTCATGAACCTCCAAAAAGGAATCTTCATCAACTATTCCTTTGACCACATCCCGCATATCATATGGATGGTTTGGGTTGTCCGGCACCAGAGAATTAAGCTCTTCCCTAATTTCATCTTCCAATAATTCGTAAGGATAAACAGGCGCCACTTCCTCACAGTTTTGAGGAAGGTAACTCAATATACTTTTGATATGTTTAATACATTCCAATTCATTAGGGCAAGCAAAATGAGTTACCCCACTTTTAGTACTATGGGCAGATGCTCCTCCCAACTCCTCTGCCGTTACAGTTTCCTGTGTCACAGTTTTGACGACATTAGGCCCTGTTACAAACATGTATGAGGTATTCTCCACCATAAAAATAAAATCTGTTATGGCCGGAGAATAAACCGCCCCCCCTGCACATGGACCCATGATGGCTGAAATCTGAGGAATTACTCCAGAGGCTAAGGTATTTCTATAAAAAATATCAGCATACCCTCCCAAGGAATTGACTCCTTCTTGGATTCGGGCACCTCCAGAGTCATTCAATCCAATAACAGGGGCGCCATTCTTCATGGCCATATCCATGATTTTGCAGATTTTCTCGGCATGAGTTTCTGAAAGTGAACCACCAAACACTGTGAAATCCTGAGAAAACACATAGACAAGCCTCCCATTGATTTCACCATACCCAGTGACTACCCCATCACCCAAATAATGCTCCTTATCCAATCCAAAATCTTTGGCCCGGTGCATTACAAATCGATCTAATTCCTGAAAAGTCCCTTCATCCAACAATAATTCTAATCGTTCTCTCGCAGTAAGCTTCCCTTTCTTATGTTGTGCTTCAATCCTCTTTTCTCCTCCTCCTTTTAAAGCAGCTTCATTTTTCTGTTTTAACAACTCTATCTTGCCATCAATGCCGGGAAGAATATATTTGGGTGTATTGTTTTCGTTCATACGATATACATTAGACTAGTTCAAATATAGCAGGCTTTCGCAGGGATGGAAAAAAACTCTTAATAATGAGTCCATCGACTATAAATTTTAATCACCTATTCATGAGGAATTTTTAAGTTCTTTACTAGAAAGCTGATCTTCAATTTAACCTAATTCAAATAAAATTGGCCTTTTTTAAAAAATCTTGGAATAAAATTAAAGTGGAAAGCACTCATTTCAAATAACTTTCTATATTCGCCCATCCAAAAATTGGCAACCTATGAATACCCAAAAGGCGGCGGTAATAGATATGGGAACCAATACATTTCATTTGTTATTGGTTGAATTGAATGAGTCCGGATTCAAGACGATTTACAAGGAAAAAATCCCTGTAAAGCTGGGAAAAGGTGGGATTAATCAAAATAATTTAGCGGAAGACGCTCAAAAACGAGCTTTTCATACCTTAAAACATTTTAAAAACCTGATAGATGGAGAACACATCAATCAGGTTTTTGCTTTTGCTACCAGTGCAGTCCGAAACGCCGAAAATGGTCTTGCATTTGTTCAGCAGGTGAAGGAAGAAATCGGAATAAGCATCCAAGTACTTTCGGGAGAAGAAGAAGCTCAAATGATCTATGAAGGCATCTGTCTTTCAGGGTCACTTAATGGGCAGGTAGAGCTTATGATGGATATTGGAGGTGGATCCGTAGAATTTATCATAGGCACTTCCCAAGAAGTCTTTTGGAAAAAAAGTTTTGAAATTGGAGGCCAAAGACTACTCGAACTTTTCCATTACCATGATCCAATTCTTCCCGAAGAAGTGGCAAAACTTGAATCATATCTGGAAAGCAAACTTGGATCTTTGATTGAAGCAATTAAGACTTATAAACCAACTGGACTTGTAGGAGCTTCAGGAACTTTTGACACCCTTACGGATATTTATTACGAATCCATGCTTCAGTGTAAACTGACTGGGCAACATGTATTCGAACTTCCTATCGATGAATTTGAAAAAATTCACGATATGTTATTGACTAAAAACAAAGAAGAAAGACTTCAAATCCCTGGAATGATCCCCATGCGGGTGGATATGATTGTAGTTGCTTCCAGTTTAATTGAATTTATTCTGAGGTATATCCCTGTTCGGTCCATCACCTGCTCGCATTATGCCCTCAAAGAGGGAGCTATTTCTAGGGTCTTAAAGCAAATCTCAGCAATCAAAGCCTAGCATTAATTCTAGGTTTATTCGATTCCTGCTAGAAAATCAGCTCATTAAAAGGCGATTTACCAAATTCAAAAACTCATGACCTATTCTTACGAACAACTACGAGATTTCACTTTTGGAATGTTAACTAAAATTGGCTGTCCAGAAGATCATGCAAAAACGGCTACAGAAGTTCTGCTCTCTGCTGACTTGAGAGGCGTAGATAGTCATGGAGTAGCTAGATTGTCAGGATATGTAAGGCTTTGGGAAAAAGGAAGAATCAATGCCACTCCCAACATCAAAGTCACCTATGAAACTCCTTCAACAGCGGTAGTGGATGGGGATGGAGGTCTAGGCTTGGTGGTCGCTCCTTTTGCTATGCAAGTAGCCATAGAAAAGGCAAAAGTTGCAGGAACAGGTTGGGTATCAGTAAAAAATTCAAATCATTATGGGATTGCAGGATATCATGCAATGAAAGCAGTGGAACATGATATGATTGGTATCTCTTTAACCAATGCAAGTCCATTGGTTTCTCCTACTTTTTCGAAAGAAAGACTATTGGGAACCAATCCAATTTCGGTAGCCATTCCTGCTGACAAGCAACCTCCATTTGTTGCTGATATGGCAACTACTACAGCAGCCAATGGGAAATTGGAGATTTTACAACGAAAAGGCTTAGATACTCCAACCGGTTGGGTTCAAGACAAAGAAGGAAATCCAACTACTTCTGCCAATGGAGTAAAAGATGGAGGTGCCTTGTTGCCTTTGGGAGGAGATCGTGAACATGGATCGCATAAAGGATATGCCCTAGGGTCGATTGTGGATATTTTTTCAGCAGTTCTTTCAGGAGCCAACTATGGACCTTGGGTTCCGCCTTTCGTTGCATTTTTGGAGCCAGATCCAAACCCGGTAGGAAAAGGAATAGGTCATTTCTTTGGAGCCATGCGAGTGGATGCATTCCGACCGGCAGATGAATTTAAATCCCATATGGATAATTGGATCAGTCGTTTCAGGGGAGCAAAACCCACTCCAGGAAATGAAAAAGTCTTAATTCCAGGTGATCCTGAGCGGGAATTAGAGGCAGTCCGAATGAAAGAAGGAATTCCTTTACTTGAACCTGTTGTGAAAGATTTGACTGAATTGGGAGAACGTTTTGGAGTGAAGTTTTAACGGTCTGTTAAGTGAAAAAATATAATTCCGAAAAAGGTAATTCCTATATCTTTTTCGAAAAAAACACACCCCTGACCAGAGCAAATGTCATTTTGGACTGGACTTTTTTTTGCTTGATTATTATTTCAGGAGTATTAGTTTTTTTTGGAATCCTAATATTTCGAAACACAATTATTCCTCTGGGACCTCTTTTTATTGGTACTTCATTCGTATCAATACTTTTTTCTTTAGGACTTTGGATATTCCTCCGAAATAATTTATCCACTATATCTATTTTATTTTCTGGGTTTGTTATTGGAGGAGGTCTTTTTTATTTTTCATTCCTATACATCAACAAAATTTTTCCACTATCTACTTCTAAATCATTTACTTATAAAGTTCAAGAAAAAGGTAGCTTAGCAAAAGGAAGTAGAGGAAACTGTAATAACCCTTATGTGGTTATTTACATTAATGGGATTGAAAAACAACTAATTTTCACTTGCGATCTAAAAAACAAATCTGAAAATTCTCAAAAAGTTGTTTTGGAAATTTATGATGGCTTTTTTGGGTATCCTTTTATTTCAAAAAAGGAATTAATTTGATGAAAATTATTTTGATGGAGAATCTTACAAAATATATATTTTTAGAAAATGCCAATCCAATCTCTTATTTCCCGACCTTCTTTCGAAGAAAACCCTAAACTTGCAAAACCAGCTAGTAAGTTGAGAACTTTATTAATTTCAATTGAAAAAAAAGGAATTCCAGCATCCGTAGAAAGCAAAATCAATGAAATAATGACAGGTGTGAATGAATTTCCTGGTCCGGATCCCTTACTCATCAAACAGATTAAATTAGCAAAGACTTCTATATTAAAACTTCTGGAAAAGGAACTCAATATTTTTCCTAAAAATCATTTTCAAACCCAATGGATGGCTTTAGGAATGTCTGTTTTTGGTTTGCCTATGGGAGTGGCGTTTGGACTTTCCTTTGGAAATCTCGCATTTTTAGGAATTGGGATTCCCTTCGGAATGGCTATAGGAATAGCGGTAGGTAATAGTAAGGATAAAGAAGTTGAAAAAGAAGGTAGACAGCTGGACTGGGGAGGAGAATAAATTGAATCCCATTTTTAATCATTCCTAATTTAGGGGCTTTACCCTTCCTTTTCCCCTTGCTAGAATCAGGGCTTTTTGTAATTTAAAGCAACAAATTATTCAAACCCAGAATTCATGAATCAGCTCAACAGAAGAGATTTTTTAAAAGGTAGCTCTTCCTTACTCACATTAGCAAGTTTCGGATTACTTGGAATGGACTTCAAAGATCAAGAAGGTCCTTTAAGAGTCGCATTGATAGGTACCGGTTGGTATGGTAAGTCTGATCTTTTCCGATTGATTCAAGTGGCGGATGTGGAAGTAGTGGCCCTTTGCGATGTAGATAGCAAACAGTTGGAGGAAGCAGGAAAACTAGTTTCTACTCGTCAAAAGTCTAAAATCGTCCCTGCGCTGTATGAGGACTACAAAGAACTTTTAGCTAAAGAAAAACCTGAATTTGTACTTGTAGGAACCCCTGATCATTGGCATGCTTTGATAGCAATTGATGCAGTAAAGAGTGGAGCACATGTGTATCTGCAAAAACCCATCTCTGTAGATGTCATTGAAGGAGAAGCTATTCTGGCTGCAGCTAGAAAATATGATCGAAAAGTTCAAATCGGAACCCAGCGCAGGAGTACACCTCATTTAGTCCAGGCAAAAAAAGAAATTATCGATTCTGGGAAATTGGGTAAAATATCCCATGCAGAGGTTTGCTGTTATTACCATATGCGTAATAGAAGTCATCCAGATGTGATTCCTGTTCCCGCAAATTTGAATTATGATTTATGGGCCGGACCAGCTCCAAAGCTTCCTTATCGCGGAATCCTTCATAGAGGCTGGAGAGCATTTATGGAATATGGCAACGGCATTGTTGGTGATATGTGCGTTCATATGTTAGATTCTGTAAGATGGATGCTGGATTTAGGTTGGCCGGTTCAAGTGACTTCCACCGGTGGGATTTACATTGACAAAGCCTCTATTTCTAATATATCTGATACGCAAACGGCAATTTTTGAATTTCCGGAGCTCAACGTGGTCTGGCAACATCGGACATGGGGAAATCCAGTTGACAGAGATTACCCTTGGGCGTTTAAAATTTATGGTGAAAATGGAATGCTTGCGGGTAGTCCCATGCGTGCTGATTTTTACCCGGAAGGAAGAAATAATGGGGAGCCAATTCATTATCCGGTAGTTTTGGAAAAAGAACAATTCCCTGAAGATGTGACTGAAAAAGACATCGAAATTCATGCAGCTCCTGCTACCCGTGAGCAAATGAAAGATTGGCTTCAGGCAATAGAAAAGGATACGTTGCCAGTGGCAGACGTACTTCAAGGACATATTTCTACGGCTTCCTGCATCTTAGCGAATCTATCCATGGATTTAGGAGGAAGACCCTTGAAATATGACCCAAAAACCATGACGGTTCTCAATGATCCAGAAGCCACTGCCTTATTGAGGAGACCGTATCGGGAAGGGTATGTGCATCCCGAGCCTGATAACATTTAATTTTCTAGGTAAAACAGACACCTCATTCATTGTATTCCATTTGGTAAAGGTTTGGGTTTTTGTATCTTAAGAGGTACAATAAACCTCAAACCCCAACTCAATGAATGCTCTCAACCGAAGAGATTTTCTCAAGGGCTCTTCTGCCCTCGCTACACTTGCCAGTTTTGGATTATTAGGAATGGATTTCAAAAATCCTGATGGTCCTTTAAAAGTTGCATTAATCGGTGCAGGCTGGTATGGGAAATCAGATCTTTTCAGGCTAATTCAAGTAGCTGATGTAGAAGTAGTAGGATTAAGCGATCCTGATCAACACATGCTACAAGCTGCTGGTGAAATGGTTGCTACCAGACAAAAATCCGGTAAAACCCCACCTCTTTACGAAGACTACCAAGAACTTTTGGCAAAGGAAAAACCTGAATTCGTCTTGATCGGATCTCCTGATCATTGGCATGCTTTGCAGTGCATAGATGCGCTTAAAGCTGGTGCCCATGTATACGTGCAAAAACCAATATCAGTAGATGTCATAGAAGGCGAAGCGATGGTAGCAGCAGCCAGAAAATATGGTAAAAAAGTTCAAGTTGGAACCCAACGTAAAAGCACCCCTCACCTGATCGATGCCAAAGAACAAATCATTGATTCAGGAAAATTAGGTAAAATTTCTCATGTAGAAATCTGCTGTTATTATCACATGAGAGCAAATGGCAATCCTCCAGTGGAGCCTGTTCCAGATTTTTTCAACTATGATTTATGGACCGGACCTGCACCATTACGTCCATATGATGGACTTCCTCATAGACGTTGGTGGAGAACCTTTATAGAGTATGGAAACGGTATTACAGGTGATATGTGCGTTCATATGCTGGATACCGTTCGATGGATGCTCAAACTAGGTTGGCCTTCCCAAATAAGTTCAACCGGTGGTATTTTTGTACAGAAAGACGGGAAATCGAATATTTCGGATACTCAGTCCGCTATCTTCGAATATCCAGAACTCAATGTCGTTTGGCAACACCGAACCTGGGGAAACCCTGATGATCCAGAATACCCTTGGGCATTTAAGATTTTTGGAGAAAAGGGAATGTTGGCTGGAAGCACCATGCAGGCAGACTTTACCCCTGTTGACAGGAATGAAAAACCCATCCATTTTGCATGCCTTTTTGAGCGCGAGAAATACCCTGAAGATGTCAATGAGCCTGACATCGAATTAAATGCTGCGCCTGCGACAAGACTTCATATGAAAGATTGGTTAAAAGCAATTGACCAAAACACCTTGCCGGTTGCGGATATTGAAGAAGGTCATATCTCAACTGCCTCTTGTATCCTAGCCAATATTTCGATGGATTTGGGCGGGAGAATTCTGAAATACGACCCCAAAACTATGACAGTGGTAGGAGATAAAGAAGCGACAGCCTTGTTGAGAAGACCGTATAGAAAAGGATATACACATCCTGATCCAAAATCTGTATAGAAAAATTGAGATCCAATCGTAAAACCGGCTACAAAAGATGTGGCCGGTTTTATTATTTTTAGGCTTCCTTCAAAAGAAAACATGATTCAAATAAGTCCTGCTCAAACCGAAGATTTAATCCATGTTCAGGCTATTGCCCATCAAACATGGCCTCACACTTTTGGGAATATCCTTAGTCCCAAGCAAATCGACTATATGCTCAATTGGATGTATGATTTGAAAATGCTTGAAAAGCAGCAATTGGAACAAGGTCATACTTTCCTGATCGCTGAAGAAACGGGAGAGAAATTAGGGTTTACTGGATTTCAAATAGACCAAGAACCCGGAAAGACTAAAATCCATAAGATTTACATTTTACCCTCCGCCCAAGGCAAAGGGATTGGAAAAAAACTGATCGAAGCAATCAAAGAAATAGCGCTGGAGAAAAATCAATCCAGTCTTCTTCTCAATGTTAATAAGTACAATGAAGGAGCAATCAGATTTTATGAATACTTGGGCTTCGTTAAGATCAAAAGTGAAGTAATTGATATAGGGAACGGCTATGTGATGGATGACTTTGTATTTGAGATGAAGCTTTAATAAGCTGACCTTTGAGTATATAAAACCTTCAACCTAATCCCAAAAACTTCGACATGCAGTATAACAACTCAAAGGTTGTATAACTCCGTTTCCCACAGCACCAATCCATTGGCTGGAGCAGGGGGTAATTTTTCATATTTTTCGGGATACTCAAATCTTTGTTCGATTTCTGAGATTTTCATTTCGCCCTTCCCAATCAGCCAAAGGGCAGACATCATCATACGAACTTGATGGTGTAAAAAGCCTGTCCCCTTAATTTCAAAATAAAAGATCTGGTCTGGAAAAAATTGTCCCTGAAATTCATTGGAACTAACTATACGCGCTGAAATCACCTCACGTTGGTATTCCGTTTTATTTTCTGAAGGTCTACAGAAACCTTTGAAATTGTGTTTCCCAATAAACAATTCACAAGCTTGATTCATCATCTCCCAGCTTAACTTATTTGGAATATTGACTATAAAAGTAGAAGCAAAAGGATGAAATGATGAAGAGTTAGAAAAATAGTATCGATAGGTCTTTTGTTGTACAGACTGAATGAGGTTAAAGCTTGTTGGAACTTCCTTGACCTGATTCAATTGGATATCCTGAGGCAGATGTTCATTGAATTGAGGTAAAAGAAAATCCATATCTACCTTTTCCCGAAGGAAAACTTGCACATAGCCTCCAAGGCAAGAAACCCCAGAATCTGTTCGACTTCCACCTATCAGAGAAAAATCCTCATGTCCCAATACATGCCTTAAAACCCTTTCCAAACGTCTTTGAACGGTTGGTTGGTTAGGCTGAGGAGCCCAACCTTTATACCTTGCCCCATAATAGGAGATAGAAAATAAAAAGGAATAGGGTCTGGATTGCATTTTCAAATATACTATCCATCAAGTAAACTAGGAATCTCTCCTTTTTAATTAGAAACCACAGGCTGGGTCCAAGCTACTTCAGTATCTCCCAATTGATATGGATTTTCTTTGGGCTTAGAGGAAATGATTTTGGCTCGAACATACATATCATTTGCTTCCAGCGTAAAATCAGCTTTTATTCCACTTACTTCCTCCAACAACAGGCCGCTTTCCTCAGGGGCAGATTTTTTAGTACCAAAAAACTGTATGGTGTAGTCCACACCTGGTTCTGGTTCTACCTCCACATAAAGTGTTTTCCCATCAAAATCTATGGAACTCAATGTCACTCCTGTAGTAGCATAAAAATCTCCTTGTTCCATGGCCTCAATTAATGACTCTGGATTTAAATCTTTGGCCAACACCATTACCCAGCCTCTACCTGGATTACTACTATTTTGATCAAACACATGGTAATTATGCGCATCATCTACTGCTAATCCATATAATAATGGCTTGTTAGCTCTCAAATAGGCTGATTGGACCTTGTCCCAAAGCACTTCCATACTTGGTCTTAATGAATCCCCATAATTATTTACCTGAGGATGACCATTATACACTTCGAAAAACCGCTCCCCATTTAACTCAATCATATCCTCAGGCGTAATTGCCCAGATAAAATTCGGATGGTTGATATGTAAAAACATGGGAACACCAGTGGAATCCCGTTGCGCTTTAACACGATCCAATCCATTTTGCAAAATCTCTGATACTGAACTCCCTCCTTCCGCAGGAATCAACTTTTGAATATTAGTCACATTCATGTGCAATGGCTTTTTTTCAAAGCTTTCAGTCAATTCCTGTGATTGAATAATCAAAAACTCTCCTTTCTCTTCAAACATTGGTCTATATTCAGAAAGGGTTTTTAATTTCACTTCAATCCTCCCGGCAGAGTCTTCCCGATATACCACCTCATCCCCATATTTATCTAAGTATTTCTGAAAGCCCATTTCATGAGAAGGAGATTTAGGAATCAATTTCCACTTTTCTCCGGCGGCCAAGGTATTATGATCTGAAAGTACTACGAAATCATAATCATGTGACTTATACCAATCCATAATCATTTCAGGATAATTATCTCCATCTGACCAATAAGAATGGGTATGCAAATTTCCTTTGTACCACTTTTTTTGAGCTATTTCTTCTGAGGGCTTTTCTCCACAAGCAAAAAGTGTCAAACCAAAGATTGCTATTAGAAAAAGAGAGTATCGCATAGTTATTTAATTCAAAAGTTTAATCTCTAATATAATCAAGTGATCCTTATTCAAGGTTGGCTTATTATTATCTTTTTTCTCATTTAGGGAATGATAAAAAACCACCCCATTCCTGAGGTGGTTTATTGATAACATCGAGATTAAAAATCTCGAATAGCTATAGTTGGGGGGGG
Organism: Algoriphagus halophilus; assembly: GCF_900129785.1. Lineage (NCBI taxonomy): Bacteria > Pseudomonadati > Bacteroidota > Cytophagia > Cytophagales > Cyclobacteriaceae > Algoriphagus > Algoriphagus halophilus. Next base: position 14,690 of record NZ_FSRC01000002.1, read on the forward strand.
GTATTGATTAAGCCAAAATCTTAGCTGCTAGCCAATCTCCCACTTGAGAAGTTTTGTAAGATGGTCCGCCATCTGCAATATCTTCAGTGACATATCCTTCCGCGAGGGATTGATTTACCACATCAGAAATTAATTGAGCTTCTTCTTTCAAGTCAAAAGCATATTCAAACATCATGGCTGCAGAAAGTACTGTAGCTAATGGGTTGGCAATATCTTTTCCAGCTGCTTGGGGATAAGAACCGTGAATTGGTTCAAATAATTTAATGGAAGTACCCAAAGAGGCAGATGGCATCAATCCCATAGAGCCAGAGATTACAGAAGCCTCATCCGTTAAGATGTCACCAAACAAGTTTTCGGTAATTAAAACATCGTATGCTTTTGGCCATTGGATCAATCGCATTGCCACAGCATCTACAAATTCATACTCCACCTTTACATCTGGGTATTCAGGAGCCAATTCTTGAACAGTTTCTCTCCAAAGTCTGGAAGTAGCCATGACATTTGCTTTATCTACGCAAGTCAATAATTTCCTTCTTTTCTGTGCTGCCTCAAATCCCATTCTGGCAAGTCGCGTAATCTCTTCCTTGCTATAAACATTGGTATCAAAAGCTTTCGTTCCTTGCTCATTTCTACCTCTAGGTTCCCCGAAATACACTCCGCCGGTCAACTCTCTAAAGAATACGAAATCAACCCCTTCTACTCTATCCAGTTTCAATGGTGATTTGTGTACCAAAGAAGGGAATGTAAATGTAGGACGGACATTGGCAAACAAGCCCAATTTTTGTCTCATCAAAAGAAGTCCTTGTTCAGGTCTTACTTTTGCTTTAGGATCATTGTCATATTTTGGATCACCAATAGCCCCGAAGAGAACTGCATCAGATGCTGCTGCAATTTCATGGGTAGAATCTGGGTAAGGTAGTCCAGTGGCATCAATTGCTGCCGCTCCAACTACTGCTTCTTTAAATGAGATTTGGTGTCCGAATTTCTGCCCAATTGCTTTTACAACTTTGACAGCCTGGTCGATTACTTCAGGGCCGATGCCATCACCCGGCAACAGCGCGATATTCATTTCCATAGAATTTGGATTCTTCTTGGGTTGGATTTTGATTAAATGTTTCGACGATATTCAGCATTTTCTCTGTGGCCATCATCGCTGCCACGGTCTGATCTGGATCAAGACCTTTTGTTTTAAATATTTTACCATAATCCCAGGTGATGACCGTTTCCACAAAGGCATCGGTTTTTCCTCCCGGAGGAATGGAGACATGATAGTCTATTAATTTAGGAAGCTCTTTTTTTAGTCCCTTGTAAATTTTGCGAAGCGCTCTCATGAATGAATCATATTGACCATCGCCGGTCGCACTTTCGTCATAGGTTTTTCCATGTATTTTCATTCTTAATTGAACCGTAGGTTTCAATCCCTTAGAATGAGTCATATGATATCCCTCTATGTGGATATTCTTTTCAATGGAGTTATTCTGAAGAACATCTGAGATGATATATGGAAGATCTTCAGTAGTAACGCGCTCTTTTTTATCCCCAAGTTCAATGATTCTTTGGGTAACTTTGGTCAATTCATCTTTCTCTAAAGAAATACCCAATTCTTCTAAATTCTTTAGAATATTAGCTTTCCCAGAAGTTTTTCCCAAAGCATACTTTCGCTGTCTACCAAATCGCTCTGGCATCAGGTCATTGAAGTATAGGTTCTTTTTGTTATCACCATCCGCATGGATTCCTGCGGTCTGCGTAAATACATTTTCACCCACTACCGGCTTATTAGCGGGAATATGTTGCCCAGAAAATTGCTCTACTAGTTTGCTTACCCTGTAGATTTTTTGCTCTTGAACATTGATCTGTAGGTCTGTAAAATCTTTGATCACTGCAATCACAGATTCCAAAGGAGCATTTCCTGCGCGTTCACCTAATCCATTGACGGTAGTATGAATTCCAGCCACACCATTTAATATAGCCTCCATGGCATTAGCCACAGAAAGGTCATAATCATTATGTGCGTGGAAATCAAAATGTACATCCGGAAATTGTGCTACAATTTCGATTATAAAAGCCTTGGTCTCTTCAGGAGATAATAAGCCCAACGTATCCGGAAGCATAATTCGCTTTACCGGCTGTTTAGAAAGGAATTCAATCAAGTCAAGCGTATACTCCTTAGAGTTGCGCATACCATTACTCCAATCCTCAAGATAAATATTGACATCGATCCCATTTTCCTGAGCATGGGCAATACTTTGAGCAATATCAGCGAAATGTTGTTCTTGGGTCTTTTTTAATTGATGCGTCAAGTGATTCAATGACCCTTTAGTCAATAAATTCATCACTTTGGCACCTGCTTGAATAAGCCAGTTGACTGATGCCGGAGTGTCTACAAAACCCAACACCTCCACACGATCCAAATAGCCTTTTTCCGCTGCCCAATGGGTGATTTTTTGTACTCCCTCCAGCTCTCCGTCAGAAACGCGAGCCGAAGCCACTTCAATCCTATCTACCCGGAGCTCTTCCAAAAGTAGCTTAGCAATTTGTAGCTTTTCAGAAGGCAAAAAGGAAACACCTGAGGTCTGTTCTCCATCCCTCAGTGTTGTATCCATTATTTCTATGCGTCTCTGATGATTCATCAACTCTTATCTAGTTTTTTCAAACTCATCGATCTCAGACTCCATGCTCAGCAAGTAGTCGATATCGTCAAAGCCATTTTGCATATTATCCTTTTTATAGGCATTGATGTCAAAAGACTCCGTCTCTCCTGTAGAGAGCAAGGTGATTGTTTGAGCAGGAATGCTCACTTCAATTTCCGTTTCTGGATTTTCAGTGATCGCATCCAATAATTTATCTGCAAACTCCGGGGAAACCGTCACTGGCAATACCCCAATATTCAGACAGTTATTTTTGAAAATATCTGCGAAGAAGCTGGAAACCACACATCTGAACCCATAATCATAGATGGCCCAAACTGCATGTTCTCTACTGGATCCTGATCCAAAGTTTTTCCCCGCTACTAGAATCTTACCAGAATAAGTGGGGTCGTTCAAAACGAAATCCTTTTTTGGATTTCCTTCTACATCATATCTCCAATCACGGAAAAGATTGTCACCAAAACCTTCACGCTCTGTTGCCTTTAGGAAACGAGCAGGGATGATTTGGTCTGTATCTACGTTTTCTGTAGGCAAAGGAACTGCCGTACTCGTTAAAACGGTGAATTTATCGTAAGCCATTTTCTTTCTTTTAGGATTCTACAAACACTTCGCGTGGATCGGTGATTTTACCGGTTACAGCTACTGCAGCAACTGTCAAAGGAGAAGCCAACATTGTTCTGGCACCTGGTCCTTGACGTCCTTCGAAGTTTCTGTTGGAAGTGGAAACTGCATATTTGCCTGCTGGAATTTTATCATCATTCATTGCAAGACATGCAGAACATCCTGGTTGTCTCAACTCAAATCCTGCTTCTTCCAATATTTTCACCAAGCCTTCTTCTTGGGCCATTTTCTCCACTTCTTTTGATCCAGGAACAATCCAAGCAGTGATGTTATCTGCTTTTTTATGACCTTTCACAAAACCTGCTACCGCACGGATATCTTCAATTCTACCATTGGTACACGACCCAACAAAAACATAATCTACTTTCTTTCCTTTCACAGGCTCACCTGGTACAAAACCCATATATTCCAAAGATTTCAAGTAAGAAGTTTTGTTGCTTCCTTCCATTCCTTCCGTAGTAGGAATATTTCCAAGAACTTTGATCCCCATACCTGGATTGGTTCCATAGGTAATCATTGGTTCAATATCAGCCGCATCAAAATGATATTCTTTATCAAAAACAGCACCTTCGTCTGTTTTCAATTGAGACCACTCTGCCACTGCTTTATCCCAATCTTCTCCCTTTGGAGCATATTGCTTTCCTTTTAGGTATTCAAAAGTCGTCTCATCAGGAGCGATCAATCCACCTCTTGCACCCATTTCAATTGACATGTTACAAATGGTCATTCTTGCTTCCATGGATAAACTTTGAATAGCAGTTCCTGCATATTCTACAAAGTAACCTGTGGCTCCTGCAGCAGAAATTTTAGCGATGATATATAAAATAATATCCTTGGAGGTTACTCCATTTCCCAATTCCCCGTCTACGGTGATTCTCATTTTCTTAGGCTTAGACTGCATGATACACTGAGTAGCAAATACCATTTCTACTTCAGAAGTACCAATACCGAATGCGATCGCTCCGAACGCACCATGGGTAGAAGTATGGCTATCTCCACAAACAATGGTCATTCCTGGCTGGGTAATACCCAATTCAGGTCCAATGACGTGAACAATTCCATGATGGGCAGAGCCTAGATCATGCAATTCGATTCCATACTTGTTACAGTTTTCTCTAAGTTTTTCAACTTGCATTCTTGACAATTTGTCCTTGATCGTTTGATCTTGCTCAATTGTCGGAACGTTATGATCTGGAGTAGCAATTGTACGGTGAGGATATTTTACTGAAACCCCTCTTTTCTCCAGATTTAGGAATGCCACAGGAGAGGTAACTTCATGGATAAAATGCTTATCAATGAAGAATACATCTGGTCCTGAAGGTACGGAACGTACCACATGAGCATCCCAGATTTTATCGAATAATGTTGTCTTTTCCATGATTTTAAGCAGTCGTATATTCTTTGACTGGTATTTTGTTTAGCGCGTCAACAAAAGCTTGGGCAGAAGCCAAAACTATGTCCGTATTAGAAGAGAATCCATAATAAGGCTTATCTCCTTTGATCAATCTCATGTGTACTTTAGCCACATCATCACTACCATGGGTAATTGCCTGAATCAAGAATTCTTCCAGATCTACCTGTGGTTTCACAATTTTATCAATTGCTTTCAATACAGCATCTACAGGACCATTTCCATGAGAAGTCGCTTGATGTTGTTCCTCTCCAATAGTCAAGGAAACCTTTGCTTGAATAGCTCCATTAGAAGAATAGGAAACATCTCCAAGCTCAATAAAATTAGACTCTTCTAAATATTTACCTACCAAGCCCATCAAGTCTTTTCTTCCAATATCTCTTTTGCTATCGGCAAGAACCAAGAACGCCTCATACACTTCTCTCAATGCATCTCCTTCCAATTCAACACCCAAAGCATCCAAATGGTGCTTCAAAGCTGCTCTTCCAGATCTAGCCGTCAAAACAATGGTTGATTCTTCTACTCCAACATCTTTTGGATCGATGATTTCATAGTTTTCTCTATGCTTCAACACCCCATCTTGGTGAATACCTGATGAATGAGCAAATGCGTTTCTACCAACGATAGCCTTGTTCGGTTGCACAGGCATATTCATCAGCTTAGAAACTAATCGGCTGGTTTTGTAAATTAGAGGTGTAACGATTTCAGTATGAACAGGGATGGATTGGTGACATTTGATAGCCATCACTACTTCTTCCATAGAAGTGTTTCCTGCCCTTTCCCCAATTCCATTAATTGTTACTTCTACTTGACGGGCACCTTGTTGAACTCCGGCAACCGTATTAGCAGTAGCCATTCCCAAGTCATTGTGACAATGTGTGGCGATGATCGCCTTATCTATGTTTGGGACATTATTCTTAAGATTCGAAATAATCGCACCATATTGCTCAGGCAAACAATATCCTGTAGTATCAGGAATATTCACCACAGTAGCCCCTGCTTTAATTACCTCTTCAATGATTTTGCAAAGGAAATCTGGCTCCGAACGTCCTGCATCTTCTGCATAGAACTCTACATCGTCTACAAATTGTCTTGCAAACTTAACAGCTGCCACCCCGCGCCGGATGATATCATCCGGCGTAGAGCGTAGCTTATATTGTATATGGTAAGGAGACACACCGATTCCAGTGTGAATCCTACCTTTCTTAGCAAATTTGAGTGCCTGGGCTGCTACTTCGATATCCTTCTCAACGGCTCTCGAGAGGGCACAAATGATTGGGTTTGAAACTGCCTTTGAAATCTCCACCACCGAGTTGAAATCTCCCGGACTGGAAATTGGAAAGCCGGCTTCGATGATATCTACACCTAGTTCTTCCAAAGCTTTCGCCACCACAATTTTCTCCTGGGTATTTAGTTGACACCCTGGAACTTGCTCCCCGTCTCTTAGGGTTGTGTCAAATATCCATAGCTTTTCACTCATTGTTCTTGGGTTTTAGGTTTAATTGTTTTCTGGTCTCAATTGTCTGACGACAGCACCTGCTTGCCACATTTCAGAATCTCTCAACTCTTTCAATTCAGCTTCCAATTTCACTCTATAATCTTCTTTCGAATTCGAATCAATTGACTTCTGTGCCTCTTGACCAGTTTTTACACTATTATATAATTCTTCAAATACCGGCTTGGTCGCATCTCTAAAAGGCTTCCACCAATCCAAAGCTCCTCTTTGAGCTGTAGTGGAACAGTTAGCATACATCCAGTCCATTCCATTCTCTGCTACCAATGGCATCAAAGATTGAGTAAGCTCCTCAACTGTTTCATTGAATGCTTCAGATGGGGTATGGCCATTTGCTCTCAACACTTCGTATTGTGCAGCAAAAATCCCTTGAATCGCTCCCATTAATGTACCTCTTTCTCCTGTAAGATCGGAAGTAACTTCTCTATAGAAATCAGTTTCAAACAAGTAACCTGATCCTACACCAATTCCCAAAGCTATAACTCTGTCTTTCGCCTTACCAGTTCCATCTTGATATATTGCATAAGACGAATTCAAGCCTCTTCCTTCTACAAACATTCTTCTTAAAGAAGTTCCAGAGCCTTTTGGTGCCACCAAGATCACATCGATATCTGGGGGAGGGATGATTCCTGTTTTATCTTTGTATGTCACGCCGAATCCATGAGAGAAATACAATGCTTTCCCTGGAGTCAGGTGTTTTTTAACTGTTGGCCAAAGAGCAATCTGACCAGCATCAGAAAGAAGGAATTGAAGAATTGTACCTCTTTCGCAAGCTTCTTCCAATTCGAACAAGGTCTCACCTGGCACCCAGCCATCAGCAACAGCTTTATCCCAAGTTTTTGATCCTTTTCTTTGTCCTACAATCACGTTAAAGCCATTGTCTTTCAGGTTTAGTGCCTGACCAGGTCCTTGAACCCCGTAGCCTAATACCGCAATAACTTCATCCTTTAGGACTTCTCTAGCTTTTTCCAAAGGAAATTCTTCTCTGGTAACTACATTCTCCTCTACTGTGCCGAATTTTAATTTCATGTTCTTAAAATTTGATTTTCAATGATTCTTTGAAATTCAGGGTTCAAAATTAATTGATCCTATTTTTCAAAGTCCTCATCTCATGAGTTTATTTATTTGTTAAAATTTCTCATGGAATCTAAATGGACAAAAAATCTTCAGAGAAGTCTTTGTCACATCTCGATTTCATAGGTTTGATTTGATTTGATTTATTTTACGTAACTATCGATGGTATGCATCCTTTTGGCTATTGCTACCCTACCTGATCGGGCAAACTCCAAAAGACCATATCCTTTTAATATTTCTAGAAGTTCCTGCGTTTGTTCTTTGTGACCAGATAATTCAAGCACGACGAACTCTGGCTCGGCCGCAATAATCTTTGCATTGTGCTGACGAATTATTTTTTCCAGACCACCATCCAATTTCGATACTGGAATTTTATAGAGTGCAATCTCCTGATACACCACCCCATCATCTTCATGATAAAATGCTTTGATCACGTCGATGATTTTCTCTATCTGGTTCACTAATTGGATGACAGTATCTTCACTGGCTGTCACCTCGATCGTAATCCGATGAATTCCTTCGATTCTGCTTTCTGAGGCAGTAAGAGCATCAATATTGATTCCTCTTCTAGTAAAGATGATGGTGATGCGGTTGAGAATACCGATAAAATTTTCGGTAATCACAAAAATGGTATAACGTTTCATAGGCCGGAATTAACTTAGTCTTACCTCTTCTACAGAACAGCCCGTTGCGATCATCGGGAAAACATTGTCTTCCTTCTCTACCACCACTTCTAAGAAGTACGGCCCATCATGAATTAACATATCTTCAATTGCCTCATTCAAATCTGATCTGTCGGATATTTTTTGGGATTTGATGCCATAGGCTTCTGCAATCTTCACAAATTCAGGATTATCCAGTTCAGTAAATGAATAGCGCTTATCAAAGAACATTTGTTGCCATTGTCTCACCATGCCTAAATAATTATTATTCAGCAAGATGATTTTTACAGGAGCTTTGGTCTGCATGATTGTTCCAAACTCTTGAATAGTCATCTGGATCCCTCCATCCCCAACTACACAAATTACTTGTCTGGAAAAATCAAACATTTGAGCCCCAAGGGCTGCAGGCAATGCAAAACCCATAGTTCCTAATCCTCCAGATGTCACCTGAGTACGAGACTTCTTATAATTGAAATATCTCCAGGCAATCATTTGGTGCTGGCCTACATCTGTGACCAATACAGCATCGTCTGCTTTGTATTGATTCACTTGATAAATTACTTCCCCCATGGTAAGTCCCACTTTGGTAGGAGTAATATCATGCTGTACGACTGCTGAATTTTCCTCACGCTCCAATTCACGGAATTTCTCCAACCAATCCTGGTGGGATTTTGCGGCAACCGCCTCCGTCAATAAGGCCAAACTATCTTTACAATCACCCAAAACTGAATGATGACATCTTATGGTTTTATTGATTTCTGCTGGATCCAATTCCAGATGGATGATCTTCGCTTGCTTAGCATAGCGTTTTACATCCCCGGTCACACGATCATCAAACCTCATTCCAACAGCAATTAAAACATCGCATTGGTTGGTAAGGATATTCGGTGCATAATTCCCATGCATTCCTAGTTTCCCCACATAAGAAGGGTGATCCTGTGGCAAAGCACCGGATCCCAATAAGGTAGAAGCTGCAGGAATGCCCGATTTATCCAAGAATGCTTTGAATTCTTCTTCCGCTTTACCTAGAACTACCCCTTGTCCATAAAGCACATAAGGTCTTTCAGCAGAATCAATCATTTCTGCGGCTTTCTGAATATCAGACTTATTAATTTCAATTTTGGTCTGATACGATCTGAAGCCTAGGCAAGGCACGTAATTGAATTCACCAAAATCAGTCTGGGCATTTTTAGTTATATCTATCAATACTGGTCCTGGCCTTCCTGATCTCGCTATGAAAAATGCTTTGGCAATTGCCGGAGCTATTTCTTCCACAGTTCTCACTTGGATGTTCCATTTAGTACAAGGCATAGACATCCCTACTACATCAGTTTCCTGAAAAGCATCAGTACCCAATAAGTGTGCAGCTACTTGTCCAGTAATACACACCAACGGTGTACTATCTATCAATGCATCCGCTAATCCTGTAATCAAATTAGTAGCCCCTGGTCCTGATGTTGCTAAACAGACACCGACTTTCCCAGAGACTCGCGCATACCCTTGTGCAGCATGAATTGCACCTTGCTCATGGCGGGTAAGAACGTGTTTGATTTGATCGTGATAATCATACAGTGCATCATACACTGGCATGATTGCTCCTCCAGGATATCCGAAAATAATCTCGGCATTTTCCTCTATGAGAGTTCTGACTACGACATCTGCTCCTCGGATCATCAAGTCTTTCATAGGCTTAGAATTTATCTGTTACACAACCTTCGGATGCGGTGGCAACAAGTTTATTGTATTTTTTCAAAGTTCCCTGCAAATCAGAGATCTCTTTTGGCTTCCAGGTTTTCTTTCTTTCGGCCAGTTCTTCATCAGTAATCGCTACTGAAAGTTTTAAATTATCTGCGTCAATGGTGATAACATCTCCATTTCTCACCAATCCAATAGGTCCTCCACAAAACGCTTCTGGAGTAACGTGTCCTACTACAAAACCGTGTGTTCCACCGGAAAATCTTCCATCTGTAATCAATGCAACATCTGATCCCAAACCGGCTCCAATGATCATGGAAGTAGGCTTCAGCATCTCTGGCATACCGGGACCGCCTTTCGGTCCGATATTACGAATCACGATTACTTCTCCTTTTTCAATTTTATGATCCCTGATGGCGTCATTGGCATCTTGTTCTGAATCAAAAACATGGGCAGGGCCTGTAAAAGAGCTCCCTTCTTTTCCAGTGATCTTAGCCACAGCACCTTCTGGCGCTAGGTTTCCGGAAAGTATACAAAGATGTCCAGTAGCTTTAATTGGAGTCTCCAATGGGTGAATCACATTGACCATAGAAGGAATAATCGCCTCCACATTTTCAAGGTTTTCTGCCAAGGTTTTACCTGTAACAGTTAGACAATCCCCATGCAAAAACCCATTTTGAAGCATATACTTCATAAAGGCTGGAAGACCACCTTGCTCATGCAAATCCTCCATCATATACTTCCCAGAAGGTTTGAAATCACCAATCATAGGAGTTTTAGCATTGATCGCTTTGAAATCTTCTAGATTAAAATCAACCCCTGCAGTTCTGGCAATCGCAATGATGTGCATCACTGCATTGGTACTTCCTCCTAATGCGATGGCTACCGTCACTGCATTTTCGATACTCTTTTTAGAAATGATATCACTTGGCTTGATGTCTTTTTCTAGCAAGATTCTCATGTATTTATTAACCTCCTGACATTCTCTCAATTTTTCTGGAGAATTTGCAGGATAGGAAGAAGAATAAGGCAAGGACATCCCCATGGCCTCAATAGCTGAAGACATGGTATTGGCAGTGTACATACCCCCACAAGCCCCTTTGCCAGGACAAGCATTTCTTATTACTCCATCATAATCTTCATCTGAAATATCCCCATTGACACGCTTTCCAAATGCTTCAAAAGCAGATACAATATTCAGTTTCTCACCTTTATAATGTCCAGATGCTATGGTTCCTCCATAAAGTAAAATAGAAGGTCTATTTGTACGGATCATCCCCATCAAAGCACCAGGCATATTCTTATCGCAACCTGCTACCGCTATACATCCATCAAAAGAATGACCGATGATAAATGATTCTATGGAATCCGCAATGATCTCTCTGGAAACCAATGAGTAACGCATACCTAACGTCCCCATAGTTGTTCCGTCAGATATCCCGATGGTATTAAAAACTAAACCGGTCAGATCTTGCTCCTGGGAGGAGGCTTTGATCAGACCGGCAAAGTCGTTCAGGTGCATATTGCAGGGGTTACTTTCATAGCCACAACTCGCTATCCCTACAAATGGCTGTTTCATCTTTTTATCGCTCATGCCGGTGGCATACAACATAGCCATTCCGGCCGGATGCTCCGGATTTTCGCTGATTTCCCAACTGTGTTTTTTCAGGGTCATAATAGAGTGTAAAAAAAAGTGCCTCAGGTTTAGTGAGGCACTTTAGATTTGGTTAATTCATTATAAATAGTCTAGTGCCTCACATTTAACATCCAATGAGAATAATTAAGCTTAGCAAAATGACTACTTTAAACATAGTTATGTCGAATGATTTCTTGAATCGATTTTAATTTCTACACAAACTTAAAACTGAAATTTCAGACTTACAATATTTAATTTTACCTCAGCACTATTTGCCAGATATTTTATATAAGTAAATTCCGATTTTTCAATTTTAAATTCTACAAGAAAAGAATTTTACGCCGTTTTTTAAGAAATAGATTTGCCGTTTTTTCAATTTTCAAAATTTTGTACTGATTTCAGTTATTTGTGAAAATTTTTAAAAATCTCTGCCTTCTATTAAACAGATTCTAATTAAAGCATCATTTCTTTTAAAAAGAAAGATCATTTAAAGTTATTTAGTAAAAAGTCTGATCTTTTTCCTGCAAGACCAAGAATCTTCTAATTTTGGACAAATCCTTTACATTTCTATGATTTGCTTTCCCAACGCCAAGATCAATTTAGGCCTCCACATTACTTCCAAAAGAAAAGATGGATATCATGAGATTGAAACCTGCATGTATCCCATTCCACTTTTTGATGCGTTGGAAATAATTATTGACCATAAGAAATCTTCATGGAACAGCAGCGGGCTACCAATTCCTGGAAACCCAAAGGATAACCTCATCTTAAAAGCCTATCAATTACTCAAGAAAGATTTCCCTAACCTTCCCCAAATCAATGTCCATCTGCATAAAAACATCCCCATGGGAGCAGGTTTAGGAGGAGGATCTGCAGATGCCGCATTTGCCCTGAATCTGATGAACAACCTGTTTGATTTGATTTTAGACGACTTCTTTTTGGAAGAGTATGCCGCTGCATTGGGAAGTGATTGCCCTTTCTTTATAGAAAATACTCCAAAAATTGCCACTGGAAGAGGAGAGATACTTGAGGATGTAACTATTGATCTGAAAGGCACCCATTTGGTTTTGATCAATCCTGGAGTCCATATTGGAACGAAAGAAGCCTATGGTGGAGTAACTCCAGCCATCCCGGAAACATCTTTGAAGGAGGTATTGAAGGATCGTTCCAAATGGAAAGATCAGTTGACAAATGACTTTGAAGCTAGCGTATTTAACTCTCATCCGGAAATCAAAGTCATTAAAGAGCAATTGTACGAGGCAGGAGCTTTCTATGCCTCTATGTCTGGTTCGGGATCTTCCGTATTTGGGCTCTTTGAAAATAAGCCTGAAAAAATAGAATGGGAAAGCGACTATTTCGTTTTTGAGTCAGAGCTCTAAGAGATACCAGTCATTCTCTTCGATTTTCTCCTACGGTTAAAATAGTTTAGTACAGGATAGGACAACACCGAAACCAATATAATTCCAGTACCTAAATAAAATTCAGGTGTCATTTTTTCACTTTCTCCAAAAACCATTACAGCAAGCACAATTCCATAAACTGGTTCCAGGTTAATAGTCAGATTAATTGAAAACACCGATAAGCGTTTCATCAATTCTACTGATACTGAAAAAGCATATACTGTACACACTCCTCCAAGAATCAGAAGCCAAAACCAATCGTAACCTTCCCAATTAAGCTTCACTCCCCCATCACTGATGAATAACGAATAAAACGGCATAAACAGCGCAGAACATAAGCAAGCACCTGCCATCTCATAAAAGGTAATTTGATAGGGACTGTGTTTTTGCGTGAGATTTCCATTGATCACCGAAAACACTGCAGCAAGAAATGCAGAAGCAAGTGCCATTACCAATCCCAACCAATACCCACCTTCAAAAGAGAAGATCACCAACAATCCGGAAATTACCATCAAGCCAAGAGCCACTTCATACCATTTGATTTTGGTCTTGTTGAAAATTGGCTCTACAAAAGCGGTCCAAAGGGAAGTAGTAGCCATACCCGCAAGACACACCGAAGCGGTGGAAACTTTGGCTGACCAAAAGAATAAAATCCAATGAGTAGCGATAATAAATCCCACCCCTGTCACTTGGAGCATGTCTTTTGGCTTAATAATTAGCCTTTTCTTCTTAAGTAGGAATAGAAATGCGACTCCTATTGTGGCTATTAAGGTTCTGTAAAAAACCAGTTCGATGGAAGGAAGACTGATCAACAAACCTAAAATTGCTGTAAAACCCCAAATCAGCACTATGAAATGAAGCATCAAATAATCCTTTATCGAGGCAGTCATTTATCTTGGGACAGTTTTATAAAGCACCAATCCAGTTAAGGCAAATACGATATTTGGCAACCAAACAGAAAGTATCGGATAGGTCGCCCCATTTTCGGCAAAGGTCCTGGAAAGTATAAATAAAAGGATGTAAATAAATGCAAGCAAAAATCCCATGGCAATCTGAAACCCTGAACCTCCCCTTGTTTTCCTAGCCGACATGATCACGCCGATAAATGTTAATATGATGGCTGCAAAAGGAGACATGAATCGCACATATCGTTCAATTTTGTAGAATGCCACGTTATCAGCTCCTCGTTCTTCAAGCACCCTAATTTGTCTACCTAGTTCCGGAAGCTTTAGTGTTTCATGATGATTATCAGGCAAATCAAAATCGTTGGGAGTTATAGATAATGTGGTGTCTTTACGTTCCCCAACAGTATACTCCTCTCCTTTCTCCTTCAGTTCCCTCAGCCTCCAATTTCTTAATGTCCAGGCATTCTTTGCGGTATCCCACTCAATTCGATCGGAAGAAAGTTTAGCAATCAATTTCCCGTCTCTGATGGTTTCCAGTGTAAAGCTATATCCGGTATTCCCTATTTTATAAAACCTACTGAGATATGCGTATGAATCCGCCCCCACTTTTATGTGCTGATTGGTTTCAGAGGAAGTATTCTTCTTATCCAAGTAACTGACACGGAATTCTGTTACACCAGCAGTAGCCACAGGAAGCACCCATCCATTCAATAAAAAACTGACGCCTCCAATCATCATGGCTGCAAAAATAAATGGCCTCAATAATCTCGGAAAGCTTACCCCTGAACTTAAAATTGCAATGATTTCTGTCCTTCCCGCCATTTTGGAAGTGATGAAAATAACAGAAATAAATACAGTAATTGGGGTTAGTAGATTATTGAGATACAATCCATAATTCCCCATATATCGTAAAATTTCCTTGGTAGGAACATTATTACGAATGTAGGTATCATTCTTTTCAGTAAAGTCCAGCACCAACACAATAAGGACCAACATGACAACTACAAAAAAGTAGGTCTTCAAAAAATCCTTAATGATTAGTTTGTCGAGCAGTTTCATGGATTACAATCTGGTACTAACTTTTTTCACCATTTGATCTTTCCAAACGGCAAAGTCTCCTGCAAGGATATGTTCCCTCGCTTGTTTCACCAACCATAGGTAAAAGCTCAAGTTATGGATACTGGCAATCTGTGCGGCCAAAATCTCTTTACTAATTACTAAATGTCTTAAATAGGCTTTAGAATAAAATGTACTGACATGCCCTCCAATTGCTGAATCTATAGGGGAAAAATCATCTTTCCATTTCTCATTTCTGATATTAATGATCCCTTCAGAAGTAAACAGCATTCCATTTCGGGCATTTCTGGTAGGCATGACACAATCAAACATATCTACTCCCAAAGCAATACACTCCAAAATATTAGCTGGAGTGCCCACTCCCATTAAATACCTAGGTTTATCAGTAGGTAAAATATCCGTCACCAACTCCGTCATTTCATACATCATTTCGGCAGGTTCACCTACGGAAAGCCCTCCAATGGCATTCCCTTCTTGATGAGTATTGGCGATAAACTCAGCACTCTTTTGTCTTAGATCTTTATACACAGAACCCTGAACAATTGGAAATAGCGTTTGACTATACCCATACTTTCCTTCTGTAGCGTCAAATCTTTCAATACAACGCTTCAGCCACCGATGGGTCATTTCCATGGAATTCCTTGCATATCCATATTCACAAGGATAAGGAGTACATTCATCAAAAGCCATTATGATATCAGCCCCAATAGTACGCTGGATATCCATCACATTTTCTGGAGTAAAATGATGTTTGGAACCATCAATATGGGATTTGAACATCACCCCATCCTCCTTAATCTTCCTTGTTCCTGAAAGAGAAAAAACCTGATACCCTCCACTATCTGTCAATATTGGCTTTGACCAACCATTAAATTTATGGAGACCACCTGCTTTTTCCAGAATACCCAATCCTGGCCGGAGATATAAATGATAGGTATTCCCTAAAATGATCTCTGCTTTGACATCATACAACAATTCGCGCTGATGCACTGCTTTTACGGAACCAGCGGTCCCCACAGGCATGAAAATAGGAGTTTCTATTTCACCATGGTCAGTTTTAACTAACCCGGCTCTGGCTTTACTTTTAGAATCTTGATGAGATAAGGTAAACTTCATAGGTTAAAACGCAGAGTTGTAGAGGCAATCCGCAAAATGTATGATCTTGACTACAAAAATATACGCTTATTCTTAAATGACTTGCTGAATTTGATTTTATATTTGCCCAGCAAAATTGACCTATGGGCCTATTTTTACTTTGGTTTTTCTTCGGTGCGGGAATATTTATTCAGGTAATTTACCTGCTAATAATATTTGGGCGCACCGCGTTTTCAAAGCCTCAAAAGGCAAATTCGGACCCTCAAAAGGAAGAAGGGGTTACTGTTCTCGTCTCAGCACACAACGAGTTCAAAAACCTTAAAACCTTGATCCCTAAACTGTTCGATCAAGACTACCCTACATTTGATGTAATGATCGTGAATGATAGGTCTACAGATAGAACGAAGCGACTCTTAGAAGAAATGATGTCAATCTACCCAAGGCTTCGCTCCGTTACTATCAAGTACACCCCTGCCCATGTTACTGCCAAAAAGTTTGCCATGACACTGGGTATTAAAGTTTCTAAAAATGATGTGATACTATTGACAGATGCAGATTGCATCCCAAATTCAGATCAATGGATTCGCAAAATGACTGCTCCTGTCCGTCAGGAAGGAAAAACTTTTGCACTTGGATTTTCTGGGTACGAAAAAGCAAAAGGGTTTCTTAACAATTGGATCCAATATGAAACACTATTAACTGCCCTTTATTACTTATCTTTTGGTCTTTGGAAGGCCCCTTTTATGGGAGTCGGAAGAAACTTATGTTATAGAAGGAGTTTTTTCATGGAGGTAAAAGCATTTAAAGGGTTTTGGCATGTAGAAGGGGGAGATGATGATTTATTTGTCAACCAATATGCTACAGGAAAAAACACAGCGATTGTTTTGGATCCAGAGGCGAATACCACTTCCAAACCAAAAGTCACTTTCAAAGAATATATGGTGCAGAAGAAAAGACACCTTCATGCAGGAAAATATTATCGATCAGAAGACAAACAAAAAATTGGATTCTTCTCTCTTTCTCATGCATTATTCTGGTTAAGTGGTATAGGATTGCTGATTTATTTCGGAATTGGGCAGAGTTGGGAACAATTTTTAATTGTTTTCGGTATTATTCTATTAAGGTCTGTTATAGTTGTCCGTGTTTTTGCGTCAGCTAGTAAAAAGATCCAAGGGACTAAAGCTCCAAAAAATAGCTGGATGCATGATTTCTTGTATTTAGGTTACTTTTGGGTTTTGGGAACTATTTCCCACCAGGCAAAAGACATCCAATGGAAATAAACGAACGAGGTTTTTCAAATAAAGCACTAGAGGATTTTGCTTTGATCGATCAAGCGGTCCAAGGCAAAGATCAACAAGCCTATGCGAGTTTGATGAAAAGGTATAAAAAAGCCGTTTATTTCATGATCCTGAAAATGATCCGAAACGCAGATGATGCAGAGGATTTGACCATGGAGGCTTTTGCCAAAGCATTCAAAAATCTGGATCGTTTCAAAAAGGATTACACGTTTAGTACTTGGCTTTTTAGAATCGCGACTAACAATACCATTGATTTTATCCGAAAGAAAAAACTCAAAACCATGAGTTTAAACAACACTTTAACGGATGATGGAGGTAATTCAGTAAATATCGACGTTGAGGATGATGACAATAATCCACAAGATGAATTCATCAAATCCCAGCGAATCGAAATGGTAAGAATATTTGTTGATAAACTTCCTGCAAAATATCGTAAGCTGGTTCAGCTCCGTTATTTTGATGAATTATCGTACGAAGAAATTGCCCAAGAATTGGAAAAACCACTTGGTACTGTCAAGGCACAATTACACCGTTCCAGAGAGCTGCTATATGAAATAGCATCTGGCAAAGAAAAACATATTTAATGAACCCTGGAGTCGAACTTATTCAAGCTTATTTCCCAGAATTATCTGAAAAACAAGTAGAGCAGTTTTCAAGACTTGGCGAAATTTATTCTGACTGGAATTCCAAAATCAATGTGATCAGTCGGAAAGATATGGACCAATTTTATGTTCGCCATGTATTACACTCCTTGGGGATTTCCAAAGTGATGGCATTTCAGCCAGGCACCAAAGTATTGGACATTGGGACAGGAGGAGGATTCCCAGGAATTCCACTAGCCATTTTATTTCCAGACACGCATTTTCATCTGGTAGATTCCATAGGTAAAAAAATCAGCGTGGTAAAAGA
The DNA here is from genome assembly GCF_900129785.1 of Algoriphagus halophilus. Lineage (NCBI taxonomy): Bacteria > Pseudomonadati > Bacteroidota > Cytophagia > Cytophagales > Cyclobacteriaceae > Algoriphagus > Algoriphagus halophilus. Next base: position 32,634 of record NZ_FSRC01000002.1, read on the forward strand.
TGTCGCCAAACAACTGAAGCTTTCCAATGTAGAAGCTCAGCAAACCCGAGCTGAGCAATTGGTTAGGAAATACGATTTTGTGGTCAGTCGTGCAGTTACCCGAATGATCAATTTTTATCCTTGGGTAAAAAATAAAATCCGCAAAGAAGACTTCAATGAATATCCCAACGGCATCCTGTATTTAAAAGGAGGAGATGTGGATGAAGAACTGGAGGAACTTGGAAAATCCTATGTGGTTTATCATTTAGAAGACTATTTCAAGGAAGATTTTTTTGAGACCAAGAAGGTCGTATACATGCCTTGGGAGGACAAAAGGTAATTTTCTATAATCTCTGACAATTAGCACCAGAAGTACTGGCAGCTTTACAAGATTAGCCCTAATTTGAAGGCTCAATTTCCCAAGCTGTATGTATTTAATTTTTGATACCGAAACCACAGGTTTACCTCGCGATTACAATGCCCCTATGTCCGATGTGGACAACTGGCCCCGACTGGTTCAGTTAGCTTGGCAGCTGCATGACGCGACGGGAAAACTGATTTCCAATCATAATTATATTATCAAGCCGGAGGGATTTACCATTCCTTATAATGCCGAGAAGGTACACGGCATCTCTACCAAAAGAGCGTTGGCGGAGGGACATGACCTCAAGCAAATCCTCGGAATATTCGAAGGAGATGTTAGGCAGGCACAATATTTAGTCGGGCACAATGTTGAATTTGATATCAACGTCGTTGGTTCTGAATTTCTTCGTGCCGAGGCTCCGATGCCTTTGACCACGACCCAACTCGACACCAAAGATATATCTACGGAATTTTGTGCAATCCCAGGAGGTAGAGGTGGAAAATACAAATGGCCTACACTTACCGAACTGCATCAAAAACTTTTTGGGGAAGGCTTTGGAGATGCCCACGATGCTGCATATGATGTGGATGCTACAGCCCGTTGTTTCTTTGGGTTGATCACTCAGGGTGTCCAACCACCAGAAGCTGGACTGACACTTGAGCAAGTAATCTATGAGGCTCCCAAACTTGCAGAGGCAAATTTTGCCCAAGCAAAAGATGATCAAAAGGCCGCTGCCAAAGATATTCTAAAACAAGCAGGTAAAGCGGATATTTCAGACTTAACCGATGTCCCTTTTACTCACCTACATGTACATAGCCAATATTCCGTTTTACAGGCAACTTCTGAAATCCCCGCATTGGTCAGTAGAGCAAAAGAGCTGGGAATGAGTGCCATTGCCTTAACTGATCATGGCAATATGATGGGGGCTTTCCATTTCGTTAAGGAGGCCATGGCCAAGGAAATCAAACCTATTCTAGGCTGTGAATTCAATCTATGCAGGGACAGGAAGAACAAGTCCAATAAAGACGATGGTTTCCAGACAGTATTGATAGCCAAAAATAAGGCAGGCTATCATAACCTCGCAAAACTGGCATCCTACGCCAACATTGAAGGTTTTTACTACGTCCCAAGAATTGATCGGGAAGTATTGGTGGAATACAAAGAAAACTTAATCGCCACCACCGGTGGACTTTGGGGAGAAATCCCTTTCCTAATTTTGAATGTCGGAGAAACCCAGGCAGAAGAAGCATTCCTATGGTGGAAAGAACAATTTGGTGAAAACTTTTATGTAGAACTCAACCGACATGGGGTTCCAGAAGAAGAAAAAGTAAATGAAGTGTTGTTGGGTTTCGCCAAAAAGCATGATGTAAAATATTTTGCTGCCAACAACACTTATTATAATCAAAAGGTCGATGCCAAAGCCCATGATGTGTTATTGTGTGTAAAAGACGGGGAATTGGTAGAAAAACCGAAAAAATACATCGGGAAGCGGGGAAGAGAATTTAGGTATGGTTTTCCAAACGACGAATTCTATATCAAAAGTCCCGATGAAATGAAGAAGCTTTTCGCCGATTTACCAGAAGCAATTGAATGCACTCAGGAAATCGTCGACAAGATTGAAGCTTATAAACTTGCAAGAGAAGTATTGCTTCCAAAGTTTGATATTCCAGAGCAATTCAAGCATCCAGAAGATGAAGTAGACGGAGGAAAAAGAGGTGAAAATGCATTTTTAAGACACCTCACCTACGAAGGTGCACGGAAAAGGTACAAGGAGATCACTCCTGAAATTGAAGAAAGGCTGGATTTCGAATTGGCCACCATTGAAAAAACAGGGTATCCTGGCTACTTCTTAATTGTCCAAGACTTTACAGGTGAGGCTAGAAAAATGGGGGTTTCGGTCGGCCCAGGAAGGGGATCAGCTGCAGGATCAGCTGTAGCTTACTGTATTGGAATCACCAATGTGGACCCTATCGAGTATGATCTCCTTTTTGAGAGATTCCTAAATCCTGACAGGGTTTCCCTTCCCGATATTGATATTGACTTTGACGATGAAGGAAGGCAACGGGTAATTGATTACGTGATCAAAAAATACGGTTCTAACCAAGTAGCCCAAATTATCACCTACGGTACCATGGCTGCAAAATCAGCTATACGGGATACTGCTAGGGTTTTAAATTTACCATTGGCGGAAGCCGGAAAATTGGCCAATCTAGTCCCTGACATCAAACTGAAGGCATTGTTTGGGATGGCTGGAAATAGAGCCGCTTTATCCGATAAATTAAAAGGACAAGGTGAGTTGATCGCTAAGGCAGAGGAATTGATCCGGATTTCCAAAGGGCAGGATGATTTATCCAAAACCATCAATCAAGCAACCATGTTGGAAGGCTCTGTTCGAAACCTTGGAATTCATGCCTGTGGAGTGATCATTACTCCTGACGATATTACCAACTTCGTACCTGTGGCTTTGGCGAAGGATTCAGACATGGTCTGTACCCAGTTTGACAACTCAGTGGTAGAGTCTGCAGGGCTTTTGAAGATGGACTTCTTGGGTCTTAAAACCCTTACCTTAATCAAGACCGCTATTCGAATTGTCAAAGAAAGGCATGGGATAGAATTGGATGCCGATAATTTCCCTATCGATGATGAAAAAACCTATGAGCTTTTCCAAAGAGGTGAGACCGTAGGGATATTCCAATATGAATCTGCTGGGATGCAGAAATACATGCGAGAACTGAAACCAACTGTTTTTGCTGACTTAATTGCCATGAACGCCCTGTATAGACCAGGACCTTTGGCTTACATCCCTTCCTTCATTAAGAGAAAACATGGCCTAGAACCAATCGAATACGATTTGGAGGACATGAAGGAATACCTGGAAGAAACCTATGGTATTACGGTTTACCAAGAGCAGGTGATGTTGTTGTCCCAAAAACTAGCGGGATTCACCAAAGGTGAGGCTGACGTTCTCCGTAAAGCGATGGGTAAGAAGCAAAAGGATGTCTTGGATAAAATGAAACCTAAATTCATTGAACAGGCATCTGCCAAAGGTCATGACGCAAAAAAACTAGCTAAAATATGGACTGACTGGGAGGCCTTTGCATCTTATGCATTCAACAAATCTCACTCCACCTGCTATGCTTGGATTGCTTATCAGACTGCTTATTTAAAAGCACATTATCCTGCGGAATACCTAGCTTCGGTATTGAGTAATAACATGAATGACATTACTCAGGTCACTTTCTTTATGGAAGAATGTAAACGCGCAAACATTCCTGTACTTGGCCCTGATGTCAATGAATCGAAAAATGGATTTACGGTAAATGCAGCTGGAGAAATCCGATTTGGAATGGCAGCAATTAAAGGAGCTGGCTCTGCTGCGGTAGATGAAATTATCAAAGAAAGAGAGGCCAACGGACCATTTAAAAACATCTTTGATTTTGCGAAGCGGGTCAACTCCAAAGCTCTAAACAAGAAAACCATGGAAGCTTTAGCCATGGCAGGTGGCTTTGATTGCTTTAAAGAGCATCATAGAAGACAATACCTAGAAGCGGCAGATGGTGATTTAACCCTGATTGAAAAGGCTACAAAATATGCCCAAAAGGTGCAGCAGGAAGAAGAAAGTGCCCAAGTAAGTTTATTTGGTGGAAGTGGTGGCAGCATGGATATTCCTTTGCCATCAGTGGCACCCATGGAGCCTTTTTCCCAGTTACAACAATTAAACATAGAGAAAGAGGTGGTAGGCCTTTATATCTCCGGGCATCCCCTTGATCAATACCGACTGGAAATAGAATCCTTTACCAATGCCAACCTTCCAGAATTAAATGATCTGGAAAGTCTCAAAAACAAAAAAGAACTAAAGATTGCTGGATCAGTCAGCAGTTTTGCACATAGAACCACTAAAAATGGAAAGCCTTTTGGCACTTTAACGTTAGAAGATTACCATGGAGGGTTCACTTTCTTCTTATTTGGAGAGGATTATGTGAAGTTTAAAGAGTACTTCATGACGGGATGGTTTCTATTCCTAACCGGGCAAGTGGTCGGTAAAAAGTGGGCAGAAAACGAGCTGGAGTTTAAAATCACCAATATCATGTTATTGAGTGAAGTTCGAGGTAAAATGGTCAAAGGATTACGTGTGAATATTGACTTGGATGATTTGACTTATGATTTAATGGAAAAACTGCAGTCCATTACCGAGAAATACAAGGGGGATGCGAAGCTGTATTTTGATGTGGTAGATAGAAAAGAGAATATTTCATTGGAGCTTTTCTCTAAAAAATTCTCCATTGATCCTAGCGCTGAGATGATTAATGAGTTGAAAGAAATTCCAGAAGTCGTCTATAAAGTAATCTAAAGTTCTGACTGCCTATTAATTTTATCAATGGGCAATAGATAAAAAAATGAAATCCATCGGAACTTATTATCCTTCAATCGGCTTTTGCTCATATATTTGGAAAAATTAAGCAAAATTAAACTAAACATACAATGGGAAAAGCAATTGAAATCACGGATGCTAATTTCGAAGAAGTAATCAAATCAGAACAACCAATTTTGGTAGACTTCTGGGCAGAGTGGTGTGGACCTTGTAAAATGATTGGTCCTGTGGTAGAAGAATTAGCAGGTGATTATGAAGGAAAAGCAGTGATCGGCAAAGTAGATGTCGACTCAAACCCTTCTGTAGCACAAGCATTCGGAATCAGATCTATACCTACACTATTATTCTTTAAAGGTGGAGAAATTGTAGACAAACAAGTTGGAGCTGTTCCAAAATCTGTATTGGCTCAAAAATTAGATGCTCAGCTTTAATAAAGCGAAACAATAGAAGTTAAGCCGTAAGGAATTCCTTGCGGCTTTTTTTTATCTTAATGGTTCCATGAATGAACATTTAATTTCTTTAGACGAATTATGGGAGCTGAGAGGGCAAATTCCCATCGTGGATGCACGAAGCGAAAATGAATTTCAGCAAAGCCACATCCCTGGTTCTATCAATTTGCCCATACTTACCAATGAGGAAAGAATCAGAGTAGGTACTCTTTATAAAAAGGAAGGCTCTTTAAAGGCAACCATTGAAGGATTTAAATTAGTTGGGCCAAGATTCTACAGAATCCAGAATACCGCCGTTGAAAATTTCCCTGAAAAAAAAGTACTAATATATTGCTGGAGAGGTGGAATGAGAAGCCAAATCTTATCGTGGCTACTCAGTATGATCGGCTTTCAAGTATACCGATTAGTAGGAGGATATAAAGCCTATAGAACCTTTACATTTCAATTGGTAAGAAGAGATTGGAACCTCCTTGTTTTAGGCGGAAAAACAGGAGTGGGGAAAACCCGTCTTTTAAATGTCTTGACTTCCTATGGTGAACAAATTTTGGATTTGGAAGCCATCGCAAATCACCGAGGTTCGGCTTTTGGAGGCATCGGGCAAAAGCCTCAACCCAGCGTAGAGCAATTTGAAAACTTGATGGCAGAAGAATTACGCCAAAAAGATCCCAATCAGGTCATTTGGTTAGAGAATGAGAGCCAACGCATTGGAAAAATTATCATTAATGATAAATTTTTTGAATGCATGGAAAGCGCCCCTTTGATCGATATTAAAAAATCCGAAGAAGAACGAATTGGCTTAATAAAGGAAATCTATTCTACCCTTCCAAAAGAAGAGTTAATTGCCGCTGTTACCAGGTTAAAAAAGAAACTAGGAGGGTTGAGGACTACTCAGGCAATTGAAGACATTATCAATGATCAACATGAATCCTGGATTTCCAATATGCTGATCTATTATGACAAATCTTATCAGTTTGATTTGGATAAACACAATCCAAAAACAATTCAAACTTTGGATTTGACAGGATTGGATATTGAGAAATCCTGCCAACTATTAATAAATATAAAAAACCTACTGAATGGAAAACAAATCAATCCGGCTCACTGAATGGAGTGAAGGTTCAGGTTGCGGATGCAAAATTGCACCAGCTATTTTGGATCAAATTCTTTCTTCAAGCCAATCATTTTCTCAAAGCGACCCAAAACTTTTAGTAGGTAATTCGGGCAAGGATGATGCTGCTGTTTACCAAGTTTCTGATGATTTGGCATTGATCAACACTGTCGATTTTTTTACCCCCATAGTAGATGATCCCTTTGACTTTGGAAGAATCGCTGCCGCCAATGCGATTTCTGATGTATATGCCATGGGAGGCAAACCCATTTTTGCCAATGCGATTTTAAGCTGGCCAGTAGAAAAATTAGCTCCAGAACTCGCAGCAAAAGTAATGGAGGGAGCCAAAAGCATTTGTAAAACTGCTGGAATTGAATTAGCAGGTGGTCATTCTATCGCAGCAAAAGACCCCATTTTCGGGCTCTCTGTCAATGGAACAATTAACCCTAGAAAAATTAAAACAAATCAAGGGGCTCAATCAGGAGACCTACTTTATTTGACCAAACCACTAGGAATTGGAGTTTTGGCAACAGCGCTCAAACGTGAAAAAATACAAGAAGAAGACTATCAGCTTCTAATAGATACGGCATGTCGTTTGAATTCAATAGGTGAAATCATTGGGAATCATGAGGAGGTCCATGCCATGACTGATGTCACAGGTTTTGGTATACTTGGACATTTAATAGAAATGTGTGAGGCGGCAAATCTTAGTGCTGAAATTGAGCTTCACAAACTGCCGATGATCAAAGGGGTCCAAGAATATATCAAGCAATTCATTTTTCCTGACAATACCTACAGAAACTGGAATGCCTATAGTTCTAAAACTACAGGAGTGGTAGGAATGGATCTTGTCCAATTGTGCGATCCTCAAACTAGTGGAGGTCTTTTATTAGCTGTAGACCCAGAAAATCAAACTTGGTTTGAGGATGCTATGAAGCAGCAAAATCAAGTAATATGGGAGATCGGGAGATTTAAAGTTAGATCAGAAGCTACTGTAGAAGTGAAATAAATATAGGGCCAATGAGTATTGGCTCTACATCTACTTTAAAGACTTCCTAAAGGCGAAACTCCTCCAGAAACCATGAACTTCATCACATCTGAACTTTTCACTCCTAAAAGTGGAGTCACTTTATCTTTTGGTACCAAAAACACGTTTCCAGACACATTGTAGCTATGAGGAAAATAAACAGCAACCATATCTACTTCCCCTACCATTGACATGTCATCTTGGGTAATGAAGCCTAAGCGAATTAAGGTGTCAGAAATCTGAACTTTTACGGGAGATGAGAACTTCTTTTTTTCCCCCACAAATGCCCCCATCAAATCCTTAATGCTGGTGTAAATCAGGTTTACCAATGGAATTCTTACCAGTCCTTTTTCTAGCCAATCAAATAAGGGCTTGGCAAAGAATAAACTTGCCAAATATCCAACAAAGGTGATTAGCGCCAACACCATCAATATTCCAATCCCAGGGATTGGCACAGGAATCAGATTATCTAAAAATAAGATGGTTTGAATGATAATGTAAAGTGTTACTACAACTGGGGTAACAAATAACAAGCCTCTTAAGAAATACGATAGAATGCGCTTGTAAGTAAATGCCATACTTTTAAAATTAAAATCCTGATTATTACTCAATAATAATCAGGATTTTAATAAGGTTCCTAAGATTGAAATTAAAATAATCAATCAGGTAGGATTTTTACTTTCACACTTCTGTAATAAATGACAGATCCAGGATCGTGTGCCTGTAGGGCAATCGTGCCATGATCCAATTTTTTGGTACCTAAGTCTCCTTCTCTATCTTTACTTTCATCATACTCATTGATGGTTTCTCCATTCACTTTTACAGTTACTTCATCCCCTTTTACGATGATATGTTCGGTATACCATTCTCCATCCTCCACATATGTTTCTCTAACGTCTTTGAAGGAGTATACACTTCCGGTTTTTCTCCAGTCACCATGTGTTTGGTTTACTTGGATTTCGTGCCCGATACTTGGCCATCCATTTTCTTGGTATTGAGTATGAATGAAAATCCCAGAGTTTGCCTTTGGCATTGTTTTCAATTCAACAATTAATTCAAAATTATTGAAGTCATGGTCCCCAACTTCCCCCATATAAAACATATGGCCTCTTGGACCTTCAACTTTCAAGATTCCATCCGAAATAGTAAAAGAATCTGGATTCTCAGAAATCTTCCAACCGTCAAAGTTTTTACCGTTGAATAGCTCCACCCATTCCCCTGTTTGGGCTGATAGGTTCAATGAGGCTAAAAAGAACAGTGCTATTAAAAATGTGTTTTTCATGATTACAGTGCGAATTAGATTAGAACAGAAATTTAAAGCCAAATCGTGAATATCTCCCTACTCGACAAATAAAAAACCCGAAGAATTACTTCTTCGGGTTTTAAGTATTTTAAACGAACGTTTTCGCTGATTTTACAAATCGATTCCCATGAATGACATAAATGCCATTCCCATCAATCCGGTTAAAAGCATGGTAATACCAAGACCTTTCAAACCATTTGGAACATTCGAATATTTTAATTTTTCTCTGATAGCTGCAAGTGCGACAATCGCTAAACAGAAACCAGTTCCTGAACCGAATCCATAAACTGCAGATTCTGCAAGAGTATAATCTCTCTGAGCCATGAAAAGGGATCCACCAAGAATCGCACAGTTTACTGCGATCAGAGGAAGGAAAATACCCAAAGCACCGTATAGAGCAGGAGCAAATTTCTCAACTACCATCTCTACCAATTGAACCATCGCAGCGATAATTGCGATAAACATGATAAATCTTAAGAAGGAAAGATCTACAGAAGCAAGATCTGCCATGGCCCAAGAAAGAGCACCTTCTTTCAATACATATTCATTCAATAACCAGTTTACTGGTACAGTTACTGTCAAAACGAAAATAACTGCAGCTCCCAAACCGATTGCTGTACTCACTTTTTTGGATACCGCCAGGAAAGAACACATTCCAAGGAAGTAAGCGAAAACCATATTGTCGATAAAGATCGACCGAATTCCTAAGTTAAATAATTCCATTTTTCTTTACTGGTTTTTAGTGTTCAACATAACCTGTTTTGGTACGTTGTACCCAGATAATCAATCCTAAGATAATAAATGCTCCAACTGGAGATACCATCAAACCATTGGTAGCCAATTTGAAATCAGGTCCAAAAACACCTGAAACAGCATCAAAAACTGGAATACCAAAGACAGAACCTGAACCCCAAAGCTCTCTAAAGAAAGCCACAGTTAAGATGATCCAAGAATAACCTAATGCAGAACCTAAACCATCTAATACAGAATCATATGGTTTATTTCCCAAAGCAAAGGCTTCCAATCTACCCATTACAATACAGTTGGTGATGATCAAACCTACGAATACAGAAAGTTCTTTATACATATCGTATGCAAAAGCTTTCAATACTTCGTTTACCAAGGTTACCAAAGTCGCTACCACTGCAAGCTGTACAATAATTCGTACACGACTAGGGATGGTATTTCTCATCAAGGAGATAACAAAATTGGACATCGCAATTACGAAAATTACAGAAATAGCCATTACCAAAGTTGGCTTCATCTGTGTAGTTACCGCCAAGGCAGAGCAGATTCCCAAAACCTGAATGGTAATTGGGTTTTCATCTACCAAAGGATCTGTTACTAATTTTTTGCGACGCTTTGAAAGAAGGGCCTCAGCCGGCTTTTTCTCTATCGCTTTTTCTAAAGTTTCAGCACTCATGTTGATTATTTTCAGTGAGTTGTAATTCGGTTAAAGAGCGGCTACAGCCTGAGAAGATTTCTTAGACTCGATATAAGCCTTATAATGTCCCAAGTAACTTTTCACCATGTTATTTACACCAGTGCCAGTAATAGTAGCACCAGACATTCCATCAATTTTGTGAGGTTCAGAAGAATAATCTTTGCCTTCTCCTTTTTGCATTTGTACCCCAACCAATTGACCCGATTCATCATAGATTTCCTTTCCAGAGAATCTAGACTGAACTTCTGGAGTGGTGATTCTAGCACCAAGGCCTGGAGTTTCTCCAGCATGAGACAAAGTAATACCACCAATGGTATTCATATCTGTATCTAAAGCAAGGTAACCCCAAATAGCATCCCATAGACCCGCACCATATAATGGAAGGATGTAAGATTTCACTTTGGAATCATCTCCTTCTTCATGATAGATAAACACTGGGTATAGTCTATCTTCAGCAGGTAGTTTATAATTCTTTGCTACATCCACATTCTCAGCAGAAACAGCAACTCCATCTTTCTCAGTTACCTCTTTACCATTGATATCTACCACGGTAGCACCAATATGGCTGCTGTAATATGCATTTACTTCCTGAGGTGTCATGGCGGCAATTTCTTCGCCGCTGATTACCGCACCTAAGATTTGCTTTTTCTTATCCAATGCAATGGCTTCCTGCTGTCTAGGACCCAATAATTGTGCGGTTCCAGAAAGAAGTAAACCCAATACTACGGTAAGGATTACAGAAAAAGTAATAATATATGTATTAGACTGTTGCACGTTGTAACCTCCTTGTTTTGTTAGCTTTTACTACATAATAATCGATCAGCGGAGCAAATACGTTCATAAACAATACTGCAAGCATGATTCCTTCTGGGTAAGCAGGGTTGGTAACACGGATGATCACCGTCAATACACCGATCAACATTCCGTAAATCCACTTACCCGTTTCCGTTTGAGCCGCTGATACGGGATCAGTTGCCATAAATACCAAACCAAAAGCCATACCTCCCATTACCCAATGGTATTGAGGTGGTAAAGCCATGTATTCATTCACAGCTAGTAGGTTCAAAATTGTTCCCATGATATAAGCTCCAGCAAATCCAGAAACGATAATTTTCCAACTTGCCACTCCTGTACCAATTAAGATCACAGCTCCAACAAGGGCCATTAAAGTAGACGTCTCACCAATGGAGCCTGGGATCCATCCCATGAACATGTTCATGAAACTAAAATCTCCACCAATAGAAGCATTATGTGCATTTAAAGCCTCCACAGCCGTCTGTGTACCTTCAACTCCTGCATTGTAAGCAACTGAAAGTGCAGTAGCCCCAGAGAAACCATCCACTGCAGTCGAATCACTTAAGTAAGTCCAAACTTGATCTCCAGAGATTTGAGCTGGGTAAGCAAAATATAAGAATGCTCTAGCAGTCATCGCTACGTTCAAGATATTCATCCCTGTACCACCAAATACTTCTTTACCAATAACCACTGCAAAAATGGTGGCTAGCGCCACTTGCCACAATGGAATAAAAGGAGGCATCACTAGCGCGATTAACATCCCTGAAACCAAGTAACCTTCACTAATAGGGTGATTTCTGATTACACAGAAAGTAAATTCAGTTAATAGACCAACCGCGTAAGAAACGATTAGTGTAGGTAGAACAGCCATTGCACCGAAAAGCGCTTTATCCAAAAAGGTAGCTTCCTCTCCTACTGCAAGAAAATGTTGATATCCTACATTCAAAATCCCGAAAAGAAGTGCTGGAATCATGGCGATTACCACCGTGATCATCACTCTCTTCAAATCTACAGCATCTTTAATCTGTGCACCTTTTGCCTTTGTAGTCAAATCAGGAGCAAAAGCAATCGTCCGGTGACCTTCGTAAAGCGTGTAGAATTTCTCCCATTTTCCACCCTTTTCGAAATTCGGCTTAAGCTTATCAAATAAGTTTTGTAATGCCTTCATATTTTTAACTATACATTAATAATTCAATCCCATTTCTTACCAGTTCCTGCAAATCATTCTTCGAAGGATCTACAAATTCGCATAAGGCTACATCTTCTTCAATAATTTCATAAAGCCCTAGCTCTTCCATTTCATCAAAATCTTCGGAGACGATTGCCTTGAAAAGATAGGTTGGAAGAATATCCATTGGAAGTACTTTTTCAAATACACCGGAAACAACAAATGGTCTTTCTTCACCATGTGTATTTGTATCTACCTTAAATTCTCCTTTATGAAGGAAAGAGAAAATCCCTAATGCTTTGCTGAAGCTAAGTTTTGTGGTAGTAGGCTTAAGCCAACCCAAAAACTCTTCGTAATCACCTTCAGGAATTACTGTAATTTGATTGTGGTAGAATCCAATAAAACCATCTAATGAAATTTTCTCACCAGAAAGCACATTTCCAGACACCACTCTTACATGTCCTGAATTCAGATTACCCTTCGTAAAGGTAGACACACAAGCACCGCTAAATGTTTTCACATAAGCCGCTTTTGTTACTTCAGAACCAGTAATCGCGATTACTTTAGAAGCATCATAAACCCCTTCCAAAAGCAACTTACCTATCTGAACCACACCATAAGGATTTACTGTCCAAGCAATCTCTCCTTTGTTGATAGGATCAAGGTGATGAATTTGGATTCCTACGTTGCCTGCAGGGTGTGGACCTGAGAATTTGTTGATCTCCGCATTTTTAACATTTGCAAAAACTGCCGGAGGGGTAGAAGCACCATCTAGGTTTAGATGAACTTTCCCAGTCGTCAATTTTGCTAGGGCATCAATACCCGCCTGAAAATATTTTTCCTCTCCTTTCAGGGTAAAGCCATAATCAGCAGCCAAAGGATTGGTATCAAAACCTGATACGAAAATCGCTTTTGGAGTATCTGTTGGATTAGCTACAACCCCATAAGGCCTTTGAATGATATTTGGCCAAACTCCAGACCCAGCAATCTTGGCTGCCAATGCATCTCTATCAAGAGAAGCTACATCAGCTTTACCTAAATCCTCATGGGTAATGGTTTGGTCAGCAAGGATCTTAATCTCAAGAAGCTTTCTCTTCTCTCCTCTTTTGATCTCTACTACCTCACCGGAAACCGGAGAAGCATAGATTACCTGATCCATGGCTTTATCGAACATGATGGGAGTACCAGCCTTTACGGTATCTCCTTCGTTGACAAGTACTTTTGGTCTCTGAAGACCTATAAAGTCCGTCGGCTTAATCGCGAAGGTTTGAGCTGGCGCAAAATCAGCTAACTCCTGATTAGCCTTTCCTACCAGTTTGATATCAAAACCTTTCTTAAGCTTCACTATTTTAGACATATCTGTTTTTGAACTTTGAGCCTTTGAAAAACGCCCCAAATCTAATAAATACAATTTTTATTTAGGGAGTATATGGGATATTATGTTTCACTTTTTAAGAGAATGGTTGCCAATTATTTCTGAAGGTACTATTTGTCTCAGATCGGCAAGGCACTTTCTTCCATTGATTCAAGATGAGATTTCACTTGTTCCATTAACCACATAGGGGTCGAAGTGGCTCCGCAAACACCAACTTTATCTTCTGGTCTGAACCACTCAGGATTCATTTCTGTCTCATTTTCAATGAAATAACTTCGCTCGTTTTCATTAAGACAAACTTGATAAAGTGCTTTACCATTGGAACTCTTCTTTCCTGACACAAATAAGATCACATCATTATCATGTGAAAATTTCTGCAATTGTGGTTCTCTATTGGAAACTTGTCTACAAATAGAATCATTGGCATTAAATGGAACCTCCTCAAAATTTGAATTGGCTTTCTTGATTCTATCTTCGATTTTTCCCGATAATTCGTAAAATCCTTTGGTGCTTTTGGTGGTTTGACTAAACAAGGTCACAGGTCTGGTGTAGTCGATTTTATCCAAATCGCTTTCTTCCATCACTACGATTGCCTTCTCTAAAGTCTGTCCAGTCAAGCCGATTACTTCTGCATGCCCTTTTTTGCCATAAATCACAATCTGACCATTCTCTCTTTCCATTCTATCAAAAGCTGTTTTCACTCGATGTTGCAGCTTTAAGACGACAGGACAGGAAGCGTCAATCAATTCAATATTATTTTTAATGGCGGTCTTGTACGTTTCAGGGGGTTCACCATGGGCTCGAATCAGCACTTTGCAATCGCTGAGATCTTGCAATTCATCCCGATCGATTACCACCAACCCCTTTTCACGTAAGCGTTTCACCTCCATATCGTTGTGCACGATATCTCCGAGGCAATAAAGCTTTTCGCTTTGCTCCATTTCATCCTCTGCCATTTTGATGGCAAATTCAACTCCGAAGCAATAACCAGAATTTTTATCTATGGTTACCTGCATAGCTTTTTTCTTTTTCAATGATTTGCTTTGCCTTGTCGACAATTTGAGCCACTTGTTCCTGAAAGGTCAAGTAACTGGTATCGATTTCTATGGCATCAGATACTTTGATCAATGGGCCTACTTCACGAGAAGAGTCTATTTCATCTCTTTTCGCCAGGTTATTTTTAATTTCTTCCAAATCTACCATGTCTCCTTTTTCAAGCAACTCTTGTTGACGCCTTTCGGCACGAGTCTGCAGATTTGCGCTCATAAACACTTTTAATTCTGCATCTGGAAATACAACAGAACCTACATCTCTTCCATCCATCACGACACCCTTCTTTTTACCATATCCTTTTTGCTGAGCAACAAGTTCTTTGCGAACTTCCTTGATCGCGGCAATTTCACTCACCTTGGAAGAGATTTTCATCTTGCGGATTTCACTTTCTACATTCAACCCATTTAGAAAGGTTTCTTGCTGCCCTGTTTCCGGATTGTAATGAAAGCTGATATGAAGATTTTTTAAAGCTTTATCCACCTCATGCGGATTTGAAATCGTCACAAAGTTATTTAAAAAATGTAAGGTTGCCGCTCGATACATAGCACCTGTATCTATGTAGGTATACCCTAATTCTTTGGCAACTGCCTTAGCGGTCGAACTCTTACCACATCCTGAATATCCATCAATTGCAATGACGATTTTACTCATTCAAAAAACCTGCTTTAATCCGCTTTTTATTTAAGGCACAAATATAGTAGTTTTAATCTAAACCAATCCCCAACAGAGCAAAGACCTCATGAATTCCTGAGTTCCTTGTCCTATTTTTAATTGATTACATCATGATTATTAAAGGTCAGCTTGTTGACATTCCCAAAAAGGACATTTATACCGTTTCGTTGGAAGTTCAAGAAGGCAAAATCCATCAAATTACCCCAATTGATCCAGATCCTAGCCTTCCCTTTTTAATGCCCGGATTTATAGATGCTCATGTGCATGTGGAGAGTTCCATGCTGGTTCCTTCCGAATTTGCACGATTAGCAGTAGTCCATGGAACAGTGGCTACTGTCTCTGATCCACATGAAATAGCCAATGTATGTGGAATGCAAGGCGTGGAGTACATGATTGATAATGGCAAACAAGTACCTTTCAAATTTTACTTTGGAGCCCCCTCCTGCGTTCCCGCTACCCCATTTGAAACTGCCGGAGGGGAAATCAATGCCCGAGACATAGAAACTCTGATGTGCAGACCTGAAATCCACTACTTAGCAGAAATGATGAACTGGCCAGGCACGGTAAACCGAGACGAATTAGTGATGGAGAAAATTCGGATTTCGAAGAAATACGATAAACCCATCGATGGACATGCCCCGGGATTGAAAGGAGAATTGGCAGAAAAGTATGTTTCGGCAGGCCCAAGTACAGATCATGAATGCTTTACAGCTGAAGAGGCTCTTGGAAAATTAAAGCTGGGAATGAAAATCGCCATTCGGGAAGGCTCTGCGGCCAAAAATTTTGAAGCCTTGATCGACCTGATAGATGTGTATCCAGATAGGATCATGTTTTGTTCGGATGACAAACACCCAGACAATCTGGCAATTTCCCATATCAATGAATTGGCTGCCCGTGCTGTCGCAAAAGGTAAAAATGTTTTCGATGTATTGAAAGCAGCTTGTATGACGCCAATTGAACATTATTCTTTAAAAGTTGGGCAATTGAGAGAAGGCGATCCTGCAGATTTTATCTTGGTCAAGGATCTGAAAGAGTTCAAAGTCATCAACACTTATATTAATGGAGAAAAAGTAGCGGAAGCTGGAAAGACGCTGATCAACCCAATCAAGAATGAGAGCATCAACAACTTTCATACTTCAATCAAGAAACCAGAAGCCTTTCGGATCCAAGCCAATAGTTCCAAAGTGCGAGTCATCGAAGCCTTGGATGGGCAATTGATCACACCAGAAATTTCCGGTGAAATCCTGATTAAAAATGGATTTGCCGAATCAAATCCTTCAAATGATATTCTAAAAATCACTGTGGTAAACCGCTATGAAGATGCACCGCCAGCTTTAGCTTTTATCAAGAACTTTGGCTTAAAAAAAGGAGCTATCGCTTCTTCTGTCGGACATGATTCACATAATATCATTGCAGTAGGAATCGATGATGCATCCATTTGTAAAGCAGTAAACCTAATAATCGAAGCCAAAGGAGGAGTTTCAGCTATATCTGGAGATAAAGAAGAAATCCTTCCACTTCCTGTCGGGGGAATTATGTCAGCCTCGGATGGCTATGAAGTAGCGGGTGCCTACACACGAATCGATCGACTTGCCAAAGAAATGGGCTCAACCCTAAACTCTCCTTTTATGACTTTAAGCTTTATGGCTTTACTCGTTATTCCTGATTTGAAGCTAAGCGATAAGGGGCTGTTTAATGGGCAAAGGTTTGAGTTTACTGAGGTGTTTGTTTAAAATAAAAACCCTCAAGATTTCGAAAATCCGAAGGGTTTAATTTTAAATATCCGAAGTAAAATGAAACTCTATCTCCGGGTAATTGTCCTGAACCATTTGAAGCCAGGCTTTTGATTCGGCCATAAAAACCAGCTTTCCATCTTTGTCATGGGCGATATGTCGGTTTTTTGAACGCACGAATTCTTCCAACTGCTTTTTGTCCTTGCTAGTGATCCAGCAGGCTTTGTAGAGGTTCATCGGGTGAAACTCCACCGTGGCATTATATTCGTTTTTTAAACGAAACTGAATTACCTCAAATTGAAGTTGACCGACCGTGCCAACAACTTTTCTGGACCCCATATCAAAGGTAAATAGCTGAGCTACTCCTTCTTCCATCAATTGCTGAAGCCCTTTCTCCAATTGCTTGGTTTTCATGGCATCCTTATTCACCACCTCTCGGAAGATCTCAGGAGAGAAGCTTGGGATCCCCACAAACTGCATGTTTTCCCCATCTGTCAAGGTATCCCCGATTTTCAAATTTCCCGTATCGTACAATCCCACAATATCACCTGGAAATGCCTCGTCGATCATCTCTTTATCCTGAGCCATAAACTGAGTCACATTGGAAAATCTTAATGGCTTAGGACCTCGAACGTGGTTATAAGGCTTATTTCTTTCAAATTTTCCTGAACAGATTCTTAAAAAAGCGATTCTGTTTCGGTGATTTGGATCCATGTTGGCGTGGATCTTAAATACAAAACCAGAGAATTTCTTCTCATCAGGGAGCACTTCCCGGTCTTCTGTTCTTCGGCTTTTAGGCGCTGGAGCAATTTTGATAAACGTATCCAGCATCTCGTTAATCCCGAAATTATTTACTGCGGAACCAAAAAATACCGGAGCAACTTTCCCTTCCAAATATTCTTGGGTGTTGAACTCAGGATAAACCCCTTCGATTAATTCCACATCATCGCGAAGCTGATTCGCGAAATTTTTCCCAATCAATTCATCCAATTCAGGATCCTGAACATCCTCAAAAACCTGACGCACATCACTCAATTTTCGCTGAGAAGGGGTAAACAAATTCAATTTATGATCGAATAGGTTGTACACTCCCTTAAAGCTTTTTCCCATCCCAATAGGCCAGGAAAGCGGATGGCACTGAATATTCAGCTTTTGCTCCACTTCTTCTATCAACTCATAGGGATCACGTCCTTCTCTATCGAGTTTATTGATAAAACAAATCACAGGAGTATTTCTCATTCGACAGACCTCCATCAACTTCTCTGTCTGCATCTCCACTCCTTTCACACAGTCAATGACCATGATTACCGAGTCGACAGCAGTCAAAGTTCTGTAAGTATCTTCGGCAAAATCCTGGTGCCCCGGGGTATCGAGCAAATTTATTTTGATGTCTTTGTACTCAAAACCCATGACGGAAGTAGCCACAGAGATACCTCTTTGCTTTTCTATCGCCATCCAGTCAGATTTGGTAGCAGTATCGATTTTATTGGATTTTACTGCCCCAGCTGTTTGGATTGCTCCTCCAAATAATAACAGTTTCTCGGTCAATGTTGTCTTCCCCGCATCCGGGTGAGCAATAATGGCAAAGGTTCTGCGCTTCTTTATTTCGTCAGTCAAACTCATGGGAGATATCAAATTAGGGGGCAAAGGTAGGTAAAAACCACTAAAAATTAGACAGAAGTTCGAAAGTAGAATTCATGGAAGTAAGATTTACGAAATACGATATGCGAGATTATTGATAGCGGCAACATCGTTCTACAATAGTGAGCTTTATGAAAAATGAAGCTTTAATTGGGATTTATGCTTTTTTCAAAATTCATCATTAAAAAGTTACTTATCCAAAATAACCAAAGTTTTCATAGGGCTCGTAAACCGTACTTCAAACATCGTAATTCGTCAATACTCAAGAATTCCTTCAGTGATAAATTGGGATGCTCCTTCAGCACTACAATGAAGCACGATTCTAAAGGTAGTTCCAACCCCCACCTCTGAGTGTTTAACAAAAATCTTACCCCCATGGTAGCCTTCAATAATTCTTTTGGCCAAGGTCAAACCTAAGCCCCACCCTCTTTGTCGTGTAGAAAAACCTGGGTTGAAAACCTTTTTGTACATTTTTTTATCCATGCCTTTTCCGGTATCGGTGATGTCAATAATCACAAACTTCTCGGAATCCTGAATCACATCGATGGTGATGGAGCCTTTCCCTTTCATGGCATCAACTGCATTTTTACAGATATTTTCCACCACCCATTCAAATAGGGGCTTATTCATCATTGCTTCCAAATCTCTGGTATCGGAATTGATGGTCAGATCAACTTTTGTGGAAATCCTTGGCCTTAAATAATTAACCGTTTCCTCAAGACTATAGTATAAGTTGCCTGGTTGAATCACAGGTTTACTACCAATACTACTAAACCGCTCGGTCACCATCCTCAACTTCACCACATCTTTATCCATCTCCGTGATGATTTCCTTATTCTCCTCCCAAACTGGTGAGTTCCGCAAATAATCGATCCAAGCCATTAAAGAGGCGATTGGAGTTCCTAGCTGATGGGCAGTTTCTTTGGTCAATCCAGCCCAAACCCGGTTTTGCTCAGAAATCTTACTTTGGTTGAACAGGGTATAGGCCAGCACCCCAAAAAGCAAAATGACCGCTAACTGTACATAGGGGTAATATTTTAAATTAGTCAGGAGCTCTGAGTTTCTATAATAGACGAGAATGTCCGCTTCCTGAAGCAAAATAGGTTCGTATTCCGCTTGCATTTCTACCAATTCCATCTCCAAAGTTTTGACAGAATCGGTACTTGTAGCTTTGGCTTTAAATGGGATATTTCTAAACTCTATAGGTTCACCGGCGGCATCCACCATAATAATGGGAATGGAATAATTTTGTTGAATGATTTCCTGATTGATAAAGGTCAGGTTTTCAACATTTGTCGCGGCATATTCAAGAGCAGAAGACAGTAATTCTATTTGCCTTCTTTCACGTTCTCTCAACTCCTCTACCAGTACATTGGTATAAAAAATAGAACCTCCACCAATGATGATTGAAACAGCAATTACCAGCCATTTGACTTGTTTCCTGTTTTTATAGAGGTCTAGTGTGGTAAGATCTTGAAAACGATTTTTCATGAATGCAAATAAGTACTTAAAGGTACAAACTGAAGAATTCGATAGATCGTATAACTTCCCTATAGAAATTATCAGTTGGCTTTTCCTTTAGCCCGATCGTAAATTTATACTTTAATAAATCAGAGAAAAACAAAGTAATAAATATGAAAACGAACGAAATCGGATTAGAGGTAAAAGAAAGTCAAATCTTGATAGAAAAGCTAAATGAATTATTAGCAAACTATCAGGTCTATTATCAAAATCTAAGAAATTTCCACTGGAATGTTTCAGGACCAAACTTCTTCGAACTTCATGCGAAATTCGAAGAATTATATAACGAGGCTAATACAAGTATTGATGAAGTAGCTGAAAGAATTCTTACGCTTGGAGCGCGACCTTTGTCTTCTTTTGAGGAATATATTGAGACTTCAAAAATCAAAGAAGCAAAAGAGGTAAAGGATCCTACCGTGATGGTAGAAACTGTCAAAGGCAATCTTCAAACCTTGCTTCAAATTGAAAGAGAAACCCTAGAAGCTTCAACTAGCTCCAACGATGAGGGAACTTCTTCTTTGATGAGTGATTACATTACCTCCAAAGAAAAGGTAATCTGGATGCTTTCAGCTTACTTAAGATAAAAAACGAAAACACCGGGTAAATGCCAGGTGTTTTTGTTTAATTTTTTTATTGGCTAGTTCTAATCCATTTCCACAGCAATTTATAAGAAGGTTTTGTACCATGCATCAAAATTCCAATTCTATAAATTTTTCCTGCCATCCAGGTTGTAAATAAAAACCCTCCTATCAGTAATCCCATTGAGAGCGCTAAATCTGTCCAAGGCACCCCATAACTCACTCTTCCCATCATGGCGATTGGGGAGGTTAAAGGTATCACAGACAACCAAAAGGAAGCTGAACTATCTGGATCATTCAAGACAAACACAAATAATCCCATATAAGCAGCAATCAATGGAATGGTCACCGGGAACATAAACTGCTGGGCTTCTGAGGGTGCTTCCACGGCAGAACCAATGGCGGCAAACAACGCACCATATAATAGGTAACCACCCAGAAAATAAAATAGAAAACTTAATACTAACCCTAAAAAGTCAATCCCTGAAAGCACTTGCATAATCTCAGCCACGTCGCTACTTGGAGTCATTGTGGATGCGAGTTCTGGATTAGCCATTTCCAAAGCTGCTTGCTGAGGCATTTGCATTCCCAAATACCCCATGACTATCGTAGATAGGGTTCCGATTAATACTACCCAAATTAAAAATTGAGTCAAACCTACTGCACCAATCCCAACGATTTTACCAAGCATCAGTTGAAATGGTTTTAAGGAAGAAACCAAAATTTCTACGATTCGACTGGACTTTTCTTCTATCACTCCCTGCATGATTTGATTACCATACACAAAAATGAAAATATAAATAAGGATGCCTGTGAGAAAGCCAAGTGCATAATTGACGGTCGCATCATTGATAGTTTCTTCACCTTGCTCGTTTAATGTAATAGATCGTATTCCTACTTTGGTTCGTACTTCATTAATCACCTTAGGATCAATACCACTTTCAAAAAGTCTTTGTTCCTCTATTTTCTTTCTCAGGTTATTTTCTAAATAGGAAATCAAACTCATGCTAGGATTGTCTTCTCCGTAAAAGACAATCCCTTCCGGATCTTTCAAATCAAACTTGGGAATATATAAAAAACCATATCGATCACCCTCTTGAACCAATTGTTTAGCTTCTTCCCTGTCAATGTCTGAAAATGAAAATGCGTACTGCTCAGAACTTTCCAGGAAAAACATCTTATTCTCATCCACTACCTCGATAATTCTCAATGATTGAGAATCCTCTTCCCCCAAAGAAATCCAGACAAATATTCCCATAATTGCTGGAAAGATTAAGGGGGTAATCAAAGTGGCAAGCAAAAATGATTTTTTCTTGACCCTTGCTAAATATTCACGTTGGATGACCAACCAGATTTTATCCATTTTGGGTTGCCTTTACTTGATGAATAAAAATCTCCTCCATACTTGGAACGACTTCTTGAAATTGTCTAACCTCTCCATATTGCATCAGCTCGCTTAATAGTTCATTCGGAGTTTTCCCACTAAGGGGAAGGGTGAAGTTATAAATCCCATCTTCTTCCTTGATAATCCATTCATGTGGAAGTAGGTCTTTCAAATCAGCTAAGGAAATACTATATACTTCAGGTCTGAAACTTTTTTTGACTTCGCGTATGGTTCCATCTAAAATCTTTCTGGAACGATTGATCA
The DNA here is from genome assembly GCF_900129785.1 of Algoriphagus halophilus. NCBI lineage: Bacteria > Pseudomonadati > Bacteroidota > Cytophagia > Cytophagales > Cyclobacteriaceae > Algoriphagus > Algoriphagus halophilus. The sequence goes on from NZ_FSRC01000002.1 coordinate 54,864, forward strand.
TGGCCACTTGATCACAAAGCAATTCTACGGATTCCATTCGATGAGTACTCAAAATAACCGTAGTGCCTTTTTCCTTTAGTTCCAAAATTTCATTTTTAATCAATTCTGCATTCACAGGATCGAAGCCGGAAAATGGTTCATCTAAGATCAACAAAGGTGGCTCATGTATGATGGTAGAAATGAATTGGACTTTTTGGGCCATGCCTTTTGAAAGGTCTTCAATTTTTTTCTCTCTCCAACTACCAATATCCAGTTTCTCTAACCAATAATTTATTCTGTCTTTGGCTTGGGAATGACTCAGTGCCTTCAATCTGGCAAAATACATCAGCTGATCCCAAACCTTCATTTTTTTATAAAGCCCCCTTTCCTCTGGTAAATAACCAATTTTGGCAACATGGGAAGGATTTAATAACTCTCCACCGATCCAAATCTCTCCAGAATCTCCTTCAATGATTTGGTTGATGATTCTAATCAAGGTGGTTTTCCCAGCTCCATTTGGTCCCAAGAGGCCAAAAATCACGCCTTTGGAAACAGACAGGTCTATATCCCTAAGGGCAACATTGGTACCGTAAGATTTATTGAGGTTCTTTATTTGAAGCATATAGCCAAAAATACTTTTCTATTCTATCGTTAAAGACCCAACTGCAACATCAAGAATAAGTTCAAGCAATCTTGGATCTGACTCCTTAAAGCCTTTGGTAATATAGGTGTGTTTATCGATAGATTTAAGATATTTTGGAAGAGTGGTTCTGCACATTGCGGTTGTTTTCATCCGGATTTTGATCGGATAAGAATCGTCTGGTAAATTTAATCTTAGAGAACCTGCTCCAACAGCAGCAATTACCTGACACTTATTAGGCATTGCATCGGAAAAGTTTAAATCGAGTGAACCATAATTCACTTCAAAAATCATTTTGGAGGCATTCGAAAAATTTACATCATCCAATTCAATAGTACCCATATTCAAAGTCACCAATAAGGTGTCCATCTGAACCTGGTTAGGATCCTTGGATCCATAATGAATCAAAACATCTGCACTGGCACTATGCACTTTCAGTTTACTTACTGGGAGTTGGGCTAGGTCAATTTCAGTTTTGCCCATTCCGAGATTAAATTCCAAATTGTATAGGAAGTTGGATGCCAATCCTAAATCCCATGTATGATCAAAATCTGAACTATTTCCTGAAAATAATTTGGAAGTAATACTTTTTCCGAGGTTATCCGCCTCCACATTTTTATGGATTAAAGAAGATTCAAGAATATTATTCTTGATTTCGTAAGAAAACACTGGAAGGATATTCGTCTGTTCAAGATGACCATGGATATATAGAGGCTCCATGGACCTTACCCGCTTGACAAGAGTGGTACTTTTGTAAGAGGAAAAGTTCAAATGGACCATATCATAGCCCTTTTTCTCGCTAATCTTGAATTCTTTAACTAGCTGTGCCCAACTCACACCTACACTTCCAATGATTCCCAGAAACAGCAGACACAATTTTCTAAGCATACGGATAGGTTACGAGGCGACTTTAAAAAGGTTCTTTAAAAATATAAAAAAAGCCAGAATTGCTTCTGGCTATTTGAATTTTTAGAAAAACTCTTTCATTTTATCGAAAAAAGTTTTGTCTGATTTTCCTGGGTCGGGTCTGAAGTTCTCCGAAAATCTAAGATCTTCCAAAGATTGCTTTTCTTCTTTGGATAACTGGGTCGGAGTCCAAACATTGACCATGATCAATTGATCACCTTTACTATAACCATTGATATCTTTGATACCTTTTCCTTTCAAACGAAGCATTTTTCCGCTCTGGGTTCCAGGTTCTATTTTGATTTTCACTTTACCGTCTATGGTAGGAACTTCTATAGAAGCGCCTAATGCCGCATCGATAAAGGAAACATATAAGTCGAAAATAACATTATTGCCATCTCTTTGAAGAACTTGGTCTTCAATCTCTTCAATAACGATCAATAAATCTCCAGCGATTCCTCCTGGAGTCTCATTTCCTTTTCCAGACATGCTAAGCTGCATCCCTTCAGCAACACCACCTGGAATGTTGATAGAAATAACTTCTTCCTTAACAATCAAGCCTCTTGCATCAGCATCAGCTGGCTTCTTATCAACGATCTGTCCACTTCCACCGCAGACATTACAATTGCTTGCTGAAACCATCTGGCCCAACATGGTATTGACTACTTTTTTGATTTGTCCTGTACCTTGACAGGTCGAACAATTTTTAAAAGTAACTCCAGGGGCTACGACATGTCTTTTAACTTTAATTTTTTTCTCGACACCGTTTGCTACCTCAGCAAGATTCAATTTTAACTTAACGCGAAGGTTAGTACCCTTTTTGGTTCTGCGACCTCCGCCACCTCCTGCTCCACCAAAGAAGGACCCGAAACCTCCTCCTCCGAAAATATCGCCGAATTGAGAGAATATATCATCCATATTCATACCTCCACCGTAGCCGCCATTACCGGAAACACCTTGATGACCAAATTGATCATATCGCTGACGTTTATCCTGGTTACTCAAAACTTCATAGGCCTCAGCAGCTTCTTTGAACTTTTCTTCCGCTTCTGGATTGTCCGGATTTTTATCGGGGTGATATTTAATTGCAAGTTTTCGATATGCCTTTTTAATCTCATCGGAAGATGCAGACTTAGACACTCCTAATACCTCGTAATAATCTCTTTTTGCCATATTTTCTTTATGCTCCAGTTACCACTTTGGCAAATCTTACGACTTTATCGCCAAGTGTATATCCTTTTTCAACTACATCAATTACTTTACCGCTTAAATCTTCGGTAGGTGCTGGTATCTGGGTTATTGCTTCTTGGGTATCTGCATCAAAAGGCTTACCAACCAAATCTTCCATTGGCTTTAACCCTTTGCTTTCCAAAATTCTCATCAATTTTTGATAGATCAAGAAGTTGCCTTCGTTTTCCTTGGAATTCTCTTCATGATTTCCTGAAACTTTCAAGGATCTTTCAAAATCATCCACCACAGGAATCAAATCTCTAAGCACCTCCTCAGATGCCGTCGTAATTAAATCCAATCGCTCTTTTGAAGTCCTTTTTCTAAAATTTTCAAAATCAGAATATAACCTTAAATATTTATCTTTCAATTCAGCAACTTCTGCAGTTAATTTATCTTCAACGGAAACGACCTCTTCCTTTCCCAAGTTCTCTGAACTTACTTGCTCCTCAGGAGACTCTTTTACTAATTGCTCCTCTGCCTGGTCCATTTCTTTATCTTCGTGTTCTTTATTTTTCATTTTAAAATTCGCAATAGTTGATACCTGCCATTTAACAATATTATTGCCATCCTATTCAAACTGACAATCTGACATTTTAATCCTTATGGATGGCCTGCCAAATCATGTCTTTTAGCTTATCTAAGTTGTATTGACTGACAGAAGAAATAAAAACAGAGGGAATTCCTTCAGGCAAATCTTCCTCCATTTCTTTCATTAACTCCTCATCTAGCATATCTACTTTGGAAACTGCCAGTAACCGCTGTTTGTCCAAGAGCTCAGGATTGTACTTTTCCAGTTCATTCAATAAAATGGAATACTGTTCTTTAATGCTTGGAGCATCTGCAGGAACCATAAAGAGTAAAATGGAATTTCGCTCAATATGTCTCAAAAACCGGATACCTAGCCCTCTTCCTTCAGCCGCTCCTTCAATGATCCCGGGGATATCGGCCATCACAAAGGATTTATCATCCCTATAACCTACAACTCCTAAATTCGGAACAAGTGTAGTAAAAGGGTAATCCCCAATTTCTGGCTTTGCTGCAGAAATAGATGACAGTAATGTACTTTTTCCTGCATTTGGAAAACCTACCAAACCAACATCGGCGAGCAGTTTAAGTTCCAATATTATCCACTCCTCAATCCCTTCTTCACCTGGTTGGGCATAATGAGGCGCTTGATTGGTAGAACTCTTAAAGTGATCATTCCCTAATCCTCCTCTTCCTCCTCTCGTCAAAATCACTTCTTGACCATCCTCGGTAATTTCAAATCTTTTTTCCCCTGTTTCAGCATCTTTGGCAACTGTGCCCAAAGGAACATCGAGAATCATATCTTTTCCATCAGCTCCTGACCTTCTACCTCCTTCGCCTGCTTTACCTGATTCGGCAATCACATGTTTTTTATATTTCAAGTGAAGCAAAGTCCAATGCTGGGAATTCCCCCTAAGGATAATATGCCCACCTCTTCCTCCATCACCTCCATCAGGACCACCTTTTGGCACATGCTTCTCCCTACGGAAATGAAGTGAACCTGCCCCTCCAGCACCTGATCGGGAACAAAACTTTACGTAGTCTATGAAATTTGAATCTGCCATTGTTTAAAATAAAAAGGCTAAGCATTGAAGCTTAGCCAAATGTGGATTGCAAAATTAGGAAAATTAAGCCAATCAGTAGCTATCAATCACGGAAGTGATTTGATTGAAGATTTCACTTATCTCTCCTACTCCATTGATTTTCTGAAACTTTCCCTGCTTTTCATAATAAGATGCTACTGGAAGAGTTTCATTCATATATACTTGAATCCTCGTAGTAATCTTTTCGTCATCTTGATCATCTGCTCTATTGGAAGTCTTTCCTCTTTCTTTAATTCTCTCTCTGAGAATATCCTGAGGCACATCCAAAGCGATCATTCCTGAGATTTCCAGCTCATGCTTGGCAAGCATTTTATCCAAAGCCTCAGCTTGAGCGGTAGTTCTAGGAAATCCATCAAAAATAAAACCCTGGGAATCTTGGGTCTCACTGATTTTTTCTTCTACCATCTTAATAACCACCTCATCTGGAACCAAATGTCCTTCATTCATATATTTCTTTGCAAGAAGGCCTAACTCTGTCCCCTCACCTAAGTGTTTTCGGAACAAGTCTCCTGTTGAAAGATGGGTAAGTCCATATTTTTGGATTAATTTTTCACTTTGAGTGCCTTTGCCCGCACCTGGAGGGCCAAATAAAACGATATTATACATTCCTGATCTTATTAATTAAGGAGTATCAAGTTGATAGATTTCTTTTAAATTTCTACCTAAACCATCATAATCAAGGCCATAGCCGACGACAAATTTATTGGGAATTTCAAAACAGACATAATCAATCTGATAATTAAACCGAAAAGCTTCTGGTTTAAACAGCAAAGCTACCAAAGAAACACTTGCTGGTTTGAAGTCATAAATCTGCTTTAACATGTGATCCATGCTGATTCCAGTGTCAATTATATCCTCGACGATAATGACATTTTTATTTTCTAAATTTTCTTGAATACCTAAAAGAGCGGTTACTTTTTCTGAACTTTTCGTTCCCTGATAGGAACTAATTTTAACAAAAGTGCAGGAAACAGAAAGATCTATGCTACGACAGAGATCTGCCATAAACATAAAAGATCCATTCAGCACTCCTAACAAAACCACGTCCTTTCCTAAATAATCCTGCGTGATCTGAGCCCCAACTTGGGAAATCTTTTGCTTTAATTGATTCTCATTAATAAAAGGAACAAATGCTTTGTCTTTTATTTTTATAGCCATCGCTCTTGATTTAAAGTTTCTCCATTAAAATTTTATATAATTCTATCATCGAATTCAAATCCGCCAATGACACTTTTTCATTTGGTGAATGAACGTGATCTTCTGGCGCGCCTATAAAACACCAATCAATTGCGTAAGGAGAGTTTTGTATCTCTCTTCCATCGCTTCCGCCATAATTCTCCACCTCTAGTTGAAATTGCACCTGACTTTTTTTCGCAATTGAAATTATTTTATCTAAAAACTTCCTTCTTGGAATAAATTTATCACGGATAGATATAGCTACTCCCTCATGATGCTTTACTCCTTCCGTCACCCAGGTTATATCTGATATCAAAGCTTGCTTGATGGGAGAATTTTCTTGGATAAATTTCAGTAAAAAGGGCATGCTTCCTCCTCCATGTTCTTCATAAGTAGAAAATACAACCCACCCATTTTCAAGCGTTTCGCATAGTTTAAGTGCATTATAAACACCCAACCTGTTGTCTAAATAGGCCCCTTCAATAAATTCAGAACCAATGCGAATATTCTGCTCAAATGACAAGCAAGTCCCTGGTTCAATCCCCCTAGGAAAATCGTGGAAAATTCCCTCCTCATCCCCTTGAAGTCTACATCTAATGGCCCCCAAACTATCTTCACCCACTAACCAAGTTCCAGGAATAATTTCAGGACCCCCAACCGGAATCAATTGATTATCGTATCTTGACATAAAACCAATAGTATCGATATGGGCAAAAACAGCAGTCCTTGGATTGCCGAATTTCAAAAGTAAACAGTCATGAAAATCTTCGCCGAAAAATATTTTTGGCAAAACATTCCATATTTTCTTTTGTTTTTCGACATATTTGTATAAGAATTGGGTTGTTGCGGACTCGTCTCCAGAAACACCTTTCAATTCTAATAATTCATTTAATATTTTCATTCTGGCATTAAATATGTGCTGTTATTGTCAATAGACTGTAAAAATGTTAGGAATTATTTGATCAGTGGAATTGCGAATTAAATAATTCATCTAGATTTGCAGTAAGTTAAAAGTTTATAAATTTGTAATCACATCAATCAAACACTTAAAATTTGAACAAAAATTTTTTGTTATGAAAAAACTAATACTCTCAACACTTATGGCTGGAGCTTTGGCATTCAGCGCCAATGCTCAGAAGGAATTCGACAAATGGTCATTGGAAGTTAATGGCGGCTTTAATAAGCCTATGGCGCCTCTATCTCCAGGGTTTCTTTCCCCAACCCTAAATCTTGGTCATGTTGATTTCGGAGCTCGTTACATGTTTAATGAGAAATTCGGCCTTAAGCTTGATTATGGTTTTGGTTCTATGAAAGAGGTTAAAGATGAATCTCCATCTTTCAACACTAAATATTACAGATTGGACCTTCAAGGAGTAGTGAACCTTGGTAGAGTAATGAACTTTGAATCATTCACTAGATCTTTTGGATTATTATTTCACGGCGGAGCGGGTATTGGTAACGTAAACCCTGATGAAAATACTTACAATGATTTCACTGACGATGTTTATAATTTCATCTTCGGAGTTACTCCTCAGTTTAAGTTAGGAAATGGTGTAGCATTAGTTGCTGACATCAGCACAATCCTTAATGGTCGTCAGACTGTTACTTGGGATGGTGATGGTGCTTTAAGACCAGCAATTGACAATGGTTTTTATGGAACTAACGGAACATGGTGGACTGGTACTTTAGGTCTTCAGTTCTACTTGGGTTCTGCTGAGCAACATGCTGACTGGTATATCGCTGCTGACAAATATGCTACTAAAGAAGAATTGGCATCTCAAATCAACGGAATCAAAGACATGTTGAAAGATTCTGACGGTGATGGCATTCCTGATTACTTAGATAAAGAACCAAATACTCCAGCTGGAGCAAGAGTTGATTCTCATGGTACTACCATGGATTCTGACGGTGATGGCACTCCTGATCACATGGACAAGTGTCCATTCCTTCCAGGTCCAGCATCTACCAATGGTTGTCCTGTTGAAGAAGTAGTTGAAGAGGTTGATTACTTGCAGAAAGCTATCAATGATGGTTATGTAAATGTTTATTATGCGTTTGATAGCGCTAAACCACTAGGATATTCTACTAGCTCTGCTAACTATGTAGCTAACTTTATGAAAAAGAATCCAGGTGTTAGTGTTGAGATCAAAGGATATGCTGATGAATTAGGTCCTGAAGATTACAACATGAAGCTTTCTGAAAGAAGAGCTAAAGCTGTTTACGACTTACTAATTGCTTCTGGAATCGATGCTTCAAGACTTTCTTACAAAGGCTATGGAGAAGATACTAGCGTTGACAAGTCTTCTGCTGACGCAAGACAAATGGCAAGAAGAGCAAGCTTCGAAGTGAAGTAAGTTTTATTCAAATAAAATTTAAAAGCCCGGATGATCCGGGCTTTTTTTTTGCCAAAAATATTTATCAAGAATGGTATGATTTTTTCTACTTTTGTCGCACACCCTAAAAATTACACCTTCATGAAAAAATATCTATTGGCTTTCATCCTGTTTAGCCTTGGATTTTCTGCGTTTTCGCAATCAGAATTTAACAAATGGTCTCTTGAAACAAACTTTGGTTTCAATAAGCCTATGTCTCCGCTTACGCCTGGATTCTACAGTCCAACTTTAAATGTTGGCCATATTGATTTTGGAGCCCGGTATATGATAAATGAAAAATTTGGTTTTAAAGGAGATATAGGCTTTGGCTCATTTAATGAGGTAAAAAATGAAAGTCCTGAATTCAAAACCAATTATTTGAGAGCTGATGTTCAAGGCGTGGTAAATTGGGGACGGATTTTGAATTTTGAAGCCTTTTCTAGAAGGATAGGCTTATTGGGGCACTTAGGAGCTGGATTTGGGAGAATGAGTTTTAACCAGACGGTTTTAAACCAGGTTCCTGAGTATCAATACAATATCATTGCTGGTATTAAACCCCTATTTAAACTAAGTAATCGAATTGCACTTACAGGCGATGTATCGGTGATCTATAATGGGAGACAAACCTACACCTTTGATGGAAATGCTTATAACGCCAAAATTCAGCCTGATGATTTAACTCAAAATCCATTTGTTCATGCGCCAGGAACATGGTGGACTGGTACATTGGGACTTAATGTTTATTTGGGTTCTGCAGAGGAGCACGCAGATTGGTTTATTGCGGCAGATAAATATGCAACAAAAGAGGAACTTGCCACTCAAATCAACGGAATCAAAGACATGTTAAAAGATTCTGATGGAGACGGAATTCCTGATTACTTGGATAAAGAGCCTAATACACCTGCCGAAGCACGAGTTGATTTTCACGGAGTAACTTTGGATTCAGATGGAGACGGTACTCCTGACCATCTAGATAAATGTCCTTTTTTACCAGGCCCTGCTTCAACAAATGGATGCCCGGTGGAAGAGGTAGTTGAACAAGTGGATTACCTTCAGAAAGCAATCAATGATGGATATGTAAATGTTTATTTTGCTTTTGATAGCTCGACTCCTCTTGCCTATTCTATTTCCGCAGCGAATTATGTAGCAAATTTCTTAAAGAAAAACCCAGGGATTTCTCTTGAGGTGAAAGGATATGCAGATGAATTAGGTCCGGAGGATTATAATATCAAACTTTCTGAAAAAAGAGCAAAAAGCGTCTATGACATTCTTATTTCAGCTGGAATTGACGCAAGCCGACTATCTTACAAAGGATATGGAGAAGATACTAGCGTAGACAAATCTTCCGCTGATGCAAGGCAAATGGCCAGAAGAGCAAGCTTCGAAATAAAGTAAGTATTAAAACTTGATAAAGCCCGGTTTCAAAAGAGCCGGGTTTTATTTTATCTTCGTAACATGTTCATACTTTCTAATACGCCTTCAGTTGCAAATCATTTCATCAATGAGCTTCGTGATATTGAAACTCAAAAGGATAGAATGCGATTTAGAAAAAATCTGGAACGGTTGGGAGAAATACTTGCGTATGAAATCTCCAAAGAATTAGAATTCAATGACATTGAAGTAAAAACGCCTTTAGCTATCGCTCCTTCAAAAAAAATCACCTCTGACTTGGTTATCATTACGATATTAAGAGCCTCACTTCCTTTCTACCAAGGTTTTTTAAATTACTTTGATCAGGCAGAAAGTGGTTTTATCGGAGCATTTCGTGAGGAGGAACAGGAAAATGGAGAAATAAAAATCAATCTCGGATATCAAGCCAGTCCCTCTTTAGAAGGTAAGGAAATAATTATAGCAGACCCTATGCTCGCCACTGGAAAGTCATTTATTAAAACAATCAATGCATTATTGGCAAATGGGAAACCAAAAAAAATACACATTGCAGCTGCCTTCGCTGCCCCAGAGGGAATCGAGCACATTCAAAATAACCTAAAAGAAATCCCATGCTCCTTTTGGCTAGGAGTTCTTGACAAAAAACTGAACCATTTATCTTATATCGTTCCTGGTTTAGGTGATGCTGGGGATTTAGCATTTGGACCGAAACTTTAAATTCTATGATGGATTACATTCTTTTGGGTCTTGGCCTGGTTATTTTATTATATGGCGGTAAAATTTTAGTAGATGGAGCTGCGGCCATTGCTGTTAAGCTTGGTATGAGTGCTGGGTTAATCGGTCTTACCATTGTTGCTTTTGGGACCTCTGCACCAGAACTTTTGGTCAGTGTCAATGCAGCTTTGAAAGGGAATGGCGATATCTCTATAGGCAATGTAGTAGGCTCAAATATTGCCAACATAGGCATGGTACTAGGACTCAGCGGGTTATTTTATCCAATATTAATTCGTAAAAGCACCCTAAGATTTGATTACCTCATTACTGTCTTAGTCACTTTACTTTTCTATGCCTTAAGCTATAATGGTGAAATAGGCTTATGGGAAGGGATCGTCATGTTTTCTTTATTCATTGGATTCAACATCTATTTATTTAGAAATAGTGGCCAAGGAGGCTTGACGGACAGTACGGAAGGTGAAGAGGAAATTGAACAGGTAAAAGGCTATGGCTGGTTTTTGGCTATCACCTTATTTTTAGGGGGAATTGTCGGTTTGTATTTTGGTTCAGAATTATTGGTAAACAACGCTATCAAAATTTCTAGAGAATTTGGTATTTCCGAAAGAGTAATCAGTGTAACAATTATAGCTATTGGCACAAGCTTACCTGAATTGATTACTTCCATCATGGCTGCCCTGTCCAAGAAAACCGATATGGCAATTGGAAATATACTAGGAAGCAATATCATGAATATCCTTTCTATTTTAGGCATCACTGCCATTATTAAACCTATTGCCGTATCTGAAGATTTTTTAAGATCCGATTACCTTTGGATGATAGGATTTACCTTGATTTTATTCCCCTTAATTAGAACTAAAATGAAAATCTCTTTTATCGAAGGAGCCGTTCTATTTATTGGTTATGGGGCTTATATGTATTTCTTATTATGAGTGACTCACTGATCACATTTCTAGGAATTTATTTCTTAAGTCTTTTCAAGTTCATCGCCGGCCCCGTGCTCGGATCGGCAGCTGGATATGGAGTTATAGAATCCATTTCTGTAACCGTGGCAGGAATGATGACAAGTGTGTTCCTATTCACTTTGGTGGGAAACAAGTTCAAAAAATATTTAAAACTCCGCTTTAGCAAAAAGAAACCCATTTTCTCCAAAAAAAACAGAACACTTGTAAAGGTCTGGAAAAAATATGGAGAGGTAGGAATTGCAATCATAACCCCCTTAGTCTTAACCCCGATTGGAGGCACCTTGATCATGGTTTCGTTTGGGGCAAAAAAAAGGCATATTTATCTAAATATGCTTTTAAGTAGTCTCTTCTGGGCGACTGTTTTTTGTTTAAGTATTGATCAATTATTAAATATCCCTTTCTTTCATAAATTACTCGAGTAATTCATCATCAGGCAAGATCTCAATGTCTTGAATCAAAACCCTTTTGGATATTTCTTGCCCCGTTAGGGTGGCAGCTAAACCTCCTAAAGCTGTTTCTTTATACCTACTTTCCATAGAGGCTCCTATTTCTCCCATAGCATCAATACATTCATCTACGGGTATTACAGAACTCACATCTGCAACGGCAATCTGGGTAGAGCTAAAGGCAATTGAAGCCGCACTTGCATTTCTCACCACACAGGGAACTTCCACTAAGCCAGCAACAGGGTCACAAACTAGTCCAAGCATACATTGAATCGTGATGGCTACTGCATTAAAAACCTGATCAGTAGTTCCTCCTAGACAATAAACCATGGCTCCCGCTGCCATTGCAGCTGCAGATCCAGTTTCGGCTTGACATCCACCAACAGCTCCGGCAAGGCTTGCCTTTTCCTCAATGATTAAACCGATTCCTGCGCTTACAAGTAAACCTTCTACTATTTGCTCGTCTTCTAAACCATGTATCTCTTGTAATGTCACCAAGGTACCAGGCAAAATCCCTGAAGCGCCTGCAGTAGGTGCAGCAACTACCCTACCCATACAGGAATTTACTTCCTTCGCAGCCAAGGCCCGAGCAATCAATTTTTGAAATTCCGGAGAAAGAACTGTCAAAGGGTGGTTAAAGACTTTCTTTGCACCATTGTTAATCATGCCAGACCTTGAAGTCATCTCTTCCTCCAAACCAGTCTTTACAGCATCTTTCATTACCTGATAGGCCTTCAGAATTCCTGATTTGATTTGCTGGGATTCGGCGTTTTTCTGCTCTACTTCGTATTCAATCACTGAATCATGTAGAGAAACTTTTTTTTCTTCACAGTAGGCTTTCCAACCTTTGAATGATTCAAAAAGGTAACACATACTAATGTCGTTTAATTTCTAAAATAGTTTTTGCCTGCTTAGAAATTGAAATTTATGGTCTGTTTTATCTCAGGATCTAAACTCAAAGCTACAGGGCAGGTTCGAGCAGCATTTTTCAACTTTTGGATCATCACTGTGTTAGAAACCGGATTTTCCCAATGAAAATCAATTATTATTTCCTGAATTTTTCTTGGAGAGGCACTCATAATTTTAGTTACCTCCCAAGTTAACCCATCCAATTCCACATTTTCCCGGTTTGCTACAATACCCATAATCGTCACCATACAACTTCCTAAGGCACTAGATACCAAGTCGGTAGGAGAAAACTTCTCCCCTTTCCCATTATTATCAACGGGAGCGTCCGTCATTAAGGTTGTTCCAGATTGAAGATGCTCTGAATTAGTTCTCAAATTTCCTAAATACGAACTTTTTATAGTTGGCATAAACTCTTACTTTTAAAATCAGTTTAAATAATTGTAACCACAAAATAGGGCAATATTTTCGACCTTTTCGAATGACCAAGCTGAAATTACTTCTTCCGCTCCTTTTCATTTTTGTTGCGATAGACACTTTCGCACAAAGAGATGATATTGGTAATTATGAATATGACAAAGAATATCTCTTTGGAGTAAACAAGAACACCAATGGTGGGCTTATTGGAGGATTTGTATTCAAAGTAGGAACAAGAATTACCGATGAACAATTCAGTTTCTGGTCGATTGAATTATCGAATGTAAAAAATCCAAAAGAAGTCCGTTACAACACGGTTTTGGGAAACAGTTACATTTTTGGAAAATCAAACTACCTCTATTCTATTCGTCCTCAGTATGGACGAGAAATAGTTTTATTTAAAAAAGCCCCAAATCAGGGGGTACAGGTTTCTGCACTTGCAGCCTTTGGGCCTTCGCTTGGCTTAATTGCCCCCTATTATATTGAATATGCTTTAAACAGGGTAGAAACAGTATCCGAACAATATGATCCTGAAGTACATCAAAGTAGATTTAATATTTTGGGAACCGGGCGATTATTTCAAGGGATTGGGCAATCAGAATTAGCAATTGGAGCTAATGTAAAAGCTGCTTTAAATTTCGAATTCGGGGTTTTTAGAAGTAATGTTACCGGATTGGAACTAGGATACATGCTTGAAGGGTTTACCAAGGAAATACCTTTAATTCCAACAGCAGAAAATAGGCAACTCTTCCAATCTGTTTATTTCACCTTTTATTACGGGTTTAGAAAGTGATACAAATTGGGTTTTACGACCTACTGCTGTAACTTTGCAAAAAATCACAATTCCATGATCGAATTACCTGTTATTTCCGAAGAGGCAACTCGCAGAAAAAAACCTGATTGGTTGAGAGTAAAGCTTCCTATTGGGAAAGAATATGCCAAAGTCAGAAAACTTGTAGACGAACATAAACTTCATACAATTTGTGAAAGTGGTAACTGTCCAAACATGGGAGAGTGTTGGGGAGCAGGGACCGCTACGTTTATGATCTTGGGTAATGTATGTACCAGGTCATGTTCTTTCTGTGCTGTAGCCACAGGTAGACCGCCGGAATACGACACAGATGAACCAAGAAGAGTGGCTGAAGCCATCAAATTGATGGGAGTAAAGCATGCAGTAATTACTTCTGTCAATAGGGATGAATTGAAAGATAAAGGAGCTGAGATATGGTACCAAACGGTAGTACAGACCAAGGAACTTTCCCCTTCCACTACTATAGAGACGCTTATTCCAGATGTAAAATCTAATTGGGATGCCTTGTATCGAATGATAGATGGTGGCCAAGAAGTAGTTTCTCACAATATGGAAACAGTGGGCAGTCTTTATAGAAGAGTACGTCCTCAAGCAAAATATGACCGTTCCTTGGAGCAAATCAAACTCACTAAGGAGTATGGAAAAAGAACAAAGACTGGGATTATGCTGGGATTAGGGGAGACGAAAGAAGAAGTATTTAAAGCAATGGACGATTTAGCAGCACATGGTTGCGATATCCTGACATTAGGACAATACCTTCAACCTACAAAAATGCATATTGAAGTGGCTGAATTTATTCATCCGGACATGTTTGACATGTACAGAGAGGAAGGTTTAAAAAGAGGACTGAAATATGTTGAATCAGGACCTTTGGTACGTTCATCCTATCATGCAGAAAGACATGTAAACGTTTAAATTTCTTCAAAACGAATTAATTAAGGCACATTTTCAATAATGTGCTTTTTTTTTGCCTATATTTTTAAACTAAAACTTTAAAAAGATTTTTATGCAAGTAATTAAAAAAATCGGGATTGGCTCCGCTGCTAGAATTTATGGACTGACTTTAGCTGGGATCGGCGCTATTATAGGAATTCCTTACGGGCTTTTTGTATTGGCTTTTATAGGAACAGAAGCTGCAGGGCTACCTTTTGGAAGTGGTTTTATCCTTATTATTATCCTTGGAATCCCAATCTTTTATGGAATAATAGGTTTTCTCTTTGGGGCCCTTTTTGCTTGGATGTATAACCTCGTTGCCAGCAAAGTAGGAGGCCTCGAAATTGAATTGAGTGAACAAAAACCACTAACCGTAGAATAACAAAAAAAGGCTGCCAAAGGCAGCCTTTTCTATAACTATTAAGTTTTGAACCTATGCTAGTTCGGACTCTTCACTTGCATATTCTTCCACAGGAATACAGCTACAAACGAGGTTTCTATCACCATAAGCAGAGTCAATTCTTCTAACGGTAGGCCAGAATTTATTTTCCTTCACATAGTCAATTGGGAATACGGCTTTCTCTCTTGTATAAGGAAGGTCCCACTCTCCTACTAATACCATATTGGCTGTATGAGGAGCATTTTTCAGCACGTTGTTTACCCTATCAGCTTTACCCTCTTCGATCTCTTTAATTTCAGCTCTAATAGAAATCAAAGCATCACAGAATCTATCCAACTCTGCTTTTGTCTCTGATTCAGTTGGCTCAATCATCAAAGTTCCTGCTACAGGGAAGGATACAGTTGGTGCGTGGAATCCGTAGTCCATCAATCTCTTAGCGATATCCTCGACTTCTACTCCGACTTCCTTAAATGCTCTACAGTCAACAATCATTTCGTGCGCCGCTCTACCTTTTGTTCCTGTATAAAGGATTGGGTAATGACCGCTCAGTCTTTCTTTGATATAGTTTGCATTCAAGATTGCCATTTTGGTAGCATTGGTCAAACCATCTCCACCCATCATTGCGATGTAAGCATAAGAAATTGGTAGGATACTGGCACTCCCATAAGGAGCAGCAGAAATTGATGAAACCGCATCTTTTCCTCCTGTTTTTACCAGTGGGTTTCCAGGTAAGAAAGGAACTAAATGACTAGCTACACAGATTGGTCCCATACCTGGTCCTCCTCCTCCATGAGGAATACAAAAGGTCTTATGTAGGTTCAAGTGACAAACGTCAGCCCCAATGTTTCCTGGACTGGTTAATCCTACTTGAGCATTCATGTTGGCTCCATCCATGTATACTTGACCACCATTATCATGGATCGTAGCACAAATTTCTCTGATGGCTTCTTCAAATACTCCGTGAGTTGATGGATAAGTAACCATCAAACAAGCAAGATCATTTGAATGAGCTTCAGCTTTTGCTTTAAGATCTCCAAGATCTATATTTCCTTTTTCATCACACTTCACTAATACCACTTTCATTCCGGCCATGACAGCAGAGGCGGGGTTAGTTCCATGAGCTGAAGTTGGAATTAATGCAATGTTTCTATGTGCCTCACCTCTATTTTGATGATATGCTCTGATCACCATCAAACCTGCAAATTCTCCTTGCGCTCCTGAGTTTGGTTGAAGGGAAGTTCCAGCAAAACCGGTAATTTCAGACAGCCATCTTTCCAAATTAGCAAATAATTCTTGGTAACCAGCTGTTTGTGCCATTGGAGTGAATGGGTGCATCTGACCAAATTCAGGCCAAGTTACAGGAATCATCTCCGCCGTAGCATTCAATTTCATCGTACAAGATCCCAAAGAAATCATGGAGTGAACCAAAGACAGATCTTTGTTTTCCAAACGCTTGATATAGCGTAGCATTTCGTGTTCAGAGTGGTAACTATTGAACACTGGATGAGTCAAGTACTCTGATTTTCTAGTCAAACTTTCAGAGAATTCGACTTCAAGGCTATCAGATTTTTCTTTTAACGAAACAGGGTCTTTTCCTGCCGCAGAGGCAAACACATTAATTACCTCTTGAGCATCTTTCAATGATTTTGTCTCATCAAAAGCAATATAAACCACATCCTTGGCATATCTGAAGTTCATACCTGCCCCCACTGCAATCGCAGAAAAATGGGCTTGGTCATGAGAGCTTAGCGTTACCTTAATGGTATCAAAAAACTCTTTCTCACACACTTCAAATCCTAGCTCCTTCAATCCATTTGCGGTAAGTTTTGCAAGACCATGAGTCCTCAATGCAATATTCTGAAGCCCTTTTGGTCCATGGTAAACTGCATAAAAGCTCGACATCACAGCAAGCAATACCTGGGCAGTACAAATATTGGAAGTCGCCTTTTCTCTTTTAATATGTTGCTCTCTCGTCTGGAGCGCCATTCTATATGCTTTGTTACCAGCTCTATCCAAAGAAACCCCTATGATTCTACCAGGGATCTGTCTTTTGAACTCTTCTTTTGTAGCGAAGAAGGCGGAATGCGGTCCACCATAGCCCATTGGAACGCCAAATCTTTGGGCAGTTCCTACCACCACATCTGCTCCCATTTCTCCCGGAGGGGTTAAAATGGTCAACGCTAATAAATCTGCAGCAAAAGCAGTATGGACTTTATTTTCTTTAGCAGCAGCTACAATTGCGCTATAATCTCTAACTACACCATCAGAATCAGGGTATTGGAATAAAACTCCAAATAATTCTGGATCAGTAACGTCTAATTCTTCAACAGAACCATAGACGATTTCAATCCCAATTGGCTCAGCTCTTGTCTCAAGAACCGCTTTCGTCTGAGGAAACACATTTTCATCAACAAAGAACTTGGTAGCAGTTTTTTTCTCTCTTGCTTTAACCGCAAACAACATCCCCATGGCTTCAGCGGCTGCAGTACCTTCATCCAATAATGAGGCATTTGCCAATTCCATTCCTGTCAATTCCATCACTACGGTCTGGAAATTAATCAGCGCCTCTAATCTACCTTGCGCAATCTCTGCTTGATAGGGCGTATAGGCAGTATACCATCCTGGATTTTCCAGCACATTTCTCAAAATCACATTTGGCACAAAAGTGTCATAGTATCCTAAACCAATGAAGGATTTAAGGACTTTGTTTTTGGAAGCAAGCTTTTTGAATTCAACCAAGAAATCTGTCTCTAACTGAGCAGAAGGAAGATTAAGTGGCTTCTCTAACTGGATGGATTTTGGAACAGTCTCGTCGATTAACTCTTCTATTGAGGAAGCTCCGACTTTTTCTAACATCTCGACGATCTCTGCGTCAGTAGGACCGTTATGCCTGTTTTCGAATTTTACTGCGTTTGAAAGATTGATCTTCATAAAGAACGTAGGGAAGAATGAATATTTGGGTTAAAACATGCCCTTGTTTTTCAAAGTGCAAAGGTACAATATATTGACAGATAAAGCTTTTTAGATTTTCAATATTTTATCAAGCTTTTAACTCTTATTTACAGACGGTTGTTTGAAGGGTTAAAAAAATATCTAGTTTTGGGCCGGAAAATACTTTAACAAAGGATTTGATGCTGATTTTCAGCTTATTTTTGAAATTTCACGTATCAAAAAAAGTTTTACATAAAACCCTAATTATAATCAAGATGAATAAAAGCTTGTTATTGACAGGCGCTTTAGCTCTTGGGCTTTCGCTTCCGTCTTTGGCACAAACACCTGCTCAGGTGAAATATGCCAATACCATCACCGTTGCCGATCTTACCAAAAACTTGACTTACCTCGCTTCTGATGAGATGAAGGGCAGAGATACTGGTTCAGAGGAACAAAAAATGGCAGCAGAATACATTGTTAATTTTTACAAAAATCTAGGATTGACTGGTCCAGTTGATGGCGGTTACCTTCAAAAAGTGGAATTGGTCAGTACTTCCTTTGAAGATGTATCCTTGAAAATCGGTAAAAATAAATTAGTCAATAACGAAGACTTTGTTTTTACCGGTGATGGCGACATGAAGAAAGCAGCCAAATCTGAGTTAGTTTTTCTTGGATTAGTGTCTGATGAAAATTTAGCAAAAGTAGACGTTACTGATAAACTAGTTGGTATTTGGGCTGTAGGTGTACGCTCCAATGACTTAGTCAAAAAAGTAATGGATGCTGGTGCAGCAGGTATTGTGATCGTATCCATGGAAGGTCAGGCCAACTTTGATCGAATCGCCAATAGATACAAAACACTAGCAGGAAAAGGAAGAATTGGGTTCCCTAAAGAAGTAGAGCAAAGACCTATATTCATGGTAAGTTCTGATAAAATGGGAGAGTTATTCGAAACTTCTGTAGAAGAATTGAAAGAAGCTGCTAAATCCAATCCTGAATCCATCAAGTCTCAAAAAGCCAACTACCAAATCAAAAAGAAAGTAGAAGATGTGGAGTCTTCCAATATCCTAGCTTTCTTAGAAGGAACTGACAAAAAAGATGAAATCGTGGTAATTTCTTCTCACTACGACCACGTAGGGGTTAGCAGCACTGGAGAAGTATTCAATGGTGCAGATGATGATGGCTCTGGTACTGTTTCTGTCATGGAAATTGCAGAAGCATTTGCAACTGCTGCCAAAGATGGTATCAAACCAAGAAGATCTATCTTATTCTTGAACGTGACTGGAGAAGAAAAAGGCCTGTTGGGTTCTGAGTACTATTCCGAAAACCCAATTCTTCCATTGGAAAACACCATTGTAGATATCAATATAGATATGGTGGGTAGAATTGATTACGAATACCAAGATGCAGAAAACAAAGATTTCGTATATGTAATTGGCTCGGAGATGTTATCTACAGATCTGAAAAAAATCTTGGAATACAACAACATCACGTACAGCAATTTGATCTTGGATTACAGATATGATGCTGAAGACGATCCAAACAGATTCTACTACAGATCAGACCACTACAACTTTGCGAAGCACAATATACCTGTTGCTTTTTTCTTCAATGGTGTTCATGATGATTATCACCAAGTAACTGACACCGTAGATAAAATCGAATTCCCATTGATGGCCAAAAGAGCGAAACTGATTTTCTATACAGCTTGGGATCTTGCCAATAGAGAAAATAAAATTCGTGTAGACGGTACCAATACAAGAGGAACCAGATAAATTCAAAAAGCCTCGGAAATAAATTCCGAGGCTTTTTCTTTACTTTCCTTTATTGCGTTGATTTTTTTGCTTCAACTGATTTCTATTCTTTTTCGCCTTCGAATTTTTATTGCCCCGTTTCTTCTCCTCTTTTGCTTTTTCAGTAAAAGGATTCGCTTTTTTTCTTTCCTTCTTTTCGTGGAATGCCCCTTTGTAATTTGGATCATCCCGTTGTTTCAAACGATCAAGTTCTCTTGCATAAGCCTGCTTCTCTTCAAACGGCGTGTTGGTGATATCTACTCCTGAAGGGATTGGTAACTCTTCCACTTTCATCCGAATGATTTCTTCAATCCGTTCAAAATGGTACTCTTCTGCAGGATTTACGAAAGTAATGGCCTTCCCTTCCTGCTCAGCTCTTCCCGTCCTTCCAATTCGGTGAACATAGTCTTCATAGATCAATGGCACATCGAAATTAATCACATGAGAGACCATACTAATATCCAGACCACGAGAGGCCACGTCTGTTGCCACCAAAATCCGAACCTCTCCACCCTTGAAATCTTCCATGGAATTAATTCGTGTGTTTTGCCCTTTATTCGCATGGATAACTCTGATTTCCCCAAAATGCCTGCGATCCAAGAAATGGAAGACTTCTTCTGCATTCTTCCTAGATCTGGTAAAGATAATCGCTCTGTTAACCGTTTCCTCCTCCAAAAGCTTCGCCAAGAGGTTGATCTTGGTTTTGATATTTGGGACATGGTATTTGACCTGACCTATAGTTTCGGCTGTAGTGGCTTGTGGGGTTACTTCTACTCGCTCAGGAAATTCTAAAAATTCATGAGCCAATTTCTCAATCCTTCCTCCAAATGTCGCTGAGAAAAGAAGGTTCTGCCTTTTGACAGGAATCACTTCCAAAATAGATCGGATCTGAGGCATAAACCCCATATCCATCATTTTATCTGCCTCATCTAACACCATGGTTTTAAGATCCTTGGTATAGAGTTCATTCTTCCTGTAAATATCCAGAAATCTCCCAGGAGTAGAAATTATGATATCTACCCCGGCTTTGATAGTTTCGATTTGTGTTTTGGGACCAAGCCCACCATACAGGCATGCAAGGCGGAGATCAGTGTACTTCGCCAGGTCCTTTACCACAGACTCTATTTGCATCACCAATTCTCTAGTAGGAGCTAAAATCAGCGCTCTTGGGTGCATTCCTTGTGCGTATTTTACTTTCATTAAAATAGGAAGCACATAGGCTGCCGTTTTGCCGGTTCCCGTTTGAGCTATCCCCAAAACATCATGTCCAGCTAAGGCAAGAGGAATGGATTTCTCCTGAATGGGGGTTGGATGAGTGTATCCAGCCTCAGCAATTGCGTCTAATAATTGACGATTTAGCTTAAATGCTTCAAAACCTAAGGCCTCATTGCTCATGATTCGCTAATTTTATGGTATAATTTGTAAATGAATCTGATAAATCGATGAAAAGTATATTAATCACAGGCGCAAATATAGTCAATGAAGGCCGGATAAGTCCGGGTGATGTTTTAGTAATGAATGGAAGAATTGCCAAAATTGGGTCAGATTTAAGCTCTGAGGCCGCTGACACCCATATTGATGCGAAAGGAAAATATTTACTTCCAGGATTAATTGATGATCAGGTCCACTTTAGGGAGCCCGGACTGACCCATAAAGCGGAAATATATACGGAAGCAAAAGCGGGAGTTGCTGGTGGAACCACCACCTATATGGAAATGCCCAATACCATCCCTCAATCTACCACGATTGAACTTTTGGAAGAAAAATACAAAAGAGCATCAGAAGTTTCCTTGGCGAATTATTCCTTTTTTTTCGGAGCCACCAATGATAACCTGGAAGAGATACTAAAAGTTGACCCTTCTAATGTCTGCGGGGTCAAAGTTTTTCAAGGTTCCTCAACAGGCAATATGTTGGTCGACAATCCACATGTACTCGAAAAGATTTTTGAGAAATGTAAAACCTTGATTGCGATTCATAGTGAAAATGACAATATCATTAAGGCTAACCTGGATTCTTTTAAAGAAATATATGGGGATGATATCCCTGTCAAATTCCACCCAAAAATCAGGTCCGAGGAAGCTTGTTACGATGCCTCTAGCAGAGCCGTAGCCATGGCCAAAAAATACGGTACCAAACTCCATATACTTCATATCAGTACTGCCAAGGAACTTGAACTCTTTGATAATTCCATTCCATTAAAAGATAAAAAAATCACTTCTGAAGCATGTATTCATCACATGTGGTTTTCGGAAGAGGATTATGAAGAAAAGGGAAACCTGATCAAGTGGAATCCTGCTGTAAAAACCGCCAAAGACAGAGAGGCAATATTCAATGCTGTTTTAGATGGAACCATTGACGTGATCGCTACAGACCATGCTCCTCATACCTTGGAAGAAAAAGCTCAACCTTATACCAAAGCTCCTTCAGGCGGCCCATTGAATCAACACAGTTTAGTTGCCATGCTGGACTTTTACCATGAGGGTAAAATCAGTCTAGAGATGATTGTTCAGAAAATGTGTCACAACCTGGCCATCCTTTTTGAAATCAAGGATAGAGGATATATCCGGGAAGGTTATTTTGCCGATCTAGTATTAGTGGATTTAAATGCCCCTTGGACCGTTGAAAAAAGCAATATTCTTTCCAAATGTGGCTGGTCTCCTTTTGAGGGACATACATTCAAATCTAAAGTGACACATACGATCGTTTCTGGACACTTGGCGTACGAAGAAGGAAAATTCCATGAAGAGAAAAAAGGTGAGCGAATAAGTTTTTTAAGAAATTATTAACCGTAACCTTGCACTGGAATATCTTAATAATTACTTTTGCAGACCATTTGGAAGACAAGTCTCTCAAATGAAAAATGGTGATTGTAGCTCAGCTGGTTAGAGCGCTGGTTTGTGGCACCAGAGGTCGCCGGTTCGAACCCGGTCTTTCACCCCAAAACCCCTCATATCGAGGGGTTTTCTTGTTTTAAGAAGCTTTAACTGGCATAACATTTGTCCGTTCGACGTTAAACTAAACCAATTTGCTATGTTTACTTTGTTCCAATCTTATCCGAAATTCCCGGTAGTGAAGCGCACCAATGTAAGGATGACTAAAAATTACATTTCAAAATTTGAAGAATCCCTGAAAAATTTTGAAGAATTCCAAAAAGAGGGGGTTCATTCCTGATTATCTTAAAAAAAACAAAAGGTTATGGAAACATAACCTTTATTTTTTTCTATAATATTTTTCTTATGGATACAAAACTCTATTTTTAAATCTATTCAATGATTTATTATGAGTTACATCCATTTTGATAAAACCCAGCTGATTAATTTAAATTATTCTCTGGACCGTGAAATCATCAGAACCAATAGAGCTGGCACCTACACCAGTACTACCATCATAGGGTGCAATACTCGAAAATATCATGGACTTCTAGTGGTACCCCAACCTCAAATTGATTCCCAAAATCATGTCATGTTGTCTAATGTGCACGAAACAGTGATTCAGCATGGGGCAAGCTTCAATTTGGGGATCAGTAAATTTCCTGGCAATTATTCGCCCAGAGGTCATAAATATCTGGAAGATTTTGACTCCGAACCGATCCCAAAACTGACTTATCGAGTTGGTGGTGTTCTTCTTCAGAAAGAGTTGATTTTGGACACCAATAGGGATCGAGTAATGATTCGATATACCTTGTTGGACGCGCATTCTCCTACTAAGATTCGGGTGGCTCCTTTCCTTGCTTTCAGACCCTACCATAACTTGATGAAAGCAAATACTTTTATCAATAAAAAATTCAACAAAGTACCCAATGGGGTCAAATTTCAATTGTATGAAAAATATGACCCTCTCTACATGCAGCTTTCCAAAAAAGGAGAGTTTATACCTGCTCCAGATTGGTATTACAACATAGAATACATCCAGGAACGAGAACGTGGATATGACTACCAAGAGGATTTATATGTACCGGGATATTTTGAATTTGATATTACTAAGGGAGAGTCTGTAATTCTTTCTGCAGGACTGACAGAAGCTGATCCTAAGACTAGAGAAGCAGCTTTTAAAAAAGAAATTGCAAGAAGAATCCCAAGAAACAACTTTGAAAACTGTCTGAAAAATTCAGCGGGACAATTTATTAGAAAAAGAAATGGAGACACCAGGATAATAGCTGGATATCCTTGGTTTGGATGGTGGGGAAGAGACACTTTTGTCGCAGCACCTGGATTAACATTACCCTCAGGTGAATACCAGACATTTTTAGACATTATGGACAGCATGTCCAAAGACCTACATGGGCCTCTATTCCCAAATGTAGGTAGTGGAGTCATGACCAATATGAATTCCATCGATGCGCCTATGTGGTATTTCTGGTCATTGCAGCAATACGTGATTTACACCAATGACTTAAAAACCATCAAGGATCGATACTTAGGGAAGATGCAAGGAATCATTGAGGGCTATATCAATGGAACAGATTTCAATATTAAAGTTCAGGACAATGGTTTAGTATATGGTGGGGAGGAAGGGAAAGCTCTGACATGGATGGACGCTGTCACCCCTGAAGGCCCCGTTACTCCTAGAATGGGCTGCCCAGTAGAAATCCAAGCACTTTGGTACAATGCACTTTGTTTTTACCATGAACTTACAGGAGATGAAAAAATTCTTGCTCTTGCAGAAAAAACGAAAGCCTCCTTTGTAAAAGAGTTCTGGTCAGAAAAACATGGATACTTAGCAGATGTAGTTAATGGAGATCAAAAGGACTGGTCAGTTAGGCCTAATATGGTATTTGCTACCTCCCTTCCTTATACCATGCTTAGCGAATCCCAAAATGACCAGGTTCTAGAAATAGTTAAATCCAAATTACTAACCACAAGGGGGCTTAGATCTCTTTCCCCTGACGATTATTCCTATAAAGGATATTATTTTGGTGACCAAATCACAAGAGATCAAGCCTACCACAATGGCACTGTGTGGACTTGGCCTCTAGGTCATTTTGTAGAAGGATATATAAAACTTCACGGTAAATCTTCTTTTAACTTTATCAAAAAGATAATTAAAGGATTTGATGGGGTAATGACCCAATATGGTGTGGGTACAGTTGCAGAATTGTATGATGGAGACCCTCCTCACAGGCCAAAAGGGGCTATTTCGCAAGCTTGGAGTGTGGCAGAATTGCTTCGTATGATGGATTTGGTCAAAAAGATATAATCAACTTTTTATGAAAGTATTAATGTTTGGGTGGGAATTTCCACCACATATTTCTGGAGGACTTGGAACTGCTTGTTATGGTTTGGTAAAAGGTCTTTGCCACCATAATCAAGACATTATTTTTGTGGTCCCAAAGCTTTGGGGGGATGAAGAACCCATGGCTGATTTTGTAAATGCGAGTGACGTCACCATTGATTATAGAGAAAAAAGATTCAAATCAATTTGGAAGAACTTAACCTATTTAGAAGTCAGTAGTTTTTTAGTTCCTTATTTGGGTCCAGAAGAGTATAAGAAATTCACAGACTATGCCATCCATGATCGAACAGATGTAGATGAAAGTATTTTTTCCACGAAGTACGAGTTCAGTGGAAAATACGGGAAAAATCTAATGGAGGAAGTTTCCAGATATGCCTTGACAGGAGCTCAAATTGCCAGAGATAGAAGTGATTTTGAATTAATCCATGCCCACGATTGGCTATCTTTTCCTGCAGGAATTGCAGCTAAGGAAATAAGTGGTAAACCATTAGTAGCCCATGTACATGCTACCGAGTTTGATCGGTCTGGAGAATCCGTCAATCAAGTGGTCTATGATATTGAAAGAGCTGGAATGCAAGCCGCTGATCATGTGGTTGCCGTAAGTCAGCTAACCAAAAATATTATCATCAGAAAATATGGGATCCCCGCCGAAAAGGTTTCAGTATTGCACAATGCCGTGTTGGATGCCAGTATTATTGAATCCACTTTTAAGAAAAAAGTACCTGAGAAGATCGTGACTTTTTTGGGAAGGATTACTTTTCAAAAAGGCCCTGAATACTTTGTAGAAGCTGCCAAGAAAGTCATCGACCGAGATCCAAACGTTCGGTTTGTAATGGCAGGATCTGGAGATTTACTCAATAGAATGATCGATCGTGTAGCTGAATTAAGAATTGCCACCAAATTCAACTTCACAGGGTTCCTCAAAGGTAAAGATGTGGATCACATGTATGCTATCTCGGATGTATATGTCATGCCATCTGTTTCTGAGCCCTTTGGAATCTCCCCTTTGGAGGCTGTGCGACATAATACCCCAGTCATTATTTCAAAACAGTCAGGCGTAGCTGAGGTCTTGACCAATGCTATAAAAATTGACTTTTGGGATATTGATGCGATGGCCGATGCCATTTTTGCTCTTTTGCACTACAAGGGTATATCCCAAATGTTTAAAGAGCTCGGAAGTGAAGAATTGAAGAAATTAAAATGGGAACATGTAGCCGCTAAGCTTGTTACCGTATACGAAAAAACTTTATCCCAAAGATCATGAGAACTATTTGCTTTTATTTTCAAGTTCATCAACCCTTTCGCCTTAAACCTTACCGCTTTTTTGATATTGGTGAAGATCATCATTATTGGGATGATTTCAGCAATCGGTCCATTATGAGAAAAGTAGCTCAGAAGTGCTACTTACCTATGAATGCATTACTCCTTGATTTGATCCATCACTACAATGGAGCATTCAAAGTAAGTTTTTCCATTTCAGGAACGTTCATGGACCAAATGCAGGCATATGCTCCAGATGTGCTGGAAAGCTTCCAGAAACTGGTCAATACGGGTCATGTAGAACTTTTAAACGAGACATATTCCCACTCCTTAGCTTCTCTAAAAAGCAAGGATGAGTTTAAAGACTTGGTCCACAAACACCAAGCAAAAATCAAGGAGTTATTTAATGGCTATACTCCAAAGGTGTTCCGAAATACTGAATTAATCTATTCTGACGAAATTGGGGCAATGGTATCCGAATTAGGTTACGATGCCATGTTAACGGAAGGCGCCAAACATATTCTGGGATGGAAAAGCCCTAATTATGTGTATGTAAATAGCATTGAACCTAAGCTGAAAGTTTTATTGAAAAATTTCCAACTGAGTGATGACATCGCCTTCAGGTTTGGCAATAAATCTTGGGATGATTACCCATTAACTACTGAGAAATTCATCAATTGGATCAATGCGATTCCCAATGAGGAAGAAACGCTGAACCTTTTCATGGATTACGAAACCTTTGGAGAACACCAGTGGGCTGAGACAGGAATTTTTGATTTCATGAAACACCTTCCTGAGGCAGTATTTACAAAGACTAACTTTTCTTTCTCTACTCCTTCAGAAATAGCTTCAAAAATCCCACCTGTTGGCAAAATCCATGTTCCGATTCCAATCTCATGGGCAGATGAAGAACGGGATCTAACCGCTTGGCTCGGAAATGATTTACAAGACGAAGCATTCGATCGATTATATGACCTTGAAAAGTTGGTCAACACCATTGAGGATGAAGAAATAAAAAGGGACTGGAGGTATTTACAGACCTCTGACCACTTCTATTACATGTGTACCAAATTCTTCTCTGACGGAGATATACATTCCTATTTTAGCCCTTATGATTCCCCCTATGATGCATTCATCAATTACATGAATGTACTCAGTGATTTTATGATCAGACTGAAAGAAAAATCCAGCGTATCTGTAGAGGCTTAAATGCCATATAAACTAAAAAAGGCCGGATTTACCGGCCTTTCATTTTTTCAATCTTAATAACTTTCAGATTCATTGGGGAAATCCCGACTTTTTACATCCTTGATGTAATTGGTAAATGCATCCATCATAACTGATTGCAAATCCGCATATTGTCTCAAAAACCTAGGCTTAAACTCTTGGGTGATTCCTAATAAATCGTGTACCACTAACACTTGACCGTCTACATCTCCTCCTGCTCCGATTCCAATGACTGGAATTGACACTGATTCTGCTACTTTTTTAGCCAAAGAGGCAGGTATTTTTTCCAACACAATGGCAAAACATCCACATTCCTCTAACAGCTTGGCATCTTCTAGCAATTTTTGTGCTTCTGCAGATTCTTTAGCTCTGACACTATAGGTCCCAAATTTATAGATTGACTGAGGAGTTAAGCCCAAATGTCCCATGACTGGAACACCAGCACTCAAAATCCTCACTACAGATTCTTTAATCTCAGCGCCGCCTTCTACTTTAATGGCATGAGCTCCTGACTCCTTCATGATTCGAATAGCAGAACGCAAAGCCTCAGAACTATTCCCCTGATAGGATCCGAAAGGAATGTCGACCACTACAAAGGCTCTGCTGACAGCTCTCACTACAGAAGATGCATGATAGATCATCTGGTCCAAAGTGATCGGAAGGGTGGTTTCATGACCTGCCATCACATTGGAAGCGGAATCTCCCACCAGAATAATATCAATTCCTGCATCATCTACGATTTTTGCCATCGAAAAATCATAGGCAGTAAGCATAGATATTTTTTCACCACGGTTCTTCATTTCCTGAAGGATATGAGTAGTGATTCTTTTAATATTTGCTGAAGAATGAACAGACATGATTTAAAGTAAATGGACAGAATATTGGTCACCGGAAAAATCTACCTTGATGTGCTCATTAAGAGTAGTTGAGAGTTCATAACCCGTATAATCCGGCTTGATTGGAAATTGGCCATGGCTTCTATTTACCAGTACCGCTATTTCCATCTTATATAATTCTTTGTCTAGAAAAGGTTTCATCGCGTAGGCAAGTGTTTTTCCTGTATTTAACACATCGTCCACAAGGATTAATGTTTTTCCGGAAAGCTCGATCTCTTCAGACAATTCAATCTCCTCTGAATGTAAATTACTTTTATCCAAAATAACTTCTATCTCCTCAATAGTTAATGGAGAGATAGTTCGTAATTCCTGGGCTAATAAATCCGCTAAAATGGTTCCCATTCCTGTGATTCCCGCAAAAACTACTCCTGCGGAATTGAGATTTCTTTCATAAATCTCAAATGCCATCCGGGTGATTTTTTTCTTGATCTGATGATGATTGAGTACTTCGCTCATAGGATAAAATTATAATTTGAAAATTAGACCAATTCTCTAAGGTTTCAAAATTAAGATATGCTTAACGGTAGGAATCCTCCTCATTCAAGATGTTGAGATAACTCTGATATCGATAAGGATGGATATACCCTTCTTCTACTTTCTTCCGAACTACACAGCCAGGCTCGTTGATATGCCGACAATTATTGTATTTACATTCACCGAGGTATTTTCTCATCTCTGGGAAATAATGTGACAACTCATAGTCCTCTACATCCAAAATACCAAACTCCTTAATTCCAGGAGTATCAATCAAATCTCCTCCCCCCTTCACCGGAAAAAGCTCAGCGAAGGTTGTAGTATGAACACCTTTAGCGCTAAACCCCGAAATTTCCTTGGTGTCTTGTGATGCCTCAGGAACAAGCTTATTCAAAAGTGTTGATTTGCCTACGCCAGAATGCCCCGCTATCAATGTAGATTTACCTTGAAGTAAGGGATGAAATTTATCCAATAAATCTTTGTCATTTATAGCTGAAATCTCAATCACTTGGTACCCCAATGGTTCATAAATCTCATGGATATCAAGTAACCAATCTTCCGCATCCTCGCCTTCCAGAAGATCCACTTTATTCACAACCAAAATCGCCGGAATCCTAAAACTCTCAGTACTTACCAAAAATCGATCTATAAAACCTAATGAAGTCCTTGGCTTTTTCATAGTTATTACCAACATGGACTGATCCACATTACTGGCAATGATATGTGAGAAATGCTGTTTGCGTGTGGATTTACGGATCACATAATTTTCTCTAGGATGTATCGCAGAAATTATCGCTGTTTCTTGGTTTTCTTCTTTCGATAAAGTCACCCAGTCCCCCACCGCAATAGGATTCGTTAACTTCAAATCCTCCTGCTTGAACTTGCCTTTCAACCTTGCAGAAATAAATTCTGAGTCGGTTTTGACGACATACCAACTGCCTGTTGACTTTATAACTCTACCTTCCATTGAGTGGATAATTTAACAAAACCCGATTGATTATCTTTTCTGCTGCTCCTATATTGGCAGAAACCCAGTGATTCGAGGCTTCTTTCGCTTTCTGGTAAAACTCCTCTACTTGCAATTCCTCAAATACTTTTTTTAGGTCCTCCGCATTTTTTACTTCAAAACCACAGCCTTCATTCACACTTTGCTCTGATTCAGGGAATTTCGAGGTGTTTTTCAATGATCCGAAAAGTACAGGAATTCCAAACCCCAATGGTTCTAGAATATTATGCAGTCCTTTTCCAAAAGCTCCTCCCACATAAGCAAAATCTCCATACTGATACAAAGAAGAAAGCATCCCAATATTATCGATAAACAACACCTGCTTTCCTTCAAAATCCTTAGTCTCAGAATACTTGGTGGAAGGAAGTTGAATTGAATTCGCCCAAGCAGCCATAGGCTCAGGAGACAAATCATGAGGTGCTATGATCCATAAATAATCTTTTACCTGATTCATAAGTGGAATGAGGATTTCCATATCCTCTTCCCAAACTGATCCCAATACCATGACTTTTTTATCTTGGGCCCAAGATTCGATTTCAGGGAAAGTCTTTGGAGAGCGGGCAGTTTCCACCACTCGGTCAAATCTTGTATCCCCTGCCAAAATCCCATTTGAATACCCTATGTGCTCTAAAAGGTCCAGACTAGCTTGATTTTGAGTAAATATTTGATCCAGTTTGAATAATATGCTTCTAAAGAAACCATCTGACTTGAAATACTTTTGAGTTGGCCTGAATGAAGCTGAAAAAAGAATGATAGGCACCTTTTTCTGGGACAAAGCCAAAATATGATGATACCATAGGTCATATTTTACAAAAAAAGCAATACTCGGATTTAAGATGCTTACAAATTCAAAAGCCCATGATTTTCTATCTAAGGAAATATAAGTGATGTAATCTACATGAGCCTGAGATTTCCTAATCGCAATATCGTATCCCGATGGACTGAAGAAACTTACCAAAATAAATAGAGAAGGTTTTTCTTGCTTTAATTTGGCTATTACCGGCTTTGCCTGTTCATATTCTCCTAAGGACGCAACATGAAACCAAGCCAAATCTCCGGGATTTTTCGATCTGAAATTTTGCAGATTCTTATGCAGACCCTTTCGCCCTTTTAAAAAATGGTTAATCTTTGCACTAAATAAGCCAACTAAAGGCAATAAATAGGTTATCAGTGCGATCGCTATTCTATACAGCAAATTCATTTGCCAAAAGTAGCCAAACGCTATGACATCTTTAGCATGACTAACCAAGGGTTTGAATTAATCCATTAAAAATGCTTTTATTTTTATTTCGACTTAAAAAAATAAAAATTCTCACGTGCATTTAACCTTAAAATTAAGTACTTTCAAAAGCATCTGTTTTTTAAAAAAAAATCGGTCGGAGTAATTGAGATATGATTAGAGTTTTATTCGTTTGTTTAGGTAATATTTGTAGGTCGCCCTTGGCGGAAGCTATTTTTGATGCGAAAATCAAAGAAGCGAATCTTCCCACGACTTTTAAATCGGATAGTGCTGGCACATCAGATTTTCATATTGGAGAGCTTCCAGATGAACGAACCATATTGATTGGAAAAAAATATGGGCTCCCTATCAACCATAGAGGAAGACAAGTCAACAGAACGGATTTCAGGGATTTTGATTACATCCTTGCCATGGATGATAACAATCTCAGGAACTTAAACAATATGAAAGTTAGGTTTGGATATCCTGACAAAGAGGTTCATCTCATGAGAGATTTTGTCCCAGGGTCCGAGGGTAAGTCTGTTCCAGACCCTTATTATGGGGGTGAGGAAGGCTTCGAAGAAATCTATAAAATTTTAGATAAAGCAATCGATAAGTTCCTTGAGAAAGTAATAGAGACACATCAACTCTATGTATGATTTGAATGATATCTATGAAAAAGTACTTTATCAAAGCCTGGGTCCACAGGTAAAATTAAAATCAGCCTCTTTGGTTGCGGCAGGTAACCACAACCAAGGAATACGCATTGAAACCAACGATGGAAACTTCTTTCTCAAATTAAACTTTGACCATGAGAAAGATATCCTCCACAAAGAATCTCAAGGGCTAGATTACTTAAGAAAAAACACATTTCTTCAAATTCCTGAAACATTTGGTTGTGGAAGGGTTGGAGACTATAATTTTTTATTATCTGAATTCATCCCCTCTGGTAGATATCAATTAGATTACTGGGAAACTCTGGGCTTTGGATTGGCTGATTTACACTTAAAAACAAGTAAATCATTTGGACTCTCAGAGGACAATTATATCGCCACCTTAAATCAAAGAAATCTACAAACTTCCAGTTGGGTAGACTTTTACATTGAACAACGATTAGAACCCTTACTAGGCAAAGCCTATTTTGACAGGTTAATCCCTTTGGATTTTTTAAAAAAATTCCAATCGATATACCAGGTGATAGAAAAAATCATCCCCCCCGAAAAACCTTCTTTACTCCATGGAGATTTATGGTCAGGGAATGTATTATGTAACCCGGAAGGTCAACCTTGCTTGATTGATCCTGCCGTTTATTTCGGTCATAGGGAAATGGACATCGCCTTTAGCAGACTTTTTGGAGGATTTGATTCTCGATTTTATCAATCCTATGAATCCATTATACCATTGGAACCTGATTTTGAAGCCAGAATGGGCATTTATAATTTATATCCTTTGCTTGTTCATTTGAACCTATTCGGGACAGCCTATCTCCCCGGAATTGAAAGAATCATATTGAGATATGTCCGTTGAAAATGAGACAAAGGTTCGATTTGCCTTAGAAAGAGACCTTCAGGCAATCTTGGAAATCAACAACCATGAAATCAAGCATTCCACAGTCAATTATGACTATGCCCCCAAAACCTTAGAATTCCAAAACTACTGGTTCCAAGAAAAAGCTAAAGCAGGGTTTCCTATTCTGGTTGCAGAACGAGAAAACCAAATTGTAGGCTTCGCGACCTACGGTACCTTTAGGCCAAAACCAGGATATCAATTTACTGTAGAGCATTCCGTATATATCCATCCCCAATTTAGAGGAAAAGGAATAGGGTATTCATTGATGAAAGAATTGATTTCCCACGCCAAAGAAAAAGGGTTTCACCTCATGGTTGGTGGAATAGATGCAAGCAACCTTAATAGTCTTCATTTCCACAGGAAATTAGGCTTTCAGGAAGTTGGAAGATTTAAAGAAGTAGGCTGGAAATTTGATCAATGGCTGGACTTAATATTTGTGCAGCGACCACTTTAAGCAATTTTTTAGACCAAAGAAATTTTCCTTCCCTCTTTTACTGCTTTATAAATTGCATCAATAATCACCATGTCTTTCAAGCCCTCCTCTCCATCAACTGGAACCAAAGGCTTTTTCCCATCCAGAATGATCGCGGCCATTTCATCCATTTGGGTGGTTTGATGCGTGACATGCGGATGGTTCAAAGGACCTTTGTGGGTTCTACCTTCAATTGGACCATAGCCTGTAGAAGGTTGCATTTCTGC
Source organism: Algoriphagus halophilus (assembly GCF_900129785.1). Classification (NCBI taxonomy): domain Bacteria; kingdom Pseudomonadati; phylum Bacteroidota; class Cytophagia; order Cytophagales; family Cyclobacteriaceae; genus Algoriphagus; species Algoriphagus halophilus. Next base: position 88,097 of record NZ_FSRC01000002.1, read on the forward strand.
AAAACCATTTAAGCCATTCAGGAAGAACTTATCCAAATTATTCATGCTATAAGTAGATAGACAAGACGCTACAGCACCTCCTGGGAAACCTAACTGAAATTGAATCGTTTCGTCTACCCCCTCTTTAAATTTCTCAGGATTATTTTTGGTCTCTTGAGCAGTTACCCAAATAGGTTCTTCTCCTATCATATACCTTGCTCCATTAATGGAGTATATCCCAATATCCATCATAGCTCCTCCCCCTGACAGCTCATAATTGAGTCTCCACTGGGTAGGATCACCTATAATAAAACCACTAAGTCCCTGAAAAAACAAGATTTTTCCAAATTCCCCATTCATCCTCATTTTAATCACTTCTTGGGTTTTGGCCTCAAAATGCATCCTATATCCAATCAGTAATTTTACTCCAGCAGCCTTACATGCATCCACCATTTCCTTTGCTTCAGAGGCATTCACTGCCATTGGTTTTTCACAAATCACATGTTTACCTGCATTTGCCACTCCAATCGCATGTTCCTTATGGAGTCCATTGGGAGTAATTACATAAACTGCATCAATATCCGGATTATCCTTAATTTGGGAATAGGTCTCATAATTGTAGCAGTTTTTTGCAGGAATATTGTACTCTTCTTGCCAAGCTTCAATTTTGGAAGGAGTTCCACTGATTACTCCAACTAATTTTGCCCTTTTACAATCTTTCATTGCACGGGCAACACGACTGCCATAACTGCCTAATCCCATGATGGCTACTCTTAAGGGTTTTTCGTCCATTGCATTCATGTTTAATTCTTCATTTGCTCCCAATAGAGGAGAAAAAGGTGAAAGGTTCAAAGCTAAAGCTGATATGCCTGCCTTTTGTAAGAAAATTCTTCTGGTTTTCATAGAAATCTGAGGTGGGGGTTATCTTGTTTTTGAAAATACTCAAAATCAGACAAAAGAACCTGATAAAGGCTAATTTTCCACCTTTTTTCTCCTCACTACCTGAATGGTATTCCGGGTACTTTGTTCAAGTAGGACTTCATATCCTTCCAAATGCTCCGCGATAGAAATTTGTCCTGGATGCAAAATCGTGAGTAATTCCAGCCCCTCATTATACCTGATTTCAAAAAAGGGCTTCAGGTTGGTCAACAATTTCTCGAGCATAAACAGCTGAGAATCCATCACCAAAGAAATACTGATCGCAGAAATCTGCAGCATATTCACCCTAAGTTTTAATGCTCTTAACTGCTCATACACCTGATGAATCTGTTTCTCCTCAATAAAAGTAAAATCTGTCACCTTAAAACTTACCAAGAGCTGCTTCTCTTTTACAATGTAAGTGGGAACTTGAACTGTATGTTCGGTTTGATGAATTTTGGTACCATCAGAATCAGGCTTCAAAAATGATTTGACAAAAAGCGGGATCCCAGCGATCGCCAAAGGCTTGATCGTCTTCGGGTGGATTACCGAAGCTCCATAATAGGTCATTTCCGCAGCTTCTTCATATCCGATTTCCTGAAACAATACCGTATCGGAATACCTCTTTGGGTCAGCATTCAGCACACCTGGCACATCTTTCCAAATAGTAACTGACTGAGCATTTAAGGAAGTCGCTAAAATTGCTGCAGAAAAATCGGACCCTTCCCTCCCTAAGGTAGTAGGAAGGTTTTGCTCATTAGATCCAATAAACCCCTGCGTCACGATTGGATAGGTTTCCAACAAAGGTCTCAGTTGGCTTTGACAAAAAGCCTTCGTCAAAGACCAATTAATTTTTGCAAAACGAAAGTCACTGTTGGTTTTGATGAATTCCCGTGCATCTTTCCATAAAGTAATCATTCCTTCTAAACAGAGATACTCCATTACAATTCTAGAAGACAATAGTTCTCCATACCCTATTACCGAATCGTAATATTCATCATAAATCTCCTTGTTCAGGTCAAATTCAAGCCTTTTCTCCAATGCGATAAACAGATTTTCTAACAATAAAAAAATCCGGTGTCCGTTTGGAAATAGTTCAGAACAAATCTGAAAATGAAATTCTTTTATTTTTGCACTATTCAAAGAATAGTCATTTCCGGAGAGTTTCAATTCCAATATAGATTCCAACGCATTCGTTGTTTTACCCATGGCAGAAACAACAATCACCATATTTCTTCGCAATCGATTACGGAGAATTTCAGCCAAATTTTTGATTGCATCAGCATCTTTGACTGAGGCTCCTCCAAATTTATAAACAACCATTTTTGCCATGAATATTTATTTCTAATTTAGTATATGTCAAATCCATTTTTGTACTTTTCTAACACATGAAAATTTCATCATACCAGCCTGATCAAAGCGGCTTAGCTTACTCAGTAGGCACCACACTAGACCGATTTATTAAATTAAAACAAAGCGACTTTCCATTTGCTTCTGGAGAACTTTCCCAGCTATTGAGAGATATCGCTTTAGCCTCAAAGATCGTCAACAGAGAGACCAATCGAGCTGGACTTTCCAACATTGGAGGTGCTTTTGGCCAAACCAATGTACAAGGTGAAGAACAACAGAAACTCGATGTCATTGCCAATATTAGATTTATCCGTGCATTAAGTAAAGGTGGCGAAGTCTGTGCCATAGTTTCCGAAGAAGAGGACGCAGTGATAGATTTAAATAATAAATCCGGAAAATATGTTGTAGCGATCGATCCTTTAGACGGTAGCTCCAATATTGATGTCAATATTAGCATCGGGACTATTTTTTCCATCTATCGGAGAAAAACCCCTGTTGGAAGCCCTATTCTAGAGGAAGACATCATGCAGCAAGGAACCGAACAGGTAGCTTCTGGATATGTTCTTTATGGTTCATCCACCATGCTAGTTTATACTACTGGATTTGGAGTCAATGGATTTACCTACGAGCACTCACTTGGGGAGTTCTTTCTTTCTCATCCGATGATAAAAGCTCCTGAATCAGGATCTATTTACTCCATCAATGAAGGAACGCAGGAAGATTGGAATCCAGGGATAAAGGAGTACATCGATGATTGTAAGGTGAAAAAATATTCGGCACGATACATCGGTAGTCTAGTAGCAGATTTTCACCGAAACTTGTTGAAAGGAGGAATTTATATCTATCCTGCCACCAAAAAGAATCCAAATGGAAAATTACGGTTAATGTATGAAGCCAATGCTCTTGCATTCATCGCCGAACAGGCAGGAGCCGTGGCTACAGATGGAAATAAACGAATCCTTGAAATTCAACCTACTAGCCTCCACCAAAGAACTCCTTTGTTGATCGGATCCAAAAACATGGTAGCTGAAGCCTTGCAATTTTCCAACAAAACTGAATTTTCGACCAATTAAAGCAAACCTACATCCTGAAATCCATTTTAAGATAAACTTATCTTATCTTCATGGTTCAAAATAAGACTTACTCTATGATCCTATCAAAATCATTTACCCAAATAAGCGCCCTAGCCTTCGGTACTGCTTTACTTTTTTCCTGCGAACAAAAAGCCACAGTATCGGAAGAAGCGCCTGCTGAACCAATTGATGAAACGTATGCGGTACAGTCAGAGAAATTATTATTCAACGTAGACACGCTTTACACAGAATTTGAAAATCCTTGGGGCATGACCTGGTTAAGTGACGGCACTATGTTGGTCACTGAAAAAAGAGGGGAAATCCTGGTTTTCAAAGACGACCAATTTACAGGAGGAAAAATCCAAGGTCTTCCTGAGGTATCCACTAAAGGACAAGGCGGATTGCTGGATATTCAAGCTCATCCAAATTACGGTGAAAACGGATGGATATATATTAGCTATGCGAAACCAATAACAGAAGAGGAAAGCACTACTGCAATTATGAGGTTTAGGCTTGACGGATATAATGCAGTAGATCAAGAAGAATTAACCCAGTCCCAACCTGCTATGAAAGGTGGCAATCATTATGGAAGCAGAATAGTTTTTGACAATGATGGATATTTATTTTATTCAAGTGGTGACCGGTTTAATCCCGCTATGAATGCTCAAGAGTTAACTAACTCTCACGGAAAAATCCACAGGATTCATGATGATGGTAGAATTCCTGAGGACAATCCTTTTGTAGACAGCCCTGGAGCAATTCCTACTATCTGGTCCTACGGAAGCAGAAATCCACAAGGACTCTATTTTGACAAAGAAAATAACAGACTTTGGGAATCAGAGCATGGCCCAATGGGAGGTGATGAATTAAACCTGATCGAAAAAGGTAAAAACTATGGCTGGCCGGTGATCTCTTATGGCAAAAACTATGACGGTACCACGCTTACAGAAATCACTGAAAAAGAAGGGATGGAACAGCCAGTTACTTACTATGTTCCCTCTATTGCAACTGCGGGCATTACCATGGTAACTTCAGACAAATATCCAGCTTGGAAAGGCGATATTTTGATAGGAGCATTAGCGAAAATGCATATCAATCGAGTGGATATGGATGGGGACAAAGCTCTTTCTCAAGAAATCATGCTTCAAGACATAGGAAGAGTAAGACAGGTAAAAGAAAGTCCTGATGGTTATCTTTATGCTGTTACTGAAGGGACAGGCCTAATGGTAAAAATCATCCCTATCAGATAATACCTGAAAACCATTTTCAAAAAGGCTTCTGAAAGTTATTTTCAGAAGCCTTTTTCATTTTTGGGTTCATCAAACAAAGTCAATATCCACATTAAAGGGGTACTTCATCAAAAACTGAAGTGCTTCTTTAATATCATAATTTTCAAACAAAACCCGATATAGGTATTCGGTGATTGGCGCTCTTAAATCCGCGGTTTCCAAGAATGCTTTTATCACGCGAATGGTATTGACACCCTCTGCAACCTCATCCATGCTCGCAAGGATTTCATCCAACTTTTCCCCATTTGCCAGTCTAAATCCGACGGTAAAATTTCTTGAATTAACTGAATTACAAGTCGTAACCAAATCCCCTATTCCTGCCAATCCAATCACAGATTTGACACTACCTCCAAGTGCATTGCTGAGATGAACCATCTCCACCATACCCCTTGAAATGAGTAGTCCCTTGGCATTTTCTCCCAGGTTTAAACCTGCTAATGCACCAGCAGCTATGGCAATGATGTTTTTCAAGACCCCACTTAACTCCACTCCAATAATATCAGAATTTCCATACACCTGGAATTTCTCAGAGCGCAACAAACTTTGCCCTTCCAAAATCACCTCATTGTATTTACTCGCAATGACTGTAGCCGCAGGTAAACTTTGCGTCAATTCCTTAGAAAGATTTGGACCAGCCAAACAACCCACTCTCACAACCACTGTCTCTTGCAAGATCACTTCGCTCATGGTCAGGATTTGAGACCTTTTTATTTTTTTAACTGAATCCAAAGTCTGCCCTTTTTCCAAATTTAGACAGAGCCCTTTGGTACCATGAATCACTAAATGGTATGGAAAAAGATGTGGAGCAAAGGATTGGACTACATCTTGAAATCCAGAGGAAGAAATCATCAAAAACAACACCTCACAAGCTTCACAGATTTCTTTTGGACTACTAGTACCTTTGATTTTGGGATTAAGTGTTTTTCCTTGTGCCGAATGAAGGGAGTTTATTTCATGAACTACTTCCTCTTTTCTAGCATAAACCATTACTTGGTTTTTTTCTGCCAGCATATTGGCTATCACAGTACCGAAGCTTCCCACTCCGATTACCCCTATACATTTTTCTTGAGGTTTAGAAGAGTTTTTCGAGACCATAGCCGGTTAATCTATTATGATAAAAATAAAGTAAGCTCATATCCTCTGTAACAATATCGCCTTTGGAATCCCTAATTAAAGGTCGCTTGGCATGGTACATCCCCACATTATCCAACCCATGCGATATGATTTCATCCATATCATCCTGAAGATGGGGAGCCACATTAATCAATCCTTGACTTTTCAGCTCATACACCCGGTCCATCACCCGATGACAATTGACTTTAAACTCCTCATAAGGAATCGCAATATCCTCTTCTGGTAAACGGATTAAATCAAACAAATCCAGTTTTTTGTTGGAATCCTTAATCATTTCAAAGGCTGTAAAAGCCACTAAATGGGAACTGAAGACGCGGTTGATTTTATGAAATTCTTCCACGATTCTTCTACCAAGCATATTGGCATACTCCTCTTCCCGCTGATGATCTACAGTTACCTCGCCGTCAGAAACAAAATAATCCCGGGTATTGATCTTCCTCCCTTTTTTGTCTAGGCTATCTCCATTTTCATCCACATAGTTACCTAGCACGTCCATCGCTTTTCCAATAGAAACAGAGATATCCGAACCTTTGGTAAAGAACTTGAAGAGGAATTTTGAAATTTTATAAGAGTTGGAAAACTCATCGTTTTCCTTGTAATACCGTTCTTGGCCCGTAATACTCAAATAATCCCGGATCAAGCTTGGAGCTTCCAAAACAAAATGGTAATTGATCGTGACTGGAACGATGAACACTTTACCGGAAATATCATTTTTCTGATCTTGGAAATTGGCTCTTTGCGCTTCAATCGCCGTGCTTAGCAACCCGAGTTTCAAACGCGATTCAATCATCCCACTTCTAGACCTTGTTCCCCCAGGAAAGAATAGACTATGGCATCCAAACTTAATCGCTTCTTTCGAATAGGTCTTTAAGGTCTCCAGATACAATAAATTCTTTTTCCGCCGGTCCACTTTATAAGCTCCAAGGGAGTCCATAAAATAGGCAAAAATAGAAATATTGAACAGGTTCAATCCAGCACCATAAATAAAGGGAGGCAAGCCCAGAACTGAAATAGTCCAACCGATGAGAATACTATCCAAGTTGCTGAAATGGGTAGGAACCATCACAACGGTTCCTTTGGTCGCCAAGTCTCTCAATTGGTCTGTTTCCCCAGTGATTTGAATTTTATCCTGAAGGGTATATTGGTTACTAAAAATGGATTTAAAGCCTTTTACTCGTGCTGCATTTAGCAATCTTGAAAACCCAAATGTCACCACACTTCGGGTAAACTTATAGTGGGTATGTTTGAAATTACTTGCTATTTCTTCAGCATAACGGGAGGTGATTCTATTTAAAATTGATTTATAACCCTGAAGCTTTTTATCTTTAGAAAGATCTGTAGAGGTATTGATTTGAAGTAAGGATGCTTTTACCTCTCCCCAAAAAGACCCTTCATCATCCGGATCAACAACCCATGGGTTTTGTTTAATCCGCAACTTCTCTCTATACAGAGTTGTTTCCAACTCCTCTTTTAGAATATCAGGGTTTTGGTCGGCAAGATCCAGAATCCTATCCTCGGCCAAATCTGAAACTTTCTTGACAAACTCTTTACGTTCCCTAGCCAGTTTGACTACCGGCCACTCATTCTTACTGGGAATGATTGGATCGTACTTATGTTTTAGATATTTCTCCTCCAAGTGGAATTCAATTTTAAAAACGCTTCAAAGATAACAAAAGCCTTTAGCTTCAACCCCACTTACTTGATCATCTCCTCACTACTTCTTGGATTTTATAAAAATAGCCACAATTGCTGAGGTGATTACCCCCATGATTAAGGCTCCTATGGTAGCTTGAACTATATAACTTTGAAGATTAAACCAATCTTCGGCCTCTTGTTGGGTCAACTCACCTGAGCTTACCGAGTATTTGATAACATTCGTAAAGTAATCAGGGGTAATGTATTCTAAAGTAATATATTGCGCAAAAGGCGTCAGCACCATAATGATCAAGGAAACAATTAAGCCAGATAAGAATGCCTGTAGATACGTAATATTTCCTCTGTAATAACTTTTCTTTTTATCACGCAAAGCAAATACAAATACTAAAATGGCTGGGATCGCAAAAAAATTCGTGAATACAGCGTGCTGATCAATATGCTCATCATGCCAGCCCAAAGATTTTTCAAGGACCATCCAGGCCAAAGACATGAGAACGAAAATAATCGCCCACTTAATTTCAATGCTTATGTTTTTCATAACAGATAGGATAAAGAGAAGTTATAGCAGTAGTTCAATCTATACAAAATACAAAAAAGTCGAAAAAGTAATACAATCTTCATGAATCTTGGCCTATGCTAAGCATAATCCTTGTCCATGAAAGAAAGGGTATTAATTTTACGACACAATTTACCGGATGAAAGCAGACCTCAAGCAAATACAAGTTCCCATCGAAGCCGAAATGGCAGAATTCGAACAGAAGTTTCGAGGGCTTATGAAAAGTAAGGTCAAACTTCTTGACCATATCATGAATTACATCGTGAAGCGCAAAGGAAAACAGATGCGCCCAATGTTTGTATTTCTAACAGCCGGAGTCACAGGAAACATCAATGAGTCTACCCACCGAGGTGCTGCTTTGATTGAACTTTTGCATACTGCTACCCTAGTTCATGATGACGTGGTAGATGATGCCAATTACCGAAGAGGCTTTTTCTCTGTCAACGCCTTATGGAAGAATAAAATTGCCGTGCTCGTGGGAGATTACTTACTTTCAAGAGGGCTTCTTTTGAGTGTAGACAATGAAGACTTCCATCTTTTGAAAATAGTTTCCAATACAGTTAAGGAAATGTCAGAAGGTGAGCTCCTCCAAATTGCGAAAGCACGAAAACTTGATATTACGGAGGAGGTGTATTATCAAATCATCCGACAAAAAACTGCAAGTCTCATCGCATCCTGCTGTGCAGTGGGAGCATCCAGCAATCAGAGCGACCCACAGACCATCGAAAAAATGAGAAATTTCGGAGAAAAAGTGGGAATGGCGTTTCAAATCAAAGATGACCTTTTTGATTATGGTGAGGATGAAATCGGAAAACCAGTAGGCATAGACATCAAAGAAAAGAAGATGACTTTACCTTTAATTTTTGCATTGAATCAAAGTGACTGGTTGGAAAAAAGAAGGATCATCAGCTTAATCAGAAACCGAAGTGAGGATAAAAAAGCGGTGAATGAAGTGATCCAATATGTCAAGCAAAGCGGTGGATTGGAATATGCCAAAAAGATCATGAATCAATTTTACCAAGAAGCTTTGGACATCTTGAATTCATTCCCTGATTCTGCATACAAAACTTCCTTGGCCAATCTAGTCAGTTATACTATTGAGAGAAAAAAATAATGAGCCTTAATCTAGGCTCATTAGATACTTTTTAAATTCTTGAAAGTCATTTTCCAAAGGCTCCACCTTCTTTTGGCCAGTCATAAAAGCTGCTAGTCGCTCGGGCAACACCAGGGACTCTTCTAATGCCTCTTCCACTACATCCCTGAATTTACCAGGATGAGCGGTCTCCAAAAACACGCCTTGGTAGCCTGGATTTTCAGCCATAAAATCTTTTAACCCCTTATAACCCACCGCACCATGTGGGTCCAAGGTGTATCCTAGGGATTTTACTTTTCTCATCACCTCTACTGTTTCTTCATCGGTATAGAAATAACCCTTTACTTGTTCTTTCAGGATTTCTTCATTATTCCCGTAAAGGACCAATAATCTTGGGAAGTTACTCGGGTTGCCCACATCCATGCTATTGCTGATGGTAGGAATGGAAGCCATAGCCTCAAATGGGTTACCTCTCAAATAGTCAGGAACCACTTTATTGACATTGGTCGCAGCAACAAACATATCTATTGGCAAGCCCATTCTCTGAGCTAAAATGCCCGCAGCAATATTTCCGAAATTCCCACTTGGAACGGAGAAAACTACTTTTTCATTTGTTTTAGGTAGTCTAGAATAAGCATAGAAATAATACAATGCCTGCGGAATCCAACGAGCTATATTGATTGAATTTGCTGAGGTCAACAATAGTTTCTCATTCAATTCTTTATCTAGAAACGCCTCTTTGACCATCTTCTGACAATCGTCAAATACACCTTCTACTTCTAATGCCTTAATATTCTTTCCAAGGGTCGTAAACTGCTTCTCCTGTAATTCACTTACCTTCCCTTTTGGAAATAAAATAATGACCTCAACTCCCTCCACTCCTAAGAACCCATTGGCTACAGCACTCCCGGTATCTCCAGAAGTCGCTACTAACACACGAACTTTTTTATCTGAGCCTGTCAAAAGCATACTCATCAACTTAGAGCAAAATCTTGCCCCAAAGTCTTTGAAAGCCAAAGTTGGTCCATGAAACAATTCCAAACTATATATCCCCTCCTCTACTTGGACGATAGGAGCATCAAAAACTATGGTATGATCCACCAAGTCTTTAATTTCTTCTTTCGTCAAATCTTCAGAAAACAAAGCTCCCATCACCTGATAGCCGACCTCTTGGAAACTCAAGCCTGAAATATTTGCTATGAAATCCTTGGAAAGCGTAGGGATTTTTTCGGGCATGTACAAGCCTTGGTCAGGAGCAAGACCTTTGATCACTGCCTTTGCCAGGCTCACTTGATGCTGTGGATTGTTTGTACTATAAAATTTCATAGTTTAATTCTTTTCTTCGAGCACATAGGCCCCTACTGTATTGATGGCAGAAAAATACACATCCACGCCTAGACCTATTCCTTCATAAATTTCTTCTGCGGCTTTGGCCATGGCAGCGGTTTGTTCTGACCCTTTTGACAAAGCAAAAAGAGTAGGTCCCGAACCGGAAATCCCCATCCCAAGAGCTCCTGCCGCTTTCAAGGATTCTCTAACTTCATAAAATCCCGGAATCAATACGGCCCTGTAAGGTTCAGCAATCACGTCCCGCATAGATCTGGATATTAATTCAAAATCTTCTTGGTATAATCCCGAAACAAACCCAGCAACATTTCCTGATTGGATAGTTGAATGCTTTAAGGGAATAGAATCTCTTAAAACACTTCTTGAATCAGAAGTATTCAACTCAAAATGGGGATGTAGTAAGGTACAATACAATCCTTTAGGTACATGTAATTTTATAACATCTAAAGGATGGTAATCTCGGATCAATACAAATCCTCCCAATAAACTTGGCGCAACATTATCTGCATGCCCTGCACCACATGCAGCTTTTTCAGCCACAATAGCAAAGGGCAATAAATCTTTACGTTCAAAAGGATCACCCAAAAGTCGATTGGCCGCCACTAAAGCTGCCACTGCACTCGCTGCACTGGAGCCCATTCCGGAGCCTAATGGAAGTCCTTTCCTCAACGCGATATCCATTCCAACTTGCTTTCCGTAGCTTTCTAGCATTGCTTGGATAGCCACTGCGCAGGTATTTTTTTCTACTTCCCAAGGAAGTTTCCCTCCATCATCCTCAATAGAAACCACTCTTAGACCGGGACGATCTCTACGAGTTACTTCAACATAATCTCCCATGGCATCGATTGGAAAACCCAAAATATCAAAGCCACAGGAAACATTAGCTACCGTAGCTGGAGCGAAAGCTTTTACAGACCGCATCATTCTCGAGTATAGTTACCGATTCGAATTACATCTGCAAATACTCCTGCTGCAGTAACATCCGCACCAGCTCCTGGACCTCTGATGATCATTGGGAAATCATGGTACCTTTCGGTAGTCAACAAAATCATATTGTCACTTCCCTGCAGACTGCTAAATGGATGATCCACCTTTAAGGAATTTAATCCGACTTTGGCAGCGCCATTTTCAAGAGTTGCCATGAATCTTAGTTTCTCCCCTTTTTCTTGAGCTGATTTTCTAACCTTTTCAAATTCCTGGTCATGCGCTTTTAACCTTTCAAAAAACTCCTCCACAGAAGCTGTAACCACACAATCGTCTGGCACCATCCCCTCTACTTTCACTGCATCAAATTCTAACGTTTGCTCAGCTTCTCTACCCAAGATCAAAATTTTACGTGCTACATCCATACCACTCAAATCATCTCTAGGATCTGGCTCTGTGTATCCTTTATCCTTTGCTATTCTTACTACCTCGGAAAAAGATGCTCCTTTTTCAAATTCGGAGAAAATAAAATTCATAGACCCACTCAATACTGCCTCGATTCTGATGACACGGTCACCAGAAAGCATTAAGTCTTGAAGCGTATTGATTACGGGAAGACCTGCTGCCACATTGGTCTCATAAAGGAATTTCACACCTCGCTTCTTGGCGATTTTTTTCAAGGCCAAATACTGATCCATGGATCCCGAATTGGCTTTTTTGTTTGGAGTGACGATTCCAATTTTAGCTTCCAAAATTCTAGAATAGGTATTGGCCACTTCCAAAGATGCAGTACAATCCACCATCACTGAATTGGAGAAGTTCATGTGTTCCATCGTTTCGATGAATTTATTCAAATCCATCTTTTCGTCACTTTCGCTCAGCTGGTAAGGGTTTTTCAAATCAAAGCCATCTTCATGGAAAGCCATATACCGGCTATTGGCCAACCCGTGGATTTGGATATCCAGCATACTGTCCTGCTGAAGCTTTTCCTGCTGGGAGGCGATCATTCTGATCAATGCCTGCCCAATCAAACCAGTCCCTATCAAGAACACGTGCAGCACCTTATTTTCAGAAAGGAAGAATGCCTCATGTAATGCGTTCAACGCTTTCTGTAAATCCGCCTGAGGAATTACCGCAGAGATATTCAATTCAGAACTTCCCTGAGCAATTGCCGCTACGTTAATGTTATTACGACCCAATGCACGGAACATTCTTCCCGAAGCACCTGGGTTATGTTTCATATTTTCACCTACTACCGCTACTGTTGAGAAACCGTGCAGTAAGTTGACTTCTTCCATTTCACCAGACTTTATCTCATAGTGAAACTCCTTTTCCACTGCCTCTTTTGCCAAATAGGCCTCGTCAGTTTTGATGGCCAAACAGATGCTGTGTTCAGAAGATGCTTGCGAAATCAATACGATATTTACCTCTGCATCTGCCAAAGCTTTAAAAACTCTACTGGTTCCAGAAACTGACTCAATTAATCCTGCTCCCTGTACAGTCACAATAGAAATGTTGGACATGGAGCTCACTCCCTTGATCAAAGCCTCTTTGGTTACCTCGCTATTGATTTTGGTACCTGGATTTTCAGGTTCAAAGGTGTTTTTGATATAGATGGGAATATTCCGCTTCATGGCAGGTTGCATGGTAGCCGGGAATATTACTTTTGCTCCAAAATGCGAGAGTTCCATCGCCTCATTGTAGCTCAATTGAGGAACAGTAAACGCTGTATAAACCAATCGGGGATCAGAGGTCAATACCCCTGAAACATCAGTCCATATTTCTAAATCTTCAGCTTCTAAAGCACCTGCAAAAATAGAAGCAGTATAATCTGAACCAGACCTTCCTAAGGTAGTAGTCTCGCCTTTTGAGGTAGAGGCGATAAAGCCAGTAATTACTTTTATTCCATCATTTTTCCCAAAATAACTTCTAATCAAGGCGTTGGTAGTTTCAAAATCGACCTTTGCCTGACCAAATCGATCATTGGTTCTAATTACTTCTCTGGCATCTAAAAACTGAGTTTTCAACCCTTTACCTGCTAATGACTCTGATAAAATAAAAGCAGATAATCGCTCTCCAAAACTGGCTACATAATCCAATGTTCTAGGAGAATTTTCTTTGATCAAGAAGGTACCATGAAACAAATCTTCCAGCTCTTTGAATCGAACTTTCACATAGGTCATGACGGTGGACTGATTTTGGACAGAAATAAGCTGCCTTACCATATCCAAGTGCTTCTCTTCTAAACTTTGAAGCATATCCCTGTAAGCTTGATCTCCTTCTCGAGCCATTTGGGAAATCTTCAACAGACTCTCCGTGACACCACCAAATGCAGAAAAAACAATGGCTATTTCATGTTTCTTGAGCTTTTCCTGAATAATGGAAAATACTTTCTGGATGTTTTCGGGGTTCGCTACGGATGAACCACCAAACTTGATGACTTTCATAAAGAATCTTGTAATGAGTTATTTGAACTAAAGAGGGCCAATATACGGCCAAAGGGGCGGGTACTAATAATTAAAACACGGGATTACCCCGTAATGGTGGTATAAATTCCTGTAGACATGAAAAAAGATGTACGCGCAACTGCTCCACGTAAAATGTACAGGTTGTCTGTTAATGATGTGTTTGCTGCAAATACCATATCCGAAGAATTGACACGACAATCTTAACGCCAAATTTTTGATATGCCAAACAATCCCCTAGAGTTTTTCAAAAAAGTTACTATTTATTTAAGAAATCGATAAAAATTCTATCAAATTGAGCTTTTCACACTAAGTATTATCTGATTTATTAATCAAACCCGAAAGAGTATTTGGGCTGAAAATTTTTTAAATTGATCGAGCAATAATCACAAATTTTATGAAGGCTTTTAAACTATTCCCCATTTTTTTGTTGGTGTTTCTCCTGGTTGAATGTAAGACAATCCAAAAAACAGCCATGGACCAGTTAGGAAATGTCACGTGGATACTTCAGGAGTTAAATGGAAATTCGGCTATTTCAGAATTGTTCCCAGAAAGCATACCAACTTTGAATTTCAATGATACCGGTACACTTAGTGGATTCACAGGCTGTAATAACTTTTCTGGAATCTATAGCTTGGAAGATTCGGACTTAAAACTAGATCCAGGAGCAATGACCAGAAAAGCTTGTCCCGATGTGAAAGAAGATGAGTTTCTGCAAGCCTTAGGAATGGTACATTCCTTTGAGTTGAATCAAAATAAACTAATATTAAAAGGGCCAGCAGGTGATTTGATGACGTTTATTCCTCAAAATTAATACACCTCATTTATCCTTTTTGATTTTCCCCTGAAACTCACCTCTTGACCTTTTGTCTTACCCATTAAAACTTGGCCCAAAGGAGAATTTTTACTTAATAAAAACACCTTTTTACCATCTACCACTAATTCGCCTAAACTAGCGGATATAAATAATAAATCCTCTCCCCACTGCAACAAGGAACCTTCCGTGATTTTCTCTGAATCCTTCGAAGTATTTAGTAAATGTTGAAATTCTTGAAGCAATTGCTGATTCTGCTTGAATTGATTTTCGACCTTCCCAATTTCTTGCCTCATCATTTCTCGTCCGGTTTCGTATTTATCTCCGGCCGAACTCTTAGTTTCTTCTTTGATGCTTAATTGAAGAGAAGACAACTCATTTGCCAACAAAGATTTTCTTTCTTCCAGCAAGTCAATCGCCGCCTGGAAAACTTGATGTTTAAAACCGTTCATTTATTCTACACAGGCTTCTTTCCTCCTTGTATCGATGATGTAGACGATCTTCCATTCCCCTTCAAATTTGACCAATTGGAATGAATTCACTCCACAGTGGCTGAATTTCTCATTGACATAAAACTGATAGGGAGTCCATGCCGTTGCCATGTTTGCATCTACCTTGATGACGAAATCCGTCAATCTTTCATCCAAATAGGTTTCAGCCGGAACTGAAGCTATACTGTTAGCAAATTCAGCTACGGTGTTATTTCCAATCACTGTACCTTCCGGTTTATTTTGGATGGTCTGCATAATCGCATCTTCTGAAAAAGCCGAAATAATCTGCTCGGCATTTTTAGCACGCATTCCATCAAACATAGAGATGATTACTTCCTTAACTGCCTCTTCTTCCGATTGTGCCTTGGACAAGAATGTAACAGACATCAGCAGACAAATACTTAAAAGTAGCTTTGTTTTCATCAATTTAAGTTTTAAACTTCTCCGTAAAGCTTAAAGGTCATATTTCGTAAAGCAGATGTGTTTACTG
The DNA here is from genome assembly GCF_900129785.1 of Algoriphagus halophilus. NCBI lineage: Bacteria > Pseudomonadati > Bacteroidota > Cytophagia > Cytophagales > Cyclobacteriaceae > Algoriphagus > Algoriphagus halophilus. The sequence goes on from NZ_FSRC01000002.1 coordinate 103,676, forward strand.
CATAATGCATGGCTTCCGCAATTTCATCGGGACGTACCCATTTTGTAAAATCGGCATCAGGCATAGACTCTCTATTCACAGGAGTATCAATGATGCTTGGAACAAATACGTGTGAACGAATAGGTGAATCTTTAATTTCCTCACCAAGAATTTCCGTAAGGGTGATCACTAGTCTTTTGCTCAATGAATAAGCTAGCATATCTGGGGCAGAAGATAGCTCTAAAGCAGGTCGAGCTCCAACAAACAAAAACGTGCCTTTCTGCTGTTTTTTCATAATTGGTAAAAACCCTTTGACCAGATGGAATGCAGAGAAAAAATTCAGTTGGAACATCTTCTGGATATCTTCCTGACTGGTTTTATCAAACCCTCCCATAGAAAATCCCCCTACCAATAAGGCCAATGCATCCAATTCTCCATACTGAAGTTGAAATTCAGCTACAAATGCCTGTACTTCTTCTTCATTAGTGACATCTACCTCGTAGCTATCGTCTGCTTCTTCGATAAATTCATCTTTACTGGGATGAGTCAAAGTAATGATATGGTATCCTTCTCTTTTAAATTTTTCGACCACTGCAGAACCTAGATTCCCGCTTGCGCCTGTAATTATTATATTTCTGCTCATACTTATGAAAATCTCTGTCCGATTATTCCTAAAATTACCCTTAATTTTTAGAATTAGGCATGAATCAACTAAAAACAAGCATTCAAAGTAAGGAGAACGTAAAAAGGCGAAATTTTGTCTTGAAGCTTTTATTACTTATCTCACTTGACTATATCTACGTGGGCAACACGGTGTTACGTCCATTCCTAGATAATTACCCAGCCATCAATAATCTGATTCGAGCGAGTGTTTTTTTACTTAGCGGGAATTTGATCATTTCTCTTGGACGATTTGCAGCATTACGTTTTTACTTAAAAAAAACCAAGGATGAAAAAGTACAACCCAACTTTGTAATTGGAATCGGAAGAATCACCTGGATTCTCAATGTGATCATTCTACTGATTTCACTGATGCTTGCTTTGGGAATTCGGCCCTTGGAATTTTTAACGAGCATAACCATTGTGGCGGCCGCCATCGCAGTGCTCACCAAGGATTACATTACCAATATTGCAAATGGCCTCATCATCATGTTCTCGGATCAGTTGGAGATTGGAGACAAAATCCAAATTGGGAAAAACACGGGTTTCATAAGAGACATCACACTGATCAACCTAGTCCTTAAAAATGAAACTGGAGAAACGATCATAGTACCGAATTCCATGGTTTTGGCTTCAGAGATTGTCAACTTTAGTAGAAATAACGCGCATCAACTGGTTTTTGATTTTGAAGTGTCCACTAAATCAGACCTTCCTTTAGATGAGATTGAACGGCGATTAATTGACAAGTTGGGGCTTTATTCCGATTATATTTACCTCAAAGGGGCTCAATTAAGTGTTTTGGAGAGGAAATCAGAATACCAGCTTATCCGATTTCAATTCCCCATCAAAACAGGAGAAAAGGAAGTTGAATCAAAAGTTAGAAAAACGATCAATCAAGCGATTATAAATTTATTTCATGAAGAACGAGAAGCCTAATTATTTTGATTTGGTATACCAGGTGGTTCGGGAAATTCCCGAAGGTAGAGCTACCAGTTATGGTACCATAGCCCATTATTTAGGGTTGAAAAGTGGAGCAAGAATGGTGGGATACGCTATGAATGCAGCCCATTCATTACCTGATGTTCCTGCTCACCGGGTTGTAAATAGGATAGGCATGTTGACAGGTAAACACCATTTCTCTACCCCAACAGCCATGCAAGAAGCTTTAGAAAAAGAGGGAGTGATCGTTGAAAATGATAAAATCAAGAATTTTGACCAAGTGTTTTGGGATCCAGAAAAGGAACTTTTAATCTGATCATTTTTTACGAACCCACCAAAGGCCTAAAAACATCAGCAAGCCATTTAGTATCAGGGCTTCAAAACCAAACTTATATCCCCAGAGTAATTTTTCTGAATTGGACGCAATAAGATATGTTAAAGTAGGAGCCGCTACTGCAATATAAGGCACCCATTTATCATTCACCTGCATCTTTGTAAATAAGCCAAAAGAATAGAGGCCCAACAAAGGACCGTAAGTATAACCTGCTATCACAAACACCGAATTAATGACGCTTTGATCATTGATCCAATAGAAAGCAAGAATCACGAAGTACATTACAAATGTGAATATAATATGTACTTTCTGTCTTACCCTTACCTGTTTTTCTTTTGGATACTTTTTCTCCAACTCAAGAAAGTCCACACAAAATGAAGTGGTCAATGCGGTTAAGGTAGAATCGGCACTGGAATAGGCCGCCGCCGTTATCCCCAATACGAAAACTATTCCTGCAAATGGAGTAAAATATTGAGTAGCTAACAAAGGAAATAATTCGTCTGTCCTTGCAGGCAACGTAATCCCTTTTGTTTCCGCAAAGAGATATAACATGACTCCCAACCCTAAGAATAGCAAGTTCACAATCACTAAACAGATGGTAAACCAAAACATGTTCTTTTGCGCATCTCCAATGTTTTTACAGGTCAAATTCTTTTGCATCATATCCTGATCCAACCCGGTCATGACAATGGTTATGAAAGCTCCTGAAATAAACTGTTTGAAGAAATTGGTACCATCTTTCCAGTTCCAATTGAAAATAGTCGAGCGGGAATCTTCTGATATCACTTTGAAATATTCGGAAATCCCTGATAGTTCTAACTCATTCCCAATCAAAACAATACTGACCACTACTGCTGCCAGCATAAAAAATGTCTGAAGCGTATCCGTCCAAACGACCGTTTTGATTCCCCCTCGGAAGGTATACAGCCAAATTAATCCAACGGTAATCAATACGGAAACCCAAAACGGTATTCCCAAAGAATCGAATAAAATCAATTGCAGTACGGAGGCAACCAAAAACACACGCAAAGAAGAGCCTACTGTTCTGGAAAGGATAAAGAAAAAGGCTCCCGTTTTATAAGACCAAAAACCAAACCTATCCTCTAAATATGAGTATATTGAAACGAGATTTAAGCGATAATAAAGAGGTAAGAGCACCTTGGCAATCGTGAAATATCCAAGCGTATAACCCAAAACAACTTCGAAATAAAAGAAGTTAGAATTACCTACCTCTCCTGGCACAGAGATAAATGTCACTCCAGAGAGGGAGGCTCCAATCATCCCAAAAGCAACCAAAAACCATGGAGATTGTCGATCTCCTGTAAAGAAGGTGTCGGCAGTGATTTTGCGGGAAGTAAACCAGGAAATCAAAAAAAGCAGTAAAAAATAGCAGGAAATAACGACTAGAACTACCTGTGAATTCATAAATGCGGTTGGGATTAGCCGCTAATTTGTCCATTATTATTAATTTTGCAAAATGAATCGATTGAACATGACTTATCAATTTGAGGAAGAGACCGATGTATTGTTGGAGGAAGCGGTAGATTTAGATTCTTCGGACCTCATCGTTTATAACGACGATGTCAACACATTCGACCATGTAGCTAACATTCTGGTAAAAGTTTGCAAGCATAGCCCAGAGCAGGCCGAGCAATGTACTTTGATCATCCATTTCAAAGGAAAATGTGCGGTAAAAAAAGGAAGTGTAGAAGAGCTTAAGCCGATGTGCGAGGCTATTTTAGACGCTGGAATCCAAGCTGCAATCGTATAATCGAAACTGAGTGAATATCCCTTCCAAATTAATTGAAGATGCTGTCACAGAAATTTCCAGATTACCTGGAATAGGGAAAAAGACAGCATTACGATTGGCCCTACATTTATTAAAACAAAATGAGGTTCATACTGAAGCCCTGACGCTCGCTTTAACAAGAATGAGGCAGGAAGTTCAGTATTGTAAAAAATGTCATAACATCTCAGACGGAGAAATCTGCCAGATATGTGCCAGCATGCGCAGAGACAAAACAGTTATCTGTGTAGTAGAAGATATTAGAGATGTTTTAGCGATAGAAAACACCAACCAGTATCAAGGAACCTATCACGTTTTAGGAGGAGTCATTTCTCCAATTCAAGGAATTGGTCCTGAAGAGTTGACTATTGAATCTCTATTGGAACGAGTTTCTTTATCTCAAGAAGACGAGGAAGAACCCATCCAGGAAATCATTTTAGCACTTAGCGCTACTATGGAAGGGGATACTACCTCCTTTTATTTGGCCAAAAGACTAAAAGAAAAAGGGATTAAAGTAAGTACCATCGCAAGAGGGATCCCTGTTGGGGGTGAACTCGAATATACCGATGAAGTAACCTTAGGAAGAAGTATTATGACCAGAATTAATTACTCGACCGAGTAATTATTTATTTGTTCAGTAAAAAGCCCTTTCTATATTTGCAAACCTTTTGGGGGATTAGCTCATCCCGATAGCCATCGAGGAGGCTAGAGCGCTACATTTGGGGGATTAGCTCAGTTGGCTAGAGCGCTACACTGGCAGTGTAGAGGCCACCGGTTCGAATCCGGTATTCTCCACTTTCAAAGCTTCACAGAATTGTGAGGCTTTTTTGTTTCAATCTCTTTTTATCAAACCTAGGACATCGATTTGCCATGATGAGTTGTCCAAATAAATTTTATTTTTCCCCTCTTTAAAATTTATACATTTCGAAAGTAGCTATTCCACTGCTTCACACGTAGTTAGTTTAAGCATCGAAAAATCCTGTGAAAAATCATTTCTTTCTATCCACCTGTTTCCTATTCATTTTTACTTCCTGTCAAAGTGAATCTCCTTGTGAGACCTTTCAATTAGGCAAACCAGTAAACATTGCCTTCCATGAAACCATTAGTTTTTGCGAGGCTCCTATTTCTATCACCTTCTCAAAAATCATAGAGGACTCCCGTTGTCCTGAAAATGTAGTGTGTATTTGGCAGGGTCTTGCTGAATTGGAAGTGCTTATTGAGGTAGACGGAAATGAAGAAGCTTATTTATTAAGTACTTATCCAACTTTTAGAAATATACCTTCTGAAGTGCAAGTGGATGCCTATCGCTTCTCTTTAAAAGACGTCAGCCCTTACCCCAACACGACTAAGTCCTACCAAGAAAAAGACTATAACATCCAACTGCATGTTGAAAAGGTAAATGAGTAATTGTATCTTGCTCTAAATCTTTTCTCATGAAAAAATCAATTTTCACGCTTTTTTCGATTTTAGCATGTTCTTGGCTATTTCTTTCATCTTGTTCTTGCAACCCTGAAAACATTGCAAAACTTGCCTTCAAAGGAATGGAAAGTATGATGGGGGAAGGATTTATGCCCTCAGAAGAAATACGTGCAATTGGGGATTTTAAAGGAATGAGTGTAGCACTCAATAGTTCGACTGTCGATGATCATACCGAATCCACAATTTTTTTAAAACTGGAAAATGGAGATCCTGTGAAACTTGGCAATCAACCCGAAGTCCTTGCCAGAAACTGTGCAGAAATCTATCTGCGAGATTTTGAAAACTCTGAAAATTATCGACAGATTACAGTACAGTTTATTCAGACGGACCCAAACAATCCTGAGAATATTGCGATGCAAGAATATACTTTCGATACCAAAGACTTTTAATCTAACCTACTAATCTTATGGAAATGCCACCTGAGTTCAAAAAGCCAAAAACCACACTTGGAGACTGGATCATCTCAGTGATCATTAAAAGGCTTCCATTAATTGGGTTCATCATGTTAATTGTATGGGCTGTGGATAGTAACACGGATCCTGACAAAGCAAATTGGGCGAAAGCCGAACTTATTGTGAAACTTGTTATTTTCGCTGCTGTCATGATTGTCATCGCTATTATTGGTTTTGGAGTATTCACCAATTTTGCCGATGAAATAGACTGGTCCGAATTCGATTAACGAAATCCAGCATGTGATTGAAAATTAACCTGACCAAATGGTTTGGTTTGTTAGATTCCATGTGACCTTTCAAAACCGTGCAAAGCCACATGAAAATAAAAGCCTTTTGTTCTGACGTAGATGGAACTTTACTCAATTCAGAACGTGACTTATCTCAACGCCTAAAAGCGATAGTAAGTAAATTTCACCCGGATTTCCCCGTCATTCTTGCAAGTTCAAGAATGCCCAATGCCATGCGTCACTTAGTGAGAGACCTTGGAAAGTCTGACCAACCCTTGGTTAGTTATAATGGTGGTTATGTTTTGAGTGCACAAGGTGAAATCCTGGATTCTGTTTCAATTCCTTTAGCTCTGGTAAGTAAGATCTTGGAATTGACCAAAAACACCAATATCCATGTCAGCCTATACCAAGGGGAAGATTGGTATGAAGAGAAAGATGATTATTGGTCTCAACGAGAAATCAGGAATACCAAAACCAATTGCATTTGGTTACCTACTCAAGAGGTCCTTGAACTCTGGGCGAAAGACAATTCAGGAGCTCATAAAGTAATGTGCATGGGGGATTCCCAGGAAATTTCATGGCTTTTCGGAGAACTCCATTTCGAGAATTCGGAAGATCTTCATTTGTATCGGTCTAATGACAATTATCTGGAAATAGCCCCCAAAGCAATTTCAAAGGCCACTGGATTGAAAAAAATCCTGGAACACTCATTCGATTTTGGAATGGAATCGGTCATTGCTTTTGGGGATAATTACAATGACATTGACCTGTTACAATCCGTAGGCTATGGTGTAGCGGTAGCCAATGCCCGCCCTGAAGTAAAAGCGGTTGCAAAGGAAATCACCCTACATAATAAAGAGGATGGAGTTGCAGCCACTTTGGAAAAACTGTTCTTATAATAACCCAGAACCATCTTCCACTTCTTCCACTGCTTTGGAAAGAAATTCCTGAAACGGCCTCATGGTATTAAAAGCCTCCAAAGCACGTTTAATAAATTGACCATTTTTTATTTCCTGGTCTTTCAAGGGAGTCGTCACCGTAAAGCTTTTCAGTTTTAGATACTCGATGAATTCATGCCCCGCATCATAATCGCGTGGGCTGGTTTTTAACTTCTCTCCCTGAATCTCTCCAAATGCTTTCTTAAACGAAGCCTCATTTTCGATCCTGCTAAGTTCAGCTCCCGAATAATCAATTTCCTTGCGAATTTTTTTCAAGGTTTCCCCCATAGGCATATATATCCCCCCTCCTAAAAATGATTGTCCAGGCTGGATATGCAGATAATATCCCGGTCCTTCAGACTTTTTCCCCTTAGGTGAAAAATAGGCTGCAAAATTGATTTTATAAGGGTCTTTATTCGCAGAAAAACGCACATCTCGATTTTGCCTAAACACGCAATCTTTGGGTTTAAATGCTTCAAAAGCAGGCTCCCATTCTGCCAATCCTTTTAGAATTACAGCCACATCTTCTAAAAACTCCTCCTTGCATTCCAAATACTGCTTTTTGTGAGTATCCATCCACTCTTTTGAGTTGTTTTGAGCAAGTTCTGATAAGAATTCTAAATAAAGTCGCATAGCTTTCAAAAGTTTTATTGGTTTATTAACCGAGACAAAGAATTTTTGGTTTAGATAAAATCTACCAACCCTTCCAACTTCATTCCTCTACTCCCTTTGATGAGGATCAGATAATCTTCCAGCTGGCTATCCTGAAGCCAGTTTCTGAAAGAAAATGGATCTGGAAAGTACAATGCTTTTGGCGCTTTTGTCAAAGCCGACACGATCATTTTCCCAGTAAAACACACTTTATCTATCTGATATTCACTTACGATTTCGCCGAGCTTTGCATGCTCTGCTTCAGAATGATCTCCCAACTCATACATATCCCCCAAAATGATCATTTTGTGCTTTCTACCCGTCATTTTACCAAAGGTACGGATAGCTACTTCCATACTGGAAGGGTTCGCATTGTAGGCATCTAGAATAATTAAATTACTACGTTTCTCGATCAATTGAGATCGCATATTAGATGGTTTATAAGCCACCACCGCTTCCACCGCCTGATCCATAGGTACTTCAAAAAACTTTCCTACCGTTAGCGCTGTGGCAATGTTTCCAAAATTATATGCTCCGATCAAAGAGCTCAAATACTCCTCATTTCCTCCTTCTACGGTGAATTTCACAAACGGATTAGCCTCTACAAATCCTACCTCACAAAAATCCCCCTTTGCTGGGTATAGTACAGGATGATCGAATCGTTTTGCCATATTGGATAAAATCGGATCCTGAGAATTGATAAAAACTGTTCCTCTATTTACTCTCAAATGCTGAAACAATTCCGTTTTCGTTTTCAATACTCCTTCAGGTCCACCCATTCCTTCCAAATGTGCCTTCCCTATGTTTGTGATAAAGCCATGAGTAGGTTTGGCAATATCGCAAAGCTCTTCTATATCCCCTTGCTTGTTGGCACCCATTTCCACGATGGCAATTTCAGCATCTTCTGGAATGGACAGTAACGTCAAAGGAACCCCGATATGGTTGTTTAGATTGCCCAACGTGGCTACCGTCTTGTACTTGGTTTTCAAGACTGCATTCAACAACTCTTTAGAAGTGGTCTTTCCATTCGAACCAGTCAAACCAATTATTGGGATTGTCAGTTGCTTTCGATGATAATTCGCAAGATCCTGAAGCATTTTCAAAGCATCCTTTGCCAGAAAGTAACGCTCATCATCCTCTACAAAATGGGCTGGATCGTCTATCACCACTAACGAAGCACCCATTTCCAGGGCTTTAGGAGCAAACTCGTTAGCATTGAAATTCGGGCCTTTTAATGCGAAAAACACATTTCCGGGTTCGATTTTCCGGGTATCGGTACTGACTCCTGTACTTTTCTTGAATAGCTGGTAAAGGATAGAAAGATTCATTTTAAAGGAATTTTACTCCCAAAATAAACGAATCATTCACATCTTTGAGGTGATACATCCGTATTAATTTTAGATTTCTTTGATTCACGATGCGAAAACCTATATTCTGTCTATTTCTACTTTTCACCTTTCGTATTCATGCCCAAGAAATTTATTCCTTTGATTATTCTCTGACGGTCAACCAGTCTGGAACCACTTTGAGTTCACCATTTTCAGGAGGAATTAATTCAGCACAGATTCAAACCATTGACTTGGATGGAGATGAGATAGAAGAATGGGTGATCTGGGACATCAATTCCCGTCAACTTCAGGTATACAAGAAATCTGGAGACACTTTTACTCACCTTCCCGAACTCAGCTATTTCTTTCCATCGGATATTGCAGGATTTCTGATTTTGGCCGATTTTGATTTCGACGGCAAGAAAGACCTTTTCACCTCCACTCCGCTAGGTATAAAAGCCTATAAAAACACTTCGATAGGGAGTACTATTTTTTGGGAAGTAGCTCAAAATTTCTTGAAAATTGATAATTCTGGAAATATCCAGGCGAACAATTTGGACACTCCACTCATTCAGGATTTGGATGGGGATGGGGATTTAGATTTGGTCATTTTCAATTTTGCATCAGGGGACTACCTGGAGTTTTATGAAAACACCAGTATGGATCGAAAAGGGAGTCCTGATATTGATGGATTTGCATTTCCTGAAACCCACTGGGGCAATTTTGAATTTTGTGGTTGCGGGGATATAGCTTTTGGTGCGACTTGTTCTGGAATAGATTTGCGAACCCTTTCTGATGAAAATGATAGAATTCAGCACGCAGGAGGACATTCTATTCTTTATAGGGATTTTGATGGGGATGGTGTTTCCGATTTAGTGTTGGGTAGAGATGAATGTAGTACCCTCTACTTTCTACCCAATCAGGGAGATGAAGAAAATGCACTTTTCTCCAATTTCACCAATGAACTCTCTACCTATGGAAGGCTGCCTGAATTCCCTATTTTTCATGCTGCTCAAGAAATTAATGAGGAGTTGATCATTAGTCTAAACACCAATGAATCGGCTATAAATTATGGGATTGACTTCCAGCAATCCCTTATAAAATTGGATAGGAACGGGCAAGAAATGGATGGATTTCTTCAAGATCAAATGATTGATTTGGGAGAAAACAGTAGACCCATCTATATCGGAAATAAAAACGCAGGTTCCATCTTCGCCTTGTCCAATCAATTGATCAATGGACAAATCATCAGTAAACAATCCATTTTTGAATTAGACGAGGGCAGTTTCCAAAAACTAGATGTATTAAACACCCCATTGGATGAATTGGAGCTGATCGATGCCCAAAACATCCTGTTTAATGATATAGATGGAGTTCATCATAACTTGGTTTCTGGGATCAGATATATCAATGGAATTCCCTCCCAATCAATCTATGAACTAAACGAAGACCAAAGCCAATTTTTACCAACCGAATGGGAAGGCTATCAGCCAAATCGTGGGGATTATTTACAATTCTTCCACTTTGAGGAACGGGATTATCTTTTAGTAGCTGCCCAAAATGGCAGTTTGGATCTCTACCAAATGGATTTTTCAAAAAAAACGTCCATGCTCGTGGAGGATGATTTTTTAGGTTTTGAAGACAATCCTGCTAATAGAAATTTGACCATTGCAGTGGATGGGAAGACTTTACCAGACCTGTATGCAGTAGATCAAAACGGCCTGCTGATAAAGATCACCAACTTTATGAACTCTGCCGCAAGGACTGATATTCAAATTAAAATCTCTGAAGAAAACCATCCTACCAGATTAGGCAGAAATACTTGGATTGCCTTGGTAAGGCCTATTTTTGAAGGAAATCCCGATTTGATTTTAGGAACCCGTGCAGGAGGTCTCATCTATCTAAAGGCAGAAGAAAGCCCTACCCCTCCTAACGAAAATGAATTCCAGATCAGATTTTTCCCTAATCCGAGCGAAGGGCCAATTAAAATCCTATCCAATTTACCTGCAAAAGGAAGGTTGGTGAATGCTTTAGGGCAAGTACTTTTAGAAAATATTGAGATTAAATCCAATCAAGAGCTGGAAATTCAAGGTAGTTTCTTGACGCCAGGCTTGTACATTTTACAATTAGAAGTGGATGGAAAATTCACTACTTCCAGAAAAATCTGGATGAAGTAATCCCTTTGGGTTTCGGTACAAAAAGAGTAGCTTCAGTCCATTAAACCCACCACCTTATGAAACATATTGCTTTTTTCATCCTTTTAGGGATCCTAATTCAAAGTTGTTCCAAAAAAGAATCAGCAGATTTGATCCTTACCAATGGAAAGATTTATACGGTAGATGAAGCTAATCCCATCGTGGAGGCAGTTGCCGTAAAGGATGGTAAAATTCTAGCTTTGGGAAGTAGCAGTGAAATGGCTGATTATATTTCCGAAGCAACTCAACTTGTTGATTTGACAGGTAGGACCATGACTCCAGGGTTCATAGAATCCCATGCCCATCTGATGGGAATTGGATACAACAAACTGGAACTGGACCTTATGTATGTACAATCCTATGATGAATTGGTTGATAAAGTAGCGGAAGCAGTTTCTAAAGCCCAACCTGGAGAATGGATCACAGGACGTGGATGGCATCAGGATAAATGGCTGGAAAAACCTGATAAAATGGTAAAAGGATTCCAAACTAACGATTTGTTGAATCAAGTATCCCCTAACAACCCCGTATTCTTAAGACATGCTTCAGGCCATGCGACTTTTGCTAATGCAAAAGCATTGGAATTGGCGGGCATCAATAACTTGAAAGGAGAAAGACCAGGAGAAGTAGAAGGAGGAGAAATTATTTTAGATGAACTAGGAAACCCTACTGGAGTTTTGACCGAAAGGGCTTCCTCTTTGGTAGGAAACCTAGTACCGGCAGAAACACCAGAGCGCGCTGAACAAGCCTTAACATTGGCTCTTCAGGAACTGGCAGAAAAAGGAATTACCAGTTTTCATGATGCCGGGAGTGGACAATCTACGATTGACCTGATTGAAAAATTCAAGAAAGAAGGAAAATTAACAGCCAGAATGTATGTGATGCTGGCGGGAAGCGATCCAGAATTATTGGAAAACTGGTATAAACAAGGCCCTAGGATTGATAGTTCAGACCACTTGTTATCTGTAAGATCCATCAAACTATTCTGTGATGGCGCATTGGGATCCAGAGGCGCTTGGTTGTTAGAAGAATATTCAGATCGCCCTGGGCATTTTGGCCATGAAACGCTCCCTATGGAAGCGGTAGGACAAGTTTCAGAAAAAGCGATCCCAGCAGGCTTTCAGGTTAATTCACATGCTATTGGAGATCGTGCCAATCGAGAAGTCCTCGACCAATACGAAGGAGCCTTTGGGAAATTCCCCGATAAAAATGACCTACGATTTAGAATTGAACATGCTCAGCATATCGATCCGGAAGACATATCACGTTTTGGTGAAATGGGTGTCATAGCTGCCATGCAAGCGATTCACTTGAGTTCGGACAGACCTTGGGCAATCGACCGCTTGGGAGAAAAACGAATTGTGGATGGCGCATATGTTTGGCAGAAACTTCTTCAAACAGGGGCGGTAGTCACCAATGGTACCGATGCTCCAGTAGAGCCTTTAGACCCAATCCCTTCTTTTTATGCCTCAGTTACCCGAAAAACACTTGCAGGAACACCTGATGGAGGATATGAAGCCAGTCAAAAACTTTCTCGGGAAGAAGCCTTAAAAGCCTATACTTTATCTGGAGCTTATGCAGAATTCGAAGAGGGCTTCAAAGGCTCTATTGAGGTGGGCAAAGCTGCTGATTTTACAGTTTTTGATCAAAATATCATGGAAATTCCTGAGGATGAGATTCTAAAAGCAAAAGTCATGATGACTGTAGTCGGAGGAAAAATAGTTTATCAGAAATAAGAATGATGAAATCGTAAGTCTGAAAATTTCGACTAAATCTTAAACCTGCTTGTTACGAGGCAGGTTTTTTTGTCAAAAATTTTGGTCTCCCAACGTAATAGACATCAAACCCTCTAGCCAACCAGACCTATTGGAAGAAAAAACTAACAATTAAAACTAACAAGTCACACAACTAAAACAATATTTATGTCTTTAGGATTGAAATCCCCTTTTCTTCATTTAACCATTTTAAATCCAAAAAAAACTTAAGAACTGCCTCCCATCTGCTGGCAACCTCATTACTTCCCATTTTTTTCCTATTTTAACTGCTTAAATATAAATCCAATCCCATGAGAAAAATTTTATCACTTTTTTGGGTGCTGGCTTTTTTGGCTATTAGCACTCATGCCCAAGACCTAAAACCCATCACTTGGAAGGATATCCCCTCCTGGAAGTACCTGAATCGTGGAGGATTTGACGTTTCTCCAGATGGCCAATGGATAGCTTACACCATCGTCCAATTGGAAGGAGATGGAAAACTCCATGTGCAGAAAATCGGAGATGAAGAAAGCAAAAAATCCTATGATATAGGGGGAGTAACTGGGCAACAAGTAGTTTTTAGTAAAGACTCCAAATGGATCGCATTCAAAGAAGATCCAAAATTTGCTGAAAAGGAAAAAAACAAAAAATCCAAGGGCAAACCACTTTCTGACAAATTGCATTTAGTAAAACTTGGAACCGATGAAAAAAAGACTTGGGAAAAAGTAAGCACTTTCTCTTTCAACAATGAAGGTTCTTCCTACCTGGCTATTAATCTTCCAAAAGATGGAAATGGAGATGCCAAAGGATCAGATCTATTGATTTATAATCTAAATACAGAAAAAGCTTTAACCTTGGGGAATGTATTGGAATTCTCTTTCAATAAACCAGGAACCTACCTCGCCTATACAGTTGATGCGGCAAATAAGTCTGGAAACGGAATTTACCTATTCAATTTAGCTACAAACAGTACCCAAGTTTTAGACAATGACAAAGCGAGTTACAAGTCATTAAACTGGACTGAAAAAGGGGATGCATTTGCAGCATTGAAGATGGTGGAGGACAAGAAGTATAAGTCTGACCAGGGGAAAGTCATAGGGGTTAAAAACCCTTCCTCCCCACAAGTGACGATTTATGATCCGGCAAAAGACTCCACCGGGTTTGATCAGGATTATACCATTAGCCCCAACAGAAGACCCATGTGGTCTGAAGATTTGACGAGATTATTCTACGGAATTCATCCCTTGGAATTAGCTAAAAAAGAAGAAGCCAAGAAAGAATTGGATAAGGATTCTGTGGCAAGAGCAGAATCAGAGGCTATGAAAAAGATCATGGCTGACACCTCTATTCATAGCATCAAAGATTTGCAAAAAGCGATTGCCAAGTTGGACACTACCAAAGCCGCTCCACAAAAAAATGATGCCGACAAACCAGATATGACCATTTGGCACTGGAATGACAGTCGCCTACAATCCAGACAACAAGTGATGGAAAACATGGACAAAAATTACAGTTTTTGGGCCATGTATGATGTAGCTGCGAAAAAACATATCGCTCTTCAAGATAGCAGCATGAAAGATCTCAGCATTTTGCCTAAAGAACATTATGCGGTCGGCTCTGATATGCAGGAGTATGAATTGGACATCAACTTGAATGGCCAAAATTACCGAGACTTTTATTTGGTAAACCTAAAGACCGGAGAGAAGACTACTCTTTTCAAGAACTTCTATTTGCCTAGCTATTCTTCCTATCCTAGACCTTCCCCTGATGGCACTAAATTGAATTATGGCTATGATGGCAATTACTATATCTACGACATCGCGAGTGGAGAGGAGAAAAATCTTACAGGTAGCCTACCTGTTACTTTTGTCAATGAGGATGACGACCACAATGTCAAAAAACCTTTGGAAAGCTTTTTGGGCTGGTCCAGCGACAGCAAATATGTATTAATCAACGATGGTTGGGACATTTGGCAGATTCCTGTGGAGGATGGAAAAGAACAAGCAATTAATTTAACTCAGGACGGAAGGAAAGAAAGCATACGATATCAATATCGATTTAGGCTGGACCCTGAAGAAAAAGGATTTGACCTGAGTCAACCTCAGTATTTCCGTATGTATGGAGAATGGACTAAAAAAAGTGGGATTGCTAAAATCAACCCTGCTAAAAAGAATGGTTTAGCTGCCGGTTCCGAAAAACTGATTTGGGAAGACGCCTATATTGCTGGCCTTCAAAAGGCAGACAAAGCGCCTGTATATATCTACACCAAAGAAACATTCAACGAGCCGACACAATATTATGTGACAGATGCAAGCTTGTCTGAAGGAAAGCAGGTAACTGAAAATGCTCCAGACTATGATAAATATTCTTGGTCTGCGGGTACCAGATTAGTGGATTATGTTTCAGACAAAGGAGTGAAACTTCAAGGCACCCTATTCTTACCAGCTGGTTATGAGGAAGGTAAAAAATACCCAACCATGATCTACTATTATGAAAAGCTGTCTCAGACCAGACACAATTGGTCCGAGCCTAGTTTCAGTGGAACTGGTTGGAATCCTAATATGTACACCAGCAATGGATTTGCAGTATTTATTCCAGACATTGTATACACTATGGATGATCCTGGCATGTCTGCAGTTTGGTGTGTTATCCCAGGAGTAAAAGCAGCGATTGAGACAGGAGTCATTGACGAGAACAACATTGGTATCCATGGACATTCATGGGGAGGTTACCAAACAGCTTTCCTCATTACTCAAACCAATATGTTTAAAGCAGCGGCAGCAGGAGCACCATTGACGAATATGATTTCAATGTATGATTTGATCTATTGGAACTCAGGGGGAGGAAACATGTCCATCTTTGAAGCTTCGCAAGGTAGATTTACCGGAGGTCCATGGGAAAATTGGGATTCTTATGAGCGAAACAGCCCTGTATACCATGTAAAAAATGTGACCACTCCATTGTTGATGTTGCATAATGACAAAGATGGAGCAGTAGACTTTACTCAAGGAATTGAATATTATTCGGCTTTGAGAAGGTTAAAAAAGCCAGTGGTTTTAGTTCAATACAAAGGAGAAAACCATGGTTTAGGTAAACCGGAAAACCGAAAAGACTATGCGGTCAGAATGATGGAGTTCTTTAACCATCACTTGAAAGGTGAAGAAGCTCCAGATTGGCTTTCCAAAGGAATCAACAAATTGGATTTGGATGAACACCTAGAAGAGAGAGCTTTCTAATTTCAACATAATGAAGGAGTCCATTAGGGCTCCTTTTTTTATTATTTTTTGGCAAAACCAGGCACAATAACTTTCTTTAAATCCATTTCAAAAAGGATTACAATATTTCATGAATTCTCCAATTGAGGAGCAAACTGCTTCCTATTCTTCTCCGTACTCTCAACTGCGTTCCATTTGTTATTCAGAGTCAGATCCTAATTATCACGAGCATTTCGAAAAATATATTTATGATCAACCCTTCGATCAGGTTTGGGACACCTATGTGACTATTGATCCAGCCAAGGCGTGGGCTGGCAGGATGATTCATTTCAATCAACTTTATTCTAGAGAAACGGGAGAAGAGGTTTTCCCAGGACAGGAATATTTAGGAGGAATGGGAGTTGGTCAGGTGATAATCCTTAACCTCCACGTATTCTTTGGCGCCATAAAACTCACAGTGGGCCATGAGGTGATGGAAGTGGATAAAAACAAAAAACTGATCCGAATCTGCTATTTGGAAAATTCAAAATCAGAAGGAAGTCAGTTCATAACCTTTAAATCTTTACCAAACGGAAAGACAGAAGTCTCTCATAAAACTTTTTATAGAAGTGGATCTTGGTTTCGGGACAAAATCATCTACCCTTATTTCCATACCAAAGCTATCAATGAATTTCACGGAAATGTTCGGAATGCCATTCCAAAAAAGAAATAGAAACCACTTGATTCCATCCTTCAAAAAATAGATTAGGGAGCCAATTTACCATGGCACCTTTTTTCATGGTCTCATCTTTGTAAATTATAGGAAGATATAATCAGGAAACTGAATCAATTTTTCTATGAAAGACGCCAAAAAACAGACTTTTGATGCCATTATCATCGGTTCAGGCCAGGCCGGAAATCCTCTTGCATTTGCCTTAGCAGAGCAAAATTTGAATGTTGCTCTGGTAGAAAAAGGAAAATTCGGAGGGACTTGTGTCAATACTGGCTGTACCCCAACGAAAGCTTATGTGGCAAGCGCTCGGCGCGCCTGGGAAATAAAAAACGCTTCCGATTTGGGAATTCCTAACCCCAAATTGGATAAAATAGATCTACAAAAAGTAAAAGAAAGAAAAGACAAAATCGTCGCAGTTTCTCATAACGGTTTAGTACAAGGAATTCGCAAAGAAAAGTGGATCAATACCTTTCAAGCAAAAGGATATTTCTTGGACCCAACCACCATACAGGCTGGATCTGCAATCCTTACTGCCCCAAAAATCTTTATTAATGTAGGAACTAGACCAAGAATCCCTGATGGTTTCGAAGATGTAAACTACCTCACCAACGAAAGTCTTCTTGAATTAGAGGAATTACCCGATCATTTAGTGATTATAGGCGGAAGCTATATAGGATTGGAATTTGCGCAGATCTTCCGAAGGCTAGGAAGCAAAGTCACGATTATTGAAATGAGCGATCGATTGATCTCGAAGGAAGATCCTGATATCTCGGATAGAATGCGCAAAATATTGGAATCAGAAGGAATTAATGTTTTGTGCAATTCCCATTGCCTCGAAGGTAAAAACAATCCAAATGGAGGATTAACAGTTTTGATGAATTGTGGAGGCGAAAAGAAACAAGCATTAGGTTCTCACTTGCTTTTGGCAACGGGTAGAAAATCTAATATTGACTTGATCAATCCCCTAGCCGCGGGACTTGAGGTAGACGAGAAAGGCTTCATGCAAGTCAATGACCTCTTGGAAACGAGTGTAAAAGGAATCTATGCTTTGGGGGATTGCAATGGAAAAGGAGTATTTACCCATACTTCCTACCATGATTTTGAAGTGCTCAAAAATCAATTATTCGGTAACAAAGCAAGAAAAGTGAGTGATCGAATTCTCAATTACGCTTTGTATACGGATCCACCTTTAGGAAGAGCCGGAATGAACATTTCTCAAGCAAAAAAATCAAATAAGAAAATCCTGTATGCCGAAATGGAAATGTCGCAAATCAATCGCGCTCGAGAAAAAGATGAAACAAAAGGAAAGATGGAAGTAATAGTAGATGCATCGACAGAACAAATTCTGGGTGCCACAGTTTTGGGAATAGGAGGAGATGAAATCATAGGGGTATTCCTGACTGCCATGTATAGTAAAATGAGTTATAAAACATTGATGAATTCAGTCCAAACTCACCCAACTGTCACAGAGTTGATTCCTACTTTACTGCAACAAGTGAAACCCTTAAAATCCGAATCATGAAAAAGTCTTTTAAACTATATGCTATTCTAAATTTCTTGGTATTGCTTTTTGTCATTTATTGGAATTATTCAGTAGGGGTAAAAGGCTTGAATGGCAATACAGTAAGCACCTTAAGCTCCGAATATCAGAATCTTTTCACCCCTGCCGGATATGCATTTTCTATTTGGGGGATTATCTTTTTATCGCTTTTGGCTCAGGCAATTTTCTTCATTTCCAGGGCATTCAGTAAAACCAAAGATTCAGATTTCCTTTCGCAAGTTGGTCCTTATTTAATATTGGCTAATATAGGTAATGGGCTATGGATCTATACCTGGTTGATGGAGTATACTGGCATCAGCGTGGTCGTGATGTTGGGAATTCTAGCCTCGCTCTTAATTGTGGTCTTGAACACCAATATGGAGCGATGGAATGCACCTAGACCTATTATTTTCTGGCTTTGGTGGCCAATTTGTATCTATAGCGGTTGGATCGCAGTGGCTACCATTGCCAATATATCGGCCTACCTTGCTAAAATCGGGTGGACAGGTCCTTTCACTGAGATTACATGGACCATCATCATGATTGCAATAGGAACACTGGTCAATCTATTTATGATTTACACTAGAAACATGAGGGAATTTGCTATGGTAGGTGTCTGGGCTTTTATTGCCATAGCGGTCAGACATTGGGAAAGCATTCCAGCCATTCAGTGGACAGCCCTGATAAGTGCCAGTGTTTTATTTATAGCAGCAAGTATACATGGGTACAAAAACAGAGCGACCTCTCCATTTAAACTGAATTGAATTAGAAGGAAAAAATTTTTCAAGACAGGAGGCCATTGAAATTTGACCAGTAAATAGGTTTGGAATAAAAAAAGAGGCTGAGGCTCTCTCATAAATAATTTTTGTCACATTGAGCGTCCCGACAATTGTACGGGATCGAAATGTGCTTAATTTGCTCAATTAAGCCTTCGATATACGCGACTCTTGTCGCTCCAGTGCTCAGGCTGACAAATAGTCGACTTTTGAGACAGCCTCTTCTATTTTTAATCCTCACTAACATTCAGATAGGAATAACCCATCTGGCCCAAAGTAATAAAAGTAGTTTTTGCAGAGACTGCCATATTTACCATAGAAGTAATATTAGAAGCATCTAGGTTATAAAAACCCATGCTTTGCCCACATACATAGAACTTCACTCCCACCTCTTCCAAAGCTTTGATGGCTGCTAAATTGGGATTCGGTTGACTATATTTACTCTCGTAGTTTTCCTCATTCAGGATTGCCTGTACCAAACCTCCATGAATCACCGCAGCAATTTCTATTTTTTCAGGAGGTACCCCATTGGCAATATTTAAATTGTATGTTCTAGCAACTTCCAAAATAGCAGAATGAATGGATGTTGAATCCTTGATCGTACCATACAAATCAATGGCTACTTTATAGTCCAATGCTGGATTATAGGTCATTAGTGGATCTTGAACAGGCATCACACCTACCCATGGATGAAAATCCAATACTGGGTAAGTAATTTTTTCCTTGATGTGGGGAGGGATATCTCCTTGGGCAAAACTGTGCAGAGTTGAGACAAAAAACAGGATCAATAATGAGGGGATAAACTTTTTCATAAAAATTTGATTTGAAGCTGATTAGAAAAATAAACATAAAAAAGATCAGTTCACCTTATTTAGAACTTCTTTTATAAATTGATTTCAAAATTCATCTGGATTAGCTCCAAAAATTATTCAAAAGCCATTGATTTAAATCCATATAATTAAACCTACTTTTGCCCCATATTTCATATCAAAACGGCTACTTTAAATCTTTATGATCCTTTCACTATTTTTATTGATCATTGGACTAATACTCCTAGTAAAAGGAGCTGATTGGTTGGTGGATGGGGCTTCTGTTTTGGCAAAGAAATACAACGTTTCTGACTTGGCAATAGGCCTGACCATCGTTGCATTTGGAACCTCAGCGCCGGAACTAGTCGTAAATTCTGTGGCTGCTTCGGGAGGTTATCCAGACATTGTTTTTGGTAATGTTATCGGTTCAAACAACTTCAATTTGTTTATCATCCTAGGAATTGCAGGATTAATCACGCCACTTTCGGTTCAGTCAAGTACCGTCTGGAAGGAAATCCCCTTCTCATTATTAGCAGCCGTTGTTCTTTTAGTATTTGCCAATGATTATTTTTCGAGCCCCAACCCATTCTTATCAAGTTTGGATGGACTCATTTTATTGGGATTCTTTGCCGGATTTCTTTTTTATGTGTTCACTCAATTAAAATCTGAAGAAACTATTGAGTCGGTTGCACAAAAGGATTACTCCAACTTCAAGATCTGGGGGCTGATCTTCATAGGGCTTGCAGGACTTGTAGTTGGAGGCAAACTCGTAGTGGACAATGCGGTTTCCATGGCCCAGTCTTTAGGAGTAAGCGAAAAAATCATCGGGTTAACCATTGTAGCGGCAGGGACTTCACTTCCAGAACTAGCTACTTCAGTGGTAGCCTCCATGAAAAAGAATAATGACATCGCCATCGGAAACATTATCGGCTCCAATATTTTCAATCTTTTTTTGATCCTGGGGGTCAGTTCGATTATTCGTCCACTAGAGTTCAAACAAAGTTTCAATCTTGACATTTATATCCTTATAGGAGGTACCATTTTCCTATTTCTAGCGATGTTTACTGGGAAAAGAAAAAGTCTTGACAGATGGGAAGCGGCCATCTTACTTCTAGTCTACTTGGCTTATACTACATTCCTAGTTTTGAAGGAAATTTCCAAGTCCAATGATTCCATATTCTAATATTCAAACAAATAGTTTTTCCAAGCGAATACTAGCATTCTTTGTATTTTTCTTTCCATCCTAAGTTTTAGGCCTTTGATCAATTTTTATCAGGAATCCTCAGTATTTCAGAATATCTTTTCAGCTAATTACCCCAATTCATAATTTGATTTGGGTATACCCAAAAGTCAAACCTAGCCTTCTTCTCATGATTACATTCCCAAAAATCAGTTTGGGGAAATTCGGAGCTCTAATTCTATTTGCAATACTTTTAAGCTCAATCGGGTTTTCTCAACAAAACACAGCCAAACTCACAGGGAACATCCAAGAAAAATCTACCGGAAACCCATTAGGATTTGCTTCAATTGCTATTTATTCCCCAAAAGACAGTTTAGTGGCTGGAGGGATTTCTGAGGAAAATGGGAAGTTTTCCATTGAATTACCGAATGGAAAGTTCTATGCTTTGGTGGAATTCATGGGATTTGAATCTTATCAAAGTGAGATGCTCACCTTCTCTAGAGAAAACAACAAGATCGATCTGGGAACCATTGAACTAGAAAGTACTGCTGGTGACCTGGATGAAGTAGTGGTTCAAGGCGAGAAAACATTGATGGAATTATCGCTCGACAAAAGGGTTTTCAACGTAGGAAAGGACCTTGCCAATGCGGGTGGTACTGCAAATGACATTTTGATGAACCTACCATCTGTGTCAGTGGACCCCGAAGGGAATGTTAGGCTTCGAGGTTCTTCAAATGTAAGAATTCTAATTGATGGGAAACCTTCTGGATTGGTAAGTTTTAAAGGAGGAGCCGGACTTAGGCAGCTTCAAGCCAACATGGTCGAACGAGTAGAAGTAATCACCAACCCATCAGCTCGATATGAGGCAGAAGGAATGGCAGGCGTCATCAATATCGTCCTTAAAAAAGATAATAATCAAGGGTTCAACGGATCTTTTGAAGTGATTGTCGGCACTCCTCTGAATTTGGGTTTTTCCACAAATCTAAACTACCGAAAAAATAGAATCAACTGGTTTATCAATTATAGCCTCGCTCGTAGACATCAGCCAAACGTAAACGAATTATATCAAGAAGTCTATAACGAAGATGGTACAACTTCCATTTTAAGTCAGAATAATGCAGGAATTCTCAAAGGATTCAATAATAATATCAGAGGAGGACTTGATTATTATTTTAATGAAAAAAGTATTCTGACAGCATCTTATTTATGGAGAAGAAGTGATGCAAGACGCATCACCGATATCCGATATGAAGATTATCTAAATAATTTTGATACTTATTTAGGCTATTCGCTGAGACAACAAGATGAAACTGAGGCAGAGCCAAATTCAGAAGTGATTGTCAGTTACAAAAAAAGTTTTGAGCAGAAGGGTCATGAGCTCACCACTGCATTTACTTATTTGAACTATTGGGAGCGATCTGACCAAAAATTCACAGAGTCGGCTTATACACCTGATGATCAACTGATCCCTGGTTCCGATCTACTTCAGACATCATTGAACGATGAATATGAAAATCAGTATTTACTTCAATTGGATTATGTCAAGCCTTTTGCAAAAGAGGGGAAATTTGAAACCGGTTTGCGTACCAGCTTCCGTGAAATGGAAAATGACTTCGTAGTCTCAGAAGAAAATGAAAGTGGAGAGTTGATCCCACTCCCCGGCTTAGACAATATTTTCCTTTACAATGAAAACATCCTGGCTGCATACGGGATTTTGGGAAATAAAACTGGTAAATGGAGCTATCAAGGAGGCCTGAGAGTAGAACATACGGATGTGGAAACCATTCTGGTAGAAACAAATGAACGGAATCCAAGGAAATACACTAACCTTTTCCCAAGTGCCCACTTGACCTATAATATTACATCAGAAAATGCTTTTCAATTAAGTTATAGCCGAAGAGTTCGAAGACCTGTTTACAATGATCTCAGTCCTTATGTGACCTTCTCAGATCAACGAAATTTCTTTAGCGGCAACCCGGATTTGAATCCTGAATTCACGGATGCATTTGAATTAGGACATATCAAATATTTTGAAAAAGGGACACTTTTCTCTACCGTTTATTTCAGAAACACAACTGACAAAATTGAACGCATCCGAACCGTAAATGATGATGGATTTTCTGTTACGGCACCTTACAATTTAACTGGTGAAAAATCCTTCGGAGTAGAATTCAGTTCAGATTATAGAGTAAACGAATGGTGGAAGCTAGATCTAAATTTAAACTTCTTTCATGCAGATATTGACGGAAGTAATATTGAAGCTGATTTTCAGGCTAAAACCTATAGTTGGCTTTTAAGGCAAACATCTCGATTTACTTTAAGCAATGGACTCGATATTCAAGTTCGCGCAAACTACGATGCTAGGCAGAAAACTGCTCAGGGAATCAGAAAAGGGATTTTCTTTATGGATCTTTCCGCTTCAAAAAGCATCTTTGGGGAACGTGGAAACCTGATACTCACTGCCAATGATATATTCAATTCCCGTAGAAATCGATATATAATCGAAGGTGAAAACTTCTTTACAGAAGGAAACTCACAGTTTATCCGAAGACAGATAAATCTGACGATGAGCTACCGTTTAAGACAATAAA
Source organism: Algoriphagus halophilus (assembly GCF_900129785.1). Lineage (NCBI taxonomy): Bacteria > Pseudomonadati > Bacteroidota > Cytophagia > Cytophagales > Cyclobacteriaceae > Algoriphagus > Algoriphagus halophilus. The sequence goes on from NZ_FSRC01000002.1 coordinate 127,221, forward strand.
TTAAAAATAAGCCCATTACATCTCCTTGGTAAATCATCGATTTACAGGAAAACTAATTACCTCATGTGGAAATCCTCGTTGTTGGTACTGATCCTTTTCGGTACCACTCATTTTCTTCAAGCCCAAAAAATAAATTCATCCTACCAACTGCATATCCAAAAAGCGAGTTCTGAAATAATCATAGATGGGGTTTTGGATGAACAGGCCTGGAAAGATGCGGAAGTCGCTACAGACTTCTTTATGATCACTCCTATGGACACCAGTTTTGCCAGAGTGAAAACAGATGTACGGATGACTTACGATGAGGAAACACTTTATCTTATCGTAGTCAATCACCATGCGGTAGAAGGTCCATATATGGTAGAATCCCTTCGAAGAGATTTCTCATTTGGAAAAAATGATAACTTCTTGTTGTTCATGGATCCATTCGACGACCAAACCAATGGCTTTTCTTTTGGTGCCAATGCGGCCGGAGCTCAATGGGATGGAATCATGTACAATGGTGGAAGTGTGGACTTAAGCTGGGATAATAAATGGAGATCCAAAGTGACCAATTATGAGGATAAATGGATTTTTGAAGCTGCAATCCCATTCAAATCCATCCGCTACAAAAAGGGCATTACAGAATGGGGCATTAACTTTTCTAGGCTAGACCTAAAAACCACAGAAAAATCAGGATGGGCTCCTGTACCAAGACAATTTCCTTCTGCTTCTTTAGCTTATACTGGGTCTTTAATTTGGGATGAAGCTCCTCCACAAACGGGGGCTAATATTTCTGTTATTCCCTATGCTCTGGGAGGATTTAGAACTGACGTGGCTGGAAGTGGAGAAACTGAATACAGAAGAGAAGTAGGATTAGATGCAAAAATTGGATTAACCTCTTCACTCAACTTGGATTTAACGGTCAATCCTGATTTCTCTCAAGTAGAGGTGGATAGGCAAGTCACTAACTTGGATCGCTTTGAGCTATTTTTCCCAGAAAGAAGACAATTTTTCTTAGAAAATGGAGACCTCTTTGCAAGTTTTGGGTATGAAACTATTCGCCCTTTCTTTTCAAGAAGAATTGGCTTGAATGCCCCCATTCAATTTGGAGCAAGACTTAGTGGGAAAATCAACAAAAACTGGAGAGTGGGTGCCATGAATATGCAAACTGGCGAAGTGAAAGAAGATGCCTTACCGGCCCAAAACTTTACGGTCGTTTCAGTACAACGACAGGTAGGAGCCAGATCAAATATTACGGGGATGTTTATTAACAAACAATCCTTGAATTACAATCCTGACCCTGACAGCGAAAACCCTATCTACTCTCAATTCAACAGGAATGCGGGGATTGAATACAACTTGGCATCCTCCAATAATTTATGGACTGGAAAGGCCATGTTTATGAAAAGTTTTGGTCCCGAAACTATTGACAATGGTTTTGTACATGCAGCCAACCTCAAATATTCCTCAGGTAATTTGACTTGGAACTGGGAGCATCAATATGTCTCCAAAAACTATACAGCTGAAGTAGGATATGTGCCAAGAAACGGATTTTATAAAATCAATCCCGAAGTCAGCTATTTGTTCTTCCCAAAAAGTGATAAAATCCTAAACCATGGGCCAAAGGCTGGAATCAGATATTTCTTTAATATAGATGGAGAAAAGACGGATAACACCACTTTCTTGGCCTACAATGTAAAATGGAGAAGCCAAAGTACTTTCCAGGCATGGGTAGCCACAGATTTTGTCAAATTGCAACGCCCTTTTGACCCTACAAATTATAGTGGAGATACCCTGGCTAGGGGTACAGAACACCAATGGTATGCTGTCGGTGCTGAATTTACTTCCAAACCTCAAAGTGTGTTCACGTATGCATTTACCTCTAGATTTGGAGGATATTATGCAGATGGAAAACGTTATAATGTTACAGCAGATATTGGGTACAGATTTCAGCCTTATGTCAGCATCGCAATGAGTGCCAATTACAATGATATTCATCTTCCAGAACCATGGAATCGCACCAATTTTTGGTTGGTCGGACCTAGAGTTGATGTCACAATGACCAACACCTTGTTTTTTACTGCTTTTGTTCAGTACAATGAGCAAATCGAAAATATTAACCTGAATACGCGCTTTCAATGGAGATTTAAACCTGCTTCAGATTTATTCCTAGTGTATACTGACAATTATCTACCGGCTCCATTTTATACAAAAAACAGATCCTTGGTGCTGAAATTTACCTATTGGTGGAATATTTAAGATAGGACCTTCTCAACTTGAAGCTATGGCAAACAATAAAATTTAGTTAAATTAAAAGACACTTTTAATTTATTGCTGCCATGAGACGATTATCCCTAAGTAAGCTTTTCATTTGCCTGGGCATTTTTGTATGCTTTTCTATATTGAATGAAGTACAAGCACAGAAATTCCCAAAACCACCTACAAAGCCAATTGTAAAAGGTCAGATAATAAATAAAGAAAGCCGCCCAATACCAGGAGCCACTATCATTGTAGAAGGAACCACCACAGGAACCGTTTCGGATATCAATGGGTTTTTCCAATTGGACTTGACTCAATTCACAGAAAAGCAAGTAACATTGGTTTTTGGTTTTGTGGGTACAGCTCGAAAAGAAATGGAAGTAATTTTAAAAGATTTGCCGAAAAGCTATGGTCAAATCAAATTAAAAGATGCTGCATTTTAGTTCTGACTTTGTAAACAGAAGCCTCTTCTAAATACCTTGGTATAATTATCAAAAAAATGAAAACAGGTCATGATTGACCTGTTTTTCTTTTGAATTAACATCAAAGGGAAAGTCTACCAATATTATCTTATTTTTAAGACTACATTTCCAATAAAAACGCCATGCGATTTCCAATACAACTTCTTTTCTTAAGTTTTCTATGTACGATAATTTACAATTCGGCCTCAGCCCAGACCTCTGATTTACTTAGTCTGGAAAGAATCTACGCCTCAAACGAATTTCGTCAAGAGAGTCTTCAGCCTATTCAATGGATTGAAGGTGGAGCGGCTTACGTCACCGTGGAAAATGGCAATGCTTTGACTCGTTGGGACAGCAAAACACTGGAAAAATCAGTTTATGTGCCGGGAATTATTGTCAATGGAGAACACATTAATATAGAATCCTTTAGTCTTTCCGAAGATGGTAGTAAGGTTTTGATATTTACTAATTCAAGTAGAGTTTGGAGATCCAATACCAAAGGAGACTATTATGTATATGATCTGAACGAAAAACTATTGAAGAAACTAGGAACTCAATTTGAGCCTTCCTCGCTGATGTTTGCAAAGTTTTCGGCAGATAACTCACAAGTGGCCTATGTGCAGAAGTTCAATTTATATCTCGAGGATTTTGAAACCGGAAAAGTCACTCAATTAACCACGGATGGGACTGACAAAATTATTAACGGTACCTTTGATTGGGCCTATGAAGAAGAGTTTGGCAAGCGTGATGGATTTGCATGGAGTCCTGATGCCAAATACATTTCATTTTGGCAGATCGATGCCTCGAATATTGGCACTTTTTACATGATCAACAATACTGATTCTGTCTATTCCAGACCTATTCCATTGCAGTATCCAAAAGTGGGAGAAGAGCCTGCTGGTGCCAAAATCGGATTGATTAATATGGATTCAAAAAAGACCCAATGGATTCCAATTCCTGGTGGTGAAAAAGAAAATTACCTCCCTGGCATGCAATGGATCAATGAAGATTTATTGTTGATCCAACAGATGAATAGAATGCAAAACCAATTGACCATCTGGACTTATCGGCCTTCGAATGCTGATTTGAAAAAGGTTTATGTGGAAACTGAAGAGACCTGGGTTGACTTGGCTTACCCCGATTTGTCTCGATATGGCTGGAGTGATAATAGTTTGCCTTTGGTAGACGATGGCAAGGCATTTTTGCGCATGACTGAAAATGATGCTTGGAGGAATATTTATAAGGTGAATATAGAGTCCGGAGAAAAAACTTTGATTACTCCAGGTGAATTTGATGTGGCTTCTTTTGGGGGTGTTACTGACAAAGAAGTCTATTTCATCGCTTCTCCAGATAATCCTACCCAGCGTTATTTATATGCGATTGACCTGGCAGGAAAAGGAAAGCTTCGAAAAATCACACCTGCTTCGTACTCCGGAGTCAATACCTATAATATTGCTCCAAATGGTCAAGTGGCAGTTCATAACCATCAGAGCACAGAAGATCCACTCACCGTGAGACTAGTAAGTCTTCCAAAACATGAAACCATCAAAACGTTGGTAGAAAACAATGCCTATAAACAAAAACTCGCTTCACTAGCACTACCGGAAATAAAATTCACAACGGTTACCACCTCGGAAGGAGTAACCCTTGATGCACGAGTGATTTACCCAATCGACTTTGATGAGACAAAGAAATACCCGGTTCTTTTCCATGTCTATGGAGAACCTTGGGGAGCTGTGGCCATTGACACGCAAGTAGGGCTTTTCAATATCATGCTTGCTCAAAAAGGATATGTCATTATCGACATGGATAACCGGGGAACTCCAACCCTTAAAGGAAGCGCTTGGAGAAAAATCATCTATAGAAACATAGGCAAAGTTAACGCCCAGGATCAGGGATTGGCTGCTCAGGAAATTTTAAAACTTCCCTATTTAGATGAAAACAGAGTGGCTGTATGGGGATGGAGCGGAGGTGGCTCCATGACACTCAACTTATTGTTTAAATTCCCTGAAGTTTACCAAACCGGAATGTCCGTAGCATCGGTTTCTAACCAGTTGATTTATGACAATATCTATCAGGAACGATACATGGGCTTACCCAAGGAAAATTTAGAAGATTTTATAGAAGGATCACCTATCACTTATGCCAAAAACCTAGAAGGTAATCTATTATTAGTGCATGGAACCGGTGATGACAATGTACATTATCAAAGTGCGGAAATGTTGATCAATGAGCTTATCAAACACAATAAACAATTCCAGGTAATGCCATACCCGAATAGGTCCCATGGGATTTATGAGGGAGCTGGCACCTCTTTGCATCTTTACACTTTACTGACAAATTATTTAATGGAGCATACTCCAGTAAATTAAATATTTAGAAATCGTTTATTTGAAAGTCAAACTAATTTTTGTTCATTCGTATGAGAAATTAGTAGATCTATGAACCAACTAACAAATCACCACAAAACCAGTGGATTGAAACGATTGCTGAATTTTCCTTCAATTCCTGAAAAAACTAGAATAGTACTCTTTTCAGCATTATTTCCTGTGCTTACCTTGGTTTCAATGACCTTTGCCCATGACGCCCAAACTACCAAGCATAAAAACCAGGTAGTCAATGGCAAAGTGATCTGCGCTTCAAGGGATATGATCGGTTCCGTGGTATCCGTGAAAGGAACCTCCACTGAAACAAGTACAGACACCTTTGGGAATTTCACGTTAGACCTAAGTAATGTTAATCAACATGAAGTGACGTTGGAATTCAATAAAGAGGGGTTTGAAGAAAAAGAGATTACAGTAAACCTAAAAACGCTTCCTAAAATCCTAGAAATAGTAACCTTGGAAAGAGCATATTAAAATGACACAAAACCTAAAACAAATCGTTTTAGGTTTTTTTATTGTTCTATTGAATTTGCATCAAATAAAAGGATCTCTCCTTCCTCGATTTCTATTTTTAATTCAATAGGATTGCAACAGACCTCGCAATCTTCTATGTATTGTTGTTTGGAAACAGAGGGATCTATCAGAATTGATATCTCAGCGAGACAATAGGGACATTGAAAGTAATGTTCAAGCATGGTATTTCTGATTTAAAAGAAGACAAGAATCCATTTTTAAAGAGAACTTATAAAGAAATTCTTAATTTATATGAATGATTGAAAAAATTTCGATACCAAAACCTTGTTCTGAAAACCCTTCTAACTTTACCCCAACAAGTAAAGGAGGCTTCTGTAACTCTTGCCAAAAAGAAGTACTTGACTTCCGCGGAATGAGTAATACAGAAGTGCTAGATTTCATTAAAAAGAACTCTGGAAAAACCTGTGGGATTTTTAGACCAAACCAATTGGAAGTTCAAGAAATTCCTCCCAGAAAAGTCTGTTCCCCAGGTTTATGGGCATTTGGTTTTTTAGGGTTTCTAGGATTGGCAATTCCTGCTGAGGCTCAAACGACTCTTAAACCGAGGATTGAGAAGGTATTTGGTGAAATGAATGATCCTTTGCCTTTAGATCCTACCGAAGCACAAAATAAAACCATTAAAGGCCGTATAATAAGGTACTATTTTAAAGATAAAGAGCCTATACCCGGTGCTTTAGTTCAAATAAAAGGGCAAAAATCCGGAGTCTCAACTGATATTGATGGGTATTTTGAGTTAGAGATTTCAGACTCACTGGTAAATCAAAAGAATTCTCTGATAGTTTCATTTATCGGTTTTAAAGTTAAAGAAGTTATATTTTATGACACCCAACTACCTCTCCAATTGGGTGAAATTGAAATAGAAGAAGATGAAAATATGATTTTAGGAGAAGTTATTTACATCAAACCAACTCTTTGGCAAAAAGTCAAAGGCATTTTTAGAAAAAAAGATAAAGCAAGCTGTGGAAATGAATCTCACCAACATTCTTAAACCACAAAAAAACCCTCGAAACCTAAACGTTCCGAGGGTTTTAACCTAACCTATTTTATAATTACACTTCAACAGGAGCATCTATATTTTTAAAATACACCTGCTTATCAGCATCTAAGTCAACCAATACGGCTGAATCATTTTTGATATATCCAGCAAGAATCTGCTTAGACAATTCATTCAAAATCAGACGCTGCATAGTTCTTTTCAATGGCCTAGCTCCGAAATTGGGATCAAAACCAACTTCTCCCAAATAATCCAGAACTTCTGTAGTCGCTTCAATTTCAATATTTGCTTCAGCAAGTCGTTTTTGAATTTCTCTCCACTGAATATCGACGATTTTTCGAATGATCTTTTTATTCAATGGTTCAAACATAATCACCTCATCAATTCTATTTAGGAATTCAGGTCGCACAGACTGCTTCAATAAATCAAAAGCCTCCTGTTTAGTTTTTTCCATGATTTCCTCTTTGTTCCATTCCTCGATTTCAGCAAACTGCTCTTGGATCAAATTGGACCCGATATTAGTAGTCAAAATGATGATGGTATTCTTGAAACTCGCAATTCTACCTTTATTATCCGTTAACCTTCCATCGTCCAAAACCTGAAGTAAGATGTTGAATACATCTGGATGTGCTTTTTCTATCTCATCCAACAAGACCACAGAATACGGCTTTCTCCTTACTGCCTCAGTCAATTGGCCTCCCTCATCGTATCCCACGTATCCTGGAGGCGCTCCCACCAATCTACTCACTGCATGCCTTTCTTGGTATTCGGACATGTCAATTCTTACCATGGCATTTTCATCATTGAATAAGTACTCAGCCAAGGCTTTGGCCAATTCTGTCTTACCTACCCCAGTGGTACCCATGAAGATGAAACTACCAATTGGACGTTTCGGATCCTGTAAGCCTGCCCTACTTCTTCTGACCGCATCAGATAAGGCAGTGATTGCTTCTTTTTGTCCAGCCACTCGCTTGCCTAATTCTTCCTCCAGGTGCAATAACTTCTCTCGCTCAGATTGGATCATTTTTGACAAAGGAATGCCAGTCCATTTAGAAACTACCGCGGCAATATCTTCATGATCTACTTCTTCTTTCAACAAAGGAGAGCCGGATTGCATCTCAGCCAATTGCTTTTTGAAAGATTCTAGCTTTTGTTCTGCTTCTCCGATTTTACCATATCGTATCTCCGCTACTTTCCCGAAATCACCGGCACGCTCCGCCTGTTCAGCCTCTAATTTGAATTTATCAATATTCTCTTTTTCACGCTGAATACCAGTAATGACCGCTTTTTCACTTTCCCACTTTGCTTTCACACTATCCCTCTTCTCAGAAAGCTCTGCTAATTCTTTGCTAAGGACGGTTTCCTTATCCTTATTTTTTTCTCTACGAATAGCTTCTCTTTCGATTTCCAACTGCATGATTCTTCTATTCAATTCATCCAGTTCCTGAGGAAGGGAGTCTATTTCCATTCTCAATTTGGCTGCGGCCTCATCCATCAAGTCAATGGCCTTGTCTGGAAGGAAACGATCCGAAATGTATCTTTGGGAAAGCTCCACAGCAGCGATTACGGCATCATCCTTGATTCTTACCCCATGGTGCAATTCATATTTGTCTTTGATACCTCTCAAGATGGAAATGGCATCTGCAGCATCCGGCTCATCCACTATGACAGCCTGGAACCTTCTTTCCAATGCTTTATCCTTCTCGATATATTTCTGGTATTCTTTGAGTGTCGTAGCACCGATTGCATGTAATTCACCTCTTGCCAAGGCAGGCTTCAACAAGTTAGCCGCATCCATGGCTCCCTCACCTCCACCTCCTGCTCCGATCAGTGTATGAATCTCATCGATGAAAAGAATAATTTCTCCTTCTGCATCTGTCACTTCTTTGATTACCGCTTTCAATCGCTCCTCAAACTCCCCTTTGTATTTGGCACCAGCTACCAACAAACCCATATCCAAAGAGATCAAGGTTTTTGATTTTAAGTTTTCTGGAACATCACCAGATACAATTCGCTGGGCCAAGCCTTCCACAATGGCAGTTTTACCTACACCGGGCTCACCTAATAAGATGGGGTTATTTTTAGTTCTTCTTGCTAAAATTTGAAGAACCCTTCTAATTTCTTCATCACGACCAATAACGGGATCTATTTTCCCTTTCTTAGCCATTTCGTTCAGGTTTTTAGAATATTTCTCTAAAGCCTGATATTTACTTTCTGCATTTGGGTCTGTCACTTTATTACCTTTTCTAAGTTCTTTAATTGCCTCGATCAAAGGTTTTTCGGAAATCCCCTGATCTTTTAAAATCCTTGAAGCAGGGTCCCCTGCCGCCAGAATGCTCAATAGTAAATGCTCAATTGCCACATATTCATCCCCAAAAGTTTTCAAATAATCTTTTGCTTTGGTCAATACTTGGTTGGCAGCATTACTTAGGTAAGGTTGTTGTCCACCACTTACCTTTGGCAAACGCTCTAACTGCTCATCCAATTTCTGATTGAGCAATTGCTTATTTGCACCGAGTTTTTTGAATAAAAAATCGGTCACATTTTCATCCTCCGAGAAAATTCCTTTTAGTATATGAGCGGGCTCGATATTAGGCTGACCTGCAGCTGATGCCAACTCCACCGCTTTCTGAATCGCCTCTTGGGACTTGATTGTAAATTGTTTGAAATCCATTATAGTTGGTTTTTTTATGTTTCTAATTTGAATGAGTACATCAGGAATTTCTCACATTTCTCCTTTCCCGGATGTAACACATTTTTTATTTAGCAAATCCAACTCCAAGTGCATTTTCAAGTCATTATGACCGATAAATATGCTTTTTATTCAAAAAATCGGATTTTTTGACAGTAAAATATTCTAGACTCTTAAAAAAGAAAGTTAAGATAACAGATCCTTACTACCTACTTTTGCTCCTTGACTTCGGCCAAGTCTCCAATATCAATAGCTAAGTTAGGGTGCTCTTCTTCCAACTGTCTAGCTAATTCCTTGCTGACTTTTGTATTCCAGACATACACACTTTGCAAGCTCTTAATTTGAGCAAGCGAATTAAGTGTAGAATCCCCTACAGAGGTGTTATAAAGGTTGACAGTTTCTAAGTTATTCAACTTCCCCAAAGCTGAGGCACCTTTATCCGTGATGGGATTATTATCCAACAATAATTTTGTGAGATTCTGGAATTCTGCAATGATCCCTAAGGATTCATCTTTGATATCTGACTCACCCAAGTCAAGCCAAGTGATTTGCTCTCCAATCTCTTTTAATGCCTCAATATTTTCACTTTTCAACTTCCCGATTGCGACTACCTCCAAAAAATTATTTTCTTCAGATAACGTAGCAATTCTAAACCCTTTCCCCCTGATCTCATTCAAAGTTGTTTCAGGAACAGCTGCTACTTTTACTTTTTCATAATGAGCCTTTTTTCTAGTAGAAAGCCCATAGGTACTTTCGATCAATTCTTTGATTTCTTTAGGAATCTCTTCACTCGTCACACTTAATTGTTGATCAATTCCATTTTCAATCCAATACTTCAGCAGGGTTATTTCTCCATAAGAAAGTCCCGCGCCTTTGGGGGGCATAAACTTTTTACTTTCAGGATTCAATGTCACCCGCTGATACAATTCACTGGTCGATAAAGAGCCTTCCTCAATCGCAGGACCTGTCTCTCCCCCTACCTTCAAATCCTTTAATGTCATAATACTCAACCCTCCTTTTTTTGATTCCCCCTGGTGACAGGAGGCACATTTTTGAATTAATGCTGGCTGGATTATATGTTCAAATACCAAAGTAGAATCTGCATCCTCAGGAAAGGAAAAGTTGCCTTTCTCTGATTCAGCATTGGAAACTAATTCCTGAATAAAGGAAGGGGCATAATCAAAAAGGTATCCTTCACCATGTGTGAGATTCCCTCCCAAATGTCCTGTAACAGAAATGCTGATGGCCAACATCCCCAAACAAAACCCAAGCTTTTTTTTCTGTTTATTAATTTCTGAATCAAGAAAACGGATATTCAATCGCTCCCTAAGCAGTATCCCAGATGAACTTTTATCGAAAAATCCTAAGATCAATAGCAATGAAGCAACAGAAAGTAGGGCAACGACAATTCCCATCCACCTATGCCAGGATAGGGTTTCTTCGGGATACCCTCCTTCAGTGGCAAGAAAAAAACCGAACACCACTGCTAAAATTGCACTAATAGCACTCAATAGTAGGATCAAAGGAAGGGAAGTCAATAAGAAACGAAACTTCTTAAAAAGTGACAAAAGAAAGACTGCTACTCCCAGGAGAATAAAGCCAATAGGAAGATGGACTATTAATGAATGAAAACGCCCAAAAAATAAGGTGGAATCTGATTGCAAAAAGATATTCAACATACATTTAAAATTGACTTATTTAAAGATAACATTTGTACCTTACATTTATGTAATACAAATTCTTGTAGATTAAATTAAATTTGGATAATGTTATTCCCAATGATCAATTTTTTCAAATCATTCATTCTTCTTGGCTCTATTTTTTGTTTTCTATTCTCATGCAATAAGCCAAAGGAAAAGCTCACTCCGAATAACTCAACTGATTATCTATGGGAAGACCAAACGGATATCTACTTACCCAAAACAGCAGAATGGACAAATCGCGTCGAAGCAGCAGACCTCAATCAGGATGGTAAGGTAGATCTGATTTTCGCGAATGGGGGAGATTATTCTAAGCCGGGCACGTTAGAGTCTAGCAGGGTATTTATAAACCAAGGTGCAAACACGCCATTTCTAGAAATCACCAAACAAGTCTTTGGTGAGGATAAATTCTATGCTAGAGTGATTAAAGCCAGTGATTTAAACCAAGATGGTTTTACAGATTTATTAGTAGGAAACACTTTTCAAACCCAAAGTGAATTATACCTTGGGCAGCAAAATGGTTCATTTCTCAGAGTTACGGATACCCACCTTCCCAATTTGGAGGCAAGTGTAGGAGATTTGGAATTTGGAGACGTAGATGGAGATGGAGACCTTGATGTAATTTTATCTGATTGGGGTCCCGGCTCCAATATGAATAATGAAGGAGGCAAAACTCTATTATGGCTTAATGACGGATTTGGAAAATTTGAAGATGTTACAGATTCCCAAATGCCAGACATTCTAATCCAATTCTCCTGGGACTTGGAATTCTTTGATTTCGATAATGATTTTGACTTAGATATTGCCATATCATGTAAACGTTGTGGTACCAGTCGAATTTTTGAAAATAATGGAAAAGGGCATTTCAATGACAAAAGGATATTACCCGCATATACCAATAATTATGAATTTGAAATTGCAGATATCAATCAAGATGGATTCCTGGACCTAGTCACTGTTAACGATGGGGAAATTGTGGATGGAAAATCTTGGTCCAGACGTGAGCATATTTTTCTAAATGACAGTGCTAAGCGATTCCTTGATGCTACCTCTCGGCTTTGGCTGGACCAAGACAATCCAGGGGAGGACGATAACAATGTCGCATTTTTGGATTATGATTCCGATGGTGACCCTGATTTTATCCTTAGTTCGCTCACCGGAGAAGACCGATTGTTGATCAATGATGGAACTGGAAAATTTAAACTTCAAGAAAGCATTCTCTCTGGAGATCCCACCCCTCATACACTTTCCTTAGTCTTCGCTGATCTCAACAATGACCATCGAATGGATATTATTATGGGACAAGGAGAGGGGGAAGAATCCATAGAAGAACGAATCTATATTGGCAAAAAAATCCAAGCAGATGTAGCTCCGCCTATTATTTCTCATGTTGCACAGACAACCTCAGCTGTAGGAACAAGAAAAGTCTTTGCTCGAATAACCGACAATAAAAGTCCTAGCATGCCGCAGGACTGGAGAGAGGTGGTAGTGATCTCAGACACAAATAAAGTTTCGATGACTTGGTATGGAGAATATTTATGGGTTGCCGACCTCTCAGAATTAGAATCCGACAAACCTATAGAAATTTGCGCCACTGATGCAGCGGGGAACCAAGCCTGTAGAAAGGTTAATTGAAAATTTAGCTTAAAATATCCCTGACAACATTCCCTTCCACATCAGTTAATCTGAATCTTCTACCTTGGAATTTATAAGTCAACCGCTCGTGATCCAATCCCATTAAATGAAGTAAAGTCGCATTGAGGTCGTGGACATGTACAGGGTTTTCTACCACATGGTAGCCGAAGTCATCTGTTCTTCCATAAGTCACCCCCTTTTTCACTCCTGCTCCAGCCAAAAGCATGGTATAGGCGTCTGGATGGTGATCCCTTCCAAAATTATCCTTGGTCAGCTCTCCTTGCGAAAAACAGGTCCTACCAAATTCTCCTCCCCACACCACCAAAGTATCTTCCAATAAACCTCTTTGTTTTAAGTCCATAATTAAGGCGGCACTCGCTTTGTCTACCTCTTTGGCACGCTTCGCAATACTTTTAGGCAAATCATTATGATGGTCCCAACCCCCATGGTATACTTGAATAAATTTCACCCCTCGTTCCGCTAATCTCCTTGCCAACAAACAATTACTGGCAAAGGTCCCCGACTTTTTGCTATCCTCCCCGTATTGCTCATAAATATAATCTGGCTCACCTTTGGTATCTACCACTTCCGGAACAGAAGTCTGCATTCTAAAAGCCATTTCATATTGAGCCATTTTTGCCTTGATAGATGGGTCTTCCCAAAATTCAAAAGCACCTTCCTGCATTTTTTTCAAATAGTCCAGCTGTTCTCTCCTTGCTGCTTCTGTGACCCCAGGAGGGTTCGTCAAATACAAAACAGGGTCTTTTCCTCCACGAAACCGCACTCCTTGGTGCTCAGCCGGCAAAAATGCGCTGGAATATAATCCTGCAAAGCCACCTTCCAACCCTTCGGTTTTCAAGACAATAAACGCAGGTAAATTCTCATTATCAGAACCTAAACCATAACTGATCCAAGACCCAAAAGAAGGTCTTCCAGGTAGTTCAGATCCAGTATTAGTAAACATCTGCGCAGGTTCATGTTGAACAGAGGCCGTATGCATGGACTGAATTTTACACAACTCATCAGTGATTTTTGACATGTTCGGAAGCAAATCACTCATCCACATCCCACTTTCTCCATGCTGCTTAAAATTCCAACGTGTCCCAACCATGGGGAAAGAATTCTGGGTAGCTGCTGTTCCCGTCAATCGATCTCCAAATACGCTTGAAGGCAGATTTTCTCCATTCATTTTAACCAACTGAGGCTTGTAATCAAATAAGTCCAATTGGGAAGGGGCCCCTGCCATGTAGAGGTATATGATTCTTTTAGCTTTTGGGACGAAATGAGGTTTATTTCCAAATGCGAAAAGCGAGGTAGGATTCAATAAGGAGGCGAGCGAAACAGCTCCCATCCCCAAAGATGTTTTTGTCAAAAACTCTCTCCTAGTTAAAGGTATATGTATATGATTGTGTCCCATGGTTACCTTTTCATATAGGTTTCATCAAAATTTAAAATTGAATTTGCCACTAAGGTCAAAGCAGCAGTTTGCGTTTTGTCCAGCGCTAAATCTCTTGGCAATTCTCCCACAGCCAATAAAGAATCAGCTGATAGAGGATTTTCCTGAAAATGCGAATAGGCACTTTCATAATATTCTTTTAGGGTAGCCAGTAATTTCTCATTTGGAGTAACTCCTGTAGCCAGTCGAAAACTCAGTTTAAGTCTATCTTCCAAAGTCTCTTCCTCTTTGATTACCCGTTCAGACATAAACCTGGAAGCTTCTATAAACTGAGGTCCATTCAACAAATTAAGCGCTTGAAGTGGGGTATTTGTATTAACTCTTTTCGTAATACAAATCTCCCTGTTGGATGCATCGAAGGTGACCATGTAGGGTGCAGGAGAAAATCTTCTCGTAAATGTGTAGAGACTTCTCCGATGGAGGTTACTTCCTGTATCCTGTTTGTATTTATGTAACTTGAATGAGAAATCCCCCAATTCTTCCCATAATCCTTCTGGTTGATACGGCTTTACACTTGGCCCTCCGATTTTTTTATCTAAAATACCACTGGATGCCAAGGCATTATCTCGGATAAATTCTGCGGGAAGTCTATAACTACTTGACCTGGCATAATATTTATTTTCAGGATCAGCCTCGTACTTCTCAGGATCAGTAAAAGAAGATTGTTGGTAGGTAGCGGACATCACCATCAATTTCAGCATACCCCTCAAATCCCAACCACTATCCATAAACTCATACGCCAACCAATCCAATAATTCAGGATGAGTAGGCAGGTCTCCCTGAATCCCAAAATCTCCAGAAGTCTTAACGATTCCTGTTCCAAAGATCATTTGCCAATACCTATTAATGATTACCCTTGATGGCAGAGGATTGTCAGGATTTATGATCCATTTTGCCAACCCTAACCTATTTTGAGGATAATCTTCAGGAAAAGGAAGGACATTTTCCGGAGTACTTGGTAAAACTTTTTCTCCATAATCATTATAAACTCCTCTCTTCAACAAGAAGGTAGGCCTGGGTTCAGGCATATCTTCCATTACCATCACTTCCTGGGTCGATTCCAAAATCTCCAATTTCGCTTTTCTTAGAGAGCGAATATCATTCCTGAGTTGAATGGCTTTTTGCTCCTTTGCTAATAGATATTCCTTAGAATTTTCAGAAGACAATTGAATGGAAGAATTTCCTACTAAGCTTGCCATTTCCAAACTAGTAAGTTCCCGATCAAAGAGTTTTACCTCATCCATGTATCCTTTATAAATACCAGGATCAAAGGAAAAAAGACGATAGCTTTTTCCTAATCGAACTGGCAGGGTATCAATTTTGGCCGTGTATTCATCAATAGGTAAAATACTCCGTGAAAGTTGATCTGAAACAACTCTTACTTGCTGACTCTCGCCATCCATATAAAGTGCAAGACCTGCTGCTTTCCCAGTTCCATCATAGGAAAACCCTACTTGAGTCCATGTCTCAAATTTCACAGGCTCCTCCGTTTTCACTTCCAGATAATCATCGGGAAGTCTATGAATGAGGCGTACAGATAGATGGTTTGCGGAATCCAAAAACATTTCCCATCCTCGGTAAAATCCTAAGAAATTATTACTGTTTCCAATGATGTTTTGAATATGCCTCTTTTCATTTTCTTGAGGTTTAATCCAAACACTTGCAGAGTATGAATCATATTGATCAAAAAAGCCAACCTTATTCAAATTGACATAATCATAATCATCATCAAATAATAACCCTTTCCCTTTCCAGCCATTCACCAATTCTACACCTAGCGTTGCCTCAGCATTTTTATTATTATCAAGGATCAAGATTTCCTCGTATTCTTTTTTCTTTTTTTTGTTAGCCTTTTTCAGGGAATCAATTTTAGCTTTTTCCTTTGCGGTTTTAGTCTTGTACTCCTCTGCTTCTTCCTCAGCAAATGGGTTTCTTCTTTTCTTTTCCTTTTTTATCTTTTCATAAGATTCAAACGAATATGAAGCAATTTCTTTTGGAAGTAACTTATCGGGAGATATTGTCGCCACATAATCCTTGATTTCATTCACTTGATATTCTTTTAAAACCTTTTCTTTTTGAAGAATTAATTGATCCAAGGAGTCCAAACTTTTCCTTTGATGATCCTTAAAAAGCATCAAGGTGGGAGCTCTATTCAAATCGGTTGGGCCCAATCCAAATTCGTCTATGCTGTTGAAAAATGCAGATAGTTGGAAAAAATTCTTTTGACTGATTGGATCAAATTTGTGGTCATGACATCTGGCACATCCAATGGTAAGGCCCAGAAAAGCTGTACCAGTTGTCGCGGTTCTTTCAGCCACATATTCTACTCTGTATTCTTCTTGGATTGAACCTGCTGAAGCCTCCATGGGATTGAGCCTATAAAATGCCGTAGCCAATTTATCTTCAGTAGTTCCATTTGGAAGTAAGTCTCCAGCAACTTGTTTGGTAATAAAGTCACTGATAGGAATATTATTTTTAAAGGCATTAATCACCCAATCCCGGTAAGGCCAAACCTCCCTATAACCATCAAATGAAACTCCATGAGAATCGGCATATCTGGCTATATCCAGCCATTCCATGGTCAACCGTTCCGCATGCTCTTGGGATGCAAGCAGTCGATCCACTACCTTCTCATAAGCACGTTCAGAGTTGTCATTTAAAAAATCATCAATCTGTTGGATGGTAGGTGGAAGTCCTGTCAAATCCATCGTCACTCTTCTCAAAAGTCTTTCTTTGTCTGCTTGAGGGTTAGGAGAAAGTCCTTGTCTTCCCAATTCAGCTTGAACAAAATAATCAATCTCATTATTCCTTTTCCAGTCCTCTTTAACTTCAGGAATCGCAGGAGATTCCACTTTCAAAAAAGACCAATGCTCTTTCCATTCAGCTCCTTGCTCCACCCATTTGGCAATGGTCGCAATTTCGGCCGGAGTAAGAGTGAGATTCGATTCTGGCGGAGGCATAACAGTCTCAGGATTTAGACTAATAATCCGGTGATACACTTCACTACCTCCTAGACTTCCTTTTGAAAATGCCGTATTTCCAGAGGACAACTTCATAAACGCATTTTCCTCAATATCCAATCTCAATCCCGCTTTCCTGGATCCTTCGTCTGGACCATGGCAAGCATAGCAACGGTCAGCCAAAATTGGTTTAACATGGAAATTATAATCTATTTTTTCTGGTAAAGTCTCATATGCCAACTCCACCTCCTCTGGTAATGAAGGCTGACAGCCAAAAACCAACAAGAGACCTAACAAAGAAAGCATGGGGATTTTCGCCGTTAATCGAGACGATGAAAAGCTATTTGGGTTCATAAAAAAATATTTATATCCAATTTAGTAAAATACTCTTAATTCACTGAAAAATAGGTAAATAATTATCTTTAAAAAATACAATTAAAGATGTAGTAGAATATATAAACTCAAAAAAAATCCCCCAAAAAAGATGATACTTTTGGGGGGATTTTATTTCTAGAGGTTTTCTTTCTTACATTCCATCGGATTTCAATAAGACACTAGCCGGTGGAGCTTTTTTATTACCCCCATGATCCGGATGGATAAATGTGTGAAAAAATAAACGAACATGATATTTTTCTTGAGTCTGAAAAACATTACTCATTCCATCAGTGATAGTGTATAGAGTTTCCAAATCCTGCTCTTCCAACCAGTCTTGGTCCAAAGCCTTAAACATCCTGGCTACTGGGATGTATGTCCCATCCGCTTTTTGGATCGTGGTAGGTGAAACTAACTGACCATTTTTCACATTGGCCTTAGCCATATAGCATTCACTTTTCCCTTGGTTTATGACCACCAAAACCGCTTCATGCTCTCCATCAGGAATTTCATAGGCTCCTCGATCATGGAAAGTAATATAATAATCAGAATAACAACCACTCACACCCGTAGAAAATATACTCTGGGCTCCCTGAGTTTGTGAAAATCCTTGAATACAAATCAAAAGAATAAGCAGAGATGTAAATAAAAACTTCATATAAAATTTGTTAGAATTGGTGAATAATTATACTAATAAAAAGGCATTTCATAAAACGAAATGCCTTTTTATTAAATTCTAACCTTATTGATTTTGAGCATATTCCTCCACTGCCCTCCAAACCCTAAAAATATTCCCCGAACATATTTTCTCGATATCCTCTTCTGAATAACCTCTTTTCAAAAGTTCAGCTATCAGATTAGGATACATGGAAACATCTTTCAGTCCGGTAGGCAAGGAATCTCCCACTCCATCAAAATCAGAACCAAGCCCCACATAGTCAATACCTACCAAGGCTACTACATGGTCAATATGATCGGCAACTTTCTGTACAGTTGGAAAAGGGTTATTTGCAGCAGTATATTGGGTGATATAAGCTTGAGCGGCTGAATCGCTTCTACTTAGGTTATTCTCAGCAAGCCAGTTGACAATATGCTCTCGCACTTTAGCAGACCCAGCTGCATATGCGGAGTCAATGAAACTTCCCCCAAAATTGATCATCATCACTCCACCATTCTTGGCCATGGCTTGGATCAGTTCATCACTCATATTTCTCTCAAATCCAGGAGTAAATTTTCTTACTGAGGAATGAGAAGCTATAACCGGTACTTTTGTCACTTCCAAAGCATCCAAAAATGTTTCATCAGAAACGTGAGAAACATCTACCATAATACCTACTCGGTTCATTTCTTGAACCACTTGTTTCCCATATTCGCTAAGACCATTATAAAGCCTTACTGTATCATAACTACTATCTCCAATAAGGTTTGCCTTTCCATGGGTTAGTGTGATGTATCGAATCCCTCTTTTGTGAAAATATTCAACATTGGCAATATCATCTTCCAATCCTGCTCCATTTTCCATTCCCATAGGAAGAGAAATTTTACCCGAAGCAAAGTTGGCCTCGATGTCTGCTGGACTATAAGCCATGGCAAACTTGTCAGGAAAAGTCTCTGTCAGCCTTTCGGTCATAAGAATCAGGGAATCCGCCAATGCTTTGGAGGCTCCAGGGATTTGTTGATTTCCTGCTGGGATATAGATAGACATAAAGGGAGCATCTAACCCTCCTTCTTTGGTTCTGGGGTAGTCAAAATTCCCGCCATCTGTTCTTACGGAAACATCAAGAATTTCTCTTTGTAAGGTAAATCCGCCAACTTTCATTCGATAAGGCAAATCGACATGCCCGTCTACCATGATCGTTTTATGTGCAATTTCTGTAGCGACTTTCAGTCGCTCTTCATCACTCATACTGGTGTAATCTACTGCTGCTTCTTTTGGCTGGCAAGCCCAAGCCATTAAGCCAATTAATAATAGGGAATAGCTTTTCTTCATATTGGTTGGTAGTTATTAAAGAAAGAAAGATACTTTGTTTTTATGACTCCTTTCAAAAAATTCCACTAAAGGCCATTTCATCCATCTAGGAAGTCATATCTTTTCATTTTTCACCCTTGAATTGCTTCATCTAACAGTTAATCGTTAACTTTTAATAGAAAAACCACCATCAAATGAAAAAACTCATCTATTTAATCTTATTCTCAGCGCTGCTATCCTCTTGTAGTAGCAATGATGATTTACCTGAAATAAAAATTGAAATAGCTTCTGAACTGGGTCAGTATATTTCTGATGGGCGATTACTCTTATTTTTCTCAAAAGACCAGTCAAGAGAGCCCCGCTTTTCTCTTTCTGACAACGTGAATACTGCCCAAGTTTTCGGAATGGATGTAGAGTCGTTTGAACCCGGGTCTGTCATTGAGTTCAAAATGGATAGTTTTGGATACCCAATAGAACAACTTTCTAATTTAAAGGAAGGGAACTATTTGGTACAGGCATTCTTTATCAAGTACGAAACTTTCGAGAGGGCAGATGGCCACCAAGTGAAACTTGCCATGGACCAAGGAGAAGGTAGAAAATGGGCAAGCACTCCAGGAAACATCTATTCATTACCCCTCTCCATTGATTGGAAAAAAGGGAGCGACTTTCAGCTTATTATAGATCAAGAAATTCCTCCAGTAGTAGAACCAGAGGACACTAAATACATCAAGCATATCAAGATGAAATCCGAACTCTTGTCTGAGTTTTGGGGAAGAGACATGTTTTTAGGTGCTCATGTCTTATTACCTGAGGGTTTTGATGATCATCCCAATCAATATTATCCTTTGATGGTATTCCATGGGCATTTCCCTAGTGATTTTGGGGGATTTCGTACCAGTCCACCAGACCCAAATTTAAGTGAAGACGATTATTCTGCTCGTTTTGGAATTTATGGATATGAGAAAATTCAACAACAAGAAGCCTATGATTTTTACCAAAAATGGGTTTCACCTGACTTCAAACGGTTTATTATAATTGAGATTCAGCACGCCAATCCATTTTACGATGACAGCTATGCCGTAAACTCCGAGAATATAGGACCTTATGGTGATGCCATTACTTATGAACTTATCCCCTATATAGAAAAAGAATTTAGGGGAATTGGAGAAGGTTGGGCCAGATTTTTATATGGAGGGTCCACAGGTGGTTGGGAAGCTTTAGCTGCTCAGGTATTTTATCCAGATGAATACAATGGTTGCTTCGCAGCCTGTCCTGACCCGATTGATTTTAGGGCTTTTACTACCATTAATCTTTATGAGGACCAAAATGCCTATTATCAGGATGGGGACTTTAAAAAGATTTTGCGTCCTGGCCATCGGGATTACCTAGGTCATGTTTCTTCCATGGTGAAAGATATGAACCATAGAGAATTAGCGATTGGCGGGGTACAAACTAGATCAGGGGAGCAATTTGATATTTGGCAGGCAGTATATTCCCCTGTAGGAGAAGATGGCTACCCCAAACCAATTTGGGATAAAAAATCGGGTGAAATTGATCCCCAGGTTGCTGAATATTGGAAAGAGAATTACGACCTTCGTTATATCATGGAAAGAGACTGGGAAACCTTAGGTCCAAAATTAGAAGGGAAAGTAAATATTTATTGTGGAGATATGGATAATTACTATTTAAACAATGCGGTATACCTCACGGAAGAGTTTTTGGAACAAACCCAAAATCCTTACTATAATGGGGAAGTGGCCTATGGAGATCGTGCTGAGCATTGTTGGAATGGAGATCCTACCCTCCCAAATTACATTTCCAGACTCCGATACAACACGATGTACTTGGATAAAATCGAGGACCGTTTCAAGGCCTCTGCACCTGCCAATTTTAATCAACAAAATTGGACAATCACTAAAAATTAATAGAATATGAAAAGTGTATTAAAAACATGTCTTTACGGCTTGGGAGCTACTTTACTTCTTACTCAATGTAGTCCCCAAAAAACAGAAGAATCCAACGAATCTGAAGCAATGGTAGTGGAAGATGCCAAAACTCCCACACTCACAATGGTTTGGGAGACACCAGAAACTCTTATTACATGTGAATCTGTTTTATACGACTCTTCTACAGGCAAAATATATGTTTCCAATATTGAAGGAACTCCTACGGATAAGGATGGAAAAGGCTCAATCTCCATCATTGATAAAAATGGAACCATCGTCACTCAAGATTGGGTAACTGGCTTAAATGCCCCAAAAGGAATGGCTATATCAGATGGAAAGCTTTATGTCACAGATATAGATCAATTGGTGGAGATTGACATAGAATCTGCTACAATCTCAAATAAATACCCAGTAGAAGGAGCTGAATTCTTAAATGATGTGGCTCAATACGAAGGCAAAATTTATTTCTCAGGAATGAACAAAGGGTTGTTACACGTTTTGGATGAAGGTACTGTCACTACTATTTCAGAAGGAAACGCCTCCTTGAACGGAGTAGCGGTTGATTCGAATGGTGATATTTATGGTTTGGATGAGTCAGGATTGAAAAGATTTTTACCAGATGGAGGTTCTGAAATCATCAATGGAACTGTCACTGGAGGAGACGGTTTGATCATCTTGGGTGAGGGGAATTATGTTGCCTCAAGATGGGTAGGGGAAATCTATTTTGTGAGTGGAGATGGGGAAACTCTTCTTTTGGATACAAAAGATATAGAATCCAACACAGCAGATATTGGTTTTATTCCCGAGGAGAATTTAATTTTAGTTCCAACTTTCTTTAAAAATAAAGTAGTTGCCTATAAATTAGAT
The DNA here is from genome assembly GCF_900129785.1 of Algoriphagus halophilus. NCBI lineage: Bacteria > Pseudomonadati > Bacteroidota > Cytophagia > Cytophagales > Cyclobacteriaceae > Algoriphagus > Algoriphagus halophilus. Next base: position 149,432 of record NZ_FSRC01000002.1, read on the forward strand.
TATTAAAAGGTATTCCAAATTTAGAAAGAGGTTGTATCCTAATTGATGTTTTCACATTTTGACACTGCTCAATGTGACAATACGATTATTGAAACAGCCCCTTTTTTGTATCTGTCAATTAAGAAACTAATCGTATGTCAAGTTTGAAATCTCCTTATCTGGTTTTTTGTCCGTATCTTGTGGAAGATTTATACGTTAGATAAAATAAGTGTCTTTTACTAGATACTGTCTAAAAACCGAATCAATCACTTCACCCTAAGAAGTATTATTATGAAAAATGTAAAACCAATAGATTACGAGCTGGAGAAAAACATGGAGGTCATCTCCCAATTAGATGGCCAAGTGGGAGAAGCCGTTGAAAATATTTTGGTAGACCCGGAAACCTGCTGGCAGCCCTCTGACTTTTTGCCTGATTTTGGTAATCCAGATATCCACGACGAAATCAAAGCATTACAAAAACGAGCGGAAGGAATCCCTGATACAGTTCTGACCTCTTTGGTAGGAAATATGATCACTGAGGAAGCTCTACCTTCCTATCAAACCTATTTTAATTTACTAGAAGGTATCAATGAAGATAGAAGCCTACTTTCCCCTTCTGGTTGGGTAAGATGGTCAAAAGCTTGGACTGCAGAAGAAAATAGACACGGAGATCTGTTGAATAAATACTTGTATATGACAGGTCGTGTGGACATGAAAGCAGTAGAGATCACGATCCATAGATTATTGACTAATGGTTTTGACCCGAAGTCGGAAAGTGACCCTTATCAGGCCATGATTTATACCTCTTTCCAGGAAAGAGCTACAAAAATATCTCACGTAAATACAGGTAAACTTGCAGACAAAGCTGGAGACCCAGTCCTTTCCAGAATCTGTAAGACGATCGCTGGTGATGAAGCGAGACATGAAAAAGCTTATAAATCATTCATGTCAAGCATTTTTGAAATCGACCCTAACGGAGCCATTCTTGCTTTTGAGAAAATGATGAAAAAGCAAATTGTTATGCCAGCCGTGTTGATGGGAGAAGGTGGCCCTAATCCATCTATTTACACCAGATTTTCTGAAATCACACAAAAAGTGGGAATCTATACCGGGTGGGATTATGCCAGAATCATCGATCACTTGGTCAAACTTTGGAAAATAGAAAACTTGACCGGCTTGAATGATGCTGCATCCAAAGCACAAATATACCTTTCCAAACTAGCAGAAAGATACATGAGGGTAGCTGATCGAATGAAAGCTCCTGATGAAATCCAACTTGCTTGGTTAAAATAATCAACTCTCAAATTGATAAACCAATTGGAAAAACCTCTTCATTACTGGAGAGGTTTTTTTATTACCTTATCCATAGAAACACGTAACTTTTTACTCCAAACAATTACCTCAGTACATCACCTATGAAAAAGATCATCCTACCTTTTCTCTTTCTGATCACAATCGGAATGACCCGAGCCCAATCCGATCTAAAAGTAAATCAGGAACGACTTTCCAATTCGATCCAACAACTTGCTACCTACGGCAAGAACCAAGCTGGGGGTTCTGATCGTGTAGCATACAGTAAACATGATATTGCAGCTAGAGCCTATGTCAAAGAATTGATGCTTCAGGCAGGATTGGACGTCAGTGTGGATTATGCGGGAAATCTGATCGGAAAAAAGGCGGGGAAAAAGCCCGACCTGAAGCCTATTGCATTTGGATCACACTTAGATGAAGTCCCTAATGGAGGTGATTACGATGGCCCTGTGGGTTCCTTGAGTGCCATAGAAGTAGTACAAACACTTTTTGAGAACCAAGTAAATACCGACCACCCGCTTGAAGTGATTCTTTTCACCAATGAAGAAGGAGGCGTAGTAGGCAGCCGAGCTTTAGTTGGCCAATTAAGTACAGAAGCTTTACAGGTCAAAAGTTCCAGTGGCTTGACTCAGTATGAAGGCATCAAAGCAGTTGGAGGCCACCCAGATCGAATCATGGAGCTCAAAAGAAACAAAGGAGATCTCGCCGCATTTTTAGAATTACACATCGAACAGGGAGGCAATTTGGATCGAGAGGGAATAGACATTGGGGTGGTAGAAGGAATAGTCGCGATTGAGTGGTATGAATTTACTTTTAAGGGATTTGCAAACCATGCGGGAACCACACCAATGAATATGAGAAAGGACCCCATGCTCCCAGCAGCAAGGTTAGTTCTTGCTGTAAATGAAATTGTCAATTCCTACGATGGAGCACAAGTCGCCACGGTAGGAAAAATCGAAGCTTTTCCTGGAGCTGGAAATGTAATTCCTGGAGAGGTGAAATTGAATGTAGAAATCCGTGACTTGTCTTCAGAAAAAATCCATCAGGTGTATCAGGCTATTGAAGAGAAAGCTCAGCTGCTAGCAAAAGAAAGTGGTACGGAAGTCAGTGTGCACCATATCGAAGTGGCCAGTAAACCCGCTTTGGCCAATCCGGAAATTCAAAAAGTCATAGAATCATCTGCTAAGGAATTAGGCCTAAGCAGCATGCATTTACCCAGCGGCGCAGGCCATGATGCTCAAGAAATGGCCCGAATTGCACCAATAGGGATGATTTTTATTCCTAGCAAAGATGGGATCAGTCATTCACCTCAAGAGTATTCCTCCCCGGAAGATATTGCCAATGGAGCCAATGTGTTATTAAAAACAATTTTAGCCTTGGATAAACAGCTTCAATAAAATGATCAAACGCTAAACTTTTTTCATCTTAAATTCATTTAATGTATATACATCAAAAATTTTCATCATGTCTCAAATCAAGAAAATACATCCCGGTGAATATAGACCCATAGCGGACCTTATTACCTATAGTCCAATGCCTACTCGGCAGCTTCAACAAATTGATCCGTTTATTTTTTTGAACCATCATGGTTTCCAAACCTACCCTGCTCCCAATAATGGGTTACCTTTTGGTCCACACCCGCATCGAGGAATGGAAACGGTTACTTTTATTTTGGAAGGTGACATCATGCATTTGGATTCCTCTGGACATGAATCCGTCATAGGTCCTGGTGGAGTACAATACATGACTGCAGGCAGCGGGTTAATTCACTCAGAAGTCAGCAGTTCAGAATTCAAGAAAAATGGAGGCGATTTAGAGATCCTCCAACTCTGGTTGAATTTACCTGCTAAATTAAAAATGACGGACCCCTTGTATGTTGGACTCCAAAAAGAGGAAATCCCCAGCTTTACATTGGATGAAGGGAAAGTAACGGTTCAACAGCTTTTCGGAGAGTGGAATGGGGTAAAAGGAGCCTTTAAAGAATCTTTTCCGCTTACCATGAGCACTATTTATATCAAAGAAGGAGGGACCTTCAAAAAACAAATCCCTGCATCAGATAACATCTTTTTCTACATTGTTAGAGGAGAATTGAAAGTAAATGGACAATCTGTACCGTTTAGAAACTTGGTGGAATTTGAATCCGGGGAAGTGGATTTAGAAGTCACAGCATCTTCCGACGCCATTTTAATTTTGGGTCACGCCCAACCTTTTAATGAACCAATGGTAGCCCAGGGTCCATTTGTCATGAATACTGAGGAGGAGATCCACCAAGCCTATGAAGATTACCGAAATGGTAAATTTGGTTCTTGGAATCATTAACTATCAATGATATCCTGGGAAATCAGTCTATAGATTTCAGCAAATGACTCATTGTAGTCCAAAAATCTATGATGGTTTTCCAGGGTCTCATAATCTTCCCTACTAGCTGGTCCAGTCTGGGCATTTTTAGCTCCAATTTGTAATGCTTTGGATATTTGTTCAATAATCAATGGTTTCAACATTTCAAAGTCTAAGCCCTGTCTTCGCATGATTTCCTCACTCATTCGAATCATATGATTGGTGAAATTGCTTGCAAAAACAGCTGCGATATGAATGGCTAACCGATCCTTGGATCTGACATTGTAATATTGGGATTTCAAGCTTTTTGCCAACTTCCGAAGCTTTTGAAGCGATTCTTCATCATCAGATTCCAGCAAAAATGCTACATCTTCAAATTCCATTTTTCTGGATTTGGTAAATGATTGTAATGGATAAAAAATCCCTGTGTAAGTTGCAGAACTATAGCCTAAAATATCCAAAGACATAGCCCCTGAGGTATGTACCAAAATACTTCCTTCAGGTAAAATCACTGAATCTGCCAATTCAGGTATTGCCTGATCACTTACTGCCAAAATAAAAATCTCTGCCTCAGAATCAGAAAAATCCAGTTCATCTTTTGGCTCTGCAGCATATACCCTTTCCGTTATTTTTCTGGCACTTGATAGATCCCTCGCATACACCTCTGTCACTTCATGTCCTGCATCTTCAATTGCCGGAGCTAAATGCCAAGCCACATTCCCAGCACCTAGAATGGCTACTTTAAACTTCATAAACGAAATAAGGTAAAAAATAAGCACAATGAAAAGAGAGGCTATTCAAGAAGACCTCATCTAGTTAATTAGAGCCTATTTTGAAATAAAAAAAGCCATTCCTCTTGAGCTAGGAATGGCTTTTAGGTAAAGATTAATGTTCTTAAATATGTAACGATCTATTGTCAGTGGCTGCTAAGCAGGCTTCTTTGAAAGCCTCTGTATAGGTTGGGTGTGCGTGAGACATTCTTGCAATATCCTCTGCTGATGCTCGGTACTCCATCGCTACTACAGCTTCTGCAATCATATCAGCAGTTCTTGGCCCAATCATGTGCACACCAAGAATTTCATCTGTTTCAGCATCCGCCAAAACTTTCACCAAGCCATCTGTATCCATAGAAGCTCTTGCTCTTCCTGATGCCATAAAAGGGAATTTACCCACTTTGTATTTAATTCCTTTCTCCTTCAATTGCTCTTCAGTATATCCTACTGCGGCAACTTCTGGCCAGGTATACACTACCCCAGGAATTAAATTATAATTGATATGTGGTTTTTGGCCTACCAAAGTTTCAGCAACAAAAACTCCTTCTTCTTCCGCCTTATGAGCAAGCATCGCTCCTTTTACCACATCCCCAATCGCATAAATATTTGGCACATTGGTCTGTAAATGATCATTTACTTCAATTTGTCCACGTTCAGTCAACTTCACTCCAGCTGCTTCTGCATTCAGCCCTTCAGTATAAGGCCTTCTTCCAATAGAAACCAAGACGTAATCACCTTTCACTTCAATGGTTTCTCCTTTGGCATTATCAGCCTTTACGGTTACTTCCTTACCCTTCTTCTCTACAGAGGTTACTTTATGTTTTAGATAGAATTCAAAGCCTAATTTTTTCAAAGACTTTTGAAGTTCTTTACCCATGGTTTTATCCATGGTTGGGATCAAAGAATCCATGAACTCAATCACTGAAACTTTAGCACCCAATCTTGCATAAACAGATCCGAGCTCAAGACCGATTACCCCTCCTCCAATCACGACCAAATGCTTTGGAATCTCTTTTAGGTTCAATGCCTCCGTAGAAGTAATTACCCGATCCTTATCCAATTTGATAAATGGCAAGGAAGATGGCTTCGAGCCAGTGGCGATGATAATGTTCTTTCCTTCAATTTCAGAAGAAGAACCATCATCCTTTGTTACTTTGACGGTAGTTGAATTGACAAAAGAGCCCAATCCTTGATGAACATCAATTTTGTTCTTTTTCATCAGGTATTGGATACCGTCTGTATTTTGCTTCACCACATCGTTTTTACGAGTGATCATTTGCTTCAAATTAACTTTCAAATTACTCAGGCCAATTCCATGGGTTTCAAAAGTATGTGCAGCATTATGATAATGCTCGGAGGAATCCAATAATGCTTTGGAAGGGATACATCCAACATTTAAACAGGTACCTCCTAATGTGGAATATTTTTCTATTAAGGCGGTTTTCATTCCTAGTTGCGCGCAACGGATTGCCGCTACATATCCTCCAGGTCCGGAACCGATAACTATTACGTCGTACATTTTTCTTTAGATTTTAGTAGCAAGTAGCAAGTATCAAGACCTGTACTTCCATTCAATTTATATACTTAAGTACCAAGATGGGGAATAAACAACGAGCTCTATTGAATTTCCCCATACTTGATACGCTGTACTAGTGACTAGATACTTTTTAAACTCCAAACAACAATCTAGTCGGATCCTCCAGTAACTCTTTTACTCTTACCAAAAAGCTTACAGATTCACGACCATCGATGATTCTATGATCATAGGATAATGCTACGTACATCATTGGAAGAATCTTCACCTCTCCATTTACCGCCATTGGTCTCTGCACAATATTGTGCATTCCCAAAATTGCAGATTGAGGGGCGTTGATGATTGGAGTAGACATCATGGATCCAAATACTCCACCATTGGTGATGGTAAAGGTACCTCCAGTCATTTCTTCAATAGAAAGCTTGTTATCTCTAGCCTTTACAGCCAATCGCACCACTTCTTTTTCAATCTGATCAAAGCTCATTGCCTCAGCGTTTCTGATGACAGGCACAACTAATCCTTTTGGAGCAGAAACTGCGATTGAAATATCACAGTAGTCGTTAAAGACCATTTCATTTCCATCAATCTTGGCATTCACTGCTGGCCATTCTTGAAGAGCTACACAGACTGCTTTGGTAAAGAAGGACATGAATCCAAGACCTACTCCATGCTTCTCTTTGAATTGTTCTTTGAACTTAGCTCTCAAATCCATGATCGGCTTCATGTTCACCTCATTAAATGTGGTCAACATAGCCGTTTCATTTTTCACGGAAACCAATCTTTTGGCAACCGTTTTACGAAGAGAAGACATTCTTTCTCTTCTTTCATTTCTAGAGCCTAATACTGGAGCCGGTGCTTCTGCCGCTGGTGCAGGAGCTGCTTTGGCAGGGGCTGATGCAGGAGCTGCTTTCTGAGCAGATTGGGCATCCTCTTTAGTGATTCTACCGTCTTTGCCTGTGCCTGATACAGATTCAGGAGAAATACCTTTCTCTGCTAATATTTTTGATGCTGCTGGTGAAGCATGTCCAGTTGCATAATTTGTAGATCCAGAGACTGCTGCTGGTGAACCACTTTCTGGGGCACTTGATTCTGCTGCTGCTGTAGGCGCTCCTTCAGTCACTTCAATCTTGCAGATCAATCCTCCAATTTCCAACACATCTCCTTCTTGAGCAACATGTCTTAAAATCCCTGAAGCTTCTGCAGGTAATTCAAACGTTGCTTTATCAGAGTCTACCTCAGCAATAATTTCGTCTAAGGCAACATAATCTCCATCATTCTTCAACCAATTGGCAAGAGTTACCTCTGTAATGGATTCTCCTACTGTTGGTACAATCATTTCTTTAACTTCCCCAGTAGTGGAAGGTCCTGCACTCTTGGTTTCCTCTTTTTTAGGTGCTTCTGAAGGAGAGGAAGTAGCCGCAACGCCTTCCTCATCGATCGTACAGATAACGGCTCCAATTTCTAAGGTATCACCTGCCTGTGCATTAATCTTTAATATTCCTGTTGCTTCTGCAGGCAGTTCAAAAGTAGCTTTGTCAGATTCCAATTCACAAAGGATCTCATCCATTTGAACCTGGTCTCCATCATTTTTAAACCATTGCCCAACGGTAACCTCGGTAATGGATTCGCCTACTGCAGGCACTTTAATTTCTTTGCTCATGAGTTTTTCTTTTTTACTCTTACTATCTCAATAGTGAGAGTTGGAACAAAATGATATGATTATTTCGGATTATTTCAGTTTTAAAGCTTTAGCAACAATTGTTTTTTGTTCTTCCACATGGACTTTATTGTAACCTGTTGCAGGTGAAGCAGATGATTTTCTAGCAATGACATCCATTGGAAGCTCTTTGTAAAGCAATCTTAGGATATAATTCCAGTATCCCATGTTTTCTGGTTCCTCTTGAACCCATACTACCTCAGCTCCTTTATATTCTGCCAAAACATCTACAATCTGCTTTTTTGGAAGTGGGTGAATTTGCTCAATTCTTACAATCGCAACATCTTCTACTTTTTCTTTTTCTCTAGCTTCATCCAAATCATAGTAAATTTTTCCAGAGCAAAGAATAACACGTTTTACCTTTTTGGCATCCACTGCTGTATCCTTAATTACTTCACGGAATGAACCGGATGTAAACTCAGAAATAGGAGATACCACTTTTGGGTGACGCAACAATGATTTTGGAGACATAACCACACATGGCTTTCTAAATTCCCAAGCAAGCTGTCTTCTCAACAAATGGAAGAAATTGGAAGGCTCCGTGATATTGGCCACCACCATGTTGTATTCGGCAGACAACTGTAAGAATCGCTCAGGTCTGGCATTGGAGTGCTCAGGCCCCTGACCTTCATATCCATGAGGAAGTAGCATAACCAAACCATTCATTCGCTGCCATTTTGATTCACCAGAAGAAATAAACTGGTCAATCATTGTTTGAGCACCGTTGGCAAAATCTCCAAATTGTGCTTCCCAAATAGTCAATGAGTTAGGGTTAGCCATTCCATAGCCATACTCAAAGCCAAGTACAGCATATTCTGAAAGCAAGGAATTGTAAATTTGGAACAATCCTTTTCTCTCCTTCATCTCTAATAAAGAGTTGTAAGGTTGATTGGTGTTCGCATCATGAATCACCGCATGTCTATGCGAAAAAGTACCTCTTTGACAATCCTGTCCAGTAATTCTTACTTGTTTCCCTTCAGTGAGTAGGGAACCATAAGCCAATAATTCTGCCGCAGCCCAATTCAACTCTTTGGATTTAAAGAACATATCTTTACGCTGCTTCATTTGCGCCTCAATCTGTTTGATCGGCTTAAATCCTTTAGGAATAGTGGTCAAGGCTTCTGCCACTACCTTAATGGTACCTTCATCAATCCCGGTTTCAGGAGATTGATCAAAATCAGCTGGAGTTGATCTTCGTAAGTTACCCCATTCTTGCTCAAACTTGGTTGCTTGATATGGCAATGGCTTTTCTTTTACCATATTCAATCTATCCTGAAGCAATTGACGGAATTCAGCATCCATTTGAGAGGCAATCTTGGCATCAATATCTCCTCTTTCAGTCAATCTTTTTACATAAATCTCTCTCGGGTTGGGATGTTTAGAGATCAAGTTGTAAAGTTCCGGTTGAGTAAATTTAGGTTCATCAGACTCATTATGTCCATGACGTCTATAACACACCATATCCACGAAAATATCTCTGCTGAATTTCTGTCTGAATTCTGCAGCTAGTTTCGCTGCAAAAACAACCTCTTCTGCATTATCACCATTGACGTGGATCACAGGGGCATCAATGATTTTCGCAACATCGGTACAATAGATAGAGGATCTGGCATCATCAAAATCCGTGGTAAAACCTACTTGGTTATTGATCACAAAATGGATAGTACCTCCTGTATTATACCCCTTAAGATCGGCCATTTGGGTTACCTCATACACAATACCTTGACCAGCCACAGCCGCATCACCATGGATCAATATTGGAAGTGCTTTTGTCTTATCCCCCTTATGCTCTGTATCAATCTTTGCTCTAATAAATCCTTCTACCACAGGGTTAACAGCCTCTAAGTGGGAAGGGTTAGGAGCTAATTTCAAATGAACTTTTTTAGAATCCGGAGTCACGATATCACTAGAGTATCCCATGTGATATTTCACGTCTCCATCGCCCATCGTCAAATCAGGCTTTGCAGTGCCCTCAAACTCTGAAAAAATTTGCTCATAGGTTTTACCCATGATATTAGCCAACACGTTCAATCTACCTCGGTGAGCCATCCCTATCATCACTTCTTCAACTCCAAGTGAAGCAGCGGTAGTAATCACAGCATCCAAGAAAGGGATAGTACTTTCACCACCCTCAAGAGAAAATCTTTTTTGCCCTAAATATTTGGTATGAAGGAAGTTTTCAAAAACAACCGCCTGATTCAGTTTAAAAAGAATTCTCTTCTTTTCTTCAACTTGTGGATTGAAGGCCAAAGCTTCTTTTTCAACCTTAGTCTTAAACCAGTCCAGCATTTCAGGATCACGGATATATAAATATTCAAACCCAATAGGACCTTCGTATATTTTTTTCAAAGAATCAATGATGGTAGAAAGCTTCGCTTTTCCTATACCAATTTCATTACCTGCCTGAAACTCGGTATTCATATCCTCTACTCCCAATCCAAAATATTCCGGATCTATTAGTGCTTTTCGATCTCTTCTTTCCCTTACAGGATTAGTTTTGGATCTTAAATGAGCTCTAGACCGATATGCATGAATCAAGGCTCTCACCTTTATTTCTTTTGGAAGTTGCTCCATGTCCATGATGGTACCTGGAGTAGCCAATGAACCATTTTTTGGTTGAGGCTTTCCATTAGAAGAAGGGGTTGCGTCCGAAGATTCAACATCGTAATTCGTCAATGCAAAATCAAAACCTTCGAAAAACTCTTTCCAGCTAGGGTCAATTGAATTAGGTTCGCTTTTGTAGGAAGCGTATAGCTCATCGATATAGGATACATGAGCGTTGGCAATAAATGAAAATTTATCCATGATGGGTTATTCAGATCTCCACAAAACTATGGGGTTACGTTGATATAAAAAAACTGCATATTTGCATTTACAAATATATGTTTCATATTACCAAATATCTTTATAAATCAGAGACCTACTGCGTTTAAGAAGGATATTTTGTAAGAGAATAAACAAAACCTATTCAGCAGTTAATGCCATTAGATTAACCTAAAATACCCCAATATTGTTTGGTGATTTAATATTACCCCAATGAAGATTTTGAAAAATATCGTTAGTCTGATGTAAACTAAAAATTCTTAACCAGTTTGCAAATGGCAATCAAAAAGGACTAAAAAGGCATTTAATTATTAAAATAATAGCCTATCGGAATCATTATGACCACGAGAACCTGAATAATGAATTGATCTAAAGCACAGAATTAAACATAAAAAAAAGCGGTGCTAAATTAGCACCGCTTAATATAAGTTAGATTTTACTGCTTATTACATAAGAGGAGGCAATGGCTTTCCAGCCTGAGCCTTAAGTGTTACTTCACCAGTTTCACCATCAGAGTTCAACCAAGTGAATACTAATTCCTCTGGAGTACTGCTTAGTACAGTCATGGAATAGCTAGCACCATATTTATCAGATCCTGTCATAGTCAAGTTACCGCAAGCATCATTGATTCTTACGTTACCACTTCCCCATGAATCACCATAGCAATTCCAGAAACCGAAGGTTCCATCAGTAATTGAATAGGCTCCTGGAGAACTAGCAATTGGAGTAAATGTAGTGGTACCAGAAATAGTACCAGGACAAGAACCATAGATAGAATCCATATTAGTAGCAGTGAATTCATAAGTACCTCCTAAGTCAGAAGGACAAATCACGTTAACAAAATATTGGAAAGGTGAATCATAGAATGGAGCACCAGATACGTTTCCAGAAACATTCTCTCTATTGAATGATCTTCCTTTATTATCATTCAGGATTAAACTGAATTCAAAAACATCACCACCTTCGATATCACCTGGAGTAAGGCCCACAGCGGAGATAGCTTCAGAAGCAGAAATTTCAAAAGAAGTTCTTAAGAATCTCGACTCTGTATTTGGAGCAAAATCAGAAGCAGAAAGTGTCTTGATCAATACAGGCTCAGAAGGAGTATACTCCAATCCAACACCAGGAATCAATCTTCTATGCTGCACCTTAATTTCTACAGTCTCTACTGTAGCGCCATCCTCTATATCCACAGCCTCGAGGGTTAAGGCGAATTTCGAACTACCTAAACTAAAGTAGTTGAAAGTGGTACTGGTTCTCGCAATGGTTCTCAAGTAAGCCGCAGTATCAAATTCCGAATAAGGGATATTTGGTTCTACAAAGTCTCTACAAGAGCTTAGGAATACTAAGGCACCAAGCAATAAACCAAAAGTATATTTTAACATTTTCATATTATCTCAATTTTTTTGGTTAGTAAACCCAAGAATTACCTGCAGGATTATTATCCCAGAATACTTGAACATCAAGCCCAGACTTCTGAGTTGCGTTTGTATTGGTAACCATGTAGTTGTTAGGATACAAGAAAGATCTTGGGAAATTACCTGGGTTAGCTTCTAGACCAGGTTGCATATTTCCAGGCTCACCAGTTCTCTTATACAAGTTATAAGCTTCTACACCATTCCCGAAAAGAGACAACCAGTACTCACGTCCAATGACATACATCTTGTTAGAAGAATTGTCAAATTCCGCACCTACATAACCTAGGTATGCTTCGATGTCCTCCTCTAGAGAAGTATCTTGTGACTCAAAGAAACTGTTGATATTACCAGCTTCACGAGTACTTAAGGCAAAGCCTGTCACATAATCCATATGCTTCTCAATAGCAGATAGCATGTAGTCTTTTGCAGCAGCCGCATCGCCATCGATTTCTAAGGCAGCCTCCGCTAGCATAAAGTCAACATATGCAGCTAACATGATAGGATATAAACCTTCACCTTGAGCTCCTAAAGTAGGGTTATTCACAGGAGTAGCAGAATCATCATCGAATCTTCCACCTACAGGATAGATACCCCATACTGTTCTTTTCAATCCATCTGGTGGAACACCGTCTGGGTCTAGGTGATCTCTACCCCAATATCCTCTTTCACCAGGAAGACAGTAGACAAATCCACCAGCTAGGTAATGAGGAGGAGCAATTTGAGCAATACACTCAATCTCATCCACGTTAGTTGAATTCACCAAAACTTGACGATACCAGTAGAATCTAGCTCTTGGATCATCAAAACCTTTGGCTTCAGTCATATGCCACATGTAATAAGTAGAGTGATAAGTACCACCACCAGAAGTATAAGTTCCAGCAAAGTTGCCATGTCTAGAATCTGGGTTGGCAGTAGAAGTACCGAATCTAAAGATGAAGTCATCTCCAACTTTCAGCATGTTGTTTTCTGCTTTCAACGCATCGATTCCAGCTTTAGCAGCACCTTCTTGAGTCAATCTAAGATTCAAGAAATATCTAAGTTTCAAGGTATTTACCAATCTAGTCCATTTGGTATAGTTTCTTCCGTAGAAATAATCATTTGGAGAACCAGAACCAGCAGTAGCAAAGTGCGTTTTAGCTTCGTCTAATAATGTAGCAGCTGCCTCATATACAGACTGACCTGGATCAACTTCTGGATTGAAGTTTGCAGGATCAATTGCCTGAGAATAAGGTACATCTCCATACACATCTACTAAATGGAATAATACCATTGCTTTAATAGTCTTCGCAATACCCAAATGCTTTTGCAAATCACCCTCTACAGCTAAAGGCTCTAGGAAAGCAATATCAGCAAGAATATTTGAATAAGAGTTGGACCACCATCCGTTAGTAGACTGAACTGTATAAGCGTTTTCATACAATGCACTACCTTGATTTACGATTCTTGTCAATGACATTCCTGTATTAGAAATACCCTGATAAAAATCTTTGTAATCAAGTTGAATCCTATTAAGTAGGAAATCAGGAGAAGCTGTTGATGAAGTTACCGCATTTGGGTTGTCTAGCAAATCTAAGTCGCAAGACGTCGCAAATAACATGGTTGCTGCACACAACAAACTATATATTAATTTTTTCATAGTAGTTTCAGTTTTGGGATTAGAATGCAAGAGTTACAGTTCCACCAAATCTTCTGGAGCTAGGACCAGTCACAAAGTCGAAACCTAGACCGTTACCAACACCAGTACCCAACACGTCCACATCGTAGTTCATGTTTGGAGGGAAGTTCAATGCTCTGAACCATAAGTTGCTACCACTTACTGCGATAGAAGCTCTCTTAAATGGAGTTTTCGCCATCAAGCTAGTAGGTAATTCATAACCCAATGATACTTCACGAAGACGAATCATAGAACCATCAAATACGTTTGCCTCATCCGCACCTAGGTGATAACCACCAAAGAAGTAATCAGAAGCAGTGATTTGAATATCGTTAGGAGTTCCATCTTCTTTCACACCTGGCATAATGAAGGTCATTTCTCTATCTACCACTGGATCTTTGGTCACACCTCTTGCAAGGGTTCCAGTAACTGTGTTAGAAAATATTGCACCTTTATGTCTGTACTCCAACATTGCATTCAAAGTAAATCCTTTGAAAGTAAATGTGTTAATCCAAGAACCATTCCATCTTGGGTTAGGGTCCCCTAAGACCTGAAGATCAGCATCTTGCTTCTGTAGACCAGTTGATAAAATGATCGGTAAACCAGTTTGCTCATCTCTTTCAAATCCAGAACCTTTGATAATATTGAAAGGCTCACCTGGGATAGCGAAGTTACCTAGGGTAGTAAAACCAGCAACTACGATTTCTTCAAGACCTTCACCCAATTCAACAGTTACAGATCTATAAAGACCCCAGTTGATGGTAGAATTCCAAGTAAACCCTGAAGCTGTAGAAACCGGAGTAACTGTAGCCTGGAATTCAACCCCTCTAGTTCTAATCTTACCAATGTTAATATCAGTAGAAGTAAATCCAGTAGATGGATCAATTGGTGCAGAAGTAATCAAGTCTCTTGTATTCTTCTCATACAAAGAAAGATCAAATCTCAATTTGTTGTTAAACATTACTGCTTCCACACCAAATTCCAATTCTTCCTGAAGCTCTGGCTTCAAGTTAGGGTTACCCAATCTATTACTTACAGAGTGAGTTTGAGTCAATTGACCACCTCTTAAGAATGCCTGAGGATCTTGGTTCAAGATATTTCTAGTTCTATATGGATTTGGGAAACCGGCAGAAGTACCGTAACCTAATCTCAATTTCAAGTCATTCAAAGTAGATGAGTTCCAATCAAATGCAGTAGTTGGAATGAAGGAAACAGAAGCTCCTGGATATAGGATTCTTCTATTATCTTTCTCTACAGTGGATGTCCAGTCATTTCTAGCAGAAAGGTTGAAATACAAATAATTTGCATAATCAAATGTCAAGTTGGCATAAATTCCCATTCTTCTTTGCTCTTCATTATAATTCAAGCCTCCAGAAGATTGACTTGTGAAGTTAGAATGGTTGAATAATCCGAATGCCAATTGATTTTGAGATTCAATACCAGTTCTGTTGAATACGTCATATCTTGAGTTTCCACCCAATAATGCACTCATTCCGAACTTATCTGAGAAATCTTTTTTCCAGTTTAAGATCAAATCCTGGTTCCAAATCGTGTTTACAATGTTAGCAGTGGTATACAAACCAGACTGAATTGCAGCACTACCAGATCCAGCGCCTCTGTTGTATTTTTTCTCTTGGGTTTCAGAATAAGTATCTAAACCGATTCTATATGTGATAGAGAAATCATCAGTGACGTCATAAATTAAAGAGGTAGAGTTGAAGAAACGCTTCACATCAGAAGTGTTTTGATAATATTTCACTAACCACAATGGGTTCACGATATCATTACCACCTCTATAGTATACAGAGCTGTTATCTACTGGATTTTCGAATGGAAGACCACCTAAATCCACAGATCTTGGAGTATACAATACGTGAGCAAAAGCTGATGGAATACCACCTGATGGTCCAGAACCAAACGCTGCGTTAACTGGAGGGGACTCCAAGTCAGTGATCGCAAACGTAAAAGAAGACTTCACAGATAATTTATCAGAAATCGCTGAATTCACACCCAATCCGAAGTTATACTTCTTCAATTCGTTACCTGGAGTAAATCCTTCCTCATCGGTGTAGCCGAAACTTGCACTGTAACCAGTTCTGTCAGATCCACCCGCAATTTGAACGGATGTATTACTGATCAAACCAGTTCTAAAGAATACTTCAGATGGATCCGCATACGACTTATAATCATATTTAATAGGTGTACCACCAACGATTCCATCTACCCAAAACTCTGGGAATGCTTCTCTTACTGAAGCTACAGAAGAAGAAGCGTAAGGATGATTTACTTGAATCCCCTGATCCAATCTAGGACCGAAGTTAGAGAAGAAGAATCCTGGAGCTTGTTGGAAACCGTTACCGTAAGTAGTTCCATAAGTTGGCAATGATGCCGCTGTATTGGAGAATACAGATTGGTTGATTGTTACTTCAGCAGCTTTTCTTTTTGATGCACCAGATTTAGTAGTAATCAAAATTACACCGTTTCTACCTTGGTCACCATAAAGTACAGTTGCAGAAAGACCTTTCAATACAGACATGCTCTCAATGTTGTTTGGATCGATATCCAAGAAACGAGAAGAAGTAGTAGCACCACCAGTAGTAAATCCATTGGTTGCGTTAGTACTTGTGTTGAAAGGAACACCATCTACAACGAATAAAGGCTGGTTAGAACCAGTAGCAGAAGAGTAACCTCTGATTACCATGTTCGTACCAGAACCAGACATACCGTTAGTAGAGGTAATGTTTACACCCGGAACTTTACCTTGCAAAACGCGGGCAACGTCTTGCTCAGGACGATTCTCAAGTTGCTCGTCACCTACTGTGGTAACCGCATAACCCAAGGCTTTTTTCTCCCTTTCGATACCAATCGCAGTTACTACCACTTCGGATAGTTGTGCAGCGTCGGTTGTCAGGGTAACATTAATAATGGTTCTATTACCGATAGTCTCTTCAGCAGTCTCAAGACCGACAAAAGAGAAAATCAATACGTCAGAACCCGCAGGAACGTTAATGGAATAATTACCATCCAAATCGGTGGTAGTACCCACTGTCGTACCTTTCACGAGGACGGTTGCACCCGGCAAACCTAGTCCGTCTTCCTCGGAAATTACCGTACCGGTAATTACCCGTTGTTGCGCCGACACCTCATAACTGAGGGCCATGGTGAAAAGCGCAACAACAAAGAGTAAAGCTTTTCTCATAAGGTATTTAGTTTAGTTGATAAGCGTAAAGAAAAATTATTTGATTTTAATTTCAAAATAGTGCTTACCAACAAAAAATACTTACCAAAGTTCAATATTAAGTTTATAAAATCACATTCGGTTTTTTAAAATTACTTTAATCCATATTTTTTTATTTTAATTACAATTTTAACGAAAAATCGTCAACTAGCGGTTGATTATTTGTTTTAGCGGTGACAAACAGTAATAATTTGGTTTATTGTATCATTTTAACAAATTTTAACTGATTTATATGCAATAATTGATTTTTACAAAACATTATTCTGAAAAATCTTTAAAATCAGGTTTCGAAAAAAAAATTAAAGATTGGAAAAAAAATTTTTCTGGAATTTCCAACCTATTTATAGTCGTTTTTAGGAATTTTTTCTATGGGTTACAGATTTTAACCAAATTTTATTCTCATTATTTTATTTTAACAAGAGATAAAAATGATATTTCTGCTAAAACCGATGGCCTAGGGTCTAAAAAATTATTTTTCTCTCCCTTTTTTTGTCAAAAATTTAAAAACAGGTTTAAAAATCTAGAGATTTCGTAAAATTAAAAGGAATATCTTAAAGTGAAGGCTGTTTCGTCCCACCAAAGGTTAGTAAAGTCTTGAAAATTGTACGAAGGCTTCCAATCCAAGCTGATAAACCAGTTGGAATGGTCAATATTATAATCAAGTCCCACGATTAAATCCAATCCATAGGCAGCATAGTCTTCGGTAGCTTTATAGACCCATGGCGGCTCACTTTTCCCAACTTTCCACATTCCATAATGTCCTCCAGCACCAACATACCATTCCAATCCCTCAAACTCCCGAATATCCATATGGCGCTCATATAACAAATTACCAACCCATCCTTTCCAACGGGTATAGACCATCAACTCTACTGCATCTCGATCCGTCACAAATCGCTTTACAGATCCACCCACACTTGTCCCTCCTCTAATTCCAATTGACGTATTATAAGCTTTCAATTGAGCCTTTGCCGCCGGAATATCCGTAAAAAAGGCAACAGAAAGTATTGCCGCCACAAACAAGTGTTTCATCATTATCTTAAGTATGGAATAAAAAACTGCTAAAAAGTAAAAACTTTTTCGCTAGTTATACAATAATCTAATGGGATATCGTGCGTTTCGGAAGGAATTTGAGGAACTGGATCAAAAAAACTCAACCCTACTTTAAGGACTTCCCCATCTAATCCAGAGAGGAAAACATCATAATAGCCTTTTCCAAAACCAATCCGATTACCTTTTATATCAAAAGCCAAAAGCGGGATTAATACTAATTGAATCTTATTTGGGCTAATGGCACTAATATTTTGGGGTATTGGTATCCCCCATTTATTAATTTCAAAAATGGTGTTGGAATCAATCTTTACCGTATCCAGCTGAAGTGTTCCTGATTTAACTATTGAGGTATAAACAGAATTACCTCGACCCAACAAATAATCACGGATCAATAAGGTATTGATCTCATTTTGATGGGCAATGGGTAAATAAATATGAATATGCGCGATCTCGGGGTGTGAATTGAACCAAACTTGAAATTGTCTAAATATTAATTCAGAACGTCTCTGCGCCTCTTCAGGAGATAGAGCTTTCCTTTTATCTTTAAATAATTGCCTAATCTGCTCCTTTTCAGTACTCATAGATCTAAAACCATCATTCTGAAATCCAAAGGATCAAAACAGGCCAACAAATCATCAATAAGTTCAGGTGAGGACAAATAAAACTGCATCATGTTTACCACTCTTTCCTGCGGTGCCCCATTTGGTTTTGTGAACGCATGGATGGCCAAGGCTCGATCGAGTTGGACCTGCTGTTTCTTTTCCTCTGCCTTTCTTAATTTACGGCTCATCTGGTCCAAAATCTTAAGAGACCTGACTTTACCCGCTGCAAAAGCTTCTTTCAAACTTCCTTCGAGCAAAGCCGCTTCCTCTCCTTTCTTCTCAAACAATGAAGAAATCAATTCTTTTTCTTCTTGAAGTTCCAAATCTATACTGGCCTCAGAACGAACAAACTCTTTCTTCCAAGAATCATAATCTTCAAAGATTTGGGCCTCATCCCATCCTAATTGAGCTATTTTCTTTCTAATTAGGGGAGTAATTAACAAGGCAAAGTTTCTAGGAAGCAAAATAGGGAATGGAACCTCAAAGTAATCAAAAACTCCTTTTAGCTGTAGCCAATAGATAACTTCTGCTGGGCCTCCTAAATAAGCTAGATTAGGTAGAATTACCTCCTGATATAATGGCCTTAACACTACATTCGGACTAAAGCGCTCTGGATTTGTCTCAATTAACTTCTCTAGTTCAGTTTTCGAAAACTTAAGCTCGGTATTCAAGACCTTAAACTCATCTCCCGATCGCTCTATCCGCTCCCTAATCCCTTGGTGTAAGTAAAAGAAGTTGATTTCTCTTGGAAAAATCTGCCCCTTGTATCCTAACTCTTCCAGCTTTTGGGTGGCCGCTTCAGCTTTTTGGTTCGAATGATGAAGGAATAGATCATCCTTGATCACTTCTTTGAATTGACTTTTTAATGCCTGACTATTCCCATCCAATATCACCAACCCTTGTTCTTCAAATAAATAATTTACATATTTTCTTACAGCCTCTGCAAGGGTTTTGGAGGAGGAATAAGCTTCCTTAAAAAAATCAGGAGCAAAGGAAACAGACTTTAAAAAGGATTGAAAAGAATCGTCCAACTTAAAATCCCCCACCGCACCGGTCTGATCAGAATTCCATTGGTATTTTTTACCATCTAGCTTGAAATAGTTGATTTCATCAAAATCATGGTCCTCACTGGCCATCCAATACACCGGAACAAACTTATTTGCCGGATACTTTTGAGCTAACTGTTTAGCAAGATTAATAGTAGCCACAATCTTGTAAATGAAATACAAAGGCCCAGTAAATAAATTCAGCTGATGTCCTGTGGTGACAGTAAAGGTTTGGTCAAGTGCCAGAGATTGAATATTAGCCTTTACTTTCTCACTGATTTCAATTCCTTCATATTGGGAATGAAGCTCCTTCACCAATGTTTCCCGGGCACTATTAGAGAAATTCTTATTTTTGATCGCCTCTGAAAAACTTTCCAGCTTTGGCTCAAGCGAATAAAAAGGTTTTAATTCCTCCTTCCCATTTAAGTAATCCAAAAAAAAATCTGAAAATTGTCCTGTTTCCTGGAGACTTACACAATGTTTTTTCATGGTTGGATGGGGTGAAGTATATTTTGGGAAGCTAACTTAGTGTCTTGAACCAAAGTTCGGTTTTTTTTGTAAAAAAATTGAAAAGCTTCGATTAACGGTAATTTCTTGGGATGATTCATTTAAAATATTACTAACCAAACGGAGATTTAAGCTTTCTGTTGCACCCAATTTCAGGAAAACCTTAGCTTTGTCGGCCAAATAACATGCTACCATACCATCAATTTTTCTTAAACAACGGACTTGAGGTAATTGTCCATGAAGACCCGAGCAGTAAAATGGCGGTCTTTAATTTACTGTACAAAGTAGGGTCCAGAAATGAAGAAGCCGGAAAAACTGGACTTGCTCATTTTTTTGAGCATTTGATGTTCGGGAGTTCCAAAAATGTACCCGTGTTTGACCGAGAATTAGAACGCGTTGGCGGTTCATGTAATGCCTTCACCAGTCCAGACATTACCAACTATTACATCACCCTTCCAGCCAGCAATATAGAAACAGCTTTCTGGCTAGAATCTGATCGTATGCTTCAACTCACATTAAGTGATAAAACCATCGAGACTCAGAGAAAAGTAGTAATAGAAGAATATAAGCAACGGTACCTAAACCAACCATATGGCGATATTTGGCATCACTTAAGAGACTTGTCTTATGTGGAACATCCATATAGGTGGCCTACCATCGGACAGCACCTAAGCGACATTGAAAATTACCAGCGTGAAGATGTCTGGGATTTTTACCAAACCAATTACACCCCAGAAAACGCCATTTTAGTCGTGGGCGGAAATGTCACCAAATCCCAAATTGAAAGACTATCACAAAAATGGTTTGGTCCTATCACATCAAAAAAACAGGAATTATTAGCTGTTGTTCCAGAACCTATTCAACAAGAGAAGCGCGTCAAAACGATAGAGGCAAAAGTTCCTACAGATGCACTCTATAAAGCATACAAAATGCCAGGTAAACTGGCCGAAGGATATGCTGCGGCAGATTTGATATCCGATTTACTAGGATTTGGCAAATCATCCATTTTGGAGCAAAAACTTGTAAAAAAAGGAAAACTTTTCGCTTCTATAGGTGCTTATGTGTTGGGTTCCGTAGATCCAGGTCTTTTGGTATTTTCAGGAAAAATGGACTCTGGGGTTACTTCTGAGGAGGGAGAACAAGCTTTAGAAGAAGAAATCCAGGCATTTCTCAGTAAAGAAATCTCTGAAGAATCTCTTCAAAAAATCAAAAATCAAGGCGAAGCCATGAAATCCTATGAATCTATCCAGCTATTAAACAGGGTATTTAACCTTGCTTATTACGCATCTTTGGGTAGTCCGGAATTATACATGACTGAGTTTGAAAATAAATCAAAAATTAAGGCAGAGGAGATTTCCAGTTGGTCATCCAAAATCCTAGTGGAAGAAAACTCCAATGTCATACATTATAAATCTCTTCCTTTATGAACGCATTTAAAATAGGCATGGGATACGATGTCCATCAGCTGAAAGAAGGTTATGACTTTTGGCTTGGTGGAATCAAACTAGAACATGAAAAAGGGGCTGTTGGTCACTCGGATGCAGATGTATTAATTCATGTAATTTGTGATGCACTTCTAGGTGCAGCAAACCTGAGAGACATTGGTTATCATTTTTCGGACAAAGACCCCCAATTTAAAGGGATAGACAGTAAAATACTGTTGAAAGAAGTTATGGAAAAAATCAGGGAGGCAGGGTTTGAAGTAGGCAACATAGACTCTACCATTTGTCTCCAAGTGCCGAAAGTAAATCCTCACATTCCAACTATGAAATCATGCCTAGCGGAAGTGATGAATATTCCTGAAAGTTCAATATCCATCAAAGCAACTACCACCGAATGGCTTGGTTTTGTAGGCAGAGAAGAGGGTATTTCGGCTTATTGTGTGGCATTAATCTATCATGTATGAGCGGCAAATTAAAAATCATCACAACCGAAGACGGTTCCCATTCCCTTTACAATGAAGAGCTTAAAGAAACTTATCATAGCTTTCATGGAGCATTGAAAGAGTCTGTACATGTCTTCATGCTTTATGGGATTGATTCTTGGTTGATGGAAAATCCAACCAAAAAACCTCTACGGATATTTGAAGTTGGTTTTGGCACCGGCCTGAATGCTTGGCTTACCTTGATTTGGGCAGAACAAAATCAAATTCCTGTTTTATACCATACCATCGAACCATTTCCTCTTTCTGAGGAAATATATTCTCAATTGAATTACGGTGATCTCGATGATGGCTTTTTCCATTATAAACCATATCTACAAAAATTACATAAAATGGAATGGGATAAAGGCGCCATCGTTTCAGAATATTTCAATATGAAAAAAGAAAAAACCAGCCTTGAAGAAGTTACATTATATCCAAGCGACGTGGTATTTTTTGACGCCTTTGCACCAAGCAAACAGCCCGAATTATGGGAAAAACCTCTTTTGCAAAAGGTTTTTGACTCGATGAACCCAGGCGGAATATTCACAACTTACTGTGCCCAAGGCCAATTAAAAAGGGACCTAAAAGAAATTGGATTAGAAGTGGAAAGTTTGCCAGGACCTCCAGGTAAAAAGGAAATGACCCGAGGTTGGAAAAAATAATTTCTAATTTGGAATAAGCTTTGGAAAATGTGAAGGGAAACCAACCTTTTACTATCATGAAAAGTATCTTATTCTTTTGGGTGTTTTTACTTCCCTTCCAAATAATTGCTCAGGTTCCAGTAGAGAATTTATTGAAAGAGCGTCAATACTTACTCTACCAACTTCAAGAGACCAAGAGAAACACTGCCTCAATGATGGAATTGGCTTTAGAATCCCGACCTTCATCTGAAGGACGCTTAGCTATGCAGATAATTGAAAAAGACAATGCCATTATTCAAAAGCTACAATTAAGTGATCGGATTGACCATTCTTCTATTCTTTCCGAAAATGAGCAATATAAAACCATCACACTTTCACAAGAACAGGATATCCAAAAACTCAAAAATGCATTGACTCAAAAAGGTTATGAAGTGAATGCATCTCGGCTGGGAAAACGCAAATTTGAATTAGCGACCCTTATATTTTTCATAGGAACGATCACTTTTGGTTGGCTTTTTGTCAGAGATAAAATATCTTTTGATAAACCTACACAACTGTCTTCCATTCCAATTTCCACAAAAAAAGAATGATACTCGGCTTTCTATTACTGATTTTATCCATTACTCCACCCCAATTCACCAAGGCAGGCGAAGCTAAACTGGAACGCATGATCCAAGAGCGTGATGCCTTGACTGCTGAATGGAAAAAAAGTGAAAGTAAAAAGTCAGGAATCTTTGGAAATCGCACCAAAAAAGACATGATCGAGACCAATGAATGGCTAGAAAGAATTCTGGCCAAGGACAATTTGATCATGGATGAACTTCGAATGATTGGGGATATAGAAACTACGGTTGCCACACAAACAGGAGACGACTATAAGGCCATTACTTTGAAATTGGAGCAAGATGTACAGGCATTGAAAAGAGCATTGGCAGAACGAAACAAAACCATCAACGGAATGCTTGAAACCCGCAGGACTTTTGAATGGACTACGCTGATTTTTTTCCTAAGCACCTTTGGACTAGGGTATTGGATCTACAAGATCAAAAAATCTACTTAATTCCTCTCCACATAGATTTTTGTAATAGGGCAATTTCCATCAAAGGATGGGCATTCATATGAAATCTCCATCTGATTTTGACCCTCAAAAAACATAAGTTCTGTTGGCCCATTTGGCTCAGAAAAATCTACCAAAAAAGGTCTCAATTGATCTTTTGGAACATAAAAAGGTGGTTCACTGGTAGTGTAGAATCTACTCATCCTAAATCCCTCCTCTATAAAATAGATAAAATCACGCCCATTGAGGATATAATCCCCCATAAGGATGTTTCTATACCCCAAATCGTCTCCATCTTCAGTTAACCGTACAGTAGTCTGAATATTGAATGTGCTGTCACTTGTAAATTCAAGTGTTTCTATCACCCAATAATTCAGCGAGTCAACAAAAACTTTGCTTTCCCAAGTCCCAATATGAAGTGATTTTGGTTCTTCCCTCTCACTGCAAGCAATGAAAAACACTAAAAGCAATGGGAAGAGAAAAAAAGTTAAAGCCCTTTTCATAAAAAAATTAAATAAGTTGATGAATTCATAACTAACTCACCAGCTAAAACAATATGTGATTACCCTACTTTTATTTCAATCTTGCAATAGGAGTTCTAGCACCTTTGGTTTTTTGTTCCAAGTCAACCAAAATTTCTGCATCCAAAGGCAAAAACAAATCTACTCTAGACCCGAACTTAATAAACCCGAACTCTCCACCTTGCTCCAATTCAGAACCAGGTTTTACATACCATTTGATTCTTCTAGCTACGGCACCTGCGATTTGTCTCACCAAAATCTGAGTTCCTTTAGCATGACGAATCACCATGGTAGTTCGTTCATTTTCAGTACTGGATTTTGGATGCCATGCTACTAGGTATTTACCTGGATGGTATTGAAAAAAATCGACCACTCCTTTGATCGGTGAACGGTTTACATGAACATTTACAGGAGACATAAAAATAGAAACCTGCCTTCTGTTTTCTTTTAAATACTCATCCTCAAAGGTCTCCTCAATTACTACTACTTTCCCATCCGCTGGAGCATAGACCAAGTTTTCATCATTAGGAAGCGGAAAAACCGGGTTTCTAAAGAATTGAAGAACCAGCACATAAATAATAATACTGCCTAACATGGTTATGTTGAGCAATACTGTTTGCTCCGGCATGAAGTAATAAAGCAAGTAATTCAACGCTACAAGGATGATCATCATCCAAAAAAGCAAAACTCTACCTTCTCTGTGTATTGTCATATCTGGGTCAAATAAAAGGCGTGGAGATAAATCCACGCCTCAAAGATAAACTATTTGATGGATTGATTAAATATTAGAACCCTCCACGATAAGTATAAGTTTTAGCAACTTTATCGATTGCTACAATATATGCCGCAATTCTCATCGGCACATCATATTTCTGAGATGCCTGATACACATGATCAAATGCATCTTTCATGATTCGGTCCGAACGTCTGTTCACACGATCAGCTGTCCATTTATAACCCAGTCTATTTTGCACCCATTCAAAGTAAGAAACGGTCACCCCACCCGCATTAGCTAAAATATCCGGTACAGCCATGATTCCTTTATCATTGATAATGGCGTCTGCTTTGGCTGAAGTAGGTCCATTGGCACCTTCCACAATTAGCTTGGCTTTGATTTTCTCCACATTGTGAATGGTAATGACATCCTCTACTGCTGCAGGAACCAACACGTCTACATCCAAAAGCAGTAATTCACCTGGATCAGATAATTTCTCTGCTCCTTTGAAACCTTCCAAGGTTCCATTATTAGTATCTCTATACGCTACAGCTTCTTGGATATTGATCCCATTGCTATTGTAGTATGCACCGGAAATATCAGAAACTGATACGATTTTCAAACCTCTTTCTTCCAACAATAATGCAGCCCAAGATCCTACATTTCCAAAACCTTGTACGGCACAGGTTGCTTGGAAAGGGTTGATTTTCAATTTTTGCATCGCTGCCATGGCAGAAACCATTACTCCACGACCAGTCGCTTCAGTTCTTCCCAAAGAACCTCCTAATACCAAAGGTTTACCGGTTACTACTGCGTTAATCGTCATCCCTTGTGCTTTGGAGTACTCATCCATCAACCAAGCCATTTCTCTTGGACCAGTCCCCATATCAGGAGCAGGAATATCCTTATCAGGACCAAACACATCGATCATCGCCAAAGTATAAGCTCGAACTAATCGTTCAATCTCTCCTTTTGACATTTCTCTTGGATTGCAACGAACCCCACCTTTACCACCACCGTAGGGAATATCCACGACAGCGCACTTCCAGGTCATCCAAGCAGCCAAAGCCTTCACCTCGTCCAAATGAACATCCGGAGCGAATCGAATACCACCTTTAGCAGGACCTAGAATGTTTGAATGAATTACTCTGATTCCTTCGAAAACCTGAATTTTTCCATTATCCATGGTAATCGGTAAGGAAACGATTACTTGTTTAGCGGGATTTTTTAAGACGCTATAAACCTCATCAGAAAGACCAAGTTTTTCGGCGGCAATGTTAAATCTCTCCATCATTGACTCCAATGGATTTTCTTTATCCATTATTGGAGCCGGTTCGATATAAGCCATATTGGGTTTTTATTTAGAATATCAAATTCGACGCAAAATTAAGTAGATTTTCAGTATACAGATGCAGGAATTAGAATATTTTCAAAAACGCGGTAATAAAAGGGGCCGAAAGTAACAATCCGTCAAAACGATCCATAAATCCTCCATGCCCTGGCAAAATATGACCACTGTCTTTAATTTCTATAGAACGTTTGAACAAGGACTCAATCAAATCTCCATATGTTCCGGCGATGATAATGATTCCTGCAATGACCAACCATTTCCAATCTTCAATTACATGAAAATACCTTGCCAACACAAAAGCTACGGCTATCGCTGAAAATGCACCTCCCAAAAATCCTTCCCAGGATTTCTTCGGGGATACACGTTCAAATAACTTCGTTTTACCAAACTTTGTTCCTGCAAAATAAGCCCCTGTATCACTTGCCCATAAAATCAACAAACAGCCAATAAGGATTTCAAAATGGTACACTTGGTCCACAGAAAAGACCGCCAAATTCAATAAAGAAAAGGGAACTGCTACATAAAAAATCCCCAAATAGGTAAAGGCAACTCCAGTAAATGGTTTTTTGTCTGTTTTTCGATACAGCTTAATAAATAAGGTTAGAGATACCAAGGGGAACATAAGATACAAATACTCATGAGGGAACTGTTCTTTTTCTATCAAAAATGTCAAGGTAAAAATCATGAGGCCCAAAAAGGTCCCAAAACTTTTCAAAGGTAACATTCCATCCAAGCCAGACAGTTTGTAAAACTCCATTTGAGAGAAGCCAAGAATGACGGCAAAAATGAAGAAATAGGTCCAATCTGAATAAATGCTTCCCCCTACAACTACTAAGGCTCCGAAAAATGCGGTGATGGCTCTTTGCCCTAGATTGCTGTAATTATTTATATTAAAACGTGATCTCATTCTGGATTATATTGTTTGCAAGCAGCAAGTCTTTCTTCTGTACCAATACTTCATAAGTACCAAACACATGATAGATCGTTTCTTTCTTATTTAAAACTACTGCGTTAATTTCATTTTCTTCCAGGACTCCCTTGACTATCTCCGCCCGGACCTGCATGTCACTTTCAAATACTTTAATCCAATTTTCCATTTTCGGGCAAATTAATTTTCTTAAGGTAATAGATTCCAACTACAAGTACCAATAAGCCTAAAAATGCTGCTGAATAAGAAACATCATCTGTAGATTCCAAATCAAAATCAATCATTCCTTGATTGGATAAGTATACCATGATGACAGTAAAGCTATTGTTGAAAATATGGGCTAAAATTGGATAAAGAAGACTTCCGGTAAATAGGTATAAATACCCGAAAATAGCCCCTAAGAAAACTCTGGGTAAAAAGCCATAAAACTGAAGGTGAATTGCCGAGAAAATAATGGCTGTCAACCAAACACCCCAATGCCCAGATTTTAGGTAACGGTGCATTTTGGCCTGAACCAAACCTCTAAAAAACATTTCTTCACCAATGCCCGCAAAGACTCCGATGACTAAAATCCCTGTGACCAACTCAGGAATCGTCTGAAAGTCTGTTAAAAATTTGGTCAATTCCATCAATTGCTCCTCTGTTTCTTTCATCCAGGCCTCCAATCCTGCCATGGATTCGGGAAGAGCCAAGTTAGAGTTTAAGTACACCAACAAAGAGTTAAAGAACATCCCGCCAACAGTAATGGCAAGAACAATTAACAAAGCATTCCATTGAAACCTGGAATTCTGGACATCCCAGTGCATGTCCGCCTTATCAATAAATCTGGTAATTACCCAAGCTGCCACCCAAAATCCAATTCCTGATCCAATTCCTTGGACAAAAAGCATGGCCATTCTACCATTGGGCACATCAAATTCTCCATTTATAAGCCCCAAAAGGTCTTCTACTGGGATATTAAATAAGACCGGAACAAGGGCCAAAGCGATTCCCTGTAATAAAACTAATACCCCAATAGCAACTAAAACAATGACAATCAGGGATAAAAGCCAGTTTTTCCGTTGAGCTATTTCTGAGTTGGTTTCGTAAATCTCCATATTTGAGGTAAATTTACGCGCAAATTTATAATACAGAAGTGGTTAAGATAGGAAAGTTGGAATTGGGAGAGTTTCCCTTGCTGTTAGCACCCATGGAAGATGTGAGTGATCCGCCTTTCAGAGCCGTGTGCAAACAAAATGGTGCTGATCTCATGTATACAGAGTTTATCAGTTCAGAAGGACTAATTCGTGATGCTGCCAAGAGCGTCCAAAAACTCGATATTTTCGATTATGAGAAACCTATTGGGATTCAAATATTTGGAAATGAAATCGAATCCATGCGTGAAGCAGCCGCGATCGCTGCGGAGGCTGGACCAGATATTTTGGACATCAATTACGGTTGCCCAGTAAATAAGGTAGCCTGTAAGGGAGCCGGAGCAGGCATTTTGCTGGATATCGATAAAATGGTCTCCATGACAGCTGAAATCGTAAAAGCAGTCAACATACCAGTTACTGTTAAAACCAGATTAGGTTGGGATAATGACACCATCCGGATCGTGGAAGTAGCAGAACGATTACAAGATGTAGGAATTCAAGCCATCAGCATACACGCCCGCACCAGGAAACAAATGTACAAGGGAGAGGCGGATTGGAGCTATTTAAATTTAGTGAAAGAAAATCCTCGCCTTCATATTCCTGTTTTCGGAAATGGAGATATTGATTCTCCTGAGAAAGCTCTGGAATATAAAAACAAATACAATGTGGATGGAATGATGATCGGAAGAGCAGCAATTGGTTACCCATGGATCTTCGATGAAATCAAACATTTTCTTGCCACTGGAAAAAAACTAGAGTCCCCATCCATTGAGGAGCGAATCGCAGTAACCAAAAAGCATTTGGACTTTTCGGTCGAATGGAAAGGCGAAAAGCAAGGTATTTTGGAAATGAGAAGACACTATACCAATTATTTCCGTGGCATGCCCAACTTCAAACCGATACGAACAGAAATGGTCACGGCAGATAGTTACGAGCATGTCTGCCATTTGCTAGACCAAGTGGCGGATCAATATGCCGACTACGTTTTCTAAAAATCATCAAAGGGCTTGAAATTTATTTTTTTCAAGCCCTACTTTTTTGAAACAAATATTATTTGGTTTTGCTTCCTTTGTAAGAGCTTTTTAAAGCAGACGATCCATGAAAACTACCACCAACGATGAATCTCTGAAAAATTGGGGAATGCTTATCCTTTTGGCATTGGTATGGGGAAGTTCTTTTATCCTCATCAAAAGGGGGTTGGAAATCTTCTCTCCAGGTGAAGTCGGTGCTTATAGAATTGTAGCAGCAGCGACATTTCTGCTTCCCTTATCTCTTCCAAGAATAAAAAACCTCAACAAACACCAGATTACCTATTTAATCATAGTAGGATTGGTAGGGAGTTTTATTCCTGCTTTTCTTTTTGCCAAAGCCCAAACTCAGCTCAGTAGTTCCTTGACGGGGGTACTTAATGCTCTTACCCCATTATTTGTAGTAATAATAGGGGCTATTTTCTTTGGTTCCAGGATCACAAGGAGGAATGGAATTGGTTTGGCTATTGCATTTATAGGTGTTTTTATTCTAGTCACCGTTAAAGAAGGGGAAGGATTTAACGCATTCTCAGGAATCAACGCTTATGCATTATTCGTGATTCTTGCCTGTATTTGTTATGGCTTCAATTTGAACATCATCAAGTTTAAATTCGAACTATTAAAGCCTATAGAAATCACTGCTATATCACTCTTGATGGTCCTTCCAATGGCCCTGGTATTTCTATTTACGAGTACTGATTTCTCATATAAAGTGGTGAACGTTCCCGGTGCATTAAAAGCATTAGGCTACCTGACACTCTTGGGAGTTTTAGGAACGGCCTTGGCACTCATCATATTCAATGTCATGGTAAAGAGAGTCACTCCAGTCTTTGCCAGCTCGGTAACTTACCTCATCCCAATCGTCGCTATTATGTGGGGAGTATTAGATGGTGAAGTTTTATTAGTTGGCCATTATGTAGGAATCGTGGCAGTGATTTTGGGAGTTTGGTATGGGAATAGGAAGTAAAACTATTGTTTTTCGCTTTTATATTTTTTCAATTCCCTTTTAGACATTTCTACTGTAATGAGCTCATCTGGATGGGCCACTGTCAGACTCTCCGGTTGATTGATTTCTATGGTGCCATCTGATGTAGCAAACCTTACAGGAAAAGGTTCATACTTCAGTTTTTCCACCCCATCCTTTGCAGGCTTTAAATTTACCATTCTGACATGAGCACCTGAATTATAATTCTCTCCAGCTGAAGTGGCGATTACCTGCCCTGGAAGCACCGGATCCCCTACTTTTACTTGTTGACTTCCAGTTTTTAAAACCATGATTTTAGTGAAGCTACCATCCTCATGATAGATCTCAATAAAATTCTCTTCCCGTTGAAAGTCTAGATTCTCTTTCTGTCCCGCCACTCCCATATTCATGGAGGATATGACCCCCTTTCGAGGAGCTACAATTTCTGTAGGTCCTTCCAACTTAAATGAAAGTCCTACATAATCATTATTTTTCTCCTTGGGTTGAAGTCTATTTTCTAAATGTGTCATTGGCTGAGCCAAGATCTTTTCACCTTCCCGTACAGGAAAAAAATAGGTTGGTTCTACCTTATTCTTTCCGTACATATTCCCTTTAACATAGCTGATGGAATAACGGTAATTGGTAGAAGCATTCTCCTGAATTCGTTTTAAGGTTGTGGCCCTATTCTTTCCAGGCATCGCCACAACGACCACTACATTCCCGCTAGTAGTACTCAAGTTTTCCAAACTGGAAAAATTTAAAAGAACTGTATAAGGAATTTCAGCTGTATTGACCGTGGACAAATCAACAGATCCATCCGCTTGTCTATCAGACTCAACAGTGATTTGAGCAAATGATTTACTACAAAATAAAAAGGTAAGTAGGGCGACTTGAATTCTTTTCATGCATCAAAAATGATTTTAGTTTTTATACTAAAATCTCTTTTAAAAAAGATAAAACCAAATTTATTCTCCATTCATTCTCTTCCTCCAGGCATAAGCCAACATAGGAAGTTGCTGATAACTTTTCACGCCGGCTTTTACTCCTTGGGATTTCAAAAATATATCATTTGACTTTCGACTCAATTCATAGGAGATTGGTTGAATGGCCTCGCTGGCTTCCCTGATAGAAAGAATGTCTTTTTTCACTCCAAGGTCGAGACCTTGAATAAACACTTTGTAATCTTCAGGATCCATTCGATAATAATCGCGGATTTGGTACATCAGCAACCTCAATTGAGCAGAATATTTCAACAAAGGATCATTACTGTTTCCACATATTACCCAAGCAATAAAGTTCGCTTCCCCTTCATTGGTCACACCATAGCTATGGGCCATTTCATGGGCTACTGTAAAAGGCTGTTCCAATGGATGCAAAGTTGGGTCTATATAGCTCTCTCCTGTAAAGGGGAAATAAATACCTAAAATCCCCATTCTTCTCATGAAACCGGGCGGTGGAAATAATTTGGTTCTAGGCCTACCGGTAAAATTCAACCCCAACATATCCAAATTCTCTCCCATATTAACCCGCACTACCTTTTCCAACTCGGGATAAGGTAAAATTTCAGTTATGGCAATCGTATCAGTGGTAATCAATCTTCTATATTGCTCCACCAATCGCTGGGTAATCATTACTTCCTCCTTCAGCTTCTCCAAATCCAAAGATTCGGTTTTTAAACCTAATTGCTGGAAGATAGGCGTGCGCTGATAATTGTAACCCCACAGCACTAAAAAGAAAAATATCAGGGCTCCCAAACCATTGGCCAATGCCCTCAATGAATATAAAACCTTTCTTTTCCATCCATATCTTTCTCTGAGACGATAGATATAGATCCCTAAAACAATAAATACTGCGATGATAAAAAAATAAACGCTGGGAAATGGCAAATATCCCAGCGTCTGATCTATCACATTCCGAATTACCGGAAAGAATTTTCTTGAATAAATTTCATCTGTAGCTTCTGGATTGAGAGATGCCACATATCGAATTCCTAATGCATTTACACCAAGAATTACCCAAGTCCAATCTCTTTTCCCCATCAGTACGGATTTACTTAAATTCCTTCTGCTTCTACTTCCTTCACTTCCGGAAGCATTCTGGTCAAAAGGTTTTGTATTCCAGCCTTTAAGGTAACTGTGCTAGAAGGACATCCTGAGCAAGAGCCTTGAAGCAATACTTTGACTACTCCGTCATGGAATGAATGAAATACAATGGCTCCACCATCCTGCTCTACAGCCGGTCTGATATATTCATCCAGAATACCTTTAATTTTTTTCACAACTTCTGAATCGTTCTCATCAAACAAAGGATCCTTGTCAAAACTTGCCTTTACCACAGGCTGCCCTGATTCTAAATACGCCTTGATATGATCTCTGAATATATTCTGAACTTCAGACCATTCCACATCCTCAGATTTGGTGACAGTCACGAAATTAGATGCAACAAAAACTCTCCGAACAGCTGCAAAATTAAACAGTTCCTGAGCCAAAGGACTATTTTCTGCACTTTCAGCATCTGGATAATCAAAACTTACTCCATCTTCTGCCAACATAAAATTTGCGACAAACTTCAAAGAGTTTGGATTTGGATTAGCCTCCATGTATAAATGGACAGGTCTCGCTTGTGCTTTTAGCATGGTATTCTCTTTTTTGTTTAGAAAACCGAAATCATAGGATTTAGTTCCGGGAGCTGCAAATTTCAACAAGAAATCTCTTATTTCATAGGATGGCCTGTAGCGGCATACCAGATCCCTCCATAAAGATGTTTCAAGAAATCAGGATCTTCCCAAGCAGACTCCACGTGTCCTAAAGCGGTGTAAAATACTCTACCTCCATCAAAATCATGATACCATGCCATTGGGTGGTTGTCTCCATTTCCCTTAGCTACCTTGTAAGTACTTTCATCAGCTTTTACCAAGACTTTGATATCAGGATTGATTTCTCTGAATTCATACAATTCATCTGTCCAGAGCCAATTTTTAGGCAAATGCCAAGTTGCTGGATGATTCTGATCCACCACTTCCAATCTTAGGGTTTGCTGAGCTGGGTGAGAAAGGAAATAAGCTCCGATCATCTTATTATACCATGGCCACTCGTATTCAGTATCTGTTGCTGAGTGAATTCCCACTACTCCTTTTCCACTTTGAACAAATTTCTGGAAAGCCGCTTTTTGTTCCGCGTTAAAAATGGTACCCGTAGTAGTGGTAAGGATCACCACATCGTATTTCGCCAAGTTTTCATCCGTAAATACACTGGCATCTTCTGTGGTGTATACACTGAATACATGCGTTTTCCCCATTTTCTTCAATGCAACTACCGCATCGGAAATAGATTGATGACGGAATCCAGCGGTCTTACTGAATACCAAAGCTCTGAATTGTTGAGCAGGAGCTACTAAAGCAATACTGAAAATCAGCCCTAGTGTGAGCAAAGATTTTTTTAGGTTCATTGGTTTTAAGATTTGATTATTAGGTATTTGATAAATTTTTACTTAATGATTTGAAATTTCTCTCCGGCTTCTTTTCTGGAAAATGCATTGAAATGCCACCATTCTGAACCTATTCCCATAAATCCGGAGTTGGTCATCACTTTTCGGAGGATTTCTCTATTTGCAATTTGAGCAGAAGAGATTACGCCTTCTTCCAACATCTGGCTTTCACGATCAGGATAGGCCGCATATCCAAAGAAATCATAGCCAGTTCCCATATCCAATGGTTCTGATTTAGAAGTATCGTAAATGGTCAGATCGACCGCTACCCCATAATTATGCAAGCTTCCCAATTTTGGGTCGGCTACATACAATGGTTTGATGCTATCTGGTTTATCCAAGTTGTCCCAGAGAATTTGCTGTACACTTAGAGGCCGTGCTCCATCATAAATTAATAAGGTATAATCCGGATATTCTGACTGTAGCTGCTGCTGAGCCTTTTTCAAACTTTCCGCTACCTCTGGCTGTAAATATGCATGGATCAATTCTCCGTAAACGTCTTCTCCAAAAAAATTATCTTCGGTAGAATATTTTAATTCCACTCTGATCCCAGGTACAACTTCCTCTACATTGACTAAATTTTGCTCAATCATTTGCTTTTCCAACACTGGAATTTCAGAGGATTGAACTGTAGTTTTATGATCACTTAACTGTTCCGCTATTTCCTTTTGTAGTTCTCCTTCAATGGACCTTAACTCCTTTTGGTTACAGCCTAAAAGGATTACCACACATACCAATAAAATGAAATTGGATCTCAATGAAATCATAGTTCTTTATTCACAATGGTGGCAGAAGCTTGAGCTGTAGGCAAAACCACTACATCAGCGATTACCACGTGAGGGGGTCTAGTTACGGCAAATTCCACAATGTCTGCAATATCCTGAGCGAGCAATGGTTCAAATCCCTGATAAACAGACTCAGATCTCTTCTCATCTCCTTTAAATCTTACCAACGAAAACTCAGTTTCCACCAAACCCGGGTGAATAGCTATTACTTTTAGTCCAAAAGGGTTTAGATCAATACGCATTCCATTGGTAATGGCATCTACTGCATGTTTGCTTCCGCAATAAACATTTCCATTGGGGTACACTTCTTTTCCCGCAATAGAGCCTATATTAATAATTATTCCGGATTTTCGCTTGGTCATCCCTGGAATGATTGCCTTGGAAACATACAACAATCCTTTCACATTGATGTCCATCATGGCATCCCAATCGTCCAAACTACCATTTTGAATTGGATCTAGCCCATGGGCATTTCCTGCATTATTGATCAACACATCGATAGCCTTCCACTCCTCAGGCAATGCTCCCAAGATATCCAACACCTTCTCCCTATCCCGTACATCAAACACTAACGGAAGGTATTCTACCTCATTTGGAAGTTCAGCCGCCAATTCCTTTAATCGATCAGCTCTTCTTCCAGTGGCGATGATATTGTATCCTAATTTAGCCAATGTCAGGGCACAGGCTTTTCCGATTCCTGAAGTCGCCCCAGTGACCAAAGCAATTTTATTTTCCATGCTGAAAGATAATTAGATTTGTATGGATGCTAAAATTCAATCACTACACAATTCCATTAGGGCAAAAAAAATACCAACTATCTTTTAACAAATGGAGGTAAACTACTGAAAATTCAAGTAAAGTGTAATGCTTTTCCTTTTGATGGAAGAAATGGCATCTGCAAGTTCGGGGATGGTATTCTCCCTTCTAAAGGCATTATTCAAGCCATGTGAAAAGCGGATCTCCGGCGCGAATTTGAAGTACTTAAAATAAATCTCGAACCCCATTCCCATCTCCAAAGAGACATCCTGTCCAGTGGTCACCAGGTCTTCAATATCCGCTTCGTCTTGGGCCTTGGTACGGAAATTATAGCTGGCTCCTCCCAAGAAGTACATTCGAGTATTGTTAAATCGCTGCGATCGATATTTAAAAAGTAAAGGAAGCTCTACCATTGTGGCTTCTGAGGTTAGCATTTGAGTACTTGTAGTATTGTTCAATGTATTGCCCTCATCTGCAGGAAAATTATCTAAAGAAGAGTCCGCTGTCCCAAAATAACTGACTTCTGTCTTATACTCATAGAAACCTACTTTTGGAGTAAAGAGTAATTGAACCTGATCATGAAACCGTAACATTCCAATGAATCCCAAAGAAAATCCTGGGGAATATTTAGGAAAGACCGCTCTGACTCCTGCCGAACTCGTTGTGGCAGGGTTCATAAAGGCATCCGAATATTTTATTTGATAGGCATTGGTATGTGCGGCCAGAAAAAACCCATAAGACAAGGTCTTATTATCCGAACCAGACCCTGAGGTAAGTCCAAACATCCCTTGCCCAAAGGAGGACAGGGTCATGACCATCATCAAAAATACTGTCAGGCTTATTTCACGCCCACATAAATGGAGCTGATGCCGAATGTAAGTGGTTTGCATAGAGTACAGGTAAATCCGACCTTATTCAATACAGCCAGAAAATCTTCTCCGTCAGGAAAGGCCTGAACGGATTCAGGAAGATAAGTATAAGCAGAATTGTCTTTGGATACAATTTTGCCAACCTGGGGAAGAACAAAGTTGGAGTAAAATCCATAAGCCTGTTTCATTGGAAAACTCCTAGGCTTACTGAATTCCAAAATTACTGCTTTCCCTCCAGGTTTTAAGACCCGATACATATCTGCCAGTCCCTTCTCCAGATTTTCAAAGTTTCTAACTCCAAAAGAAACGATGACAGCATCAAACTTATTATCTTCAAAGAGTAAACCTTCGGAATCCCCAAGCTGCAGCTCGATTTTATCATCCAGACCTCTCTTGGTCATTTTCTTCCTTCCTTCGGCAAGCATTCCTTCAGAGATATCTACTCCGATTACCTTTTCAGGATTAAGCGCTAATGCTTCAATGGCAAAATCTCCAGTTCCGGTAGCAATATCCAAAATCAGTTTTGGCTGATCTTTTTTAAGATAGCTTATGGCTTTTTTTCTCCAAATAATATCAATCCCCATGCTGAGCACGTGATTGAGCAGGTCATACTTGCCTGAAATATTGTTAAACATCTCAGCAACCTGAGCTTTTTTAGGGTCTTGCTTATCTTTGTAAGGTACTACAGACATCACGAATCGTTCTTTGAAGGCGCAATAATACTCAAGAAACCCGAGGATTGGAAAATTGTTACCATTTATGAGAAAGACATTCCTAAACTATTATTAGTATTTTTGCCACAAATCCACGTTTATGATCCAAAAAGCACAATTTGTAGTCAGTAACACAAACCCCGGAAATTGTCCAAAACCTGATCGGGCGGAAGTAGCATTTATCGGTAGATCAAATGTAGGAAAAAGCTCCTTGATCAACATGCTGACAGGGAAAAATGACTTGGCCAAAACTTCCCAAAAACCAGGAAAAACCCAATTGATCAATCATTTTATGATCAATGACCGTTGGTATTTGGTGGATTTGCCTGGATATGGTTTTGCCAAAGTCAATGTAAAAGTGAAGCAGGGCTGGGAAAATATGATCAGTACTTACTTGACCAAAAGAGAAAATTTGTGTGGAGTATTTGTATTGGTGGATAGCCGTTTGGAGCCTCAAAAAATTGATTTGGAATTTTTACTTTGGTGTGGAACGGAAGGCGTTCCTGCTGCTTTGGTCTTTACAAAAGCGGATAAGCAGTCTAAAACCAAGACCGATCAAAATATCCGGAAGTTTCTAAAAAAAATGGAAGAGATCTTCGAGGAGGCCCCGGATTATTTTATTACTTCTGCTGAAAATGGGCAAGGAAAAGAACAATTGACCACATTTATAGAAGAACTGGTACAAGAATACGAATCTGGGGAAATCATTTAATTGATAATCCTATATTTGCAGCCTGAAAAAAACAAACCAATGAATTTTAAAGACATCGCAACAGTAGCCGGAAAGCCGGGTTTATTCAAAGTTTTGAAACCATCTAGATCGGGAGTGATCTTGGAAAGTTTGGATGAGAAGAAAGCTAAACTAGTAGCAGGAATGTCTCAGCGCGTTTCTATCCTGAGCGATATTTCTATTTATACCATGACTGAGGAAGGTGCTGAGCCATTGGAATCCATCATGAAAAAAATCGAGGCTGAATTTCAGGGGGACTTGGGATTGGATGCCAATCCAGATGACTCCGAATTAAGAGCTTTCATGAAACATGTACTTCCAGAAGTAGATGAGTCCAGAGTCTATACCTCTGACATCAAAAAATTGATCTCTTGGTATAAAATCATCAGAACTCAGGTTCCTGAAACCTTAGAGGAAAGTAAAGAAGAAGACAAAGAAGAATAATTTACAGCCCTGCCATGCGGGGCTTTTTTGATATTTTATGGCCAACTCACTTATTCAAGAAACTTTTCAGCTTCTGGAAAAAGATTTTCAGTTGCCCGAGGCCAAAACTGCTTTTGACGAGGAAAAAGCGATTGATTTTCTTTCCAAAGTCATCCGCCAAATGCTGGATAGAGAGTTTGAACGCCTCCTCCAAATTTGCTATCGAGTCGATTTGGGAGAAGAAAAGCTGAAAAGAATCCTTCATGAATCCAAACCGGACCAAGTCGCACCTGATCTCGCCCGTGCACTGTGGGAACGACAAAAAATGAAGGTAGAGATGCGTAGAAGGTATTCTTGATTTATGATTTCAGATTTATGAGTTGAGATTTATTAATTTAGATTGTTCTTACATTTTCAATTTTAAATTAAAAACTGACCCCTATGGCTAATCCGATTTGGATCATGACATCCGCCTTCGATCAACTCAACCTAGAACAAACCATAGAAAAAGCGACGGAAATAGGCGTGCAAGGTCTGGACTTATGCGTTTTTAGAAAAGATGGAACCCGGGACGATTTTGTGGCTACGCATTTGGACTATGAAAATTTTGGTCCAGAAGAAGCAAAATATCTAATTGAGCAGTTCAACGGAGCAAAACTCCGACTTTCTATTGGAGCTTTTGAAAATTTGATAGGAGGTGATCCGGCTCAGCGAATCAAGAATCAAAATCACTTGCTTTGCTTGATCCGCATGGCTTATTTGTTAGGTGGAGATGAAAACGATGTAAAAGTAGGAACCTTTGTAGGCTATAACCACGAGCTAGGAAATCAAGAAGGTGGATTTGAGAAAAATTTATTGGAATACCAACGAATTTTCGGGCCTATCATTCGCTATGCCAATAACTTGGGTGTCACCGTCCTTTATGAAAATTGCCCGATGGAAGGTTGGAGAAGTTCAGGACACTTCGGAACCTTCAACAATCTTACGGGAGTTTTGGCAGCTCGAAAAATCATGTATGAATTGGTTCCAGAACTCAACCATGGAGAAATCTACGATCCATCCCATGACATATGGCAACATACCGATCCAATTTCTGTTATCCGACAAACAGATATGAATCGCCTTAAAAGAATCCATGTTAAATCTACTCTAAACAACCCAGATCCATTCTGGGGGAATATGTATCCCATGCAGGAAGTAAAAGCAGAATGGGCAGAGAAGTTGGGAATCCCTTCCAGTACTAACCCTTGGGATAGACATCATTATGAAGCTACACTTCCAGGTTTTGGATTGGGAGATTCCATGGATTGGAGGGCTTTTATCAATGTATTGAAAGACAGAGGTTTTTCTGGTCCCTTTGAAATCGAAAATGAGGCGGTGCTATCGAAGCAAACCGGAAACATGGGGGCTATTGTTCAAGGCTGTAAAGCGGCTGTTCAGAATCTCGCACCTTTGCTATATGAATTAGGTGATGAAGGCTGGCAATATCCACAATCAGAATATAAACCTCTTTTAGAAGTAAACCGAGCAGATATTCCACTGCAAACAATGGACAAATTATAAATTGAGAAGTGAGAAGTTTAAAATTTCAGCCTTCTCACTTCTTACTTCCTTACTTTTATCGCTGGCTTTCTTCATAGCCTGCATCTGCAGGTAAATTATACCCCTCCGATGCAGCAACTGCCAGTTGATCGCATCGCTCATTTTCAGGATTACCAGCATGGCCTTTTACCCAGATAAACTTGGGTTTATATTTTAAATGAAGCGGTATATACCTTAGCCAAAGGTCTGGATTCTTTTTATCCTTAAACCCTTTCTTTTGCCAGCCCCAAAGCCACCCTTTTTCGATGGCATCTACTACATATTTGCTATCGGAATAAATCCGTACAGGAATCCCGGTCACTTTCAAGGCCTGTAAAGCCCGGATTACTGCCAGTAATTCCATGCGGTTATTGGTGGTCAATCGAAACCCCTCAGAAAGTTCCTTACGAAGAATTTCTCCTTTATTGTTGAAAAGTAAAACGGCGCCATAGCCTCCTGGCCCTGGATTGCCTTTGGCAGCGCCATCCGTGTAAATGGTAATCATGGTACAAAGAAAAGGAAAATGATCAAGAGAAGAGTTTTAAACTCCGGAATCTACTCCGATTGGGAAAGCATTTGTCTTGAAAATTTTCACGGCGATGGAAAGAAGAATAATTCCAAAAATTCTTCTCAGCACATCCAATCCAGTCTTACCCAGCTTTCTCTCCAGCCAACTGGTACTTTTCAACACGCCATAGACAAAGATCAAATTCAACAAAATACCTATGGCAATATTGAGTTGGGCAAATTCAGCCTTCAGTGTAAGGATAGTGGTCAAAGTTCCTGCACCTGCTATCAATGGAAACGCAATGGGAACAATGGAAGCTCCTTCAGAAGCATCTGGATCAGGCTTAAAAAGTTCAATTCCTAAAATCATTTCTGCTCCTATCGCAAAAATGATCAATGCACCCGCAATCGCAAAGTCCTCTACTCCGATTCCAAAAAGGCTCAAAACTGACTTCCCTCCAATCAAAAACAAGATCATTAATATCCCCGCTGCCAAGGTGGCTTTTTCGGACTGGATATGCCCTACTTTTTTCCGCAAATTGACTATAATCGGAATAGAACCTAGAATATCAATCACTGAAAATAAGATCAGTGAAACAGATAAAATTTCCTTGACATCAAACATGCCGCGAAAGTATGAAATTTATGATTGGTGTTATATGATTTTAGAATTAAAAAATAAAGAACTATATGTTATTTCAGAAACAGGAAGTAAGAAAAACCTCAATCAATATTTTTAGAATAATCATGAGGTTTCTCCTTGTCGTTTCTCTTCCTTCGATGTGACTTCAATAGTTATTTAATACTTCGATAAAAAACTCATCAATTTATCCATTTCATCATTGGTGATGGCTGGAAAATTCGCAATCCTAAAACTAGTTGGTTTTAAGGGACCATATCCTGATCCTAATTGCATGCCCTCCTTTTCAGCATCTTTTTTCACAGTGGCAATTAACTCCTCCGGTCCAGCAACCGCTAAAACAGTCACGCTTCTCGTTTCGGAATTATCCACAAGCATCCTTAATGAGTTGGTATGAGCAATACAGCTTTCCAATTGTAACATACGCTCTCTAAGATTGGCATCAATATGTTGGATTTCCTCCAAATCTTTCAAAACCCTATTCAACAAGTAAATCCCCATTACATTCGGGGTATAATGGGTTTGATAGCCTTCTGCATTTTCCAGCATAAAACTTAAGCTATTGTACCTTCCGCTCTCTCCTTTTGCGGCACACTTTTCAATGGCTTTTGGAGAAAGAATCAACATCCCTAATCCTGCCGGTAGTCCAAAGCATTTTTGTACTGATGCGTACCAAACGTCTGCCAAACTGAAATCCAATTCTATCCCTGCCATAGAAGAAGTAGTGTCTACAGCAATCATTTTCTCTGGATATTTTTCTTTGATGGCCTCAATAACCGACATCGGAACTTGGGTAGCATTGGCTGTTTCGTTTTGGGTCAAAGCGATCAAGTCAAACTCCTCCGACACTTCAAGCCCAGCTACATCAATCGCTTGATTCGCTTCAATCTTTATTCCAGCTGTGGCGGGATTGATATGTTTCGCAAAGCCGATCCATTTTTTACCAAAAGAGCCAGAGTAAATATGAAAGCTTGCCTTTTCAACCAAAGACTGAGTGATGATTTCCCAGTTTTCGGTTGCACTGGAAGTGAACAATAATTTGTAATCATCTGGCATATAAAGCTTTTCCCGCATCAAAGATTCTGTTTCTTGATACAAATTCATAAATACCGAACTTCTGTGGTTGGCACTCAAAATCCCCTCTTGATAGGCATCCTGCAGGTAAGTTGGCAGAGAATCGTAGACCTTAGAAGGTCCTGGAGCAAAGGTTAACATAGGTTTGTAGGTTTATAGAAAATAGCGGATTCCCAATTCATAGCCCTTCAGTCCAAGCCCTGAAATCATGCCGATACAGGATTTGGAAATGATACTTTTATGGCGAAATTCTTCCCGCTTGTAAATATTGGAAATATGCACTTCCAAAGTCGGAGTAGTCACTCCAGCGATGGCATCTGAAATGGCCACAGAGGTATGGGTATATCCTCCTGCATTCAATAAGATGGCATCATAGCTAAATCCGACTTCATGGATTTTATTGATCAGCTCTCCCTCCACATTGCTTTGATAATACTCGAGTTGAATTTCAGGAAACGTGGATTTCAAGGTTTCAAAATATTCTTCAAAAGAAGTACTTCCATAGACCTCTGGTTCTCTTTTTCCCAAAAGATTTAAATTAGGCCCGTTGATAATCAGTATTTTCATGTGTTTATTATTGATCTTTATTCGTCACATAGCCAGTCCCGATTTCTATCGGGAGAATCTCACTTTGGCAATAATCATCCCAATGTTTGATTCTTGATTCATGCTCG
Source organism: Algoriphagus halophilus (assembly GCF_900129785.1). Lineage (NCBI taxonomy): Bacteria > Pseudomonadati > Bacteroidota > Cytophagia > Cytophagales > Cyclobacteriaceae > Algoriphagus > Algoriphagus halophilus. Next base: position 191,924 of record NZ_FSRC01000002.1, read on the forward strand.
ATTTCAAAACAATATTCGGTTGGTAAATTTCAACTCAAATGTAATTAGTTTCTGATTGGAAAGTTAAGACCTTTAAACATTTGAACCTTCCAACTTTCCAACCTAATTTTCCAAACTTTCAATATTTATTTGCTCCAATGCAAAAAACCTGGGAAAATCATATCAAACAATTCCGTCATTACCTAAAAATCGAGCGGTCTCTTAGTGAAAACTCCATCGAGGCCTATAGCAGGGATGTGGAAAAATTGGCGAATTACAGTGAAGTAAATTTCATGGAATTAGGTCCTCTTTCCTTGGAGCTGGAACACCTACGCAAATTCGTAAATGAAATTGCCAAACTAGGAATATCTGACTACACCCAAGCAAGGATCATTTCGGGCATCAAAGCTTTTTATAGGTTCTTGATGTACGAGGATAAAATTAATGAAGATCCTGCTCAACTTTTGGAGGCTCCAAAACTGGGAAGAAAGCTTCCAGACACTTTAAGTTATGAAGAAATAGTCCAACTTCTAGAGGCCATCCCGCTTGGGGAACCAGAAGGTCACCGCAACCGGGCCATGTTGGAAATGCTTTATAGCTCCGGTCTCCGGGTGTCGGAACTGATTGAATTAAAAAAAGGGCAGGTTTTTGAAGATGTAGGTTTTCTGAAAGTCGTTGGGAAAGGCAACAAAGAAAGACTAGTCCCCATCGGTAAAGACGCTTTGAAATATTTGAATATCTACAAAGATGAAGTTCGTGTGCATCAAGCGATCGCCAAAGGCCATGAGGAATATGTATTTTTGAATAGAAGAGGTAAGAAACTTACCCGTGTGATGATTTTTCTGATCATCAAGAAAACCGCTGAGCAGGCAGGAATAGAGAAAAATATTAGTCCACACACGTTCAGACATTCCTTTGCAACGCACCTGATAGAAGGAGGAGCAGATCTTCGTGCAGTTCAGGAAATGCTGGGCCATGAAAGCATCACGACTACGGAAATTTACACGCATCTAGACCGCGACTATTTAAGGCAGGTTTTGACAGATTTTCATCCGAGGAAATAGTTGTTAGTTGGTGATTACTAAAAAAAGATTAGTTTTGAGTGTAATTTTTAGCCTCAATGAAAAAGGAATTAGTATTATTTGCCTTTCTCTTTATTTTCTCAATTGTAAAAGCTCAAGATTACAATAAATTATCTTCAGAACAGGCTGAGGAAATTATCAGCACCCACAGAAATCTGACAGAGGGGTTGCCGATAGGAAATAATTTCCCAGAGTTTGATTACGTGGATCTAGAAGGAAACAAACTGGAATTTTCAGAATTGAAAGAAAAGGTGATCGTGCTTAATACTTGGTTTGTAGGTTGTACTGGTTGCAAGCAAGAAGAAGAAAATCTTAAAAAACTTACTAAAGAATTGAAAGATCATAAGGACATTGTATTCTTAAGTTTTGCAATGTCTTCACCACAAAAAATAGAGCGCTACTTTTCAAAGAATGGAGATTTCGGATACAAAACCGCTAGCGTCGAAAGAAAATGGGTGAATGAAAACTTCAAGATTGAAATATCGCCTACTCATTACATCATCAAAGACGGAATTCTAGTTGAGCTAATATCAATGCCCATTTTTTCGCCTGAAATTTTGTACTGGTACAAAAATAGGATTTTAGAGTTTGCTTCTGATTCTTAAAATTAATCCATTCACTATTTACTTAAAATCATGATAATTCTGCTTTATAAACTCTTCCCTCAATTAAACAAGCTCACAAATCGTCAGAAACTAATGTTTCGACTTTTGCTTCTAAGTGTGTATCTGTTGATTTTCGGAGCTTATTTTAAAATAACAGATCGACCTAATACTGATTTGATCCTAGGATCAGCTATTATCCTTCATATTATTTCAATTGTTGGCTTGCTAAGTAAATGGGCTAAATATCGAACGATAAGCGAGGTTTCTAATTAATTAAAGTTGAGAACTTAATATTTTGAAAAAGGAATTTCTAATATTATTTATTCTAATAGCTCTTTCAGCCTGCACTTCCACAAAAGTTTATACCCGCTTCAAATGTCATATTTGCTTGAGCAAATATGAAGGAGTATTGCTTTTGCCTCTTGGTTGGGACCCTGGTTTTAGCAGACTTTCACCTGGAGAGCAAAATCAATTGGAAAGCCAGATCTTGACCCTGTTACGAGATCAAGGATTTACAAAAGTGGAATTGTATGATCGGATGGACTACGAATTGCTTTCCGCAGGAATCAAAGACCTCAATGATCCAGCACAACGAGCAAAAGTCAATTCTGATTTAGGTTATCCTTATTTTTTGGGAATTACACTTGGAGAAACCGTAGATTCTGATGGTTGGGATTACAGAACTGCGCAGGAAGTTTATGAAATGAATCCTCCAGCGCCAGATCAGGATATTTCGGCCACACTCCCAGTAGCACTGATAGAAACAACCTCAGGAAATATCGTCTCAGACAATGCTATCGTCACAGAGATCAACGCATGGGGAATTCCCGACAAAGATGGGGGTGAGAATTATTGGAATTTTGGCACTATATGCCAGGCAATTCGTAAAGCAATCAATAAAGGAGTAAGTTTTATGGTGAAAGATTGTGATTGTTAAAGTTAAGCTCAGAACTCATTGATCTCGGATCTTGGAGAATCTGATTTTTTGTTATTTTCCAAGCTTTCAATGATTAACTTTGCGTTTTGAAAAGAACTGCAAAACCGTGTACAAATCCATCCTGAAACCTCTCTTCTTCCTTAAGAATCCGGAAGATGCCCATCATTTCACATTTGATCTTACCAAATTCACTTTCAATTTCCCTATTGCCAAATCAATTGTCAAATCTACTTTTCAATTAGAGGATCCGAAATTGGAACGGGAGGTCTTTGGATTGAAATTCAAAAACCCAGTAGGCTTGGCAGCTGGATTTGATAAAGACGCAAAGTTAATTGATGAAATGGCCATGTTGGGTTTTGGTTTTATTGAAATTGGAACCCTAACTCCCAAACCTCAAGACGGGAATCCTCTGCCGCGTTTATTCCGACTTCCTCAGGATGAATCTTTGGTAAACCGAATGGGCTTTAACAATGGAGGAGTAAAAGAGGCGGTAGAACGATTAAAGAAGAGAAAGTCAGATGTAATTGTAGGCGGAAACATTGGCAAAAACAAAGTCACCCCCAATGAAAATGCGGTGGATGATTACCTAATCTGTCTGGAAGAACTTCACCCCTACGTGGATTATTTTGTAGTGAATGTGAGTTCACCGAACACCCCCAACCTAAGAGATCTGCAGGAAAAAGAACCTTTAAAGCAATTGCTACAGGCTGTTAAAAATGCAAATGATCAAAAAGAGAAACCCAAACCTATCTTATTGAAGATTGCGCCCGACTTGACAGAAGGACAGCTGGATGACATTGTAGAAATCGTGTTGGAAACAAAAATAGACGGAGTCATTGCGACCAACACTACCATTGATCGTTCACAATTGTCCACTCCAGTATCTCAAGTCGAAGCAATTGGAGCTGGAGGAGTGTCTGGAAAAGTTTTAGCGAGTAGAAGTACAGAAGTAATCCGATACCTTGCTGAGAAATCAAACAAGGCGTTTCCCATCATTGGAGTAGGAGGAATCTTCTCTGCTGAAGATGCCATTGAGAAGTTAGAAGCAGGAGCAAGCCTTATTCAAGTATACTCGGGCATGATTTATGAGGGACCTGGGTTGATCAAAAAGATCAAGAAAGGATTATTGGCATATTTTTCTAAGTAATGTGCTAAACTCAATCCAATCATCTTATCTTAAAATCGGATTTTAAAGGAATACATGGCCACCAATTCACCTAGGACCAATACTTTTAGAAAAAAGGGAGAAACTACCAAGAAAAAATCAGCCTCTAAATCAACAGGCTTCAAGTTTTCTTTTGGTAAAATCAAAAGCTCCAAGCTGGTGTTGACCATGGGTATTTTACTCATGTCGATTGGGATTTTCCTTTTCATAGCCTTTTTAAGCTACTTACTCAATGGGCCAAACGATCAGAGTTTAGTCATGAATGCACCCGTGGATAACGAAATCCGCGAAACTGCGAGAAACTCTACCAATTGGCTGGGATATTTAGGAGCCCAAGCAGCTCATTGGATGATTTACCGATGGTTTGGGATTGCAGCATTCCTTTTCCCTCCATTTCTTTTTCTTCTGGGATTTAAATGGAGTTTCAAAGTCTCTCTCATTTCCCTTACCAGATACACCACTTTTGCCTTATTCTTTACTTTTTGGCTAGGCTTATTGACTGGCTACATCGTCATTTTAGTTGAAGGCTATTCCTACTGGAGTTTCCTTTCGGGTGGTTTTGGATATGAGCTGGCTAGACTATCTGCAGATTTTCTGAGCTGGGGAACCTTTATTGTCATAGGTGCAGCCCTGCTGATTTTTGTAATCTTCTTCTTTGACATTGATAAACTGGAGTGGTTTACAGCTAAATCAGAGCACATGGATGATTCCTCTGAAGAGTTGGATGAAGCCATAAATACCGCCAAAAACCCATTTGAAAAGGAAAATAAGAAATCAAAATCGGAAGATTTTATTGAAGAAGAACTGGATGAAGAAGAGGAGTTTGAAGACGATGGAAGTGATTGGATAGTCAAAAATGACGAGGTGGAAATTGTAGATGAACCTAATCCTGCTCCAATAGAAGAAGAGGAAGACATCTTCAATATTTCCCAAGTCAATTTATTGGATGAAATAGTAGAGAAGCCTGCCAGTCCTATCGATGACAAAAACTTCTCAGTAACCAAAGCTGCTGGAGAAGAAAAAACAGCTTCCGAAGTTGAAAATTTAGATCCTTTTGACCCTACGCTGGACTTACCAAGATATAAATATCCTACGCTCGATTTGCTGAACGAATACGATGTTCAGAAAGTGACGGTTTCTCGCCAGGAGCTGGAAGACAACAAAAACAAGATTGTTGAAACCTTGGAAAACTTTAAAATCGGAATCCAGGAGATCAAGGCTACTATTGGGCCAACTGTAACCCTCTATGAAATTGTACCAGAACCAGGGGTAAAAATCTCCAAAATCAAAAATTTGGAAGATGACATCGCCTTGAGTTTGGCCGCATTGGGGATTCGTATTATTGCTCCAATTCCTGGCAAAGGAACCATCGGTATTGAAGTCCCTAACAAAAACAGGGAATTGGTTCCTGCGCGAGCGGTACTGGGAACAGAAAAATTCATGCGTTCGGACAAGGACTTACCAATCGCATTAGGTAAAACCATTTCCAACGAAGTATTCGTGGCGGATTTAGCTAAAATGCCCCACTTGCTGATGGCTGGAGCCACTGGGCAAGGTAAGTCTGTAGGCTTAAATATGATTTTGGCCTCTTTGATCTATAAGAAACACCCTTCTCAGTTGAAGTTTGTTTTGGTCGATCCTAAAAAAGTGGAGTTGACTCTTTTTAACAAGATTGAACGACATTTCTTAGCCAAACTCCCAGGAGCTGAAGAAGCCATTATTACCGATACCAAAAAGGTCATTTACACCTTAAATTCACTATGTATTGAAATGGATAACCGCTACAATCTCTTGAAAGATGCGGGAGCCAGAAATCTAAAAGAATACAATGCGAAGTTTATAGGTAGGAAACTTAATCCTGAAAAAGGCCATCATTTCATGCCTTACATCGTTTTGGTCATCGATGAGTTGGCGGATTTGATGATGACTGCAGGAAAAGAAATTGAAGCCCCTATCGCCCGATTAGCCCAGTTGGCAAGAGCCATTGGTATCCACTTAGTAGTGGCGACCCAAAGACCTTCTGTCAATGTAATTACGGGTATCATCAAAGCCAATTTCCCAGCTAGACTTTCTTTCCGAGTTACTTCCAAAATCGATAGCCGAACCATTCTCGATGCAGGTGGTGCAGATCAATTGATCGGTATGGGAGATATGTTGCTTTCTTTAGGTTCAGATGTCACTAGGATCCAGTGTGCATTTTTAGACACTCCAGAGGTGGATGCGATCTGTGATTGGATTGGAGAGCAAAAAGGTTATTCCGATGCACACTTACTTCCAGAATTTGAAGGAGAGGACGGAGATGGATCGGTAGGAGATGTGGACCTTTCAGATAGAGACCCACTTTTTGACGATGCAGCCAAGCTAATTGTCATGCACCAGCAAGGCAGTACTTCCTTGATTCAAAGAAAGCTGAAATTAGGATACAACAGAGCGGGCAGAATCATTGACCAACTGGAAGCAGCAGGAATTGTTGGCGCGTTTGAAGGATCAAAAGCCAGAGAAGTCTTGGTGCAGGATGAAGCTAGTTTGGAACGGTTATTGAATAGCCTATAGTGGCTTTCAAATAGCGTTCTAAAAGCCTAGATTCCATGAAAAGATTTGCCCTAGTATTTACCCTATTTCTTTCTTTAAATTCTGTATTTGAAGCTTCTGCTCAAAAAGATCCAAAAGCCAAAGCGGTACTGGACGGGATGAGTCAAAAGTATCAGAGTATGAAAGGATTCACAGCTAGCTTTGACTATACTTACTCAGATCAAGCAGGTACCAGCGACCGTCAGAGTGGTGATATTTCAGTTAAAGGGAACCAATACAGATTGAAACTTCCTGATCAAGAAATATTCAATGATGGGAAAACTGTTTGGACTTTTATAGAAACTCCTACTTACAAGGAAGTGACCATCAATGATGTTTCCCAAATGGAAGGAGAGTTAACTCCCACCAACATTTATAAGATGTATGAAAAGGGTTTTAACTACAAATTGTTAGCAGATAAATCTTACCAAGGAAAACAAGCCAATGTTGTAGAGCTAGATGCTGAGAGCTCCAGTGCTCCTTTTCAGAGAGTAAAATTGATGATAGACAAAAACACCAAAGACTTATTAGGTTGGGAGATGTTTGACGGTCAAGGAGGCTCATTTACTTATGCCTTCAAAAATCTAAAGCCTGATCCAAGCCTTCCTGATTCCAATTTTGTGTTTGACCCCAAAAAACATGCAGGGGTAGAAATCATTGATCTTCGATAAACTTAGGCATCAAAAGTCTTTACCCAGTTTTGGATAAGCTTTAATCCATATTCAGTTAAAAATGCTTCCGGGTGGTATTGAATCCCCAGAATAGGCAGATCTTGGTGAACAAGTCCCATGACTTCACCTTTTGGGGTTTCCAATAATACTTTTAGCGTAGTAGGGATTTCTCCTAATTGTAAGGAGTGGTATCGGGTGACATTAAAGCATTCGGGCATACCTTCCATAAATGGGTGATTTGCCGTTTTTCTTACCTGATGGACTTTACCATGAATCGGAATTTCATTTTTCACCAACTTGGCCCCGAAAAACTCTCCGATTGCCTGATGACCAAGACAAACTCCTAAAACAGGTACTTTTTTATAATATTCCTCAAAAATCTGCATTAAGTTCCCTGCCTGGTCAGGCTTACCAGGACCAGGAGAAAGAATTAAAGCAGAAAATTCTATTGCTTGTATTTCCTCAAGTGAGGTGTCGTTTCTTACAATTTTTAATTCTACCCCTGCCTGACGAACCAAGTCGGCCAACATATGGCTGAAAGAATCAAAATTATCAATCAGCAGAATCATTTAATATTTCATCTACAATTTCCTCCAACCTCTCCAGATTCTCCTCCACTTTCGGGAAAAATGGTTCAATAGCCTCTACAATTGCCGGAGCAACTGGTTCTATAAAGCCCAAATATTCAGATTCTGCAGTCCATTGTTTAGGTAAATCCAATTTAAATAGGCTTGCTTGCCAGAAGAACAAACTGATAAAAAATGCGGCTTTCACAACCCCAAGAAATACCCCCGCCACAGAATCCAATGACCCTAACAAAACCATATCCATCGCTCTTTTCAATACCCAACCGACGGAATTGATTAAAACCAAGGTGAGTATAAAAATGACAAAAAAGCCAAGAATGGGATAGCCTAAATTGAATTCGGTTACATTTTCCTGTAACCAATCCGTCATTGGGTCCATGAAGTAAATCCCCAAAATAATGGCAATTACGAAACCAAAAAGGCCAAGGACTCCCATCAGGAATCCTTGTCTATAGCCTTCGAAAGCTCCAAGAACAAGTATGACTAGCAATATGATGTCTACTGTACTCAACTTAGCTATTCAATAATGCTTTCACCTTATCTGCAATAGCCTTACCATCTGCTTTTCCTGCTAATTGTTTACTGGCTACTCCCATCACTTTTCCCATCTCTTTTGGGCTGGAAGCTCCAGTTTGAGCAATTATTTCCTGAATCGCCTGAGTTAACTCTTCGTCAGTCAAGGCTTTTGGCAAAAACTCCTGAATAATCGAAAGTTCTGCCATTTCCACAGCATATAAATCCTCTCGGTTTTGCTCCTTGTAGATATCTGCAGAATCTTTCCTTTGTTTGGCAGCTTTGGTCAAGATTTTCATTTCTTCATCTTCAGATAGCTCGCCAGCTGCTCCTCCTTTTGTCTCTTCCAATAGGATTAAAGATTTCACAGCTCTCAATGCTCTTAATCTATCCTTATCTTTAGCGATCATTGCAGATTTAATTTCACTATCTACTTTCTGCTTTAAACTCATAAGCCCTAAGTTTGTGTTATTGGTTAAAATCAAACAAAAATACCTTTTTCGACCCGGAAATGACTAAACTGAGCGTAAATATTAATAAGATCGCCACATTGCGTAATGCAAGAGGGGCAAACAACCCGGATGTAGTCAAAGTAGCTCTGGATGCTGAGCGCTTTGGTGCTCAAGGAATTACCGTACATCCAAGACCTGATGAGCGACATATACGACATCAAGATGTGTATGACTTAGCCCAAGTTGTAACGACAGAATTTAACATCGAGGGATACCCCGACAAAAGATTTATGGATTTAGTAAAGGAGGTTAAGCCAGCCCAAGCCACGCTTGTTCCTGATCCACCCAATGCCATTACTTCCAATACAGGTTGGGATACCATCTCAAATCAAGGGATGTTAAAAGACATTGTAGCAGAGTTACAGGAATCAGGTATTCGGGTTTCTATCTTCATCAATCCCGAAGTCAGATATTTTGAACCAGCGAAATTAACTGGGACAGATCGAGTTGAGCTATACACAGAGCCCTATGCAGTTGGGTATCCTCAAAACAAAGAGATGGCAGTAAAGCCTTATGTGGAAGTTGCAGAGATCGCAAAAGAATTAGGATTAGGGCTCAATGCAGGACACGACCTGGATCTACATAACTTGGCATTTTTAAAGCAATCCATCCCCTACTTAGATGAAGTATCCATCGGACATGCATTAATTTGTGATGCGCTTTATTATGGATTGGAAAACACTATTCAAATGTATAGGAGGCAGTTGGAAGTTTTGTAATTAGTAATCAGTTGACAGTGGTCAGTAATCAACAAAGAGATATTAATTCTTCCCCTAATAAATAACCTAGACTTCCTTTTTCACATTTCGTAATTCGTATTTCAAAATGAAATTAAACTTTAAAAAATTAGGAACTGGCAAACCATTTGTGATCCTTCACGGACTCTTTGGTTCCGCAGATAATTGGCTCAGTATTGCCAAAGGTTTAGAAAATCATTTCACCCTATATTTAGTAGATCAAAGAAACCATGGAGATTCTCCGCACGCTGATGAGTGGAATTACAAAGTCATGGTGGAAGATTTAAAAGAGCTTCTGGATGACCAGAAACTGGACATGGTTTATTTGATGGGACATTCAATGGGAGGAAAAACAGCAATGAAGTTTGCATGCACCTATCCCGAAAAAGTGGAGAAGTTAATTGTAGCAGATATTTCTCCGAGATATTACTCAGTCCATCACCAGAAAATTTTAGAAGGCTTAAATGCCATTGATCTATCTTCTATTAAATCCAGAAAAGAAGCCGATGATATCTTGGCAGGTTATATCCCGGAGTTGGGAATCCGTCAGTTTCTACTTAAAAGCTTAGGGAGAGACTCTAACGGTTTTGTATGGAGAATCAATTTACCAGTGATTACCAAAAATATCGAGGAGGTGGGAAAAGCCTTAGAAGAAGGTGAACTGTATGATGGTAGGACCCTATTTCTTGCGGGAGAAAACTCGAATTATATCCAACAATCAGACTTGTCTGATATTGAGCAACATTTCCCGAAATACGAAGTGGAATTTATTTCCAATGCAGGTCATTGGTTGCATGCAGAACAACCCGAATCAGTCATTGCTGAAGTCCTTAATTTCATGAATTAAAAAAAGAGCTGTTCAATTAATGAACAGCTCTTTTATCATCTGCTTTATTTTACTCGCTTACCATTTTTGATTACCATGTCCACATCCTGCAAGAGGCTGATATGCCTTAGTACATCTCCTCTTACTGCGATAATATCTGCCTTTTTCCCTTCTGAGATTGTTCCTACCTGATCTGAAACTCCCATGGCAACGGAGGGCCAATAGGTTGCGGATTTAATTGCTAACATAGGGTCGTACCCAAATTCATTTACCCACACATCCAATTCATTCCATGTGCTTTGGCTATGAAATTTCATTGGAATTCCGCTATCCGTTCCGATTAACATCACTACCCCACTTTGTTTAAGTTGATTGAATTTGCGTTCCAAAGTAGGCTTCCTCACGGGTGTCAATTGAAAATAAGGCATTCTGCCTGGGTATTTTAATGAAGCTTTGATATCTGCGATTATAGAATCCGGTAGATCCAAATGCCAGGATGGATCATCTAATTTTTCTGGATTATCTCTAACTGATTCATAATTATACAAGCCTTCTACCGTGGGAGTCCAAAACAATGGCCCCATATTCATTTTGGCAGCTCTTTCCTGAATCATAAGCATAATATCTTCAGGGTATTCCGGCGCAGAAGATAACCCAGTGTGTTCGAAACAATCCACTCCTATTTTAAGGCCTATTCTAATTTCCTCAGGCCGATGTGAGTGCCCTACCACCGGTAAACCATATTTATGAGCTTCATCTACCACTGCCTGTGCTTCCTCCAATGTCATCTGATCTTGATCAATCAGCTTGATCACATCTACCCCGGCATCTGCCAGCTTTTTAACCTTCGCCCTCGCATCAGCTACCCCATTTATTCCCCAACGGAATGCTTCTGTATTTGGGTAAGGAGCTTTTTGAATAAAGGGACCAGAAACATAAATCGTTGGTCCTGGTATTTCTCCTCTGTTGATTCTATCCCTAACATTGATACTGGCTTCCAATGGTGCTCCTAAGTCTCTGGCACTAGTTACCCCTGCAAGTAATAACTGATGGGCAGAGGCTGGCATAATTACCGGGTCCAACACATTTATATAAGTACTATCCCAATGTGTATAATCACTATGACCATTGATCATTAAATGGACATGCATATCCCATAATCCCGGCATCACAGACATTCCTTCCGTCGAAATCACTTCCGCTCCATCCGGCACCTCCAAACTTCCTTCCTGACCTACAGCAACAATCTTTTCATCTTGAATCAAGATCACAGAATTTTGGATTGGGACACCTCCAAAGCCATCGATGAGCGTTCCTCCCACCAGGGCTTTCATATTCTGGGAAAAGGAAGAAAAACAGATAAGGGTAAATACTGCTGAAAACAAAAACTTCATTCTTTTCATAAATAGACCTTCTTTCTAGTATGCTATTAAGTTAATGAATTTGCCATATTAACCTTACCTTTCGAGCAATATCAGAATGAATTCAAAAAAATGCCCAAAGGAAAACTTTTTCTAATCCCCAATGTACTTGCAGAAAACACTGCCAATGAGGTGATCAGCCCTCAAATCAAAGAGGTGGTCAAACATACCAAGGTGTACCTGGTAGAGAATTTAAGGACTGCAAGGCGTTATATCAGCAGCCTGAAATTGGGAGTAAATATTGAGGAAATCCATATGGAGATTTTGGATAAAAAAACAAAACCTGAAATGATCAACCGATTAATGCAACCTCTCCTTAATGGTGCCGATATGGGAATCATTTCAGAGGCTGGATGTCCAGGAATTGCAGACCCAGGAGCTTTGGCAGTAGCGCATGCGCACGTAAAAGGAATTCAGGTGGTCCCACTTTCCGGACCTAGTTCAATGTTTTTGGCACTAATGGGCTCAGGTTTTTCAGGACAATCTTTTGCCTTCCATGGCTATCTCCCCATAGATAGAAAAGACCGGGCAGCTGCATTAAAAGCATTGGAGTCCGAATCCCTAAGAGAAAAGAGAGCCCAGATTTTTATGGAAACTCCATTTAGAAATAACCAAATGTTAGAGGATTGTTTGAGAACACTTTCCTCAAATACCAAACTTTGCATTGCAAAAAACATAACGGCCATGGATGAGCTGATCCTCACCAAAACCATTGGAGAATGGAAAAAACTCCCAATTGACTTACACAAAATTCCGACAGTTTTTATCCTTCAAAGTTTCTAAGACATGTTTACAATAGATGCCCATTTGGACTTAAGTATGAATGCATTGGAATGGAACCGGGATCTGACTCGCCCAGTTTCTGAAATCAATGCTAGAGAAGTTGGATTAAAGGATAAACCTGATCGTGGAAATGCAGTAGTTTCACTACCTGAGCTTAGAAAAGGGAACATTGGCTTAGTCGTAGCCACCCAAATTGCAAGGTATGTAGCCCCAGACAATTCTTTGCCAGGATGGCATTCTCCAGCTCAAGCATGGGCACAAACCCAAGGACAATTAGCTTGGTATCAAGCAATGGTGGATCAAGGAGAAATGTCTCAAATCCAAAATTTGGAGGAATTAAACCAGCATCTAGCTCTTTGGGAGAATGGGCAAGACAATTCTGCAAAGCCTATAGGTTTTATATTATCTCTGGAAGGCGCAGATTCCATTATCGATGTGAGTTATTTGGAAAAAGCTTATGAATATGGATTAAGAGCCTTGGGACCAGCTCACTACGGCCCAGGAAGATATGCCCACGGAACAGATGCCTCTGCTCCACTAAATCAAAATGGAAAAGAGCTACTTCGAAAAATGGATGAATTGGGAATCATCTTGGATGCTACCCATCTTTGCGATCAGGCATTTTGGGAAGCCTTGGATATTTATCAAGGCCCTGTATGGGCAAGCCATAATAACTGCCGCGCCTTGGTTGATCACAATAGACAATTTTCGGATGAAATGATTAAAGCATTGATTGAAAGAGGTGCTGTAATAGGAGGTGCTATGGATGCCTGGATGCTTAGTCCTGATTGGGAAAGAGGGAAAACTACTCCGCAAGAACGTGATGTAACATTGAATACCGTTTTAGATCATTTGGATCATATTTGCCAGGTGGCAGGAAATGCCAATCACATTGGAATTGGCTCGGATTTGGATGGGGCGTTCGGAAAAGAGCAAGCTCCTTATGACTTAGAGTCCATCAAAGATTTGGACAAAGTCCCTGATTTACTGAGGATAAGAGGCTACTCAGACCAGGATGTGGCAAAGGTAATGCATGGAAATTGGTTGAATTTTTTAAAAAAAGTATGGGCTTAATTGGGGAATAATTGGACAATTCCTTTGAGAATATATTGCATTAATACTTCATATTGAATTATTTAGCGAAAGCTAAACGCAAACCACCAATTTATGAAGTGTAAAAATTTACTCACCATTACCTTATTATTTCTTCTTACCCTTACTTATTCATATTCCCAAAAACTTCAGATTACTGCAAATCATTCAGATGCTAAATTCATCTTGTTGAATGATTATGATGACTCTGACAAACAGGAACTCGGAACAGGAGCTATAGAGTACAAACTTGAAAAAGACAGTAGAAATAGAATAAAGGTAACCAAGCCAGGTTACGAACCTGTCATTAAAGAATTCAACAAAGACCTGAAGTGGGATAAAGAGCAATATGTTTCTTTAGACTCAAGAAGAGTTGAGATTACAGCCGAACCCTATGATGCAGAAATCTACGTGGATGGAAGAATGATCGGGACCAAAGCTATTTATCTGATCATTCAAAAAGACCGTTTTCACACGGTAGAAGTAAAAAAACCAGGGTTTGCGCCCATTACGAAAAGTTATTACAATTCCCCTGACCGGGAAACCCCTCCTTCCAAGGATTATTTTGAGTTGAAGGATCGCCAAGTTAGACTGGAAGTAACTCCAGCAGATGGGGTGGTCACTGCAAATGGAGTCAGCGTTGGAAGAGGAAACCAAGACATCAAAATCCCCTTGAATGATTGCGTAACTGTTACAGTCAACAAAGACGGATATGTTGAATACACCAAAGTATTCTGTAACAAACCTGATACTGATCCAGAACCACCGGTAAGAGAAATCGCTCAATTGGAAGACAGATTGGTGAAGATTACGACCAACCCAAATGATGCTGCCATTGAAATTGCAGGAAAGAGAGTAGGTACAGGTAGCTATGACTTGAAGGTTCCTAAAAATGGAAGTGTGGAAGTTCGTGTTTCTAAAGATGGTTACGTACGCTACATCAAAAATTATTACAACCAACCAAATATGCAGGAACCTCCTGTGACGGATTTCATAGAAATGAATGTAGACGAGGCCTACACCTCTTCTGTATCTTCAGACTTGGCAAATGTACGAATCACTGTCCCTGTCAATACGGAATACACTTCTGAAGAAGCTTGGAGAATTTTAAGCTCGATTATCACCAGGTACTTCGACATATTAGAAACCGTTGACTACAACACAGGTTATCTGACTACTTCATGGCAGGTTCAGAATTTCCAGTCCAGTGTCATCAGAACAAGGGTAATTGTTAGTAGTGGCGGAAATTCAGACCAATTGGCCTACGCAATCAAGTTAATTAGCCAAGAGGCCTACCTCGACGGACAAAACTCAGTAACCGTAAAAGACGATGAGAAATTTGAAGATTGGGCTCGTATCCTAAAAAAATATGAGGGTCTAATCGAGGAAGTACAAGCAAGACTTCAACAATAAAAAAAACCACCATTCTAAACTCAGCCCTCCATGGCTGAGTTTTTTTTTGCCTGAATCGATAAAATCCCTAGAAATAATTACCGTTCAGGTAAGAGACAGAAAGTAGACTTTCAAAAATGGGTTATATTAAGAATCTAATTTTTCCAATTAAACCCAAAACATATGAAACCTATTGTACAGATCTCTTTGGATCTTACAAATATCGATGAAGCCCTGGAAACCGCTGAGATGGCCATTCGTGCAGGAGTAGACTGGCTAGAAGCAGGAACTCCATTAATTTTAGCAGAAGGACTTCATGGCGTCAGAAAACTCAGAGAAGCATTTCCAGGCGTCCCCTTAGTTGCAGACCTCAAAACCATGGATGGAGGCTACCTCGAAGCGGAGATGATGGCTAAAGCAGGGGCTACCCACGTGGTCGTCATGGCAAGAGCCCATGAGGAAACCATCAAATGTGTGGTACAGGCTGGGAAAGATTTCGGAGTAAAAGTCATGGGAGATAATATGGTCTTTCCCGATATGGTGGAAGGAGCGAAATTTTTAGAAGACTTAGGCTGTGATTATGTGATCCATCACATTGGGTACGATGAAAGAAGGGGTATAGCTGCTTCTGGTAGAAGAATGCCAAGTCCTCTTGATCAGCTTCAAGAAGTAGTGGGAGCTGTTAATATTCCAGTTCAGGCAGTGGGAGGACTTTCCCTAGAACAAGCCATTAAATGCCCTCAATATGGGGCTCCATTAGTGGTCTTGGGAGCACCATTGACCATCGATGCAGACTCATTCAAAACTGCAAGTGGAGATTTGGAAAGTTCCCTCAAGATGATTTGTGAGGCTATCCATAGTCAAGAAACTGTTTTACCTACAAAACCCTAAATCATGTCCAGCACGAAATCCGCAGCAGTAGTAAACTATGCTGAAGAAAAATATTCAGTTGAAATCAGAGAAATCTCCATTCCTGAAATTGGAGAAGAAGATGTATTACTGGAAGTAGAGAATGTAGGAGTTTGTGGCAGTGATCTTCATCAATGGACTTCAGATCACAGTTGGCCGGTAAACTATCCGGTGGTGTTAGGCCATGAATTCGGAGGGAAAATAGCCGCTATTGGAGATAAAGTTTCTGGATGGAAGGTTGGAGATAGAGTAGTCAGTGAAACTGCAGCAGTGATAGACAAGCAGAACCCCATGAGCAAAATTGGCTTATACAATTTAGACCCTACTAGAAAGGGGTTTGGATATGGGGTAAATGGAGCGATGACACGCTTTGTTAGAGTTCCTGCCAGATGTCTTCATACCGTCCCAGAGAATCTCTCTTTTGAAGAAGCTTGCCTGACCGAACCCTGTTGTGTTGCTTATAACGCTGTAGTTGGGAATTCTTCCATAAAACCTGGAGATCGGGTAATTGTCATTGGCCCTGGAACGATAGGGATTCTTTGTGCAGCTGTGGCTAGACTTTGTGGAGCCGAAGTAGCTGTATTGGGATTAGAAGCTGATAAAGGTCGATTAGAAATTGCCAGAAAGTACGGTTGTGAAGTGATTATAGGAGATGCCGAACATTGGGCTAGAAAAAGAGATGGATTAGGAGCTGATTTAATCATTGATGCTGCAGGGGTAAGTGCTACCTTACAGATAGCCATGAAATTAGTTCGACCAAATGGTCAAATCACGAAAGTGGGTTGGGGACCTCAACCTTGCAATTTTTCCTTGGATCCTATCATTCAGAAAAATGTAAGACTTCAAGGAAGTTTTAGCCACAACTGGCCGATTTGGGAACGTGTCATAGCCTTGCTTGCCAGTGGAGCTTTGGATGTCAAACCCATTATTGGAGGTGTTTGGCCTATTACCGAATGGAAAGAAGCATTTCAAAAAATGCATCATGGTCAAGTTGTCAAATCAGTTTTAAAACCTGTTTAATATGAGACTCAAAGGAAAAGTCATCATCGTCACTGGAAGTACCATGGGTATTGGTAAAGCTATTGCCAAGAAGGTTGTTGAAGAAGGTGCAAAAGTTATCATTCATGGACTGGAAGAAGATTTAGGGATTCAGGTGGTTGAGGAGATTGGAGCTGAACAAGCCAAGCTACACATTGAAGACATCGTTAATGAAGGGGCTGGACAACGTTTAGTAGACTTAGCCATGGCAACTTGGGGAAGATTAGATGCTATTGTGAACAATGCTGCACTCGTGGCAGCTTCTACTATTCACAACACAGACAAAGCATTTTTAAACCGCATACTAGACATTAATACATTTGCTCCTTTATTTTTGATCAAATCAGCTCTTCCATATTTAATTGAAAGTCGAGGGGCAGTGCTCAATATTGGCTCAATCAATGCGTGGAGCGGTGAGGATAATTTGTTGGCATACAGTATTTCCAAAGGAGCGTTAATGACCATGACTAGGAATTTGGGGGATTCTTTATTTCGAGAAAATGGGGTGAGAGTCAACCAAATAAATCCTGGATGGGTACTTACAGAAAAAGAGATTGAACGTAAAAAAGAACATGGACTCGCAGATTCTTGGTACAAGGAATTATCTAAAATGTACGCTCCTGCCGGAAGAATCATTTGGCCTGAGGAAATAGCAGCGGCAACGATTTATTGGCTCTCTGATGAAAGTGGTCCAATCAGTGGGCAAGTGGTTGATTTGGAACAATTCCCGATGATTGGCAGAAATATCCCAAAAGATTCGACTACTATCCCTCATAAAAAGAATTAACACGAAACTCAAATGCCTAAAATAGCCGCCTTCCCAAAAGCATTTATGCAGGCCCTTTGTAAAGACGGGTCCATGAAAATTTCCGAATGGATTGATCTTGCTGCTCCCCTGGACATTGATGGGCTGGAGTGGTATGCAGGTTTTTTGGAAATGGAAAACAAGAAAAACTGGCCTGTATTCAGGAGAATGGTAGAGGATAAAGGAATGGTCATTCCAATGATGTGCTGCTCTCCAGACTTCACACATCGAGACAAGGCTTTTCGGGAAAAAGAGATACAAAAGCAAAAGCGTTGGATAGAAATGACCGATGAATTGGGAGGCAAATATTGTCGGGTTCTTTCCGGTCAATATAGACCTGAATTATCAGTCGAGGAAGGAATCAAATTAGCTAAAGAATGTATCGAGACCTGTCTCCCTTATGCTCAATCATTAGGAATTACCTTGATTATAGAAAACCATTACAAAGATGATTTTTGGGAGTACCCTGAGTTTGCACAAAAAAGAGAGATTTTCACAAAACTGGTCAATAGCATTCATCATCCCTATTTCGGTGTAAACTACGACCCCAGCAATACTTATTTAGCAGGGGAAGATCCATTGGATTTATTGTATGATGTATCAGAAAGAGTAGTCACCATGCATGCCAGTGATCGGTATCTGAAAAATGGTACTATAGAAGATCTGAGAAAAGAAGAAGGAGGAGCACAAGGCTATGCCAAAAGACTAAGTCATGGAGAAATCGGCCAAGGCATGAATGATTACGATGCCATTTTTTCTGAATTAAAAAGAGTGGGCTTTGACTCTTGGATCAGCATTGAAGACGGGGTTGATGGGATGGATCAGCTCGAGCGAAGTGTAGGGTTTTTGAAGAAAAAAATAGCTCAGTATTGGCATCAATGATATGCGAATTGAGAAATACGGAATACGATATTTTCGTAACCTTTGAGGCGTCATTTTGAAGGAGGTACGACTAAAAAATCAACTCGAAGGTTTATAAAACATTTAACCTAAACAACATTGAAGACCTATAACTACACTTCCGTTCCCTCCCAATGCTTTCTAGGTGAAGGCCCCTATTGGCATCATGACCGACAAAGCTTTTTCTGGGTTGATATTGAAAATGGGAAACTCTTTGAACATAAAATTAGCTCTGGAAAAACAAATTCAATTTCATTTCCTTACAGGCCAGCTGTTGTTTTGGAGGGGAATGACGGCAATTTAATATTAGGATTGGACCGGAAACTAGCACGCTACAACCTGGAAACAAAAGAATTGACTTGGCTTTTGGAAGTTGAACCAGAAGAAAGCCTTCATCGATTCAATGATGGCAAAGTAGACCCTAAAGGCAGGATTTGGATAGGAACTTTAAGCACTAAGTTCACTAAAGGCGCAGGTTCACTTTATTGTATAGATCAAGATTTAATACCTCAAAAGAAACTTTCCGATCTGACCATTTCCAATGGAATGGCCTGGACCAAAGACTCCGAAACTTTTTATTTTATTGATTCTCCAACCCAACAAATACAGGAATTTGATTTTAACATAGACACTGGGGCAATTGAATTAAAAAGAATAGCAGTGGAAATACCTCAAGACATCGGAACGCCAGACGGTATGTGTATCGATCAGGAAGGGATGCTCTGGGTTGCTCATTATGGTGGTTCGGGAGTCTATCGATGGAACCCAAACTCTGGAGAATTAGTAGACAAAATAGAACTTCCGGTTCCTCATGTGACTTCCTGTTGTTTCGGAGGAAAAGACCAAGACCATCTATTGATTACTACAGCCCAAGAAAATCTAACCCAAGATCAATTAAAAGAGTATCCTCAAAGTGGCGATGCATTTTTGGTAAAGACAAATACAAAAGGCTTTCTGCCAAATCCTGCACAACTCAAATAAATCGGAAATCCATCGATTTATGAGTGCTAAATGGAAGAGTTTTTAGAAAATTGAAAAAAACATAAAATAGTCTTGGGGATATTTTTTTCATTTCAACCGTTTGAAATAGCACTTTTTTAATATTCCTATTGAACATCAGTTAGATGGATAGAATTGAATGACAGGCTCTATTTGTTTGATTGAAGAGTTAAATGTGTATTTTGAATGCTGATTTAAAGGGCTCTGACTCTTTTTTCAAAAAACCCAATCTGCCGAACTCAAATTAATTCAATGAGAAAGCCCAAGCTCTCCTTTTCCCAGATCATCAACATGAATGTTGGTTTTTTTGGGATTCAATACAGTTTTGGTTTACAACAGAGTGCAGTCAACCCCATCTATGATATGTTGGGAGCTGCACCAGATGAAATCCCCATCTTAAATCTCGCTGGCCCCATGACCGGCTTGTTAATTCAACCTATTATTGGAGCTCTCAGTGACAGTACCTGGAGTCCTCGGTTTGGAAGGAGAAAACCATTTTTCTTCATCGGGGCATTGATGTGTAGTATCTGCCTTTTCTTCTACCCATTCAGTAGCTCTCTTTGGATGGCTGCTGGTCTGCTTTGGGTATTAGATGCCGCTAATAATACAGCTATGGAGCCTTATCGGGCTTTGATCGCGGATGTGCTTCCTGATGAACAATACAGTAAAGGTTTTCTAACTCAAAGTTTCTTCACAGGACTGGGCATTACATTAGCTAACATCTCTTTATTCATATTCCAAAAATACATTCCAGGAATTGCAGGTTCACTGCCTGTTTGGGTGTATGCGTCTTTCTTCTTAGGGACGATTTGCTCCATTGGATCGGTAATTTGGAGTATTTCCAAAACTCCAGAATACCCACCTTCAGAAAAAGAATTGGAGATTTTAAATGAAAGGAATAAAGGCATGCCACATCCTGCCATCCAATTTTTCCTATCTATTCTCACCACCCTATTTGCCTATTTAGTCTTATTCATTCTAGTTATCCCAGCTTTATTTGATCGTAAAATCATCAGAAGGACAATTCATTGGGCTGAAAATCACCCTACTTTAAAAGTAGTTTTTGCCCAAAACCTTGAAATTATCGAAGCATTGACACAAATGCCTTCCGTGATGTGGAAACTGGCTTTAGTCTACCTTTTCCAGTGGTATGCATTATTTTGTTATTGGCAAAACGCAGCAAAAAGTATTGCCCAATCTGTCTGGAACACTGCCCCTCTAGAAAACAAATCATTGTATGAGGAAGCCGTAGGTTGGACAGGACTTGTCAATGGATGGTACAATGTAGTTACTTTTCTCTCTGCCTTCTTTTTGGCAAGAATGGCCACGAAATTTGGCCCAAAGAAAGTACACTTCATTTGCCTGATCATGGCCGGAGTAGGATTACTTGCTTTTCCTCATATTGAAAACAAATACTTACTATTTGCTCCGATGACAGGATTTGGAATCGCATGGGCAAGTATGATGGGGGTCCCGTACCTTTTGGTTGTCAACGAAATTCCGAAAGAACGATATGGAGTATACATGGGAATCATCAATATGATGATTGTGATCCCGATGATTCTCCAAACCTTAAGTTTTGGATTTATTTCCAAGACATTATTAAACAATAATCCAGGGACTGCAATCTCCTTTGCAGGAATTCTATTGCTCATAGGAGCTTTGGCTGTCCTTCGAATTAAAGAAAATAAAAATATTACTGATGGCCCTACCCCTGGCCCTATTGGACACTAATAATTAATCACCCGATGAATATGATGGATCAACCTGCTTATTCCTTTGCTGTTGATATTTTATCAAAAAATGGTTTTTCGCAAAAAGAAAACTCCACGTTTTTCTTTCGACTTTCCAATTCCATAGATACTATAAAAGACTTGTATAATGAGATTTATGGTCGAACTCCCGGGGCGCAACAGAGTTTTGGTCAACTCATATTGTCCCTAGCCAAAGCAAACTCAGAAAGAGGGAAAGATTTGATAAAAAGAGATGCTGAAAAGGGAAAAACTGGAGACTGGTTTCTCAGTAACGAGCTAGTGGGAATGAGTTTGTATGTAGACAGATTTGCTGGGCAGTTGAAAAACATGAAATCAAAATTGGGATATTTTGAAGAGTTAGGGGTGAATTTCCTCCATCTCATGCCTTTGTTTGAAAGTCCCGAAGGTGAAAGTGATGGGGGTTATGCAGTATCAAATTTCCGAAAAGTAGATGAGCGGTATGGAACGCTAGAGGAACTGGTTGCATTGCGAAAATCCATGCAAAAGAAAGGGATGTATTTAATGCTGGACATCGTATTAAACCATACTTCCCATCGACATGAGTGGGCCGAAAAGGCCAAAAAAGGAGATCCAGAATTCCAGAATTATTTCTACATGTATGACGACCGTTGGATCCCTAACCAGTACGATGCTTCCATGCCAGAAATATTCCCCGAAAGCTCTCCAGGTAATTTCACCTTCATACCGGAATGCAATAAATGGGTAATGACCGTTTTCCACAATTATCAATGGGATTTGAATTATATGAATCCCAATGTATTTCGCGCCATGTTGGACAACATTCTGTTTTATGCCAATCTCGGAGTGGATGTACTTCGAATAGATGCTCCTGCCTTTATTTGGAAGCAAACCGGAACCAGCTCCCAAAATTTACCTCAGGCTCATACGCTGCTCAGGCTTATCAAACAATGTGTCTCAGTCGCCACACCTGGGATGGCCCTTTTAGGGGAAGCGATCGTGGCCCCAAAAGAAATTATCAACTATTTCGGGACGGGAGATTTTTTGGCCAAAGAATGCGATTTCGCATACAATGCCACTCAAATGGCGCTTCAATGGGACATGTTAGCATCAGGCGAAACCAAGGTCATGCTTGCTGCCCAACATGAAATCCTCAAAAAGCCTGAAGGTACCAGTTGGATTACATACACCCGCTGTCATGATGATATAGGATTAGGTTATGATGATTATATGATCGAACAGGCTGGTAAAAACCCATACGAACACCGACAGTTTTTGAAAAATTATTTCACAGGAATACATCCACATAGTCCTTCAATAGGAGCTTTGTTTTCTTCCAATCCCAAAACTGGAGATGCCAGAATCAGTGGTTCTTTAGCCTCCCTTTGTGGACTTGAAAAAGCCATAAATGACCAAAATGAATTCAGCATCCAACGATCCATCCAAAAGATATTGATGATGCAGGCTCATTCATTTTTTATTGGTGGTCTTCCCATGCTTTTTTATGGAGATGAACTAGGCTATACCAATGACTACAGCTATTTGGATGATCCTGGAAAAAGTTATGATAACCGATGGATGCACCGCCCTATTATAGATTGGAAAAAAAATGAAAAACGAAAAGACAAAGGAAGTGTTGAATATGAGATTTTTGAAGGGACACGGAAATTGATCTCACTAAGGAAAAAACTGAATGTGGTAGCTGACCATAAAAACTTAAGTTGGATTCCACCACATAACATCCATGTTGCAGGTTTTTTGCGCCAGTTTGGAGGTAAAAAATTGTACGGGATTTTTAATTTCAGTGCTGAAACATCCTTTTTAACTTGGTTCGCATTTAAAGAAATTAGACCAGTACCTGAAAAACTAGTGGATCATTGGAGTGGACAGGAATTTGAAATTGGAATGGACCATGAATATCTGATTATGGAGCCTTATTCCTTTTACCTATTTGAGCCAATCAGTTAGTCGTTGGTTCTAAATCGGAGGATTTTTTAATTAAAACTCTATCCAATCAATTAAAAAAAGAAAAAGTAGCCCTGCTAGGAATCGAACCTAGATCTAGCGTTTAGGAAACGCTTGTTCTATCCGTTGAACTACAGGGCCAGAAAAGGTTACTTATTCGAAGAAAAGGATTTTGTCCCAAATTGGAAACCCTTTTTTATCTGGAATGGTTAATTAAGCCTATTTCCAGTCTTTTTCAAGCAAAATAGTCGAATTACTCCCAATTCGACTTGCAAGATAAAAGAAACGTCCACTTTCTGGCAAATATTCTTTAGCCAACTTATGGCTTTACAAGGATTTACACTATCTTTGCACTCCAAAATTAGGATGGACGGGTTCCATCCACTCACTAAATACAACAAATTTATGTCAGTAAAAATCAGATTAGCACGAAGAGGTAGAAAGAAAATGGCTATCTACGACGTGGTTGTAGCTGATGCAAGAGCTCCACGTGATGGACGCTTCATCGAAAAAATCGGGTCTTATAACCCAAACACAGATCCTGCTTCTATTAACATCAACAATGAGCGCGCTCTAAAATGGTTGTTGAATGGAGCTCAGCCTACCGATACTGTAAAGGCAATGCTTTCTTACAGAGGTATCATGCTGAAAAAACACCTTCAAATTGGTGTATTGAAAGGTGCAATCACTCAAGAACAAGCAGACGCGAAATTTGAAGCTTGGTTAAGCGAAAAAGACGCGAAAATCGCTGGTAAAACTGAAGGTATCAATAAAGCAAAAGCTGACGCACGTCAGAAGGCTTTGGATGCTGAAGCAGCTAAGAACCAGGCTAGATTGGACGCTATCAAAGCAAGAGAAGAAGAACAAAAAGCTCTTCTAGCTGCTGCTGAGGCTGCAAACAATCCTGCTGCTGAAGAAGCAAGCGAAGAAGAAGCAACTGATGCTCCTGAGGCTTCCGCAGAAGGCGACGAAGCAAAAGCTTAATAAAAAAATCTCCCCATGAACAAGGAGCAATGCTTTCAATTAGGCTATGTAGCCAAAGTTCATGGACTGCGTGGAGAAGTGGTCGTGATGTTGGATACAGATAATCCAGAGGATTATGAAAATCTAGAACATCTCTTCCTTGAGCAAAAATCCCGGCTAGTGCCGTTTTTCCTGGAGCACTTTGTACTCCAACCCGGAAATAAAGCATTGGCAAAATTTGAGGATTATGATTCGCTCGATCAAGTAGAAGGATTAGTAGGTTCGGAAGTTTATCTTCCACTCACTGAACTTCCCGAACTGGAAGATGACCAATATTATTTCCACGAGTTGATCGGATTTGAGGTCTTTGATGAGACCAAAGGTTTGATAGGAACTGTCCAGGTTGTTTATGACCTGGAAACACAGGATCTCCTCGGGGTGACGCACCAGGGTAAGGAAGTTTTGATACCCATTCAAGATGGAATTATCCAACAGGTGGACAAGGCAGCAAAAAAAGTTTTCTGTCAATTACCCGAAGGTTTACTTGAAATTTATCTGGAAGACTGACCCATGCACATTGATATAGTCACCGTGGTTCCTGGATTGTTGGATAGTCCCTTTTCCCATTCCATACTGAAAAGAGCGGAAGACAAAGGACTGGCAAGCATACGTGTGATCAATTTGAGAGATTATGCAATGGGCAAGCAAAAGCAAGTCGATGATTATGCTTTTGGAGGGGGAGCAGGGATGGTCATGATGATCGAGCCAATAGCTCGATGCATCGAAGCACTTCAACAAGAGCGTACCTATGATGATATCATCTACATGACGCCTGATGGAGCTACTTTTGATCAACCCATGGCCAATGCGCTTTCGCTTAAAAAAAACCTATTGATCCTTTGTGGTCATTATAAGGGAATAGATGAGCGGGTGAGAGAAAAATTCATCACCAAAGAAATCAGCATTGGAGACTTCGTATTGTCCGGAGGAGAATTGGCCGCAGCGGTAGTTGCTGATGCAGTCATTCGATTGATTCCGGGAGTATTGAATGATGAAACTTCTGCTTTGACAGATTCTTTCCAAGACGGCTTACTGGCGCCACCAGTATATACAAGGCCTGCAGAATATGAAGGAATGAAAGTCCCTGATGTTTTGCTTTCAGGCCATGAAGCCAAGATAAATGAATGGAGATTTGAAGCGTCGGTTCGTAGGACCCAAGAAAGAAGACCTGATCTGCTCGGCGGACAGGAGTAAGGGAACTTCGATACAGCATCGAACGAGAAGTAATTAAATAAGCCACTGAGATGGCAAAAAGCGAAAGCATAAAAAGATAAAGCTATGAGCGAACTAATTAAAATAGTAGAGGCGGAATACAGCGAGGTTAGAGCTAAGTTCCCTACTTTCAAAGCTGGTGATACCATCAACGTACACGTACGTATCAAAGAAGGTAACAAAGAGCGTGTTCAGCAGTTCCAAGGAACTGTGATCCAGCGTAAAAACCCAAATACCAATGGCGAAACTTTCACAGTAAGAAAGATCTCTAACGGTATCGGTGTTGAGCGTATTTTCCCTATCATCTCTCCAGCAATAGAGCAAATCGATCTATTGAGACAAGGTAGAGTGAGAAGAGCTCGTCTATTCTACTTGAGAGGCCGTCAGGGTAAAGCTGCACGTATCAAGGAGAAAATCAGAGTGAAACACTAAGAGCAATTGCTCTTTCCATAAAAAAGGAACCTAGTAATGGGTTCCTTTTTTTATTGCTCAACCTTTGAGGTTTTCTAAACCTAGAAGGATTTTATCATAGTCTCAAACTATTTAATTTAAAACTGCTTCTCCTATTTGCAGACACCATTTTTTAAAGAAAACTTCCATTGTCTTTGCTAATTTAACCTGCAAAAATGACTTTACCCCAATCTTGAATAGTCTAGAAAAACGCTATTCTCTGGCATTTACTCAAATTGAAGGGTTCAAATATTCTTAAGTAATAGAGCCCATCCTGATATGGATAAAATGGCCGCAAGAAAAAACACTTTCGTATAACTTTGGTAATAAATACCAAGATCAGCTCGTTTTAAATACAATCAAGCTCTTTTTGCATCTAAAATGAATTTAACTCGTTTTAATAATTAAACCATTGACAATCTGACCGATACTATCTAGTTTCACTAAAACTTTTTACCACATGAATTCTTTAAACACCCTAGATCCGGCAAAAGGATTGGCCCATGTTGCTATCCGTGTCTTTCAGGTTTTATCTGTCTTAATCCTTTGCCTATCGGTGTATTTGATTTATTTATCCTATCTGGATTTATTGCCTGATTGGGAAGTATCCAACCATTACTCAGGACATGATGATAATTGGTCCAGCAATTCAAACACTTGGCAAATGCTCATCTTTGCTGTACCAGGCATCATTGCCATTGCCTTTTTCTTTCTTTTGGGCTATTTGGGAAAGGTTATCCAAAAAGAATAGAACTGATTTTTTTTACTAGGATAAAGTATCTCATCCTTTTCCCATTACTTCCATTCCAAACAAGATTATCCGCAGCCCTTTACGTAAAGGCATACATTTCCTTATCTTTGCAGCCTGAATGAATGAAAAATCCCTGAAACCCAGTTTCAGAAAGCATAATTAGCAAAGCATGAGTAAAGAAGTTCGCGTAAGATTTGCCCCATCCCCTACCGGCCCCTTACATATTGGTGGTGTACGTACTGCCCTTTACAATTACCTTTTTGCCCGAAAAATGGGAGGAAAGTTTTTGTTGAGAATTGAGGACACAGACCAAATGAGATTTGTTCCCGGCGCTGAAAAATACATTCAGGAATCATTGGCTTGGTTAGGAATATCTGCTGACGAAAGCCCATGGAAACCTGGAGACTGCGGACCTTATAGACAATCAGAACGAAAAGCTGATTACATGCAATATGCGTTGGATTTGGTGGAAGCTGGCCATGCTTATTATGCTTTTGATACGTCTGAGGAGTTGGAAGCGATGCGTGAGCGTCTAACCGCTGCTCGGGTAGTTCAACCCCAATATAATAGTATCACTAGAACTCAGATGAAGAACTCGCTTACTCTTCCTGAAGAAGAAGTAAAAGCAAGATTAGCATCAGGAGATCCTTACGTAATACGAGTAAAAATCCCTAGAAAAGAAGAGGTAAGATTAAACGACATGATCCGTGGTTGGGTGATGGTCCATTCCAGCACCTTGGACGACAAAGTCTTGATGAAGTCTGACGGAATGCCTACCTACCATTTAGCAAATATCGTGGATGATCATCTAATGGGAATTACCCATGTCATCAGAGGAGAAGAATGGTTGCCTTCGGCTCCATTACACGTGTTGTTGTATAAGTTCTTTGGCTGGGAAGATACCATGCCTCAATTCGCTCACTTACCTCTTTTATTAAAGCCCAATGGAAACGGAAAACTTTCCAAGCGAGATGGAGATAAGCTAGGATTCCCTGTATTTCCATTGAATTGGGAGAATCAAGAAACAGGAGAGACTGCTGCTGGATTTAGAGAGCAAGGATATTTACCTGATGCATTTGTAAATTTCTTAGCATTCCTAGGGTGGAACCCAGGCGATGATCGAGAACTATTTTCTTTAGAAGAATTAGTAGAAGCGTTCTCAGTAGAACGAATTGGCAAATCAGGAACCAAGTTTGATATAGAAAAAGCTAAATGGTACAATGAGCAATACTTGAGAGCTAAAAGTGACCAGGAACTTGCCAATTACATCATTGAAGATGCCTCCAAAGAAGGAATTGAATTAAAACAAGAAGTGGCAGAACAAGCAGCCGGATTAACCAAAGGCAGGATAACTTTCCCTCAGGATCTATGGAATGAAAGTAAATTCTTGTTTGTTCCTTTAACTTCATTCGATGAAGACGTAGCCGCTAAAAAGTGGAATGGAGATGCTGTAAAAGTATTGACACACTATTCCGAAGCAATTACCCATTATGAAGGAACTTTTGACGCAGAAACGGCCAAAACCATGTTGGGCGCCTCCGCAGAAGTAGAAGGCATTAAGCTAGGGAAAGTAATGCAAGCAGTACGACTTGCAGTAACTGGATCGGGAGCTGGGCCGGATTTGATGGAAGTTTTTGCTATTTTAGGTGCTCAAGAAGTGTCCAACCGCATTCAATTTGCGTTAAATACACTTCCAGTAATTGCCTAAACCATAAGACGATGGCCAAAAAAAAGAAGAAAGATACCGATCCAAAAGTGCATGAAGATTTGAAAGGATTCAAAATGGACATTAATTCATTTGGAGAAATTTCATCCAGCTTTTCCATTGATAAAATCAATGAATTCTTAAATAAGAATGTAGAAGATAAGAAGCTGAAAGACAGAGATGATCTGGACACAGATGAAGGTAAAAAAGAATGAAATTTCACTAATAAATTTTAACATAACTAAAAGCTCCTATTTGGAGCTTTTTTGTTTTATTTAGAAAACTAAATTGTCATAATGTTTCGAAATATTCATTTTTGGTCTTCTAGACGAATTTTCTTTTGTATTCTTTTTTTAATTGCTCCATTACACCTCTACGGGCAAAATATCAACTTCTCAGGTACAATCACAGATGAATCAACCGGGCAAGCCCTGAAAGACATTCATGTTTTTGTCCCTAATTCTACCTTCCAAACTTTTTCAGATTCCCTAGGCCGCTTCACTATTCCAAATATGCCTGCCGGAAGGTGGGAAATTGCATTGATCGGTGAAGGTTTTGAGAAAATTCAACAAGTCATAGAGCTTAAGAAAACACAGGTACCCAACTTTGACTTTTCGCTTTTGCCTACCAAAATAATGGCTCCTCCTGCCTTAAAATTGACAGAAAAAAAGAGAGAGAAATTAATAGAAGATTTTACCTCCCATTTTTTATTCACCAGCAAGTATCAGAATCAGCTACGGCTTCTAAACCCGGAAGGATTGCTGTTTTTTGAAAAGGATAATTCAAATGAGCTGATGGTCGACACCAATGGATACCTGATTTTCATCAATGATCAAACGGGCTTCCTTTTCACCTTGTATTTTGACCAACCTCAATCTCTTGAAGACCCAATTTCAACTGATCAAATCGAACTTGCCTTCTTGGATTTAATCAATGAGGTACCTGAATTAATTGAAGCAAGAAATTCAGAGCGGGAAAAGATTTTCTTGAATTCCCCAGCTTTCACATTAAGGCAAATGCTGACTGGAGAAATCAGTACTTCGGACGAACCTGAAGGAATTCAGGTAGCCTTTGGTAAATATCCGGGAGAATATCTTTTAACCTTTCCTAAGCCTTTTATTATCCAAGGAAAAGGATCGATTAGTTATTCTGATGACCAGCTTCCCGTAAGGTCTGAAGGAGCCGTGGTTTTTGAAGATCAGCTGATGCTAGAGGGAGGCTTTTCAGAGATCCATCCCTTAGATCAATTGCCAAGAAATTTCAATGGCGAAAAAACCCTTCAATTGGCCAACATTGAAAAGAATGCC
This sequence comes from Algoriphagus halophilus, assembly GCF_900129785.1. Taxonomy (NCBI): domain Bacteria; kingdom Pseudomonadati; phylum Bacteroidota; class Cytophagia; order Cytophagales; family Cyclobacteriaceae; genus Algoriphagus; species Algoriphagus halophilus. The sequence continues at coordinate 221,594 of NZ_FSRC01000002.1, forward strand.
CAAGTCATGCAAGAAAAAGTGTTTTTGCAGACGGATCGAAGTCATTACCTAAAAGGGGAGACATTATTTTTCAAAGCCAATATGATTTATGCCAACCCATTATTGGGACCAGAATTGAGCAAAGTACTCCACATAGAAATTTTAGATACAACAGGCTACCAGGAAATCCATGAAATCTTCAAGATTAACCAGGGTAAAGCATTCGGTTCAATAGAATTGCCTGTAGGGCTGAATCAGCAAAATTATCTCATAAGGGCCTATACCTCATGGAGCCTTAATTATGGTAATCATCAAGGAACAATACTTCCTATTCAAATTCTAGATCCCAGCTTAAGACCATTGAACTCAACTCCCGAAACACTGGCAAAAAAAGTAAGTATCTTTTCAGACAAACAAGTATATCAGGCAGGAGAACTAGTCAACTTAAATGTAATGGTTCGAGATGATCAGGGAAGACCCATTGCTTCTGATCTAGCGATCAGGGTATTGGATTTAAGTCAAAGTAATCCTGTAAACTCTTCAAAAACCATTGAGGAAAGTTTTGAGCTCTCTCCTGTTCCAATTGACACGGACTTCACCAAATACCAATATCCTATAGAAAGTAGATTTACTGTAAAAGGAGAAATCCAGGACACTGATAAGAACCCCATAGAAGGGAACGTAACTGCCTTAATCAATGGATTGGGAAACATAGAAAAGTATAAAGTTGGGAAGGATGGAGAATTTGAAATCCCTCAGCTCTCCTTTGAAGGTGAATTTGAAATTGCGGTACAAGGTACTTCGAAAGAAGGTTTTCCAATCAGGCAAATATCATTGGAAGTAGAAGATTATCACCTAGAGGGCCCTCTCACTCATTTTAATTTCCCAAAACTGACATCCAATAATGTTCCTCCTTTGACGGCACAGGAAATACAGGCTAACATGGAGCAGGGCGAGATTTTGTTGGATGAATTTGTGATTGATGAGGAGAAATCAGATCCAACAGGCCCCATGATTTATGGACAGCCTGATAGTTCTGTTGACCCTAGCAAATTACAATTGAATGGCAGCACATCTCAATTCATTTATTTATTAGCAGGCCAGGTGGCTGGAATGAGCGTTACTGGAAACCCTCCATCCATCAGATTTAGAAACGGAGGTGAGCCCTTGGTTATGATTGATGGTGTACCTGTGAATCCTCCATCAGGACCTATGATCGGCGGGGGGAGTCCTGCCGGCCGTACCGCAACGGATATTATATCCGGAATCAATGTCTTTGCTATTGAGCGAGTGGAAGTCATCAAAAGAACCGTCCCTATGTTAGGTGAAGCAGGAAGAAATGGCATTATCTCTATTTTCATGAAAACTGGAGAAGAACTTCAAAAGGCGAATGACGCCATCAGAAATAATTTTACTCCTTTCAAACTTCAAGGATTTCAACAACAAAAATCTTTTCAAGAAGTGGTGGAGGAACAACAGCTCAATCCTTTGTTGAGGGGGTTGAAACCTACCTTGTATTGGAATCCAGAAGTAATCACCAATACAGAAGAACTATCCCAAGCAATTCAATTTAAAAGTTCAGAATCAGCTGCGCCAATGTGGGTGGAAATCAAAGGAATTACAGCAGATGGACAACCGGTGGAAGGTAAATTCGTCATTAATCAACAATAGCTTACTTTTAAAGTTTAAACCCCAACTATAAACAAAGAACATGAAGTTCATTTTAACAACCCTATTCGTATTCCTTGGAATTCACTTTTTGGTTCTTGCCCAATCAGGCACAGTCACTGGAGTCGTCACTGATGCGGAAACAGGTGAAACCTTGCCTTTTTGTAATGTATTTATCAATAATACGACCATCGCTACAGTCACTGACATGGATGGGAAATACGTTCTTTCAAATCTGGAACCAGGCCCTTTGGAAATTGGATTCTCCTTTATCGGCTATGTAGCTGAAACCAAAAAAATAACACTCAACCCAGGAGGCACTTCCACAGTCAACTTAAATATGCAACCTTTTGCTCAGGAATTGAGCGATGTGGAAATCAAAGCCTCTAGAGACAAAAGTTGGGAAAGAGACCTTAGAAAATTTGAAAATCTCTTTTTAGGGAATGACGAAATTGCCAGTAAGTCAACTATTGAAAACCCTTGGGTGATCGATTTCCCTGAACCCGAAGAGAAAAACACGTTCCAAGCCACGGCTGGGATTCCTTTAGAAATCACCAATAATTATTTAGGCTACAAAATCAGCTTTGACTTAAAAGAGTTTTTTGACTCTCCTACCAACTATAGAATCGCTGGTGCTGCCAGATTCGAAGAAATGGTTCCAGAAACAGAGGATCAACGTAGTACCTGGGAAAATAACCGAGCTGAGGTCTACAGAAAATCTCCAATGAATATGTTTCGAGCGATGATCACTGGTGATCAAGAAAAAGAAGGATTCTTCCTCTACGGTGATAAACCAGGAGGGTCTCCGTCCATGAATATGCGCTCAGATATTTTCGCAAACGAATTGGGTAAATCAGTAGTGCCTTACAAACCAGATAATTTGGTCACACCTGCTCCAAATAAAGAGGGTGAGTATTTGATCAATTTGAAAGGAAGAATTGAGATTCACTACCAAAAAGGATATTCTCAAGTCAACACTTATAAGGATGCTCCTTACCCTGTTTCCTGGTTAGAAGTGTATAAAAACACGGTGCGTGTCAAGGAAAACGGAATGGTCTTAAACCCTCAGGATTTGGTATTCTCAGGAGATATGGATCGGAAAAGAATTTCTACTCTACTTCCTTTGGATTATGATGCAGAGAAAGCCATCCAACTTCAAGACTTAGAAAAAACAGCCGCAAATTATCAGGAGAAAGTGTTTGTCCATAAAGACAAACCTTACTACTACGCGGGAGATCAACTCTATTTAAAGGCCTATTTTAAATATGGGAATCCATACTTACGGGATGAACTTAGCAAGGTATTGTATGTAGAAGTGATTAATCAAAATAGAGATTTGATTATTGAAAAGAAGCTTCCAATACGAGATGGGATTGCTGTTGGAAATTTCTCACTTCCTGACACGCTTTCTCAGGAAAATTATTTCTTAAGAGCCTATACCAATTGGCAAAAAAATTATGGCCCTAACCATTATTTTGTGGAACCTGTCAGCATACTAACTCCTTACCAAAGAGTGGTAGAATTTGAATCCAGAGAATTTCGAGAGCCTACTGGAATCGCGGTAACGGCCGATAAGGAGGATTATGGAAAAAAAGAAAAAGTCACTTTGACAATTAAAACGCTTTCTGAAAAACAGATGCCTCTTTCTTCCAATATTTCTGTGGCTGTAGTAGATCAAACACAGGTTTTACCTATTGAGGAAACAAGTAATATCAGTACTGACTTCCAACTTGAATCCATTCCATCCAGCATGGGATTGGACCGTTTTACTTATCCGGTAGAAAAATCTCTTTCCTTGGAGGGCTTTGTAACCGATGATAAAGGCAAACCCACTTCTGCCTTGATTACGGCCTTTGTCAACGATTTTGAGGGAATGGTGGACCTAGAATCCAATAGAGATGGAGAATTCACAATGGAAGAAATGGAGTTTTACGGCCCTTTAAAACTTGCATTTAAAGCCACGGACAAAAAAGGAAATACAGCAGGCACCGTAAAATTAATAGATGATTTAAAGGCGCCAGTAGCACTTCCAACGAATGCATATTTCCCAAAAAAGGAAACCGTATCCACTTCTATCAGACCTGAACCACCGTTATTAGAAGAACAAGAAGATGCTCCCGAGGAAGAAGAAGCAAAAGAAAAAACTGAGAAAAAAGCCCTCTATGGCACTCCAAACTATATTGTACCCGGAGAAAAATTAATGGCCACTGGCAATACCGCTGATTTGGTCAATAGTTTGGCAGGGAATGTTCCAAGTATGCGAGTAACCTTAGCGGGAGCCTCTGGACAGCAACAAATCAGGTTGAGAGGAGGTGCTGTTTCAGCAAATGGAAACCTAGAGCCATTAGTAATGGTGAATGGAACAATATTGGCACAAACAGGTGCTACTACCGCTGCTGATAATTTAAGGAATATTAATGTTCAGGACATTGACCGAGTGGAAGTGGTAACTCGAACGGTATCTATGCTAGGTGATCAGGGTAGAAATGGTGTAATTGCTGTTTATCTGAAGGAATATGATCCCAATGCAGAAAATCCATTGATGTCTGGAGAAGGCTTGAATACTTATACTGTCGAAGGTTATACCACTTATAAGCCCATTTATGTAATGGATTATTCGCAGGAAAACGATCCTGACTTGATTGACAAAAGACAAACTTTATACTGGAATCCATATTTAGTTACGGATGATAATGGAACAGTCACCATCACCTTTTACACCAATGAGAATGGAGGCCCTATGAGTGTATATGTAAAAGGCCTAGGGGTAAATGGACAGGGATTATCCGGTTCTTTTACGATCAATTCCAAATAATTACGAGTGCTAGTTGGATTTCTTTAATTTTGAGCATGAACCGAATTATTTTGGCATTGGTCCTTGTGATCAGTTCCTTTTCTCTAAACGCACAGACAAGTATTGGAATCAAAGGAGGATATACCACCTCCTCCTTTTCTTACATCCCTGCCTTGAATATCAGAAGCATTTCCGTTGACGGACTCTCTGCTCCTACTTTCGCTTTTGTTTTCGAACATTTCAATGCAAAAAATGCAGGAATTGAATTGAATGTTCAATATCTGTCTACTGGTTACAACCAGAGCATTACAGATACAGAAGGGGCTATTTTGAGCAATGAAACTCAGCTTGATTACCTGAAAATACCCATGATGGCGAGCTTCTTTATAGGAAGATCCGGAAGATTTCAAATCAAATTCGGACCACATCTTGGTTACTTATTGAGTGCAAATGATATCCAGAGGGATATTATAGATAGCTCGCCTCCTGAAATCCCCACTTATGGAGGGGCCGATGACAATCCAAAAAAATTAATGTATGGACTAAGCGCCGGCGCAGGTATTTCTAAACTTTTTGGTAAAAGTACCATTGCTGGAGAGGTACGGTTTGGTTATGATTTTACCAATCCAGAATCCCAAGAAAGGATCTTTGATTTAAATTTCACCACTTTGGAATTCACTCTTGCATACCTTTTTCAAATCAAGGATGCCAAGGTGAAAGTGACACCAAAATAATTCAGCTGATAAGAATTGGCTGAAACTTTTTATTTTTTTTAAACCCATTGTCATATATCCCGAATAATATCCGACTAACCTATGTAAATGAATCGCCAGCAACTTGACCATATTCTCCAAACCTACCACAGGGATGCTTACATCTGGGCAAGGCAGTGCTGTTCATTTGATGACGAATTAGCCAAGGATGTTCTTCAACAGGTTTATTTAAAAATCTTAGAAGGAAAAGCAAAGCTGAAAAATATTGATAAGGCAAAGACTTGGCTTTTCTCAATTATTCGATATACTTCCATAGATCAATTAAGGGCCTCCGGCAAATTGGTATCCTTGGAAGAGTCCTATGAAGTACCAGATGTACAGGAGGAAATGGATCAGACGGATTACCAAGGGTTAATCAAGAAATTACCCAAAATGCAACAGGAGGTACTACTGATGGTATTTTATCATCAGATGACAATAGAGCAAAGTGCCGAAGTTCTACAAATCGGACTAGGAACCGCAAGAACACATTACGATCGCGGTAAAAAGAAACTCAAGGAAATCATTACAAAAACCCAAACACAGGAGCACTATGGAAGATAACGCAGAACTGAAAAGGTTTTTTGAAAATATGAAGGAGCAAGATCAACAATTGGAAATCCCTCCTTACCCAAGCTATAAAACAAGAAAAATCAATTTCTGGATTCCGGCGGGGATTGCAGCCTCTTTGGCATTGCTAGGCTTGATTATGAACGAGCCTCAACCAATTCCTGAAGCACCGAAAGAAGTTTTAATTATCACACTTCAGGAAGATGAAAACAATGAACAAGAATTTATCATTGAAGAAACTACCTATTTGGATGTTTGGGAATCTCCCACTGCCTCTTTACTTACTGACTTCTAAACCAACTTATATTATGAAATACCTACTCATCCTCTTTTTTATCCTAGGTGCCGGAATGGCCCAGGGGCAGGTAGCCACCTCTGTTTATTCCAATCAGGATATTTTCCAAAGGAATCTATATTCTGCTGATAGAATCATGGGAATGCGAGAAGAATTGGAGCTAACAGATGCTCAGGTCGCCAATATCAAAAAAGCCTACAGCAAAAATGCCGGAGAATTCAGCACACTTAAATGGGACTTAGATGCGGCCACTTTAAAATTGAAAAACTTACTGGATCAACCGAAAATCGATCAAGCGGAAGTCCAAAAACAGATGGATGCAGTGCTGAAATTGGAAAACCAGTTGAAGAAATTGCAATTGGACAACCTGGTCTCCATTAAAAATGAGTTGACCGAAGAGCAGCAAGAAAGTCTTCAATCTTCCCCAAATTTAATTTTTGGTAGAGTTTCTGGTGTCCAGTCGATGACAGGAGGACAAGCCATTCAATTCGGCCAAAATGGTCTTTCCCAAACAAAAGTGATCGGATATCCAGCAGCCACAAGCATCAAGGGAGGAGGCGCAGTAAGCCCTAGTGTATCAGTTCGTGTAGCAGGCAGCGCCAAAGATGGGAATGAGCCAATGTATTTTCTAGATACAAAAAACGGCATGAAACCCATCAAAGAAATTAAGGATATCGAACCGAATAACATTGAAAGTATCTCTGTGTTAAAAGGCGATGCAGCTATTGAAAAGTTTGGAGAAAAAGCTAAAAATGGTGCTATCGTCATCAAACTTAAAAACGAGCCTAAATAATATTTGGTTGATTTATAATTAAAAAAAGGAACCCAAATGGGTTCCTTTTTTATGAGGGAGATTTGATTAATCCAAAAACTTCCAACTAGCTTTATGATCCCTCTTCAAAGGATTCCCAGTCACTTTCGCCCTCAAAATTTCAATTGGCATGGCGTTCTGACTTAAAATCAAATCATGAAATTCCTTTTCTCCCATTTTACCAGAATTGACCACTTCGTCTCTCATAGAGTAAATTTCCAACGCCCCAATCATGTAGGCAATTTGATAAAGCGGACCATATCTTCCTTCAAAAGATCTTCTGACTTCCGCTTCCGCATTGGCTCTTTCGTGCCCTACTTTATCCACCAACAAGTCAATACATTCTTGTGGAGTCATTTCTTCCAGATGATAGCTCAAGGAGAAGATAATTCTGGCGCATCTATGCATTCTCCAAAATAGCATCCCGATTTTATCTTTCGCATCTCTTGGAAAACCTCTGTCCCAAAGAACAAACTCCCAATACAAAGCCCATCCTTCTGTCCAAAATGGAGTTCTGAACATCCTCCTATGCGTCATGTTTCTTTGATTCATAAACTGCTGTAAATGGTGTCCAGGAATCAATTCATGCTGCACTGTTGCCCTTGAAAAATGAGGATTATTCCCTCTCATGCTCATCATTTTCTCTTCATGGCTCATCTCAGAAGTAGGATAGGAAATCTGAATGGTCTCACCTCCCAAGAAGAAGGGACTTACTCGCTGTCTCTCAGCAGAAATCATGGTGGTCCTCCAAGTTTCTTTTGCCATTGGAGGCACGGTCACCAAGTCATTTTTTTCTACATATTCGGTAGCTTCTTCTGCTAGTCGAATCACCTCTGCAGGCCATTCCCCGGCCGGCAAATACGTCTCTTTGACCATCTCCAAGGCAGCTTTCCAATCATCGCCAAATCCCAATTCGTTAGATGCTTTCAGCATTTCTGCCTCACACCATTCAAATTGCTTTTCTGCTTCTGCGATTAATTCTTCCGGGCTATAAGCAATCATTTCGAAGGCCAACTGATTCAATAATGCCTCACGCCCAATAGGTTTTCCGATAATCCCACTTCCATCATCCTTCACAGAATTGGTAAAATGCCCACGTAATGCTTTGGCATAAGCCTTCATGCTTTCATCCAGTTTTTTCCAAGGTTCAGGCATCCACCAAGTAAACATGGGATCATAATCATAATAGTAGGAGTAAGCTTCTCCAACTACTCTATTCAATCGTTCAACCGCTTCTGCAGCCAAATCTGCTTTTTGCCAACTGGTATATTTTGGCATACTAGGAAGTGCTGCTAATTGAGCATCTACTTTTTTGGCTACCTCATTCCACGTAGCTGCCAAGGCTTGGGAATCCGGAGTTTTCGCTCTTCTCCTTCCTACCGCAAACTCTTCAAGCGGCGCTCCAAAAGCCACCACGGAAGAAATTTCTTCAAAGGCTCTTCGCTCCAGATCTAATTCAGCCAATTCCTTTTCCAAAAAATTTCTGAACAAGACGTAATCAATCTTGCCGTCTTCAGATAGGCTATTGTAATTCAACTTATTTAAGTCATTTAGGTAGTTGGTGTTGAATTCTTCAATTCGATCAAAGTATTCAAGAGACAAGTTATTCGTGTATAACCTCCTCAAAGCACCCCAGTCAGCCTGGTAAGTTTCAATGGTCTGAACTAGTTCTGTGGCAGATATACTATTCAAAACCATACTCAATAATACGAGTAGTAGTGTTTTCTTCATTTGGTTGATGGTTAGGTTAATTCCTTAAATTAATTCATTTGATCCGAAACTCGGGGAATATTTGATAAGCGTCATTTTTTCAGTTTTTAGGAAAAAATTTTTCATGTATGATTAAGTCAAAACTGTAGAACTCTAGATGACATGAATTAAAATGAAGCAGGCCAACAAGTATACTACCTCCTGATTATGAATGGATTGATGCTTTAAAAGCGAAATAGATACCCACCCAAATCGCTGAAAGTATTAGACCTACGTGTGGAGTCAGAATCCTTCTTTTTAAGATAGGTTTCCCATCCATCCGAATCAGACAATCCAATTTTTACTTCCACTAATTTTTCTTCAGAAAAAGAGTTCATCCCACGCATTTCGTCTACCAAACCCACATAACTATTATCCGATAGACGATATATTTTTGCCCAACCCTGATCCGCAGACAATTCCAAACCGAGATTCTGAGTCATGAAATTTTCCATTGGAAGAATGTCTTTATAATAAAGCCAAGTGATGCTTGCATAAAAATTATATTCAGTCCCTAAAGAAGTTGCCAAGGGTTTCCTACCTTTCAATTCTGGAATGAATTTTTCATTTTCAGGATGCATTCTGAACATTTCAAATTCCAATAAATAGCCTTCCGGATCCATCGCAACAAACCCATCATGTGCACCATCTGGCTTAACTTTCAGGGTGTATTTGATCGTTACTTTTTCCTTTTGTAAGTGGCTATACCATTCTTCCAAATTATCAGTCAATAAAGCTAGGGCAACGGATTTTGCTTCATTCCCTGAATACCCACTTCCCTCTACACTTTTGATAACAAGTCTTGAGTCCCCAACAATCTGAAAAGTAGCGGATTTCTCTTCCTCAGAAAGTATTTTCAACCCCAGCGTCTCGCTGTAAAATTTCTTTGCTTCAGGTAAATCCTTATAAAACCAAATTAATTCTTGACCGGTAATCCCAAAGTCTCCTAGGTCTTTAAAATCTGAATTCTGAGCCAGCAAATTGTTAATATTCGATTCAGGATACCCAAGCATTCTTCCAAAAGTCCTTGAAACATCTTCCTTTTTTTGACCTGAGTATTCCTTTGAAGCTTCTAATTCATTTGCTCTTTTTTTCAGCATTTGATAAGCTTCTAAGGATTCTCCTTTATACAGAATTAATACCTCTTTTCCCTGGACCACTGAGGAATCAAACAAACTAGTTCCAATCAGATTAGGCTCTCGAAAAACTGAAATTTCATATTTCTCAGCAATACTCGTTGCTTCCGGCATAAATAAATCCATTTCAGAAGGACTTAAAGGTTGACTCAAAGCAATAGGTTTCACACCAGCTTGGACCATTTCAGCAAACACTTCAAAAGCCCCTGATTCCTTTTTAAATTCTACTTTTTGGCAGGAGTATAGAATCATAATTAAAGAGATCAAAAACAAGGGAGGAAGATGATTTTTCCTAAAGTTCATAAGGGTAGATTCTTTGATTTAATAATCGAGTTTAGGAATAAGTTTCCAAAAAGGAGCAACCACACAGGGAAATCCTGCATCTATTATCAAAGAACTGCGATACTCCTGAACACCTAAACCATTTAAAAACAATTTCTTATATTCCAATAGCAAAAAAATATCACTTCCAAACACATGCTTTTCTAGACTTTTTTTAACAATCACTTCAACCCCCAATCAATTTAATATGGAGTTAATTATCAAAAATTTATCAAAGACTTATCCTAATGGAGTAAAGGCTTTGAATGACATTTCTCTCACTATACCACAAGGGATGTTTGGACTACTTGGTCCCAACGGAGCAGGTAAATCCACCTTGATGAGAACTATTGCCACCCTTCAGGATGCCGACAATGGAAGTATCCTATTGGATGACATAAATGTATTGAAAGACAAACAATCTGTTCGTGAGCGTTTAGGCTATCTACCTCAGGATTTTGGATTATACCCTAGAATTAATGCGGAGGTCATGTTGGACCATATAGCTCAAATGAAAGGAATAGGAAATAAATCCGACCGTAAGGTATTGGTCGAGAATCTCCTTCAAAAAGTAAACCTATACGCTGATAGAAAGAAAGGATTAGGCACCTATTCCGGGGGAATGAGGCAGCGATTTGGTATTGCACAGGCACTAGTAGGAAATCCTTCCTTAATCATTGTAGATGAGCCGACCGCTGGCTTAGACCCTTCCGAACGAAACAGATTCTACAACTTGCTTTCCGAAATCGGGGAAAACACCATTGTAATCCTTTCTACCCACATCGTAGAAGACGTGAATACCCTTTGTTCTAATATGGCCATCATCTGTAAAGGAGAGGTATTGATGCAAGGAAAACCCAAAGATGGAATCACCTCTATTCAGGGAAGGATCTATCAGAAAGCCATAGATAAATCGGAGTTAGACACCTATAGAAACGAATACAATCTTATTTCCACCAAATTAATTGAAGGAAGATTAAGTCTAAGAATTGAAAGTGAAACAGACCCTGGAAACGGATTTGAACCAACTCCAGCTGATCTTGAAGATGTCTATTTCAGTCACATTTCAAAAAAAGTAGATCCTATCACTATTTAAGAAATTGACATGTTTTTAGACATTTTCATTTTTGAACTGAGATACCGGTTTAGTCGGCCGGCTACTTATATCTACTTTGGACTATTGCTTATTGTGGCAATGCTATTAATTGGCTTCGGAAACACGCCTGCTTCCGAAAAAGTATATCACAACGCTCCTATTGTAATTGCCAACCTTCAATTATTGATTTCTCTGTTTGGAATCTTGTTGGCTTCTGCTGTAATGGGTGTTCCCCTTTATAGAGATTTAGAGCATAAAACAGGTACATTCCTTTTCAGTTACCCCATTTCCAAATTCAGCTATTTTATGGGAAGGTTTTGGGGCTCTTTTGTCACTTTGCTTTTCATTTCTTTAGGAAGCCTTATTGGTATTTACCTAGGAAGTATTTTGGGACCTACCTTTGGAACCGATGCGCTTCGATATGGACCAAACCTACTTTGGAACTACCTTCAACCTTGGCTGACTTTAACCTTGCCAAATCTATGGTTTGCATCGACATTATTCTTTGCATTGATTGTTTTTACTAGAAACATCAAATCCATTTACTCTGGAGGAATCGTGGTATTCATCGCCTACCTATTGGCAAATTTCCTGGCCAGCGATATAGAAAACAAGGATTTAGTACAGCTTTTGGATCCGTTTGGATTAAACACCTTTGATTACCAAACTCGGTATTTAACACCCTTTGAGCAAAACAATTTCATCCTTCCCCTTAGTGGAAACTTGCTTTTAAATAGGATAATTTGGTCTGGGATTGGATTGGCATTTTTCCTAGCTTCCTATTTCAAATTTAGCTTCTCGTATTTCTTCAGTACGATTCAGAAAAAGAGCAAAAAAGAAGCTGAAAAGAGCGAAACACCCGTATTGAAAAAAGTACTGGCAAAAGCAGATTTCACAGGAAACTATCAATGGAATAGCTTTAAAACACTTACCAAAATAGAAGTACAAAACATCCTCAAGGATGTCTATTTCCGTTCCATTTTATTGGGCGGTTCTGTATTTTTGATTTTGGATTTTTGGATTGGAAATACACTTTATAGCGTACCAAATTTCCCTTCCACCTCCTTTTTGATGGAGTACAAAACCTTTGATTATAATATTTTTGTCTTCATCATCATCGTGTTTTTCACTGGAGAAACACTGCATCGAGACAAGTCTTCGGGTTACTCCGTCATCAATGATACTTTTCCTGTAAAAGATGGGGCGGTAATTGCATCCAAATTCTCTGGGATGGCTTTTATCTGCCTTTTATTGACGACTTTGCCCATCGTAGTTGGGATCATTATCCAAACTTTAAAAGGATATTTCAACTATGATTTAGGCGTCTACCTAGTAGATAGTTACCTCATTTCTTTGCCAGATTACCTTCAAATGGTCATGTTGGTATTTGCTGTCCATTTGTTAGTCAATAACAAATTCGCAGGCCATGCTGCTGCCATTGGAATTTGGGTCTTGATTATAGTTTTAAGGAATTTCGCCAATTACGATTTCAACATGTTCTTCTTCTCCTATAAACCGGGATATAGATGGAGTGACATGAATGGGTTGGGGCACTTTGGGGAACCGCTATTCTGGTTCAACTTATATTGGACGGCATTCGGAATATTTCTAATCCTATTTTTCAGCATTTTCTATAGCAGGGGAACTGATAGCTCCACAAAAAGTAGGATTAGCACCGCAAAAAATAAATTGGGTAAAAAGACTGCTTTGACTTCTTATGGATTTTTGTTTATAGCCCTTCTTTCCGGTGCCTACATATACCAATCGACAGTATATGACAATGGCTATCAAACTTCAGAGGAAGGCGAAAAAAGACAAGTGGCCTATGAAAAACAACTCAAGCAATATGAGTTTATGGCCCAACCTAAAATCATTAAGGTTAATCTAAAAGCGGATCTTTACCCGCTAGAGAGAGATGCTTATTTTGAGGCTGAAGTAAGCATGGTGAACAAAACTGACGAGCCTATAGATTCGGTTCATTTCAATAGTGCCTCATTAACCGACTTTGAAATTCTTTACAATGGTCAGGAATTGCCCTATCGTTTTCCTCTCCATTACGAGCCAAGAAAGTTTCAAATCTTTGGTAAAAAAGCTGAGAAGGAATGGTATCGAATTACTGCCTTACCTCAAACACTGATGCCGGGGGACACCTTGGACCTGGTGATCAAGAGTAAGGTCATCAATGATAAATTTCCTAACTCAGGTTTTGGAAGAGAGTTAGTTCATAATGGTTCTTTTATTGCTGGAGGAATGCCGGAAATTGGCTATTCATCAAGTATTGAGTTGAGTAGTGATGAAAAAAGAAGAGAATATGAATTGCCAGAAAAGCCAGATGATCTACCTCCACATAATGATCCCTATGGAAAAAGAACTTTGTTATTTCAAGACGATGCGGATTTCATCGATTTTGAGGCAACTGTCAGTACTATTCCGAGCCAAATTGCTGTGGCACCAGGGTATTTGCAAAGGGAATGGATTGAGGGAGACCGACGCTATTTCCATTATATACAGGACAGTCCAATTCAGGCATTCTTTTCAGTTTTGTCAGCAGAATATGAAGTCTTAAGAGACAAAACCAGTTTACCGAATGGACAGAGTATAGATATTGAAATTTATTACCAAAAAGGCCATGAATACAATCTGGATCGATTTGTACAATCCTATAAAGATGGATTGACTTATTTCTCTGAAACGTATGGACCATTTCAATTCAGGCAAATGAGGATTTTGGAATTCCCTCGCTATGCAGGTTTTGCCCAATCTTTTCCAAACACAGTTCCTTTTGCAGAAAGCTTTGGTTGGGTAGCAGATTTCTCCGATCCAAACAGCTTTGATTATGTCTATTATGTTACTGCTCACGAATTGGCTCACCAATGGTGGGGGCATCAAATTACGCCAAACTATACAAGAGGAGCCAATTTAACTTCTGAAGCTTTGGCGGAATTTTCAGCTTTGATTCTTTCTGAACGGAAATATGGGAAGGAAAACATGAAAAGATTCCTCAAGGATGAATTAGATGATTACTTACGGGGTAGATCGAACGAAAGCAAAAAAGAAAATGTGTTCATCAACTGTAATAGGCCCTACCAATGGTATAACAAAGGAAGTTTGATCTTATATGGACTTAGGGATTTGATCGGTGAAGAAGCGATAGATAGTGCGCTATATAATTTTAATGCTGAGTTTGGTTTAAAAACTATCCCTCCATTCCCTGGAAGTGCAGATCTGTATAGACACTTGGAAGCGTATACTCCTGATAGTTTGCGGTATTATTTGGATGATACTTGGAACAAAATCACATTGTACGACAACAAAGCGGAGGAAGTCACGGCTACAAAAATTGCTGAGGATGAATATGATGTAACCATCAAAATCCATTCTCAGAAACTTTATGCTGATTCAGCCGGTGAAGAATCTGATGCCTCTTATGAAGGTGATTATATAGATATTGGCGTATTCGCTGCGGAGGACCAAGACGAAAATGGAAAGGATCGTGTAAATCCCCTCTATGTCCAGAAATATAAAATAAAACCTGGTGAAACCACCCTTACAATTAGGGTGAAAGGAGAACCCGTCAAAGCTGGAATTGATCCCTACAATAAATTGATAGATCGAATTCCTGATGACAATACGATTTCTGTGGAAATTTTATAATGCAAAAAGCCATGTTCTACTTCTTTGAACATGGCTTTTCTTAGTTAGAAAATCTTTACTTTCTTTTTCTAAGTATGGCAACTAGAATTAGTACAAAAACTGCCACGCCTACAACCCAAACCCAGGTTTGTTCGTACCATTCTGGCTCACCGATACTGACATCAATGTCCAGCCCCCCGTCTTGTGCAAATGATGTAAGACTTGCAGTCATTGCCATCATCACTAAAAAAAGATTTTGCGTGTATTTAATCAATTGATTTTTCATGGTTGAAATGGTTTTAGTGAATTATTTAAATCGAATATTATAGGTGACAGCCACACCTATACTTTGGACATCGATAGATGGGTCAGCTCTAAAAACTTGATTGTAATACCCATAGATATTCCAATCATAATTGTGATATCCAAGCTGTGGTCTGATATAGGCCCCTCCGTCAGAAGAGTTAACACTTGTCAAAAACGTGTAACCCACGTCAGTTCCTATGAAGAATCCTTCGGGTTGAGGATAATATCGAAACATGATTCCAACTGGAATAGCACCAAACCCATCATTTAAGCCGTCATAATTTTCAGCACTGGATTTTTCAAAATACTTGGTATAGCCAGTAGCGATGCCTAATCCATAATTGTCTGTTCTCATAAACTGAGCCGCTACATCAAGGCCTAAAGCAAAGGAAGAATAGTTTCCTACATCCCCAACGGGAGCACCTAAATTGACCCCTAGTTTCAACCAGGAGTTATCCTCGTTGATTTCATCAAGTTCTCTTACTTGTTGAGCATGAACTGTAAGACCTGCAATCAGCAGTGTAATGGATAAAATAAGCTTTTTCATAGTTGGTTAGTTTTAAACTATGAAAGCCAAAGCAAGTGCCTCACTTCAATAGGGCATAAAAAATTAAGGTTAAAATGTTTTAAAACACTTATAACCAGACTATTAAATGTATTTTTTAATTAATTATTTCTAAGAATCTCCTACCCTTTTCATATTAAAAATAAATAGCAACCACCCTATTTCGGGGAATTTAGTCCCCTTTGATTGAATCTAATTTAACTTTCTCCAAGACTTCGGAGTTTGATTCGTGAGGCTTTTGAAGGTTTTATTAAAATGGGATAATGTTTGAAAACCTACCTGAAAGGAGATCTGTGAAATCCCCAGATCGGTTTCAATCAAAAGTTTTTTGGCCTCGGTGATTCGTAGTTGTTGGAGGTATTGGGTAAATGTCTTTCTCGTTCTTAGTTTGAAAAATCTGCAAAATGCTTCTTTGCTCATAAATGCTTGCTCTGCCACCTCATCCAAAGAAATAGGCCTGGAACTATTTTCCAGAATAAATCGCATAACCTGATCCATTCTTTTCCCATCTCGCTCGGATAGTGACTTAGAAACAGGAATCATGTTTAATGCCTTCAAATCCTTGGATTCAAAATTCAATAGAGCTAACATATGAAGTGCCCGCTGTAGCTTTTCTAATCCTGATAAAGAGGAGAAGCCGTCAAACAGTCTCATAATTTCTTCTTTGGTCTTCCCTTTTATTTTGAAACAGCCATTAATTCGCTCATTTAATTGAATCAGTTCTTTAAACTCATCCACCTCCTCCAACGATTTTCCAAAAGCTTGAAAATCGAAAAATATGGTGTTTCCTGCAGTAGATAACTTACTATCATCTTCAAAATACTCTGCATCACTTCTAAAAACATGGGGAATACTTTCACCTAATAGGAATACATCACCTGCTTCAAAACGCCCTACATAGTCTCCTACTAATAGCTGACCTCGACCTTCTAAAATCACAGTCAACTGGCATTGTGGATGCTGGTGAAGGTTATTATAAAAATACTTTCCTCTATCTTCTTGGTACTGTACAAAGGTCCTTCCAGACTTAGGGATTTGGAAAGAAATTACTTTACTCATAAGCTATAATGGTATTAAATTGCCGCAATTTTAACAATTTTTTAATTATTTCGTCAATATAGAATCATTTTTTACTAATTCAGTGAGCGAAAAACATTCCTGCATCCCCTAATTTTGAAATAAAAAAAACGATATGAACTGGAAAGGCGTATTCCCTGCGGTAACTACTAAATTCCATGCGGACGGAAGTCTAGATATGGATTTGTTTTTCAAAAACATTGATTTCCAATTGGAATCAGGAGTACATGGAATTATCCTTGGCGGAACTCTTGGAGAAAGCTCTGTATTGAGCCAAGAGGAAAAAATCACTTTGACCAAAGAAACGGTGGATTATGTTGCAGGTAAAGTTCCTGTCATCCTAAACATCGCTGAAGGTGCTACCCAAGACGCATTATTCTGGGCTGCTAAGGCAAAAGAACTAGGTGCTTCAGGATTGATGATGCTACCTCCAATGAGATATGCTGCTGATGCCAGAGAAGTAGTCACTTATTTCAAAACTGTAGCAAATAGTACAGACCTACCGATTATGATCTACAATAATCCAGTGGATTATAAAACATTAGTGACGATTGACATGTTTGCTGAGTTAGCAGACTGTTCTAATATTCAAGCAATCAAGGAATCTACTCGTGACATTTCTAATGTTACCAGAATGATCAACAGATTTGGTGACCGTTTCCAATTATTATGTGGTGTAGATACACTTGCGATGGAAGAATTGTTAATGGGAGCTGTAGGATGGGTTGCTGGATTAGTTTGTGCTTTCCCAAAAGAGACCGTTACTATTTTCAATTTAGTCAATGAAGGAAAAATCGAAGAAGCTCGTAAGATTTATCGCTGGTTCCTGCCATTGCTAGAACTAGACATCCATCCAAAATTAGTTCAGTACATCAAATTAGCTGAACATCATTGTGGAATCGGATCTGAACATGTTCGTGCACCGAGATTGACGCTAATAGGAGAAGAAAGAGAACGAATTGAAAAAATTATCAAAGACGGAATTGCCAATAGGCCTAGTCTTTAATCATTAAGTTGTAATCGCCAGAATAAAAAGTCAGGGCTTAGGAACAAAAATTGTAACTTAAGCTCTGGCTTTTAGCTTAATGAATTTTCTTATCTGATAACCTTTTCAATTTTAAATTTCTATGAATCTCGATACAATATTTTCCGCAGCTCAAGAAGCATTTCTATCCTATAAAAATTTACCTGCCGGTAAGAAAGCTGATTTCTTGGAAAAAATCGCTGAAATACTGGAGGAAAACAGAAGTGCTATTGTTCTGATGGCTGTGAGAGAATCTAATCTTCCGGAAGGAAGAATCAATGGGGAGCTTGGAAGGACTACTGGCCAAATAAAACTTTTTGCATCTCTAGTTAGAGAAGGAAGCTGGTTGGAAGCGACTATTGATCCTGCCGATCCTAATCGAACTCCATTACCTAAAGCAGATATTCGAAGAATGTTGACTCCATTAGGCCCTGTCGTGGTATTTGGAGCAAGTAACTTTCCTTTGGCATTTTCTACTGCAGGAGGTGATACGATTTCTGCATTAGCAGCGGGTTGCCCTGTGGTATACAAAGGACACCCAGCACACCCTGACACCTCAAAATTTGTGGGAGAATGTATTTCTCAGGCAGTAATAAAATCAGGCTTACCAGCCGGAGTGTTCACACACGTAGAAGGTGGAGTAAAAATGGGGCAAGACTTGGTCAAACATCCATTGGCGAAAGCAGTAGGTTTTACTGGTTCTTATGGAGCAGGAAAATCCCTTTTCAATATTGCTAATGATCGTAAAGAACCTATTCCCGTATATGCGGAAATGGGTTCGGTTAATCCAGTTTTTGCTTTTCCTGAGCGATTAGAAAATGAATTGGTACCGATGGCTCAAAGCTACGTAAGCTCACTTACTTTAGGAGCCGGTCAATTCTGTACCAACCCAGGATTAATCTTTGTTCCAAGAGCATTGGCATCAAGATTTGAAAATGCAGTATCTGAAGCCTTGCAATCTGCGGCAGCTGGCCCAATGTTGCATGAAGGAATTGCTTCCTCCTACTATACGGCCATTGAAAATCTTCAAGCCCGTCCAGAATTAAAATGGGTAAAAGTTCCAGATGCCAAGCACCTTATCAATGTCAGTCCTGCATTGGCAGAGATTAAAGCTTCTGACTGGATTGCAGATGATCTCTTCCAAGAAGAAGTATTTGGTTCCTTTGCCTTGATGGTAGTCTATGAAGATGAAAGTGAATTGATTCAGATAGCCAAAAAACTTCACGGACAATTAACTATCACCCTTTGGGCGGACAAATCTGAATTGAAAGCTCAATCTGAACTGATCAACCTTCTAGAAGAAAAATGCGGAAGATTGTTGTTTACAGGTGTTCCTACAGGAGTAGAAGTTGGCTATGCGATGCAACATGGTGGGCCTTTCCCTTCTACTACGGATTCTAGAAGCACTTCTGTTGGGGCGCATGCCATTAAGCGTTTTGCAAGACCAATTGCATTCCAGGACATGCCTTCTGAATTGCTTCCGGACGCCCTGAAAGACGAAAATCCTTTAGGTATTATGAGACAAGTGAACGGGAAATTCACGTCAGATAAAATTTAATATTCCAAGACCTTAGAGGGTGTTTGAAATGGATAGTTCAGTTTATCATACCCAAACGCTCTTCAAGGTATAATTGCGCACTAATTCATGTCAACAAGACACACTTTCTCGTGCATTGATGCACATACTTGTGGGAACCCTGTTCGGGTAGTATCAGGAGGTGTCCCATTTCTAAAAGGGGATAACATGTTGGAAAAACGACAGTTTTTCCTTGAAAACTATGACTGGATTAGAACAGGATTGATGTTTGAACCCCGAGGTCATGATATGATGTCGGGTTCCATGCTTTTCCCTCCACACAACCCTGAAAATGATGTTGCTGTATTGTTTATCGAAACCAGTGGATGTTTGGCCATGTGTGGCCATGGAACCATCGGGACAGTCACCATCGCCATAGAGGAAGGATTGATATATCCTAAAACCCCTGGACAATTAAGACTTGAAACTCCTGCCGGATTGGTACTGGTAGAATACAAGCAGGAAGGTAGAAAAGTGAAGTCCGTCAAACTCACCAATGTCAAAAGTTTCCTCGCCTCAGAAGGGCTGGAAATAGAATCGGATGAATTAGGAAAATTGACGGTGGACGTAGCATATGGAGGAAACTTCTATTGCATCGTGGATCCTCAGGAAAACTTTCCAGGACTGGAGCATTTCAAGGCGGAACAATTAATCTCAATGGCCCGCTCACTTCGGAAAAAGATGAATGAGAAGTACGACTTCATCCATCCCGAACATCCTCAAATTCGAGGATTATCGCATATCCTGTGGACAGGTAAAACTTTAGACCCTACTAGCACTGCAAGAAATGCTGTATTCTATGGAGATAAAGCCATCGATCGATCACCATGTGGAACAGGTACCTCTGCTAGACTTGCACAATGGTATTCCAAAGGACTATTGAAGCCTGGAGAGGACTTTATTCATGAAAGCTTTATCGGATCCAAGTTCATAGGAAGAATAGAAGAAGAAACAGAAATTAATGGTAAACCAGCGATCATCCCAAGCATTGAAGGTTGGGCCAAAGTGTATGGGTACAATACCATCCTTTTGGACGATGATGATCCTTATGTACATGGATTCCAAGTAATATAAATTGTACCAAGTACCAAGTACTTGAAGCTAAATTATGAAACCAACTATCATCATTGGAGGCGGAATTACGGGGTTATTTACCGCTTATTTTCTTCAAAAAGAGGGGGTCGAAGTTCAGATTATTGATCAAACTGACCTACAGGCCAATTGTTCTACTGGAAATGCAGGGATGATTGTACCAAGTCATATTATCCCATTGGCCGCTCCTGGCATGATCAGCAAAGGCATATCTTGGATGTTTTCTTCCAAAAGCCCTTTCTATATTCAGCCAAGATTGGATGCCAAGCTTTTAAAATGGGGACTGCTTTTCTACAAAGCAGCTAACCCTGCCCATGTAGAGCGAAGCATCCCTTATTTGAAAAATCTAAGTCTACTCAGCAAAGCACTTTATCTTGATTTTAAGGAAGAGCATCCAGAATCTGCTATTGCATTGCAGGAGAAAGGGCTGATGATGATCTATCAAACCAAAGCTGTGGAAACAGAGGAGGTTGAATTTGCCCACTTGGCTCGCAAAAATGGCTTGGAAGCCGAAATCCTAAGCCCAGAAGATATTCAGAAAATCGAACCAAATCTTGAAGTAAATGCCAGGGGAGCTGTTTTATTTCCTGGAGATGCCCATTTGGACCCTGGAAAGTTATATAGTTTCTTAAAAAGCTATTTGGAAGAGAAAGGAGTTTCATTCCTTTCTAATACGCAGGTTCATGGCTTTGAAAAATCCCAAGGAAAAGTACAAGCGGTATTAACTGACAAAGGAAAAATCGAAGCAGAGAAGGTCATTCTTTGTGGAGGATCCTGGTCAGGGGAGTTGGCTAAAATGCTTGGTTTCACTCTTCCAATGATGGGAGGAAAAGGATACTCCTTTATTCAGGAAAACAAACCTGAGATTAAACAAGCTGCTATTTTAACTGAAATGAAGGTAGCTGTAAGTCCTTATGGAGAGCAAATCCGATTCGGAGGCACCATGGAAATAACAGGTACCAATCAAAAAATAAACCTCAATCGAGTTAAGGGGATTTACGAATCGATCAATCGCTATTACCCTGATTTCGAAGCAAAATTCCCGGA
Source organism: Algoriphagus halophilus (assembly GCF_900129785.1). Lineage (NCBI taxonomy): Bacteria > Pseudomonadati > Bacteroidota > Cytophagia > Cytophagales > Cyclobacteriaceae > Algoriphagus > Algoriphagus halophilus. The sequence continues at coordinate 243,085 of NZ_FSRC01000002.1, forward strand.
AACGGATCAAATTTGGAAAGGCCTGAGACCTTGCTCTCCAGATGGATTACCTTACATAGGTTTTGCCCCAGGATATTCCAATGTGCTGGTAAACTCTGGTCATTCCATGATGGGAGTGAGCTTGGCTCCCGCCTCTGGAAAAGTCACTGCAGAGCTTCATCAACAAAAAGATGCCAGCCTGGAAATCAAAGGATTTGAAGTAGGCAGGTTTAATTAATTCTTCCGATCTCTTTAATCTAAAAAAGGCTTCTCAGTGATCTGGGAAGCCTTTTTTAGATTCTATTATATTAAAACTTAGGTAGTATATACAGAGTTAAACATTACATAATCGGTGGTCAAATCACTGCCCCATCCTATGCCTTCTTCCTCACCTGAATTAAGCTCCAATAACACTTGAATTTGACTTTCTCTTAGTAGCTTTTTCATATAAGCTTTATCAAATTCCAAAGGATTCCCTTTATCCAAAACCTGAACAAGGTGATTCTGATCCCCAATAAATAGATTAACTTTTTTATAATTGAATGGAACACCGGCATTGCCACATGCTGCCACAATTCTTCCCCAATTGGGATCTCGACCAAACATGGCTGTTTTTACTAAGGTAGAATCTGAAATTGCCCGGATTAAGGTCCTCGCAATTTGTTCTGTTTTGGCTTTCGTTACTTTGTATTCAATGAATTTGGAAGCTCCTTCTCCATCAGAGACGATCAGTTTTGCCAAGTGAGTTAAGATCTCCAATAACTTATTTTGAAACAACTCATAACCTGGATCTTCTTTGCTAGTCACCTTTCTGTTGCCTGCCAAACCATTGGCCATTACAGCTACCATATCATTGGTAGAAGTATCCCCATCTACCGTGATCATATTAAAAGAACGATCTACGCAATAGCTTACCGCTTCTTGGAGTAGATGTTCATCGATATTAAAATCTGTTACAATAAATGCCAGCATAGTAGCCATATTGGGATGAATCATACCTGAACCTTTGGCCACGCCTCCCATATTGATGGACTCCCCTTCATGTTTGAATTCCACAAAACCTTCTTTGGCAAAGGTATCCGTGGTCAAAATGGCATTTGCAACAAAAGAACCAGCTTTCAGCTCATCACTCAATTTTGGAAGATTTACTTTCAGTCCCTCTACCACATCCTCTGTAGGAAACTCCACACCAATAATCCCGGTAGAAGCCACAATCACATCATCTTCTGGTATCTCCAAAATTTCTGCGGTAGTCTTTACCATTGCCTCCGCACCTTCTCTTCCTTGCTCTCCTGTACATGCATTCGCATTCCCTGCATTACAGATTATCACTTGAGCTTTATTATTTTTCAAATGCTTTTCCGTGATTTTGATGGGTTCTGCCCGCACTTTGTTTTGGGTTAATGTCCCTGCTGCAGCGGCGGGAACTTCAGAATATATAATTGCCAAGTCACGCTTCATTGACTTGACGCCGGTATGTGCTCCCCAACATTTAATACCTCTTACATTCGTTATATTCTTGATCATTATTTTTCCTGTTAAGGTTTAAGTGGTAGTTGATTTAGTCCTGTATCCTCTGGTAAATCAAACATTAGATTCATATTATGAACAGCTTGACTAGCCGCTCCTTTAAGTAAATTATCAATAGCCGAAAGGACAATCACACGGGATGTCCTTGTATCCCAAACAGGGAAAACATCACAAAAATGACTTCCTCTGACATCTTTGATTCCCGGAGCCTGATTCCTAAGTCTGACAAACGGTTTATCCTGATAAAATTCATGATAAATTTTTGTCAGCTTTTCTTGGTTCATTTCTCCTTTGACTTTGGCATAAGAAGTGGCCAAAATCCCTCTATCTACAGGTAATAAATGAGGTGTAAACTGTACCGTGGTAGCAGAACCCGCTAAACCACCCAATTGTTCTTCGATCTCAATGGTATGTCTATGCCCCGCAATACCGTAGGCTTTAAAGTTTTCATTCACATTGGAAAAATGCGTGGTGGCATTCGCTTTGATCCCTGCGCCAGTTAAACCTGATTTTGCATCAATGACAACCGAATCAGCCTCTATTATCCCAAGTGCATAAAGAGGTGCCAAACTCAAAATGGACGCGGTTGGGTAACAACCTGGATTCGCAACTAAATCAGCATCACCAATTTGCTTGGAAAATAATTCCGGTAGACCATACACACTGGTCTTAAATCCATCAGGATAGGTATGTTTCTTACCATACCATTCTTCATAAACCTCTTTGGAAGAGAGCCTAAAGTCACCTGACAAGTCAATGATTTTTGCTCCTTTATCCTTCCATCTGGCTACAAAGTCCATAGAAACTCCGTGAGGTAAGGCAAGAAAAATGACATCCACGTCCACTTTTTCCACCTGATCTGCACTCTCCAAAGGAATATCCAACCTGGAATAAAATTGAGGATGTAAATCAGAAAATGGTTTTCCTACATGAGATTCAGAAGTAATCATTGATATGGTTACTTCTGGATGGCTAATTAGCAATCGAGCCAATTCTGAACCCGTAAATCCAGAAGCTCCAACGATAGCAACTTTTAATTTTTCAGGATTCATCTTAGGCGTTTGTTTTAGTTTCAATTAATATTTCATCCAGTTTGTCCAAGAAAATCTGAAGCTCTTCCTGATGAATATTCAAAGCTGGGACTAATCTTAGGATATCACCTGCGGTAGCATTTGCAACAATTCCTTCTTCCAGCAATCTTTTGACTAAAGGTGCTCCAGGAGATTTTAACTTCACACCAATCATCAAACCGAGACCTCGTACAAATTCCATTTCCTCATGCTTGCCAATTAGTTCTTCGAGTTTTTCCCTTAACCAAGCCCCAGTTTCAAAGGCTTTTTTACACAATTGCTCTTCAGCTATAGTATCAATAGTTGCAATAGCAGAAGCTGCTGCCAAAGGATTTCCACCAAAAGTGGTCCCATGGTCTCCAAACTGGATCGCATCTGCAACTTTTTCATTGCAAAGCACAGCCCCGATAGGCATACCTCCACCCAGTCCTTTTGCCAAGGTCATAATATCAGGCTGCACTCCATAATGGTCTTTAGCAAACCATTTTCCAGTTCGTCCTATTCCACATTGGATTTCGTCAAAAATTAAAAGTACTCCTTGTTCGTCACAAAGCTTCCGAAGTCCTTCAAGGTACGACTTGTCAGCCGGAATTACCCCTCCTTCTCCTTGTACAGGCTCTAAGATCACAGCAGCAGTATCTTGATCGATCGCAGAAGCTATAGCTTCTAAATCGTTAAATGGAACCTGTGCAAAACCTGTCGGAATAGGTCCAAATCCTTCTTGATATTTCTTCTGACCGGTAGCAATGGTAGCCAAAGTCCTACCATGGAAGGAGTTTTCCATAGAAATCACTTTCCCCCCTTTACCATGTTTATGGGCATATCTTCTCGCAATTTTAATGGCTCCCTCTACCGATTCAGCACCACTATTGGTTAGAAAAACCCGATCTAAGCCAGAAATTTTAACCAATAATTCACTAAGTGCTACCTGCTGTGGGCTCACGAAGAAATTGGAAATATGCATCAATTCCGCAGCTTGTTTTTGGATCGCAGAAACTACTTTGGGATAGCAATGACCTACATTATTAACTGCAATTCCCGCCAATAAATCAACGTATTCTTTTCCATCTGCATCCCAAAGTCGGCTTCCTTTTCCTTTGATAAAGGCAATAGGAAACCGGTTAAAGGTTGGTAAATAATTCTCCCTGTCCTGAGTATATAAATCTTGGTTATTCATCATTTATTTGAGTGTCAGTGTAGTTCCAATTTGTTTTCCTTTAATCGCATAATCTGCAATTTGTTGAGGTTTCGTTCCATTCAGAATAATGGACTTCTTCACTCCTTCTTTCAATGCCAAAACACAGGACTGAATCTTCGGGATCATACCTCCTTGAATAGCTTTCCCCATGTATTCATTTACCTGAGATTCATTAAGTTCCTGAATGATTGAGTCAGGGTCTGGATAGTTTAAAAATAACCCATCTACATCCGTCAGTACGATAAATTGATCTGCTTTCACTGCTGCAGCCAATTTTCCTGCAAAAGTATCCGCATTGATATTATAACTTTGACCATCCGGGCCATCAGCGATACATGCTACTACTGGCACATAACCTGCATCACATAAAGTCTCCAGTAATCCCTTATCAATCTCTGTTATCTCACCTACTAAGCCTAAATCCACCAATTCCCCATTGGCGGATGTATGTTGCAGTTTCTTGGCCTGAACCATTCCAGCATCTTTTCCAGATAGGCCAATAGCTTTTAAGTTATTTTTATTGAGTGTGGATATAAGGTCGGCATTGACTTCGCCAATCAATGCTTTTTGGATTTCCGCAAAAGCATTTTTCTCCGTTACTCTCAAACCATCCACAAACTGGGTGGTAATTGCTGCTTTCTCTAGCGCTTTATTGATAAATGGACCACCTCCATGAACCATGATGACTTCAAAACCAGCTTGCTGAAGTTTAAAAATTTGCATCGCAATCTCTTCTTGCAAGTCTGAATTGACCATCGCATTCCCACCATACTTGATGAGAATTCTTTGCTTAGACATTTTTACTTTTTTTATAATAAATTGATCTTTTCCTAAAATGAATTTTCCGTTTGAATCCTCATTCCTAAAATCGATCAGAATTGAATTTCTACTGTTTAATAATGAATACTTGATTTTTATGCTATTTTAAAAGATTGAGCATAGGCTTTTTGGAACAACCATCATACCGAAAATGGCCAATTGTATAAATCAATGGTTCTATAGAAAAAATTAAAGTTCATTATTAGAATAATTCAATTACACATTATTATTTCATGAATAATGGTGACAAGCTGTCAGTAAAAACTTAAAGGACTTACTTAAAACGCCCATTTTTTCAAACCGGAATTCCCCAGGTTGGGGAAATAATTGGACATGAGTTTTTAGGGAAAATAATTTCCTTAATAATCGTCTTAATACCGATTGTTAATAATATAGAGCAGTTTCTATAAATATGGTTTTAAATGAACGCTATAATTATAAATTAAGCTATTCAACTAGAAATAGCTTAATCATGATAGATACTATATTAAAAAATGCTGGAAAATTATTGGTTCGCTTGAGCGCTGGAGCCATGATGCTTACTCATGGTATTCCTAAAATCAGCAGATTATTCGGAGAAGGTCCTGTAAGATTTCATGACCCGTTCGGACTAGGACCGGAAATATCCTTGGCATTAGCAATCATAGCAGAAGTAATTTGTACTGCTTTGATCATGGTTGGATTTAAAACAAGGCTTGCTACTATTCCCTTGATTCTAACAATGCTCACTGCTGCATTCTATGCGCATGCTGATGATCCTTTTGGTACCAAAGAAAAACCGCTATTATTTATTGTCGTGTTTATAGCCATCGCTATTATGGGACCCGGAAAATATTCTGTTGATGGGTTAAAAAAGAAAAAACGAAGCCTTTTCTAAGTCTTAGGAAATGCATGTAACTCTTTTGAAATTCCTATTAAACCAAAACAATAATTCATTGGAATCTTCTCTTGCTATTGGTATAAAAATATACCTGCTAAGAAACTGCTATCGTTTTAACAGAGTAATTTGCAATTGACATAGACAGAAACAGTTAGCCCCCTTGCACAATTTTTTATAGTCAAAAAAAACGGGGTTGACTCTTAATGAGTAGAGAAAAGAAATAAATACAACAACCTAGCCCCAAATTAAGATTATAGTAAATATCAAACGGGAAGTATGTTTGTTATCTGGATTATTTTCAAATCATTATCTTAAGTACAGGAAAGCCATCTATGCGAATAATCCCTGATGGATTTCAAGTTTTCAACCCAAAAGCAACCAGATGAAACGTATCACCCTACTCTTTTTCCTTTTAAGCAATGTCTTATTAGCGCAGGTTCCGGAAGGAAAGCAAGTGATCAGCTCTTTATACATTTATGATCTTCAATCAGGAGAATCCACTTTAATTTTAAAAGAGGAAAGACACTTTGAAGCCCCAAATTGGTCTCCTGATGGAAGATTTCTCTTAATAAACAGTGCGGGAAAATTGGAGAAAATCGGATTGGATGGAAAAAATCTAGGTACTTTAATTACCGGAGAAATCCAAAAAGCCAATAACGATCATGGATATGCTTTTGATGGAAAAACCCTATTTATTTCCAGCGGAAAACCTGATGTACGGGGAGGTTCATATATCTACAAAGTAGAAGCTGAAGGCGGAATACCTGAATTGATCACTGAACTGAGTCCATCCTATTGGCATGGAGTTTCTCCTGATGGAAAAGATGTCGTTTACTGCGCCCAGAGAAACAATAACTTTGATGTGTATAAAATTAGCACCAATGGAGGTGAAGAAATACGATTGACGTCGGAATCAGGTCTGGATGATGGCCCTGAATATTCTCCCGATGGTAAGTTTATTTATTTTAATTCCTATAGGTCTGGAATGATGCAAATTTGGAGGATGAAACCTGATGGTTCCGACCCCGAACAAATGACGTTTGACAATCATTCCAACTGGTTTGCCCATATATCCCCGAACAACAAGGTAGCAACGATCATTACCTACATCGAAGATCAAAAAGAAAGTCATCCTTTTGGCAGGCAGGTAAAGCTGAGGTTACTTGATTTGGAAACCAAAGCAGTGACGGATTTAACTGAGGAATTTTATGGAGGCCAGGGAACCATCAACGTGCCTTCTTGGAATCCTGAAGGAACCAAGTTTGCTTATGTACGATATGCGTTGAAGGATATTTAAAAAAGAAAAACGAATCAATATTGATCGGCTTCGTAGTAGAGGGAACAGGGCTCTAAAAACAACTATTTTTACAGCGTATTATACAAAAAGGGGATAGGTTTATTTTGCTTATACAATTTTAAATTTATTTGAATACTATCATTTAAAAGTGGCTCAAAACGCCCTATAAGCACTTTTGAGGCATTTGGGTTTTGAATGGTCTTTTTTCTTTTCTTTAGAATTGAATCTATTTGAATGTTTTTGGATTTTACTTCACCTCGTACTTTAGTACGTTCCGAGGGCACGAAATATAACAATAATCATCAGTTCCTAGATTACAGTTAGTTAACTCAAGCATCTTAAAATATTACTAAATCGATCAGTTGAAATTATGACCAATTTTAGAAGACATTTTATTCCAAACCCCGTTTAATCCTTGCAATAAAAGGGTTAATTTCTACAGTGGATATCAAAAAAATAAAGACTTTTTTTCAAATGCTTCCGCCAATATTCCCATTCATGACCACCGGAAAATTCTACATACTCATGGTTTACTCCCAGTTTCTTAAATTGACTATGGAGTAGACGATTTCCTTCAATCAACTCATCATTCAATCCACAATCAAAGCGGATAGCTGGTAAAGAGTCTACTTTCCTTTTTACCAAATCTATTACATCATTTTCAGTATTTCGAAGCTTATAGGATTCGAGAGATTCTTCTACAAATAAAGACATCTCCGAAAACCTAGTGATAGCACTGTGCGCGGAAATAGCAGAAAAAATCTCAGGATATTGAGTTCCCAATTTCAAAGCCCCATACCCTCCCATAGAAAGCCCCCCTATGCAGATTGGGGATTTTTCACTGGCGTTTGAAATATTCTCTCTGATTGCTTTTGGTACATCCGATACAATCCACTCCGCAAAATCCAGCTCTTGGTGAGTTAAATATCCCGAACCATCTCCCCAAAGTCCATCCGAAGGCATCGCAATAATAGCTGGTCGTATTTCACCACTTTCCATAAGTCGCTTTGCTGTCACATGTGCCCCGCCTTTCATCGCCCATACCCAAGCAGATCCATAAACTCCATGTAGCAAAATGTAGATAGGAAGGTCGGTTAGATTCTCTATCCCTTTTGGCACATAGAGGCAAATATCCCCTCTTCCTTTAAGATTTGGCGTTTTGACCGTCAAAAAACGAAGGCCTGATTGTTCAAACATTTCGTCTGACAATTCTATGGATCTAAAACTGTTCATAGCGTATAGCTTTAAGGAAATACGATAACTCCTTTGGCATTTACTCCAGCGAGCATATCATCAAATGCAAGTTGTAAATCATCCAGTTTATACTCTTTGCTGATCATTTGGTCTAGTTTAAGCTGCCCATTTTTATACAATTGCATAATAATAGGAAAATCAATCTGAGGTCGGCATTTTCCATAGAGGGGATTGATATATATTTTATCCCATTCAAAAAGTCGCATGTCTATGGTGATTTCTTCTTCGATCCCACTCACTTGTACTGCTGTCCCAGCATTTCGGATCATAGCCAAGGGAGCAGCACCCAAGGCAGGAATCGCAGTGCATTCAAAAGCATAATCGGCCCCTCTTCCTCCTAGCATCTCTTTTACTTTTAAAGAAGCACTGATCAGCCCGACATCATCTTTTTCAGCCAAAATCACTTTTGTAGCTCCAAACTCCTTCGCCATTTCCAATTTGGCTGGATTGATATCCACCGCTATGATTAGGCTGGCTCCTGAGATTTGACAGGCATTGATCACGTTCAAACCTACTCCTCCGCAACCCAAAACTACTACGGAACTTCCAGCTTTTAATTTGGCTGCATTCACAACTGAGCCATAACCGGTCATCACACCACAGCTGATAATACTGGCGGCAGAAAAATTCAAACTTGGCTCTTCTACCTTCACCACTGCTGACTCCTTAACTAGGGTATACTCGCTCAAAGTACCCAGATTAAATGAGCGCTCAATAGCATTTCCCTCCCACTTGGTACTTCCCAAAGACGCTTGTCCGGGGGTATGTCCATTTCCTCCTGCGACTACAGGAGAATTGTTTTCACAAATATGTTGATTGCCTTCCTGACATTGAAAGCAATGCATGCATGGCGTAGCCCAGTTCAAAATCACCTGATCACCAGGTTTTACATGAGTTATTTTAGCTCCAACTTTCTCTACTATTCCGGCACCTTCATGTCCCATTATTATGGGTTTGCCCCAGCTTAAGGAGTCATAATCTGTATGGCAAAGCCCAGCAGCCTTCATTTTTACCAGCACCTCATCTGAATCCGGTTCAGAAATACTGACATTACAAATGCTAAAAGTACCATCTCCTTTTGCTACAGCTGATTTTGAAATAATTGACATTGCATAAAATTTTTAAAACTCCAGAGAACACAAAGATTGGCTCAGAGGTCACAATATATTTTGCTATTATCAGTAAACTCAAATACTAAGAACCTAACCCTCAGTAAGATTACTAATATTTATGATCAAGTGAGTTTACTTACCGATTGATTTGAGTTCAACTTCAGAATTCTTCAATTTTGCTTTGTCTATCTGTTCTCCACTTTTGATAAATTTGGTACCCCAAACATAAGCTTTCGCAGAATTCACCGCGTCAACTGCCAGCAACTCATTTCCCTTAAAATACCAAATAGAGAAGACCTTTTCTGATTCTTTTCTCAAAATTACTTCCTCATAACCAGTAGATAAGCCTACCATTTGGAATTTCACTTCATATTGATCAGACCAAAACCAAGGAATCGTATCATAGAAAACATCCTTACTACAAATCGCAGCAGCAGCGATTTTCGCCTGATCCACCGCATTCTGAACACATTCCAGCCGGAGATATCGCTGGTAGTGAGGGTTGAAATGATTGGTACAATCTCCGATCGCATAGATATGCTCATCCGAAGTAAGAGTTGTTAAATCTACTCGTATTCCATTTTCCATTTCCAATCCCGATGCCGAGGCCAATTCAGAATTCACCTGAATACCCACTCCTAGCACTAGCATATCAGCAGAAAAACTGGAACCATCTGCACAAATAATCTGTGTTTTTTCACTTCCTCCCTTTATGGCAGTGACCTGCTTATTGCAGTGAATAAATACTCCATTTTCAGCATGAAGATTCTCAAAAAACAAAGACAATTCAGGCGCAGTCACACGTGCAAGCACCCTGGATTCCCGCTCCAATACCGTAACTTTTGCTTCTAACTTTCTTAAGGAAGCTGCGATCTCCAGACCGATATACCCACCACCAATGATGACTACTTCCTGACTGAAATTCTGAGAAATTTTATTCCGAATTTCATTGATATCGGCGGCTGTTCGTAACGGATAAACATGTTTTGCTTCGGACAAACCTGGGATAGACGGGATCATCGCCCGAGCTCCAGTGGCAAGGACCAGTTTATCGTAAGCTTGCCATGTTCCATTATCCAGCTGTACTATTTGAGTTTTTCGATCTATTCTCAGCGCTCTGATTTTAAGGAGTAACTGTATGTTTTCCTTGGCATAGCTTTCTGCAGACTTCAAAAGATTTAGACCTATAGCTTCGGCATTGTACAGGTAAGTTTTGGAAAGAGGAGGACGATGATAAGGCAACTCTGGATCTGAGTCCAGTAGTATTATTTTTCCTTCCCACCCTTCCTTTCGCAACGCAAATGCACAATTTACCCCTGCATGGCTTGCTCCAATGATCAAACAGATTTGATTTTTCCCTAAGTTTTCAGACATGAGCAATCTTATTTGGCAACACGAAGTACCAATCCATCAAGCTCCTCACTGATCTGCAACTGACATGAAAGACGACTGTATTGATCCGTATCATCATCCAATTCCAGCATATCTGCTTCGATTTCGCTTGCCTCACCGGTTTTCGAGATATCCTCAGGAGCCACATGAACATGACAGGTGGCACAAGAACATACTCCTCCACAATCACCGTCGATCCCTTTTATTCCATTCTCCACAGCTAATGCCATCACCGAACCCGAAAACCCTTCCAAAGTAATCCTCTGCTCATCACTCGTTATAAAGGTAATTTTTGCCATTTCTTTATTGGGTTGTTGCATTGAATTTCACACTGATTTTATGGTAACCTACCTTTCGTTGGAATTTGCCCCATTTTTCGATATTCTCTTTCATATCAAGAATGTCTATTGATTTAATTTTCTCCGAAAATTCTTTTACTAGAATTCTCATAATCTGTCGGGCATGTGTAGCTCCAAGGCAATTGTGATGACTAAAACCAAATCCCACGTGCGGATTAATTTTTCGGTCCAAAACTATTTCATTCGGATTTTCAAAAACATTTTCATCCCTGTTGGCAGATGCCCAACATAAAGAAACCCGACTATCTGCTTTTGCTGCATGCTCACAGACAATTGTATCTTCAGTTACTACCCTACCCATATGCGTCAAAGGCGAAAAGTATCTGATCATTTCTTCTACTGCATTAGTAATGATTTCAGGCTCCTTTCTCAGCCTTTCCAAGGATTCAGGATGATCTGCAAAATAAGCGATTGCATTGGTGACTGCATTAATTACTGTATCACGACCTCCGGCGAAAGTCAAAACCATCACCCCTTTTGCTTCTTCTTTGGTCAGCTTTCTCCCATCAAAATCTGACTGCATAAGTACCGAATACAAGTCATCAGATGGATTGGCGATCGCACGATCAAGTTCACGGTCTATATAATCATAAAGTACATTGGCTTTATCCGCATCCAAAGCTTCTCCTTCACTACGAAAAACGTGTGTCCCCCAGGATATCCAGGTTTCTGACTCTTTGAAAGGCGTATTGAGCAAAAGCGTCAGGGCACGGGACTGTAAGGGAAGCGCAAATTCATTGACCACTTCCAGGGATTCCTTAGCCAACATCTCCTCAATAATACTTGAGACTATCTTAGTCAATGCTTCCTGATAATCCGCATAAATGGGACGCTTAAACCATGCTTCCAAAACTGATCTGTATGCTCCATGTTTTGGAGGATCCACTTCAAATGGAATCTGCCGCGTATCACGAATATTCACTTCAGAGGGAACGACAATCCTTCCAGGAATCGTCTCTGAGGTAAAGGTCTTGTAATTATGTGCAGTCTTCCTGACATCTTTGTGTCGCAGCAACATGGTCACTGGATCATTTTGGTCATCTACAGTCTCATAGCCACATTTGGATCTCTGCGTTGCAAAAGGATCGGGTATTTCACTTTTTTTCATGGAGTTCGGTTTCAGGTTAGGGCCTTGTTTCTTGATTTACAATAATTGCCAAAAAACTATTCAGATAACTTCCCTATTTTCACCAATAAGTAATCTATTATGTCGCCTATATATATTTTTGGGAAAAAAATTGATTAAATAGTAAATTTAACCGTACTATCACTACGAGATTTTGAAGCCAATTTTAGAACCCATCCCCTTAGGAAATCAGAAATCTATCTTAGGTTTCTGTTTTGATAAAAAGGATTTTGAAACACCCTGGCATTTCCATCCTCAGCATGAGCTGACCTACATTGAAGAAAGTGTGGGAACCAAATTTATTGGGGACTATGTAGGTGGATACCAGCCAGGAGAATTGGTTTTGTTGCGATCAAATCTTCCCCATTGTTGGAAAAACAACACCTCTCAGGCATCAAACTCCAAATCATACGTAGTACAATGGAATTTGGGGATTTTTCCCAAAGTGCCAGAATTAGACTCAATTCATCAATTGTTAAAGACAGCCTCCAGAGGTTTGATTTTTGACAAGGAGCAGGTGAATCACCTAATTCCTCTGATTAAAACCTTCCCGGATTTGTCAGGGCAAGAGCTTTATATTCAACTTCTGGGCATACTTTCAGCACTTAGTAAAGCATCCTATAACACACTTTCAGCCGCGAGTTTTACAGATGATATTCCCAGCGAATACGGCACACGAATGGCCAAAATCCATGACTTTGTAGGAGAAAATTTTGGGAGGAAAATTTATCTAAAAGAATTAGCGGATTTAGTAAATCTCTCCGAGCAATCCTTTTCAAGATTTTTCACCAAGATGATGGGAAGGCCATTCTTTACCTTTCTGAATGAATATAGAATAAACCATGCAGCGAGGATGCTGTTGGACACGGAGGAGCCCATAGCGCAAATCGCCTATGCCTGTGGTTACGATTCACTTCCTTTTTTCCATAAGAAATTCAACGAATCCTACCAAGTATCGCCTGCAAAGTACAGGAAACAGTTTTTCCAGAAAAGCTAAAATATGATCGCCTATTTTTTTCCACTGGCTTATACACTCTTATCCACTTCACTCTGAAGGTATGATCCTCTACATTGGCCAATTCTGAATCAATAGGCGTGTAGGTTTCTGATTGTAAACCTGATTCAGGACTGGATCTCCAGGTTTGATCCTCCACATTGATGATGATATCCATTTCCTTACTCAACCCGGTTCGTGTATCCTTGGCAGTATTCCCGAGCTCTTCAGCATTCGTATAAAATTTTGGATCGATCATATCTTTGCCCAAAACCCTACGAACCAATTCCCCTTCAATTTAATATTCCAAATCCCAAGAATCTTTCCAACTGACGCAATATCGATGAAACTCTTTCTTCTAGGTTGCACCAACTATGTTTCATGAACCGGAATCTGTAGGCTGATAATCCTAATAGAGTGTCTTACATGAATCCATTGAACTGAGTAAAAACCGTGTCTCTTTAAAGATATTAAGACATGATTAGGAGTTTCTAAAGTTTGCCAATTTAAGCCATCTTTTTATTCACTTTCCAAATCTTACTTAGGGTGTTGTGCTTCAAGATTAATAAATTCAGGTTTAAATCCATCATAGATAAATGACTTTAAAGAAAGCGTCAAATTCCAATTTGAGATGAGTCATGGAAATTCAGAGTAATTGAAAAACAATAATTCCAAAGAATAAACTAACCTCTGGAATTTGTTGAAAAGGAAAGTTTAAAATATTTGAAAAAAATGAATCTAAAAGTGGAACAAAATTGACTCCTTTGGAATCATTTGGAATTCATCATTACACAAACCGCATCAGAAACCCTATAAAACACAAAAAGCCGATCAAAATTGATCGGCTTCGTAGTAGCGGGAACAGCGCTACAAACTTATCCTGATTTTCAGCAACTTATAAGAAAAGAGGGACAAAAAGGGGGACAGGTTCATTTTGCTTTTACATTTTTAAATTTATTTAAATCGAACCATTTTGAACCTCTAAAAATGTAGCTCTATATGCTGTATAAGCACTTTTCTTGTTTATGGTTTTTGAATGATCTTTTTTCTTTTTGATGTGAAATCAGAAAACGAACCTGTTTTAAGCAGGGTCAAAATCAGAAAACGAACCTTTGAATTTCCTGCAATTTTGAAGGTATTTGAGCCGTCTCTGGATTGAATTCATTTGAAAGGATTAGAATCACTTTTCTCCCTCGTACAATTCGTACGGTACGAGGGGTACGAGCCGTACGAGATGTACGAATTTTAAAATCCCGAAAATATAAATCAGAAACAAATAAATTACGGTGTATATTTACACCGTAATTACACAACTATGGCACGTCAAACAATAACCGTTACAGAACCGAATGATCGCTGGTTGAAGCAGAAAATTGAGGAAAATGAATATGCTAGTAAAAGCGAATTGATCAACGATTTGATTCGCCGTCAGCGAGAACAGGAATTAGATAGAATCTGGTTAAAAAATGAACTGATTAAGGGCGAGAAAAGTGGCCTTTCTACCAAGACAATGGCCGAAATTCTAAAGGAGGCTAAAAGGCGGGGAAAATAAGACCATGACTTTTACACTTAGTCTTCAAGCAGAGGAAGACCTAATTCAAATTTATCTCTATGGATTGGAAACGTTCGGCAAATTACAAGCCGAGCGATACTTCAACTCTTTGGAAAAAACTTTTGAGAGGATTGCTCAAAATCCTGAAATGTACCCCATGGCAAATGATATCAGAACTGGCTACCGGTACTGTGTTCATAGCTCACACACTATCTACTTTACTTCAGAGGAGCAGTTTAACATCATTCGAATAATTGGGAAACAAAAATTCACATGAAACACCCCAATTAGCTATGAATCTCATTTCAGCCTCGTACAATTCGTACGGTACGAGGGGTACGAGCCGTACGAGGTGTACGAATTTTGGATTTTGGTATATAGGGAATTCAACCACTCAGTTTTTCATGCTTCCTATCCAGTTGGTATGGCTGGACCAGTACCTCAACTGGTAAGTTTTGGGGGCCACATATTTCCCCAAAACTCCCAGTTCCACACTGTCCCCTTGTTGTACTTCCTGGCTTCTAGATGGGCCCAAAATCCTCCCTCTATCTGCATTTAACCAAGCTGTGGCATACCCCGCTGGGGTTTTATTGTGCTCAGCAGCTCCTTGTCTCGACTCTCGGATGTTCTTGAAATATTTCTCCTCTTCTTCGGCATTTTCTGGTTCGATGGTAGCGATACGCATAGCCGAATTTGGAGCCCTGACCACTTGCCTGACATTTCCTAGATGATCCTTAATAAAGAATTCATACTGGAAAACAGAACTCTCCTTAGAAGCCCTACCTTCTTCATAGATAATATAGGAAAGGGAATTGTTCTCAACCGATAACAGAGTCGTAAAGTCTAGCTCTGTCCCTGACACGATTCACTTATATACCCATCCCCTGTATTTTCCAACAGTATTTTTAATCAAAAACATTTACTTATGGAAGATTATTATCAATATTAAAATCAATAAAAAAAGTAATGATAAACTTATCATCAATCTCCAACTAAACTTATTCCAAGGCATTAAAGGCATTATTTTTTTAATTTAATTTGACATGTTTTATTACTATTGATTGAAATTCATTGGTCCATCATTATATATAAATTCTGATGGAACATAAATAGGCAGAGGAAATGGCCAACGAATCAACTTCTCAAGATAAAAAGTTTCAAAAATACTCACTCCAATATTACCTATTGAAATTCTATTTTCAGGCTTTTGAAGCATTGGGAAATACTCCTGTAAATCTTTCCCCATATATGTTTCCCAGAAATTAAATGATGAACCTGGAATAGAATTCCAATCCTTATCAACCCAGAATGTATTGCCTCTTTTATCAGACATTTTAAAATAAGTGATGCCATCCAAGTCCTTGGTATTCCCCACATATCCATATCCTTTACCATTTTCTCTTGGTATTTCATTTGGAGCCACTTTTTGTTTCGGTTCCCTATTTCCTGAACAACAATCTTTATTCCCTTGATTATTATCATTTTTCTTGATATCTGAAAGATAACCTCCATCTTCTGTATGGCTCCATACAAACCCGATATCTATTTCTTCACCATACCCTCCTTTTACTGTCTGGCCATTATCCTCATCTTCCTGACTCATACTTTCACCAGATGTAGTAGTACTTCCTGCCACAGAATATGGCTCCATCCCATCTGGGTCAATAAATCTGATAGGATTGTCAAAAGCGTAATTATAGGGAGAATGTCGAGTCATTTTTTCGGCCATCGGATCCAAAACGAACCATCTTCCAATAGCCGGATTCCCGATACGCTTCGCTATCGGGACAGGCTATACATCCTAGCTCCGAAATCATACCCACGATAGCAATCGGGGTCACTCCCAAGTAGCCGTTTGCCTCCCACGCTGCATGCTGGCTCTTCGCTAAAATGATCCAAAGGGATCATTTCTTAACGCTAAACCCTCATTATAAAGATATGGATTCACTTTGATACCTGCATACTGATAGCCCAACCCAGAAAGTTCCACTCCCCAGGGGTCATAGTGGGTTTCCTGGACGATCAGAGGTCCTGTACTTAGGATTCTGAACTGGTCAAACCAGACATTGTCATCGGTCTCATTGACCAAGTAAGCTTCTATGTAGCCGTCTTTTTTGACCGCTATTTTCTGGATCAGTTCCTCATGTTTGTTCCTTGATTTTTTGGAAATGGTATCCTACGCTCAACCTGGCTCTTCACTCAAACAGTCCACTGGACTGTTTCTTTACGCTCAGCCCTCCTGTTCATACAGATTGCTATCTGCATCATATAGTGCATAGCCCATATATGCCTCTGGTACAGGTTTCTGTTGCAGCTCGGTGATCACCAAGGCTATCACATTGGCAATGGCGATTTCATTTGGAGAAGCTGCGAGATTTTGCCCATACTCGCCTAGTGTACGGATGATTTTCTGATCCAAGCCCGTTCTTACAAACGTCGCA
This sequence comes from Algoriphagus halophilus, assembly GCF_900129785.1. Lineage (NCBI taxonomy): Bacteria > Pseudomonadati > Bacteroidota > Cytophagia > Cytophagales > Cyclobacteriaceae > Algoriphagus > Algoriphagus halophilus. The sequence continues at coordinate 260,088 of NZ_FSRC01000002.1, forward strand.
GAACTAAGTCTTAATTTCTTGAGGGAGGGGCCAGCCATTAATCTAAACAGTTAAAATCAAGATTCATTTTATCCAACAATCTTTCCTCCCTATATATAAAAAAAATAGTACTATTTTTAGCTTTAAATACTGAATCACCGATTATAATTTTCTCCCAAAAGGGATCATATTTATAGTCCGTAGGAAAATAGTATTTACCATTTCCTTTTTCGCTGTTGACCTCCAAAACCTTTTTACCTCTATCCCATTCATATACCTTTAAGTTTACAACTTTTCCAGAGAATTCTTTAGAGTTTTGTTCATTAATAAAATCACAATAACTGCATGAACTAATCATTAGTATAGCATATACATATAATATTTTTTTCATTTTAAATTATCTAAATAATTGTGATAAATTAAAGCTATAACTAACTCCAGCACCAAAACTTGATTTAATAGGAAAAGTAGGACTTATTCCTAATGCAATAGAGTATCCAGATACCTGATTGAAAACAAGCTTTCCATTGTTGAGAGTAAAGGAGTGACTTATTGAGTAATTTGATGCTCCATAAAAAACAGATGGACCTGATAAATCTCTGTGTTGAAGAGGGCCATTCGAATTATATCTAGAAACTTTTCCTCCAACTCCTACATCTAGCCCAAGACCCAAAGAATATGTTAAATACGTTTCCGTTGTAAGCTTTCCTTCTTGGTTATACGCTCTAATTCGATCTATTGAGAAGCTTGCTCCCCCGCCAGGTGTTAAACCATTCAAATAAATGCCTCCAGAGTTGAAGGCTGAAATATTCGAAGTTCTAATTTGAGTATAATTAAATCCAATATTTCCAAATGTACTATTCGCAAGACCTTGAGCGTACCACCTATCTGCTGCCCTCCCCAGTACTCCTGGAAACGACCGCGGTGCAGTTACAGTAAACTCCTCAAGATTAATATTTATACATTCAGGACAGTTATCTGCGCCTCCTTGATTGCCAGCTGAAGTCGATGGGTCGGAATTATCACTCCCTCCCTTCGCTTTCTTTTCGTCATCCTTCTTTCTACCGTCAGTTCCATGAACATTTCCATTTTCATCGACGTCCACGTAGCCATCGTACGTCATCCCCCCATTCGGCTCGATGGGTGCCATCCCATCTGGATCAATAAACCTCAGCGGATTATTGAAAGCATAATTATATGGAGAATGTCGTCGCATCTTCTCAGCCATCGGATCCGATACAAACCATCTTCCAATAGCAGGATCATACATCCTGGCTCCGAAATCATACAGGTTCACTCCCAAGTGGCCGTTTGCCTCCCACGCTGCATGCTGGCTCTTCGCTAAAATGATCCAAAGGGATCATTTCTTAACGCTCAACCCTCATTATAAAGATATGGATTCACTTTGATACCTGCATACTGATAGCCCAACCCAGAAAGTTCCACTCCCCAGGGGTCATAGTGGGTTTCCTGGACGATCAGAGGTCCTGTACTTAGGATTCTGAACTGGTCAAACCAGACATTGTCATCGGTCTCATTGACCAAGTAAGCTTCTATATAGCCGTCTTTTTTGACCGCCAGCTTTTGTATCAGTTCCTCGTGTTTGTTTCGTGCCTCTTTTGATAATACTACCTTGCCCTGTTCGTAAAGGACCGAATCAGAATCATAGAGAGCATAGCCCATATAGGCCTCCGGGGCAGGTTTTTGCTGGACTTCTGAGATTACCAAGGCAATCACATTGGCATTGGCGATTTCATTAGGAGCAGTTGCCAAATTCTGACCATACTCGCCTAATGTTCGGATAATCTTTTGGTCCAATCCTGTTCGAACGAAACTAGCCGGGCTTAGTCTGACTTTCTTAGGATCCACATACTTCCCAAAAATCCCTACCTCTACGCTGTCTCCCTGCTGAACTTCCTGACTTCGGGACGGCCCGAGTATCCTCCCCCGATCCGCATTGAGCCAGGCCGTCGCATACCCTCCAGGAGTCTTGTTGTGCTCACCCGCTCCCTGTCTGGATTCCCGGATATTGTCAAACAGCTCTTCCTCCTCCTCCGCTTTTTCCGGTTCCATTGTGGCGATCCTCATTGCAGAAACCGGAGCTCTCACTACCTGACGAACATTTCCCAGGTGGTCTTTGACGAAAAATTCGTATTGAAACGCTGAATTCTCATAGGCCGCGCGTCCTTCTTAATGCATGATATAGGACATCGTATTGGCTCCTGAATTGACTTTTTCAAACACAAATTCCCCCAAATAATCTAAGGTGGTTGTGGCCCCTTCTACATTTAACTGACGAACCTTCACTCCTTCCGCATTGTACCAATAGATGAGGCTTCTACCTGTCTCTGAGAAGACAATAGACTTGGGCAGGTTTAGATGATTGTAGGTAATGACAATGCTGTATTGATCATTTAAAAGTATTGAACCACTTTTTGACGCGATTTAACTATTGTGTCAATTATCGTGACGCTATTCTTCTTATTGCGTCATTTTTATGCTATTATTGTCGCGATACAAATGGGATTAAAAATGGAAAATCGAGATGAGCTCCAACTGATTAAAGATATAATTGCATCATCTGATGGAATAGGAATAGAACAACTCCTTCGATTGCTCCCATTTCAAATTGAAAAGAGAGCGCTTCAACGACGACTAAAAAGCCTCATAGAAAAGAATCTGATTCTAAAAAAAGGTGAAGCTCGATCCACAAAGTATTATGCAAATGTCCCTGAACAAACCCATAATTCTGGAAAGATAAAATCAGAAAAGGAACTTCAATCGACCATTCCCCTTTCACAAGAAGGCAAAGACGTTTGGGCCTTGGTCTCACGTCCTGTAGCACAACGAAAACCTGTCGGATACGAACGAAGTTTCCTGGAAAATTACCGTCCCAACATCGACAGCTTTCTTAGCGGAGAAGAAAAACAAAAACTGGCTGAATGGGGAAATACCAGGAATGGAGAACAGCCAGCAGGAACCTATGCCAGAGAAATATTAAATCGCCTTTTGATCGACCTATCTTGGAATTCAAGCAGACTGGAAGGGAACACCTATTCCTTGTTGGATACAGAGTTGTTAATCCACAACGGAAAAACCCCCTCGAACAAGTCTCCGATGGAAACCCAGATGATTCTCAATCACAAGGAAGCTATCGAGTTTTTGGTAGAATCGTCTGATGGGGTGGGCTTCAATCGCTACACTTTTCTTAATCTCCATGCCCTGCTTTCAAACAACCTGTTGCCAAATCCGGCTGCATCCGGCAAGCTTAGAACATTTGGCGTGGGAATCACCAATTCGGTATTTACTCCGTTGGGAATTCCGCAACTCATCGAAGAATCCTTTGACCTAATCCTGGAAAAGGTTAGCCAAATCGAAAATCCATTTGAGCAGGCTTTTTTTGTATTGATTCAACTTCCCTATCTCCAACCATTTGATGATGTCAATAAGCGAGTATCCAGATTGGCAGCCAATATTCCATTAAACAAACATAACCTTGCCCCTCTTTCATTTATAGATGTACCAGAAGAAAGCTATATCAAAGGAATGCTTGGCATTTATGAATTAAATCGCATCGAATTATTCAAGGATGTGTTTCTGTGGGCCTATGAGCGGTCTGCCTTAAGGTATGCGGCCATTCGTCAGTCTCTTGGCGAGCCGGATCCTTTCCGAATGAAATACCGGGAGGAAATACGCGGGATCGTCAGCCAAATCGTAAGCAATGCAATGGGAAAAGAAGAAGCATCCCTAGCAATAAAATCTGAAGTAAAAAAATTGCAAGAACCAGATAGATCCCGATTAGCTGAAGTAGTAGAAACTGAACTACTTGGATTACATGAAGGAAATTTTGCACGGTATCGGATCAGACCTTCTGAATTTTCTGCTTGGAAAATGAAATGGGATTCCTAGTTAGAAAAAAAAATAACGAAAACCATATTAATACTCTCGCAAACTGCTTAATTCTTGGCTTCACTATGCTCTAAAACCTTAAAAAAGAAAAAGGGGACGAATTGGGGGACAGAATCGGGGACAATTCGAATCAAATGGAATTGACTCGAATTTACATACCGCAGCAGAAACCCTTTTAAACACAAAAAGTTGACCGTAAAACGATCAACTAATTGTTTAGTAGCGGGAACAGGACTCGAACCTGTGACCTTCGGGTTATGAGCCCGACGAGCTACCAACTGCTCCATCCCGCGATATATTTTTAAGCTTTTAAAGCTAATTTTTCTATTCTGAATCTGCCCTTGTGGCGAATTGTGATACAAAAGTAGTGGTTTAAATTTCAAATGCAAAATACCATACCAAAAAAAATTTGATTCAAGGCTAACTTCCCTAATCTATCCAATTAAAAGAAAAAACAATTTGCGCTAAGCCCCTCAAGAGCAATCTGTTTAGCCATCCAGGAAAAACTTCTTTAAATCTTTTAAAAATCACCAAATTTTATTTTGCTGAAAACCCAAAAAGTCCTGTATTGTCTAAAAATCAAGTACCTTTGTGGAAAATTTCTCAGAATGACTCAAGTAAAACACCAAGCCGGATTTGTCAATATTATTGGCAAACCCAATGTAGGAAAATCTACATTGATGAATATCCTTGTTGGAGAGAGGCTTTCCATCATTTCCTCGAAAGCCCAAACCACCAGGCATAGAATCTTAGGCTTGACCAATTCTGAGAATTACCAAATTGTATTTTCTGATACTCCGGGGATGCTCAAGCCTCAGTATGAGCTTCACAAAAACATGATGAGTTTTGTCAACATCTCCCTAGAAGATGCGGATATCATCTTGTTTGTCACAGACCTGTATGAAACAGATGAGGAAATTGAAGAAGTGATTGAGAAAATCAATCAATCTGGAATCCCAGTCATCCTAGTGATCAATAAAATAGACCTAGCCAAAGAAGGTCAATTAAATGCAGTGACCGAGTATTGGACTTCCAGAATTAAATCTTCAGTAGTAATCCCAATTTCGGCCGGTGAGAAATTCAATACCGATAAAATTTTACAGGAAATACTAGCCAGACTTCCTGAGCACCCGGCTTTTTACGATAAAGAGGAACTTACTGACCGCTCAGAAAGGTTCTTTGCCTCTGAGATTATCCGTGAGAAAATCTTCAAAAACTATAAAAAAGAAATCCCTTACAGTTCCGAGGTAAACATTGAAGAATTTCATGTAAAGAACAAAATCATCCGAATCCGAGCTACTATTTATGTAGAAAGGGATAGTCAAAAAGGGATTATCATCGGTGAAAAAGGGAAAGCTCTAAAAAAAGTAGGAATTGAAGCGAGAGAGGAGCTAGAAAAATTCTTTGGCAAGCAAGTCATGCTCGAAACCTTTGTAAAGGTGGAGTCAGACTGGAGAAAAAATAAATTGAAACTGAAAAAATTTGGGTACGACCCAACTTGATTATGGCAAATATTGTAGCAATTGTAGGTAGACCCAACGTAGGTAAGTCTACTTTATTTAATAGACTGGTAGAGGAGAGAAAAGCGATCGAGGACAACATGAGTGGTGTGACCCGGGATCGTCATTATGGCCATGCTCAATGGATCGGTAAATTTTTCTCAGTCATCGATACGGGCGGATATGTGACCGGTTCGGATGACATTTACGAAGCTGAGATTAGAAAGCAAGTAAAACTTGCCGTAGAAGAATCGGATGTAATCCTATTTGTGGTGGATTGCCACGACGGATTAACTGATTTAGATATGGAGTTCGCAAATGAACTGAGAGGCACAGAGAAGCCCATTTATATTGTAGCCAACAAAGCAGATAACCAAGACCTCAGCTTTATGTCTGCTGAGTTCTATTCTTTAGGAATCAGTGACTTTGAGGTATTTCCAATTGCTGCTGCCAGTGGTAGCGGAACAGGAGATTTATTGGATAAGGTTGTTGAACATTTTGAAGATGAAGGCACAGAAGACCCTGATGCCGGTATCCCTAAAATCTCCATTCTAGGAAGACCCAATGTGGGTAAATCATCTTTCCTGAATGCCTTACTAGGAAAAGAAAGATCAATCGTCACCAATGAAGCAGGTACGACCAGAGATGCTATCCATACGAGGTACAAGCTTTTCGGCCAAGACTTTATCATCACTGATACTGCAGGGATTCGGAAAAAAGCCAAAGTCCATGAAGACATTGAGTTTTATTCCGTGATGAGATCTTTGAGAACTCTTGAAGAATCCGATGTCATCATAGTCATGGTAGATGCTACCAGAGGTTTAGAGGCTCAGGATATGAACTTGATTTCCTTAGGTATCAAAAATAATAAAGGTATCATGATCATGGTCAATAAATGGGATCTGATTGAAAAGGACCACAAGACCATGAATAAAGTGAAGGAAGATATGCTAGAGCGTTTGGGAGAAAACAAGTGGATCCCCATAATTTTTACATCAGTGACAGAGAAGCAACGGATTTTTCAGGCAATTGAACTGGCAGTAAAAGTTTATGAAAACAAAACCCGAAAAGTGCAGACTTCTAAACTGAATGATGTCATGCTTCCTGAAATAGAAAAATATCCTCCACCAGCATGGAAAGGGAAGTACATTAAAATCAAGTATGTCACGCAATTACCTACCAAAAACCCTGTTTTTGCCTTCTTTTGCAACCTTCCTCAATACATTAAATCTCCTTACACTAGGTACTTAGAAAATCGTTTAAGAGAGAACTTTGAATTCGACGGAGTACCTGTAAAAATTATTTATAAAAACAAGTAAAAAATATTTAAACGGTCACTTGTTTAATTGCGAAATCCTATAATACTTTGTACTGTAATTAAGAAAATCACAACAAATGAAAAAAGTATTTGCAATTTTCGCAATCTCCAGCGTAATGTTCGCTACTTCTTGCGGTAACAAAGAAGTGAAAGAAGAGACTGTAGAAGTAACTGAAACAGTAGAAACTGTTGAAGAAGAAGTGATCATTGAAGAGTCTACTTCTGACTCTACTGAGGTTGTAATCGTTGAAGAAACGGTTGAAGAGGTAAAATAAAAGAAACCACTTCCTAAAATTGAGAGTCCTGAAATTTCGGGACTCTTTTTTTTGTATTTTACGCCATGCTTGCTCCCCCAAAATTGGAAGAAGTTTTCTCAAAACACTTACCTGCAAATGCGGTTAACCCTTGTCTTAAACTTTGGGAAGAAAAACCATTCCATTTTAAAATTACGTCTAGTAGAAAAACCAAACTCGGAGACTTTAGATACAGGAAGGACCAGCAGTTCCAGACCATCACCTTAAATGCTGATCTGAACCCTTACCAGTTTCTTTTAACTTTTGTCCATGAGGTAGCCCACTTACATGCATTTCAAAAATTCGGATATGCTATTGCCCCTCATGGGAGAGAATGGAAGTCTACGTTCCAACAACTTCTTTTTCCTTTTTTGATGGAAAATATCTTTCCGATAGATATTCTAATTCCTCTCAAAAAACACATGAGAAACCCAAAAGCAAGTTCGGCTACGGATCTGTTTTTGATGAAGGAAATGAGTAAATATGACAAGCATCTAACAGGAAATGCCACCTTCTTTTTATCTGACCTAAAACCAGGAAGTAACTTTACTATTTCTGGAAGAGTGTTCAGAAAAGGTGAAACTAGAAGAACACGAGTCCTTTGTGAGGAGGTGAATACTGGAAAAAAATACTTGATTGCTCAATTGGCAAAAATACAGCCTCTGGAATAGAATCAGTTTCCAACTGATTACCCCTCAACAATTAGTATTATATCACTCTTTCTCCTCTCCAATCTGGTTTTCAGGTTGGGAAAAATCTTTAGGTTGAGGAAGATCCTGAATGGAATTAATGCCAAAATACTCCATGAATTTGTCGGAAGTACCAAAAAGTAATGGTCGCCCTATTCCATCTGATTTACCTTTGACTTCCACCAATTCTTTCTCCAATAGCTTTTGAACTGAATAATCGGAGTTTACCCCTCTTATTTGCTCAATATCCCCTTTGGTAACAGGCTGCTTATAAGCAATGATAGAAAGGGTTTCCAACTGAGCAGTGGACAATCTTTTTTGGGATTGTTGCTTGAGCAGAATACTAATACTAGTCTGGTAGGCAGGTTTGGTTAGGAATTGATAGCCTCCACCTAGATTTTCCAATGCAAAAGAAAACTCTTCTGAATCGTACTTTTCCCTTAACTCTTCAATAGCTTTTTGGACATGATCTTTGGGCACCTCAGCCTCAAACATTTCTGTAAGACACTTCCCAATTTCATCTACCCCCAATGGGGAAGGGGCACAAAATATCAATGCTTCAATATGCCTATGAAGAAATTCCAATGATCAGATTACTTTTTAGCTAGTTTCGCTTCAATTGAATGCATGGTATGAGGAACAGCTTTTAATCGCTCCTTGGAAATTAATTTTCCTGTATCCACGCAGACACCATAAGTTCCATTTTTAATACGGATCAAGGCATTCTCCAAATTGATAATGAACTTTTGTTGCCTAGCTGCTAATTGATTGAGGCTTTCTCGCTCTAGCGTGTCTGCACCATCTTCAAGCAATTTTGATGTTGAGGCAGTAAAATCAGTCCCACTATCATTTTTCTTGCTCAAAGTTTCCTTTAACGAATGTAATTCTTCCTTAGCTACTGATAACTTCTGAAGAATGATCTCTTCGAATTCTTTTAGCTCACTCGCAGAGTAAGCGGTCTTACCTTCCTGACTCATAATACGCTGGGATTAGATGATATACTTGGGACGAATAATTTCAATAAATGTTCCCTAAAATACATTTAGCTAGCTTAATTACAAAGATTAAGTACGGAGAAGAATTTAAAAAAAGAAGGAAACGGAAACTAAATTAAACTAAAAAATAAAAACACTTCTCATTATCAAGCCATTATAAATTCCAGCACTTTTTCCAAAGTTTTATTTATTGATAAATATGATTTTAATCAGAGGGATGGAATAAAAAAAGCTGTTATGCAACAGCTTTCTCTTCACTTAAAATTTTCTCTAATCTTTTTTGCAGCACCAGAAGATCCACGTCCATTCTATACTTCATCAGCAAATATTGATGTACTTCTTTAGGGTCTTTTCCTTGTTGTATGCAAAGATTCTGTAGGGCAAGGGTAATGAGGTCTCTTTCCATAGTTCTCCATTTATTATATCTAATTTATTTATTTTTCCTGTCAACTAATAGAAATATTTCAAGAAAGTTAAAATTGAGTCGCTACCACCATCGTTTTTCTAAATCTGATTACCTCTCCCTGTAAATCAAATAGTTCCACCAACAAAACATAATAACCCGGCCTTACCTTTCTTCCTGAATCATCCGTACCACTCCAATTATACATTCCTGAATTACCTAAAATTGCATTTCGATCCAATACTTTAGCAATTCTACCCCCGACATCATATATTTCAAAGGCCCCCACCCAACCAGGCTGGTCCAATTCGTAGGATATTACAGTGAGCGTATTCCCATTATTTCCTTCCGGATCAAATACCTCTGGACTAATGGTGATCAGCTGTGATTCAAATTCTCCAGTAAATGAATTGGAGTTTTTCTTGCCAGGGGTTCCATAGTCCTCTAACCCAGATGCGGAATGCCAATTACTTTTTAAATTGGATGGAACGTTAATGGATATCCTTTCCAAGGACACTCCTTTGGGATCTCTCAATAATGGATGGTGCATTTCTTCATCAAACGAAAATTCTTCCAACAATTCTTGTTCTTCCGAAAGTAGCACCACTGTTCCTCCACTAATAGGATAACTGGGTAAGGTAGACACCTGAAGAAAATTCCCATTTGACGATTTCGGGAAATCCTGTTGAAGCAAAATCGTATCTGTGGTAATAGCCAAATAGGATTGAGGAGGAAAAATAAATCCGGATTCACTAATCTTCTTGAGTTGACCCGGAAGACCATTTGCATCCAGATTTCCCAACTGAAGGCCCCCGATTTCCAAGTAATTCGAACTCCTATTGTATAGTTCTACAAACTTCGGCCTTCCAGATTGAGGATTAAATAATAGCTCATTGATGACAACATCTCCTCCCAAAGGACTTGCTGGTAAAATCACAGTTGCTATTGGTGTTTCTAAACCATTCCCAGCACAATCAAGAATAGAACTCAAATTCAGTCCATATTCAATTGATTTTGTAGCTGCACTTTTCAATTCAAGTTTTAAAGTATTAGGCCCACTCAAATATACCGTATCAACACTCAATTCAGGTATTTGAGAAATATGTAGATTAATCTCTTTTCCATGAGCAAGAGGATTTGAAAAAGTCAAAATAGCCAAAGAATCATTATCCAATCTAACCAACTCAGGCTCTTGACCATCCAGTTTATAATTGAGTTGGATAATAGAAAATACCGGATCAATAGCTTCGGAAAACAACATCTGAATTTCATTTTCACTAAAACCTCGAACCATTTGAACAGTAGGAGGCACAGTGTCTTCAGCTATATCTCCAAACACAAAATCATCCATGAACCAACGAGCACTAGTCCCAGCTCCAGTCCCATATCGTACCTCCAGCTTAAAATATAGTAAATCACTCCCCTGAAACTGATCTGGAATATGAATTTCAAAAAGACGAAATTCCTGTTCCTCATTTGGAAACTCCACAAGGGAACCTAAAACCTGGGGAGTTAAAAAATTCTCATTTAAACTATTAGACCAAGAAGAGTATACTTCGGCAGCCCTGCTTCCATTTCCATTCTTACTGGATTTGGCCAAAAATTGGATTTTTGGAGCAGTAAATTCTGAAACGGAAAGCCTGACTATTAACTCACCATTAAAGGTTGAAATTGGTTGAACCGCTAAGGCATGGGATTGATTAACTCCATGATCTTTCCCCTGAAAGATTCTAGAACTGGAATTCCTTACCTCATTCCCATACCATCCTGGTAAAAATTGGGATGGAAAGCTTACCGGATTAAAATCAAGTTCGAAGGCTTGAGTTTGTGCATGAACTTCTGACACTTGGTATAAAAGCAGTGCAAAAAAAAAGATGAACCAATAAATTAAAATCCAAAAATAAAGGCTTCATAGTTTATTAATTAAAAAATTATTAACTAAATATAATGATGAATATTAAACTATTAGTAGATTCAGAATAGAATTTTAACTCGAGTTTGATAATTTTTTTAGCAGATTATCCTGAAAATGAACCCATAGCCATTACTTTTGCAATCCAAAATAAAAACAACCTATTAAAAACCAGTCTGATGAAATTAGCAGTGGTAGGAGCTACCGGTTTGGTGGGCTCCGAAATCTTAGAGGTGCTGGATGAGCACAATTTCCCTTTTGACGAACTTCTATTAGTTGCTTCCGAGCGATCTGTAGGTAAACAGATTGAGTACAAGGGTAAACAGTATACTGTGATAGGACTTGCCGAAGCTGTTTCATTAAAACCTGAAATTGCAATTTTCTCAGCTGGCGGAGGCACCTCTTTGGAATGGGCTCCAAAATTCGCAGAAGTTGGAACCATCGTAGTAGACAATTCTTCTGCTTGGAGAATGGACCCAAGTAAGAAGTTAGTGGTGCCCGAAATCAACGCAAAAGAACTGACCTCAGAGGATAAAATCATCGCAAACCCAAACTGTTCTACCATCCAAATGGTATTGGCATTGGAGCCTTTGCGTCAGCGATATGGAATTAGAAGAATCGTAGTTTCCACCTACCAATCAGTGACAGGAACGGGAAAGGCTGCAGTAGATCAAATGATGGCAGAACGTGCAGGAGAGACCCCTGAAATGGTATATCCTCACAAGATAGATATGAATGTACTTCCTCACATTGATGTATTCCAACCAAATGGATATACTAAAGAGGAAATGAAGATGATCAACGAAACCAAAAAGATCTTCTCTGATGATAGCATTCAGGTAACTGCTACTACCGTTAGAATCCCTACTATGGGTGGACATTCTGAGGCTGTAAACGTGGAGTTCAAAGAGGATTTTGATCTAGAAGAAGTTAGAAAATTACTTTCTGAAACTCCCGGAATCATTGTTCAGGACGATCCTGCCAACTTTATATACCCCATGCCTATCCATGCTCATAAGAAGGATGAAGTGTTTGTAGGAAGATTAAGAAGAGACGAATCTCAGGCAAATACCTTGAATATGTGGATCGTGGCTGATAACCTTCGAAAAGGTGCAGCAACTAATGCCGTTCAAATCGCAGAGTATTTAAAAGAACATAGCCTAGTTTGATGAACTGGGAAGACGTTCATAGTCCCGAATTTCAAAAATTTGTGCAGGATCATCTCCAGGAAGATCCTGCACTTTTGCTTTTTAAATATCAAGGAAAAACAAATTTTGACCTGAAAGCTGCTGTCCATCAAATCGCAGCTAGGCAGAAAATTTCCAAGAAGCTTCCCTCCTGGGCAAAAGACCCAAACCTTGTGTTTCCAGCCAGTATTTCCCTAGAGCAATCATCATCAGAAGAGACTGCCTTATTCAAATCCAAAGGTCTTTCAGGAAAATGGATGATCGATTTGACTGGTGGGTTTGGTGTGGATTCCTTTTATTTAAGTCACGCTTTTGAAAAAGCGACCTATTGTGAATATCAAGAGGAGCTTGCCCAAATCGTTTCCAATAATCTGGAACACCTTGCTCCTGGCAAATTTGAATTCGTAGCGGGTGATGGACTAGCTCATTTATTATCCAGCAAACTCACCTATGACCTTATCTATGTGGATCCTGCCAGAAGAGGTGATGGCAATCAGAAGTTATATAAGCTCCAAGACTGTCAACCTGACGTAGTTTCTGTTTGGGACCAGCTTACGGAAAAATCAGAACAAATTTTGATCAAAGCTTCTCCCATGCTGGACATTTCCCAAGCATTTTTAGAATTACCAGATCTTCAACTGATTCAAATCGTATCTTCAAAAAATGAGGTTAAGGAACTTCTGTTACATTGGAAAAAACGAGAAAACTTATCCAAAAAAAGAATTGAAATAAATGATTTGGGAAGTGATCTACCGGCATTTTCCTTTTCCATGGAGCAGGAAGAAAAAGCTGTGTCTGAATTCGGAGAGATCGCCGAATATCTAATTGAACCGATGAGTGGAATTCTAAAAGCTGGAGCATTCAAGCTATTCGGAAATCAATTCAAATTGAAAAAACTCGAGCCAAATAGCCATATTTTTACCAGTGACTTCCTTCCTGAAAACATTCCAGGTAGAGTTTTTAAAGTCATTCAGGAAGTTGCGGCAAATAAAAAAGAGATCAAGAAACTTTTTCCAAAGGGGAAAGCAAATGTAATCACCCGAAACTATGTTCAAGGTGCAAACGAGCTGAAAAAGAAATTAGGATTAAAAGATGGTGGGGAGGACTTTTTAATAGGTACTAAAACCAACAATGGCTATAAATTAGTCTGGTGTAAAAGAGTTAAATAAAAAAAGTGAAGGATTAATCCTTCACTTCTTCAAAATCGACGTAATCACCGCCTTTAATATCTTTCTGTCTTTTCTCTTTAAACTGCTTAGGCACATAATCCACTACCACCTCATCTTTTGGTCTGGAGGCGTGAGCCTGGGCCCTCTGCTGTTCTTTTGCAGCTTCGTTTACCTGTTGGGCAAATTTAGCCAACTTAGATCTGAGAAAGTATCGGATTAGCTGGCCCAAAAGCCAGCCAACTCCAAGAACTATGACAAGAAATTTTATCAAAACTAATTATTTTTTTAATCAGGGTTATCTACTCAAATACAAGTTTCGTTCTGAGTAAATCTTCAAGAAATAATCATCCATCAGGTCATCTATAAAGTAAATCGCTTCACCAGTAGATTTCATTTCGGGCCCCAATTCTTTGTTAACATTCGGGAATTTATGGAATGAGAAAACAGGTTCCTTGATTGCATAACCTTTTTTGTAAGGTTTGAATTCAAAATCTGTTACTTTATTCTCTCCAAGCATCACCTTTACGGCATAATTTACATAAGGTTCTTTGTATGCCTTACAAATAAACGGAACGGTTCTAGATGCTCTTGGGTTTGCTTCAATGATGAATACTTTATCATTTTTGATGGCAAACTGAATGTTGATCAAACCTACTGTCTTCAATGCCAAGGCAATTTTTTCAGTATAAGTTTCAATCTGACGGATTACCAAATCGCCCAAATTGTAAGGAGGAAGTACCGCATAGGAGTCACCAGAGTGAATACCTGCAGGCTCAATATGCTGCATAATTCCGATGATGTAAACATTCTCTCCGTCACAGACCGCATCCGCTTCCGCCTCAATAGCACCTTCCAAGAAATGATCCAGAAGAATCTCATTGTTTGGAATATCCCTTAAGACTTCCACCACGTGCTCCTCTAGTTCCTTCTCATTGATTACAATCTTCATCCCTTGTCCACCCAATACATAACTTGGACGTACCAATAATGGAAATCCGATGGTCTTACAAAGTTCTAAAGCTTCGTCAGTAGTATGGACCGTTCCAAATTCAGGATAAGGAACATCATTTTCTTTCAATAAGGTAGAGAATCTTCCTCTGTCTTCTGCAAGATCCAATGCTTCGAAACTGGTACCAATGATTTTGATTCCGTATTTCTCTAATTTCTCTGCCAGTTTCAAGGCAGTTTGTCCACCCAACTGAACGATTACACCCTCAGGCTTCTCGTGCAAGATAATCTCATAAATATGCTCCCAGAATACTGGCTCAAAATAAAGCTTATCCGCCACATCAAAGTCTGTAGACACTGTCTCAGGGTTACAGTTGATCATGATTGTCTCATAACCACACTCTTTGGCTGCAAGGACCCCATGCACACAGGAGTAATCAAATTCAATTCCTTGACCTACTCTGTTTGGACCTGAACCTAATACAACTACTTTTTTACGGTCAGTTTTTATAGATTCATTTTCCTCACCAAATGTAGAGTAGTAATATGGAGTTTGCGCCTCAAATTCTGCAGCACACGTATCAACAAGTTTATAAACTCGCTTGATACCCATTTCATCGTAACGCTTATTAAATACTTCACTTTCCAAGCAACCAAGTAAATGTGCCAACTGACGGTCGGCATATCCTCGTTTCTTGGCCATATCCATAATTTCATATGGAATGGTATTCACATTATATTTTCCAATCTCTTCTTCGAGATGGATCAGTTCTTCAATTTGTCTTAGGAACCACTTATCGATTTTTGTTAAATCGTAAATTGTTCTGAATGAGATACCCAATTTGAAGGCATCATAGATATGGAACAATCGATTCCAACTTGGATTGGCTAAAGAATACAAGATTTTTTCCTGATCTCTCAACTCTTTTCCATCAGCCCCTAGTCCATTGCGTTTGATCTCAAGGGATTGACAAGCTTTTTGTAAGGCCTCTTGGAAATTTCTACCGATTCCCATTACCTCACCTACTGCTTTCATGGAAAGACCCAATCTTCTATCAGATCCTTTGAATTTGTCAAAGTTCCAACGAGGCACCTTCACGATTACATAGTCAATAGAAGGCTCAAAGTAAGCAGAGGTAGTACCTGTGATGGAGTTTGGCAACTCATCCAAATTATATCCGATCGCCAACTTAGCTGCAACTTTTGCGATTGGATAACCAGTCGCTTTAGATGCCAAGGCAGAAGAACGAGAAACACGAGGGTTAATTTCTATCCCTATGATGGTTTCGTTGTCAGGGCTAACTGAGAATTGCACGTTACATCCACCCGCAAAATTACCGATGCTATTCATCATGGTAATTGCATAGTTTCTCATGCGCTGATACACTGTATCAGGCAAAGTCATGGCAGGAGCCACAGTGATAGAATCTCCAGTGTGAACACCCATTGGGTCAAAATTCTCAATGGAACAGATCACAATCATGTTCCCGATATTATCCCTCATGACCTCCAGCTCGTACTCTTTCCATCCCATTATACTTTGCTCGATCAACACTTCATGAACTGGAGAAGCCTGAAGACCTGCACTCAATAGTTTCTCAAAATCTTCAGCTTTTTCCACGAAAGCTCCTCCTGCCCCACCAAGGGTATAAGAAGCTCTAATAATCAAGGGAAAGCCAATCTCCTGTGCAATTTCTTTACCTTGAAGAAAGGAAGTAGCAGTATCACCTTTACAGACACCCACTCCAATTTTCTTCATCAATTCTTTAAACTTCTCACGATCTTCTGCAGTATCGATGGCATCGATATCTACACCGATCATACGAGTATTGAATTTTTTCCAGATACCTGCTTTCTCACAATCAATTGCCAAATTCAAGGCTGTCTGACCACCCATGGTAGGTAAAACTGCATCAATATCCGGATGCTCTGTCAAAATCTTGATAATGGATTTTTTCTCCAGTGGAAGCAAATACACGTGATCTGCTGTCACCGGGTCAGTCATGATGGTGGCAGGATTGGAATTGATCAATGTCACGATAATTCCTTCTTCTCGAAGGGACCTAGCAGCCTGGGAACCAGAATAGTCAAACTCACAAGCTTGACCGATGACGATGGGACCAGAACCGATAATTAATACGTGCTTGATGCTACTGTCTTTTGGCATTACAAAAGGGGAATAGAGAGATGAAATTACTTACGTCCAAATTGGGGCAAAATTAGAAAAAAATTCCCGAAGGGGAAGGATAAATCCAGATTAAAATGGAAAAGTCACCTCAATGAGCTCAACAAAAGTGACTTATCAATTGAAACTAAAGATCATTCTTTCCATCGAAAGCTTTTCTGGTCAATTGCACGCATGGTACATAGAATTCCATCCAAATGATCATACTCGTGCTGAATCAATTCAGATTCGGCTCCAGAAACCTTCCATTCTTGTTCCTTCCAATGTTCATCCCAGTACTTCAACGTCAAGGACTGATGTCGACGCACCTTGACCACAAGGTTCGGAAAACTCATGCAATCATCCCAAAGCTCAAACTTTGATTCACTTTTGTTTTTTAATTCAGGATTTAAAATTACATAAGGCTTATCCAGATTAAGATAAAACATACGCTTCATAATTCCCAACTGTGGTGCAGCGATTCCTCTTCCAAAACCATAGACTTTTCGGATATCTTCCATGGCTTCATGGAGCTGATGAACCCAATTCGGAACCTGGTTTAATTCTGATTCTAATACAGGCTCACATATTTCATAAAGTCTAGGATCTCCTAGTTTGAGAATGTCGTGGATAGTTTTCATAGGTTAAATCTAACATTCTTAAAAAATCACTTACCCAATATTGGGTATTTTTCAACTAGAAAGTGAATTTAAATGAATTTCTATTTGGACTATAATAATAATAATAACATGTTAGTAAAAGCTAACTAGTTGGTTAGTGCTCTTGGCCAAGGGGATTTTATTTTAACCAAAAATTTAATAAAAAAAGTAATTTTAGGAATTTCGATGTTAGTATTTCCGACAATTTTATTCTTTCCCTCTTTTTCGGCTCATGCTTCAGGAGTTTATTATATGCAAAATATTAAATGGCCACTTGGTGGTAGTGTATATAGATGTAGGCCAGGAGGTAATGAATCTTGTGATGTTTCAGGTCAAAAACATTGTGATGAAGTAACTCCAATTACTTAAAGTTCAAAATGATTGATATTGTCAAAAAAGTTAACCTTTTGGCAGTCTGAGCGAAGTTGAAGGCCTAACTATTCAATTTATGCCATATTTTAACTTCGCTCATTGTTACTAAATATTCTTAAAAGAACCTTAACTGTTTTTATAAGGCACCTTCTTTTCACTTTAGGTTTTTCACTAATCACAGCTTGTTTTATTTCCTGTGAAAATAACAACAGTGAACGCAATTCAAGTGAGTTAATTGTTGTCATAAATCTTAAAGACTCAAAAAATAATAGATTATCTGAAGCTTTTGAAAGCATCTCTTATTCAATTTTAAATGCTCCTGATTCATCGCCGCTCGTAGAACCCTATCTAATGAAATTTGATAATGAATCGATGTATATTCAGGACTTTTATACTGGCCATATCCATAAGTTTGATAAGAAAGGTCAGCCTCAATTTGTTTACCAAGCGACAGGTTCGGGACCTGGAGAATTTAGGCAATCGGATTACTTTTTTTTGGAAGATTCAACAATTACCATTTTGGATAGAGTCCTAGGTAAAGCTGTGACTTACGGTCCATTTCAAAATTTAATTTATGAGGAGAAAATCACCAAAAACATTCCCATGTTTGAAAAGCGAGGCAATCGAATGCTTTATTTCATGAATAATCGGAGGGATGGTACTGAATTCAATTTTCTTCTTTATGAAAATGAACAGGTGATAGGGGAATGGGAAAGAATTAGACCAGGATTTGAAAAAGCTCAATATGGAGACAATAATGGTTTCAACCAAGATTTTGACGGAGGACTTGTTTTCCCGATCCCATATTCTACCGAGGTATTATTCTTTGACAATCATCTAAATCGCACTCAAAAAGTAACATTTGATATCGGTGATGCACTAGTTGATAAAACGGATTTTGTTAGACTAAACAATATGAGTCGAGATGATTACCAACAATTCATCCGGGAAAAAGAATTAGTAGAAGGCATTTCTCTATTTTCAAAACTTGGACCGTATTACTTTCTATCCCTTCAGCAGTACTATAAAGGAGTCCATTTAATTTTTATGAATAAGGATTTTAAGGTTTTAATCCAGTCTAAAAGTTTGGAGAATGATTTGGATCAGATGCTAATAAGAGGAATCCCATGGACATACGATGAAGATAAACTTATTTTTATGATCAACTCGGTTTATTTTTATAATGATTATATCAAAACATTTTCTGGCAAAAAAGTCACTGTGAAACCGAACAATGTTCATGATTTTTTTGAGAAAAATCAGAATCTTTTAAAGGAGGATAGGTATGTCCTGATTTCGCTGAAGATCAAAAGCCAAATAGAAAAATAATAATTTATCTACTCATAATATTTATGCAACTCATTATTGAACCACAGGAGAGCGATAAGTTTTCGAATATTTTAATTACTATAAGGGGAATATAATTGGTCATGCCTATACTCCCTTTCCTTTTCACTACTTTTGCGGCATGAATTACCTTTCGGTCGAAAACCTAAGTAAAGCTTTCGGGGAACGCAAGCTTTTTTCCAATATCTCTTTTGGCATTTCCCAAGGACAAAAAATCGCATTAGTCGGCATCAATGGTGCAGGTAAATCCACCTTGATGAAAATTATCATGGGTTTAGAAATCCCAGACACAGGAAACGTAGCTATCAATCAACAGGTAAAAGTGGCCTACGTTCACCAAAACCCAGTTTTTGAGGGAAGCCTGAGCATTTACCAAACGATATTCGATCAAAGTAATTCTGAAGTGCTGCAAGTCATTGAGGATTATCATAAAGCCATGCTGGAAGCAGAAAGAGGCATTGATAACTCCGAAAAAATGGCAGGTTTATTTGAAAAAATGGATGCATTTCAAGCCTGGGATTTCGAATACCAAGTCAAAGAAGTGCTTGGTAAATTAGGCCTCCACGACACTGATATACCAGTAGGTACTCTTTCTGGAGGTCAGCGTAAGCGAGTAGCCTTAGCAAAAGCAATCTTGGAAAAGCCTGACTTATTGCTTCTCGATGAACCAACCAACCATTTGGATTTGGATACCATCGAATGGCTAGAAGATTATTTATCAAAAGCGAATCTTGCCCTTTTTATGGTCACTCACGACCGGTATTTTCTGGAAAAAGTCACCAATGAAATATTGGAACTAGACCAGGGGAAAGTTCATCGTTACCTAGGTAATTACGGTTATTTCTTGGACAAGAAAGCTGAGCGAATGATGCAGGAAGACGTGGAGTTGGAAAAAGCGAAAAGCCTTTATAAAAAGGAGCTGGAATGGATTCGTAGACAGCCTAAAGCCAGAGGAACCAAAGCCAAATACAGAGTAGACGCATTTGAGGAAACGAAAGAAAAGGCCTCTCAGAAGAGAGAGGAACGTGACATCCAACTGACCGTGACTACCCAGCGTCTAGGAAATAAAATCATCGAAATCGAAAAGATGCAAAAGTCCTTTGGAGATAAAACCATAATCAAGGACTTCTCATATACCTTCAGAAAAAAAGACCGTGTAGGGATTGTAGGACCCAATGGAGCTGGAAAAACTACTTTCCTTAATATGATTACTGGACAACTTGAACCAGATGCAGGAAAAATCTCGATAGGACAAACGACTGCTTTTGGCTATTACAGACAGGAGGAAAGCTCATTTGATGAGGAAAAACGTCTGATTGATATTGTCAAGGAAGTTGCCGAAGTGGTGAATATTGCAGGAGGTGCAACAATTACTGTTTCTCAGTTTTTAACACAGTTTGGTTTCCCTCCAAAGCAACAACATACTCCTATTGCAAAATTAAGTGGAGGAGAGCGCAGGAGACTTCAATTATTGATGGTTTTGATCAAGAATCCAAACTTCTTGATTCTCGATGAACCTACCAATGACCTGGATTTGATGACCTTAAATACCCTGGAGGAGTTTTTGGATACTTTCCCTGGCTGTTTGATCATTGTGTCCCACGATCGATATTTTATGGATCGATTAGTCGAGCATTTGTTTGTTTTCGAAGGTGAAGGCGAGATCAAAGACTTCCCAGGCAACTATACTGATTTCAGAGAGTGGGAAAAGGAGAATAAGAATCAAGATTCAAGAATCAAGATTCAAGAACCTGAAAATAAAGTTGCCGAAACTAAAGTTGAGGCTTCGACTCCCCCCAGCCAGACAAAAGTAAAAGCAAGCTATAAGCAAAAGCAGGAATTCAAAAAAGTAAATACTACTATTGCCAAGTTGGAAGAAGAAAAAGCTAACATCACAAATAAAATCGCTGCTGGAATTGAAGATCATGAAGAATTGATCAAGCAGTCGAATCGGATTGCAGAAATAGATGCTGAGTTAGAGGAGTCAGAATTGACTTGGTTAGAACTCAGTGAATTGGAGGGAATAGAATAAAGCTAAAGAGAAATAAGCTTCCCTGGGATACGCCTGTGGCGAGATAGGCTTCGCGAGATAAACTTGATTTTCATATTAACTACGAAGCTATCTTACTAAATATCTGCTCGAAGAGCTATCTTTTTAAAAAATTAATATTTGTCTGAGGCGCCAGGGGCTTCGACTCCGCTCATCCTGACTTTTTCAGATTTCTGATTTTAAACTTCTGACTTCAAACTCTTCCTTTCAAAAAATCCTGCCTTACTTCCTCGTCAAATTTTTCGATGGCATAGCGTAAGGCGGTTCTTGGCATTTGTCGGTAGTGCTTTTTCAAAAACACATATTCGACTTTAAAATCTTGATTTCCAATTTCACGAAGCATCCATCCTACAGCTTTATGCATGAGGTCATGGGGATGATCCAAGAATTTTTCAGCCAAGGCCAATGCATCCTTAAACTCTCCTCTTTTGATCCAATAATAGGTACTCACCATGGCTACTCGCTGACTCCAGAGATGATTTGTTGCAGCCAATTCATAAAAAAGCGATTTGTCTCGATTCAAATAATAATGACCCAAAATATGATGGCATGAACTATCGACCAAGTCCCAGTTATTTACCCATTTTAAATTCGATAGATAAAAGTCAACCAATTTCTTTCGCTCTTCATCAGATTTAAGTTTCTCATAGCGATAGACTAAAATCAAAACACCCGTCAAACGAACTTCATGGTATTCATCTTGAATCAAGGTCTCAATTTCATCTAGGCTTATGTCTTTGTATACAGACTTGGCTATTTTCCTTTGCTCTGGAACCTTAACTCCTAAGAATTTATCTCCTTCCCCATATTCACCTGGTCCTGATTTGAAAAATCTCGGAAAAAAAGCAGCTTTTTCTGGGATGGCCTTATCCTCCAAAGCTGCTTTGATTTGTTCAACAAGTAAAGTCATTCTTTAAAGTTAGGAGAAGATTGATTAAATATCATCGCCTACTCCTCTTTTAACTCTTTGAAACGATAGGTGTAGGAAGAGGAACTAATCCTGGATTCAAGATTTAATTTACGTAATTGGTTGAATCATTCCTCATTAATCTCAATTCTGAAATTAGGCGTATTGAGGGTATCAATTACATTCTAACTGACTGTGGCTTTATAATCTTTTGCAATGGCTCATTTATTTTGCTTATATGGACATCAAAAATCCATAAAACGTAAACCACATGATTCTAATTACCTAGTGCCCAAGTAATAAATTGATTTAGCTATATTTAAAATTAGATCTACGTATTATTTTAAAAATGGAAGGCATCTGGAAAGGATCTGATAATTCTGAATAATCTAATGATTTCTAGAGCCTCGGTCTAAAAACAATAAAGAAAAGAGTTGCTTCAATAAGATTAAAGCATCAAAGTAATCCGCCAAATAGTAAAGGCCACCAGTTTAAGTTTCATTACCTATGTCTAAGCCAACAGTAGTCATTGCAGACGATCACCCTTTGTTATTGAAAGGGCTCCAGGAGTTTTTGGAGGAAAATAATATTGATGTCTTGGACTCTGCTAGTAATGGTAAAGATGCCTTAGAAAAAATCCTGAAGCACCATCCACAACTGGCGATTTTGGACATGGAAATGCCTCATTTTTCTGGGCTAGAAATTGCTGCTCAATGCAAGAAACTAAAACTTCCCACCAAGATCATTTTATTGACACTGCATAAAGAGTTGTATTTGTACCACCAAGCCAAAGAGCTGAATCTATCTGGTTATATTTTAAAGGAGTTTGCTCTAGGAGAATTATCCAAAGCCATTGAAACCGTTTTAAATGGAAATCATTTTTTTAGTGAAAAAATTTTTGAAGACAAAGAAATTGGCAATTTGGATTCGGAACAGACCCAATTAACCCCTTCCGAAAAGAAAATTCTAAGGCTAATTGCCGACGGACTTTCTACCAAAGAAATCGCAGAGAAATTATTCATCGCTGAACGAACTGTGGATAAGCACAGAAGTAATATGATTGCAAAGCTTAAACTGGAAAAAAAGCACAATTCCCTACTTCTATGGGCACAAAAAAATAAAGATATCATCAATTGAAATAATATTTTTTGCATTTCACATTTTTAAAAATAGGTATTAATACGTATTGAGTACTGCTGATTTTTGATCTAGTTTTGATATATCAAATCAGTTAAACCAACTTTTTACGTCATGAAAATATCCACATCAAAAGGAAATTTTAAAATCATTCAAACTGTCAAGAATCAAGACGAACTTCTAATTCTTGGTTCCTGGAATGATCTTGTAAACAACTTTGAAAGCAGCCGAATATTTTTAGTAAATAAGCCTGATAGCTTGTTTGGCATTTATGTGTGCAAACAAGAATGTACAGATTTTTTAGGCGAGCTGCTTTTGTCAATTAACTATAACGAATGGGAAGATTTCAAATTGGGTGAAGTGAATTCTTATCGAACGTATTTAGCGTAAGGGTGATTATTTTTTAACAAGCAACTTCAGAGCTGCGCGGATCAGGGAATCCAAGGTTTTTTCAGCCTCTTTATCAAACTCTTTTAGTATTCTATTCGCAACAATCGCATTAAGGCTAAGCACCTGATGCCCCAATAAGGCCCCCATGGCATAATATCCAGCCGTTTCCATTTCAAAATTAGTCAATCGTTCACCTTCCATTTCCATTGCTGCCAAGCGGTCCAGCATCTGATCAATTACTGGTTTTAATTTGACTGTTCTTCCTTGAGGTGCATAAAAACCTGGACAGGTTAAAGTAATTCCTTTCAAAAATTCCGGTCCAAGCCTTGATAGTAAATTTGAGCTAGCCTCAGCTTGATAGGGCGTAAAGCCTAATTTCAATTTTTGGCGGATTGCTTCTCCCCAGACTTGAGGACTGTTTAACGTAGGGTAAAACTGCATCAATGTATCCATCCCTACTGCTTTTGAAGAGGCCAATAAGGAGCCCACAGGAATATCCGATTGCATTGCACCAGAGGTGCCAATTCTAACTATCTGTAGACTTCGGTGGGTGGGATTGAGGGTTCGGGATTCTAGGTCAATATTAACCAAAGCGTCGAGTTCTGTCATGAAGATCTCGATGTTGTCAGTCCCCATCCCTGTACTCATGACTGTGACTCGCTCTCCATCAATCCTTCCAGTATGGGTCACAAACTCTCTTTTTCTAGTCTGAAACTCAATCTCATCAAAATACTGGGAAACCAGAGGGACCCTGTCTGGATCACCTACCGTAAAAACAAAAGAAGCCAGATTTTCTGGCTTCAAATGTAAATGATATACGCTTCCATCAGCGTTTAGTATTAGTTCGGATTCAGGAATTCGTTGGCTCACCCTCTAATTTAGTAATTTGATTTTTATTGCCAGAACGTTTCAAGCCTTTATAAGGATTATATCCATTGGTATTCTTTTGGTAATAACCCGTTCCGTCATAGGTTCTTTTTTCAGGATGATCCTTGCATTCATCCGAACATGCACCTTCCATTTTCCAACCACATTCTTCACAAATCGCAACATGTGCATTACAGCTTGGGTTGGCGCAATTGACCATTCTGTCGGAGTCAGTACCGCACACATGACAAGTTGAAATTACTTTTGGATTCACCTTATTGACATCCACTGCGATCCTGTTATCAAAAACATAACATTTCCCTTCAAAATCTTCTCCTCCAGCTTCCATTCCATACTTGATGATCCCTCCATGAAGTTGGTATACATCCTCAAAGCCTTGCTCCAATAAAAAAGCCGAAGCTTTTTCACACTTGATCCCTCCAGTACAATAGGTCAGTACTTTTTTGTTTTTCAAGTGTTCCAGTTCCTTTACTTTTTCAGGAAAATCCCGGAAGTTATCGATATCCAAGGTTAGGGCATTTTTGAATCTCCCTAATTCATGCTCGTAGTTAGACCGTACATCTAGTATGACCACGTCCTCCTGATCTTTCAATTTTTTAAACTCTTCCGGATCTAGATGTTTTCCAGTTTTGACATTTGGGTCCAAATGTCTTAGTGCAGAATGAACAATTTCAGGCTTATACCTTACATGAATCTTTGTAAATGCATGCTTGTCGTGCTCATCGATTTTAAATTCAGTTTTGGCGAATCTTGGATCAGCATGAACATAAGCCATGTACTTTTCACAGTCTTCTTTCAGGCCGGAAACTGTACCATTCAAACCTTCATCGGAGATTATGATTCTACCTCGGATGTTGTTTTCTACGCAAAACAAGTGATGCTGCTCCCGGTATTCTTCAGGATTTTCAATCTTGGCGTAGCAATAATAAAGGAGGATGTAATAATTGTTGTTTTCCATAACTAGAGCCCTGTTTCGGCAGGGTGTTTAAGGATGTATGATTTGTACTATAAATTAAAAGGCAAATTTAAGATTTAATTTTTGCAGCTGGGTTACCAAAAACCGTTTCATTGTCTCCAACAGAAGAAATTACTACTGAACCGGCTCCTACTCTCGCATTTTTCCCGATGGTCACACCTGATACAATTGTCACTCCGGAACCAATAAATGCTCCTTCTCCTATGGTTACTTCAGAGTTGATAATAGAGCCTGCTCCAACTTGAACAAAATCTCCCAACTTCGCTTTGTGATCAATGATCGCACCTGTATTCAAAATACAATGTTGACCGATCTCTACTCCTGTTCCTACAGTTACTTTGGCATTAATAAAGTTTCCATGACCAATAACAGCATCGGTAGAAATATAGGCTGTTTGATGTATAGCATTGATAGGCTGAACCTTTCTTCGCTCGTTCAACAATTTCACAAGAAATTTTCGATACTTGACATCATCTACAGCCACAAAAGCTTCCGCTTTTTTCCCTACTAGCTTTAAAAACCCATCGTCTTCAGGATTTCCTAAAACAGAAACGGTATTGATTTCAGTGCCATGAAGATTTTCATCTTCATCCAGAAAACCATATACCACGACATCATTACTGTTAAATATTTCAAGAGCGGGATGAGCAATACCTGTTGCTCCCAAAATAATTACTGGTTTTTCCATAGTATTTTCCTTTTCGGACTGCAAAAGTACGGTAAATCATATCCTTACGCAAAAATCATTTGCTGTCTCTCATTACCAAACTCTGGGCGATTTTAAATTGAAGACACTCCTTGGGTTGGCAATATTTTTTGTATAAACCCAGCATCCCCTGGGTATCAAAGACATTGGAAGGAATCCAATTGGCAGTTTGGAATTTCTTAACAATCCTATTATCCTCAGGCGCCACCTCTTGAATTAAATCAAAACAAAGTTCTTTCCATTCCGATTGCTAGAAATATCTCCCATAGGCAAACCACAAAGGCAAAACATAGTTGATAATCAACAACTGTAAGACTGTATTGGAAACACCATTTGAGACTTTTCTTGAGGCGGGTTTCCCAAAAGAATAATGATGGACCCAGTAATCACTTGGGCTGATTTGAAGCAAATTCTTAATCGAGGAAAAATCTCTAGAATCTTCTAAAATTGCCCTCAATAAGCTGGGCGCATTGGATAAAATAGCCGCTAGCTGTGCAATCCTCAAAGTAGGCAAATTGCTAGGCCTGGCTCCCATGAAAGACCAGTGCTGAGGGCTCAGTGAACGCTCCCATTGATATTTCTTCTTTAGAAAATCCGACTCTTTGATTAAATATTGAACATAAGGCTCTTCAGAATCTTCCGGCAACAAGCCCGCTTGTCTAAATAGTATGGCTTCCAATACGGGTAGTTTATCCCGGTGTTTCATCAAGATTTTATACGGAAATAATTTAGCCAACTCGGCCATACCTTTACTATTTGTTTTGAACCCAAAAGTGGTAAATAACCATTGATAGGATGTCTCCTCCCAATCTCCTTTGTTTTCCTCTAACAGATTTAAAATTGATTGAGATTTTTCTTGAAGCCGTTCTACCAGGGATTTTTCCAAACTCGAAAAGCGAATGATTTCTGGAACTTGGTGCACTGCATAAGCACAGGGGAGCTCAGATTGATAATCCAACAGCCGCTCGTAATTTCTCCAGATATTTAAGAATATTTTCCCTTTCAATTCCACAGTTGGAATCAAGGTTCCATCATTTCGTAGCACTGGCTTGTCATTTTCCCATACTACGTGCAGGACTACTGAATTATAAGCGGGATTCGCTTCATGATCGTGGTTCTTCCAATCGGAAGCATATTTATGAACCTCTACATGACCATGAAAGGCTACCCCATCTATCATAACCACTGAATCTAAAAAATCAGGGCCTTCCGCTAGATTATGGAAACCAATTTGGATTACTTGAACTTGTTCCTGATTGGTAGTTTGGAAATCCCGTTTTTCGAAATATTGAAATTTCCAGACGAGTTATAAAAAGTCTTCTCTGAAATTCATAAAAATCACCTAAAGTCTTCTTTAAATTAAAAAAACTTTACTAAAATAAAAAGCCAGTAAAAACTGGCTTTAAAAACAATTATAAATCTTCTTCATTAAAGATAAGTATCCAATAGACTGGACATTTCTTCCTGAAGTTTTTGTGCTTCTGATCTGGCCGATTTTCCAAAATTTTCATCTTGAGACGCATAAATAATTCCTCGACTAGAATTCACAAGCAACCCACAGGAAGAATTCATTCCATATTTGGCAACATCAGCTAGGCTACCACCTTGAGCTCCCACTCCCGGAACCAAAAAGAAATGATCCGGCACCACCTTCCTTACCTCTCCAATCAATTCACCGCGGGTAGCTCCTACCACATACATCATATTATCGGAGTTCCCCCATTGCTGGCTTTTTTCTAATACAGATTGATACATCGGCTTGCCAGTTTCATCCTTAATGAGTTGAAAATCCATTGATCCAGCATTAGAAGTTAGCGCCAAAAGAATAACCCATTTATTCTCAAATTCTAAAAACGGAGTCACACTATCGACCCCCATATATGGAGCTACTGTCACCGAATCAAAATCCATTTTTTCAAAAAAGGCCTTGGCATATAGCTTAGAGGTATTTCCAATATCCCCCCTTTTTGCATCGGCAATTGTAAAAATATCCTTAGGGATTAATTCATTTACTTTTTGAAGCGTTTCCCAACCCTGAGGACCCAAGGCTTCAAAAAATGCGATATTTGGCTTGTAGGCTACTGCAAAATCAGCGGTCTGTTCTATAATTTCTTTACAGAAAGTGAAAATTGGATCTTTCTCCGACTTTAGATGTGCTGGAATTTTCTGGATATCTGCATCGAGCCCTACACATAGAAAGGATGACTTTTTCTGAATTTGGGAAAATAGCTCGGCTTTGTTCATGAATTATAGGATTTTGGGCAAAGGTAAGAAATGCTGTTTAGCTATTTTTGGGAAAAGTTAATTTATGAAGACAGTCCTTCTTACTTTCTTATTTTTTTTATGCTATACCTTAACCTTTGGGCAAAAACTCCTTGGGAATTGGGAATGGATTGAAAATACAGAGGAAAGATCCTTTAGGGTCACTTTGTTCCAAGATCAAGACAAATCCTCATCAAAATCACTCATTAAAGGAATTCATTGTGGTGAATATTACAATAGAGGCCGAGTAGATTGCGCTTCCACAACGTCCATGATTTTAAAACCAGGAGAACTTCCAAATAGCTGGACAGGAAGCATTAATAGCAACTTTTCTGGAGAAACTTCCAAGATTAGAGTTACATACATCCCTGACAAAGATCAATTGTCTTGGGAAATAATAAATCCCTCAGGTCAATTCTATTTTCCACATGACGCGATCCTAAAAAGAGAAAATAGCTTATAATTCTGACTCTACTTTTTTGTCAAATTCCACTTTGATCATAGCACCTGTAAGTGAGACCAATGCGGTGATCAAGAAGAAGATTAAACTAAAGGCCACTGCAGTAGCTTCATTTATCCCTGCATAAGTATGCGCATAAATGAACACCAGTTCACGGGCTCCAACGCCACCAATGGTCAAAGGAAGCACGGCAACGATAGAGGATAATAAAAACACCAATTGATATGCTAAGAAGTTTGTTTCAACTCCTAGCGCCAACAAAATAAACAAGGCACAGACCAACTGGGAGATTTGTCCCAACATGGACCAACTATTGGATTTTAAAAAAGAAGGTAAAAAAGGTTTAAAGAAAAGCTTTTGAACTAACCAAAATGAAGGAAACACCAACACTGAAGCGATTACGATCAATACTTCCCAAGGTACTTGAGATTCAAATGGAAGCACTAAATCTACTGGGAGAACAAGAATAAGTAACAAAAACACGATGGCAACCAGCCCTCCTAAACGATCCAAAAGAGAAGCTTGAATCAGTGATTTTACGGAAGTTTTATAATTCTTATTGAGTAAATAGATTTTGTATCCATCCCCTCCAATTCCTCCAGGAAGAAATAGGTTATAAAACATGCCTACCAAATACAATCGGAAATTCAGCTTTTCAGAAATATTCAAGCCAATATTCCTGAAATAAAGATTTAACCTCAATGCTGTAAAAACCTTACTCATTACAAATAAGATTATGGCAGGTACTAACCAAAACCAATGAATCGACTTGGTGATCAACCAGAGTTCCTCGGTATCAATTTTTCGGAATACCAGGAATATTGCCAACCCCGTCAAAAGAAGTTTCAGTCCGGTTTTGAGTTTCTTACCTAGAGTACTTGCTTTTTTTTCCAAGGAAAGTCAGGTCTATTCTTCTGAATTGAACAGCTCAACGAATTGGGAATGAGACAGTCTTATGCTGTCAAAGCTTCCCCTTGATAAACTGATTTAATGGTGTAGGTAGTTTTATTTTGAGATTCAAAGTAAGTTCGGACAATGATCTCGGCAATAATTCCAGTCGTGATAAATTGAATACCTCCAAGCACCAATATAAAGCCTAAAATCATGATTGGCCTTCCCCAAATATCCTCTCCCATGATTTTCAGTACCAACAGGTAAATATTGATGAGAACACCTATTAGGAAAGCGATTATTCCGATTCCACCAAACAAGTGAATCGGACGTTGGAAATACTTTTGAAAAAATAGCATTAAGATCAGATCAGCCATTACTTTAAAAGTCCGGCTCAACCCATATTTAGATTCACCATGGATTCTAGGGTGATGTTTCACATCCATTTCTGTCATCCTCGCACCCTGTTGCTTGGCAAGAACCGGGATAAAACGGTGCAATTCCCCATATAACCCCATTCCTTGAGCGATCTCAGCTTTATAAACTCTGAGCGTACAACCATAATCATTCAAATAGACTTTGGTCGTATTTCGGATCACCCAGTTGGCTATTTTACTCGGAATCTTCCTCAACACAAACCCATCTTTTCTATTGGCCCTTCTACCTGCTACTACATCCCAGTCTTCATCAATCGCTTTTTGAAGCATAATAGGAATGTCTGTGGGGTCATTTTGCAAATCCCCATCCATGGTAGAAATATACTCGCCTGTAGCCATGTCAATTCCCGCTGCCAATGCGGTGGTTTGACCATAATTCCGATTGAAAATAATCAGCTTTGTCCGATCATTTGCATACTTTTTCACTTCGGCCACTGTCTTATCAGTAGAACCATCCTCTATTAGAATGACCTCATAGTCGATTTCAGAAAGTGCGGAATAGGTGGCTTCCAATAATGGCTTGATGTTTTCTTCTTCGTTGTAGATCGTAATAACTACAGACAACAGGGGCTTGCTCATGATCATAAATTTGGTCAAAAATACGGCAAAATACTTCCGTTGCCAATAAACTGCGTATCGGCTTTCGGTTGCCAACGAAAATTTGGTGTGACAAAGTTCATTCATCTTATCTTTGCAAGATGTTTTCAAAAGAGCTTCATATTAATCCATGGGTAATAATGGCGGCCTTTGCCATTTTGGTAGGACCATTTGCCCTGAGCTTTCACATGCATTTTCCAGATGAAATGTATTATAGTGATGCTTCTGTTAAAATGATGCAAAATGGAGACTATCTCACCACGTACCTCGGAAACGGAGAGTTGAGGTTTCGAAAACCCATAGGAACTTACTGGGTGGTTTTAGCTGGATTCAAAATATTTGGAGTCAGTGCTTTTTCATCCAGGATCTTCTTTTTATTAGCCGGTTCATTGACTATCGGAATCACCTATCTGGTTGCAAAAGTCTTATTCTCAGACAAAAAGATTGCAGGACTATCTGCCCTGATTATCGCTTCCAATATTGTTTTGATATTTGCCTCCACCCGTTCCATACCAGACGTGTTATTAGGCCTTACTATGACAGCCAGTGCCATTGGATTTGCAGGATTAATGAGGTATGGAGACCAAGCTCCAAAAAAGTTTATATGGATATTATATCTCAGTTTGGCATTGGCCTTTGAAGTAAAAGGACTACCAGCCGCTGCTTTAGGAGGAATCGGAATACTTTACCTGCTATTCAATCCCTGGAAAAAAATATCATGGAAGACATTCCTTCATTTACCTTCTCTCCTTCTCGCTATTATTATCGGATTATTCTGGTTTGTGGCCATGTGGAAAATTCATGGTCCTACTTACCTAGATAGCTTTTTAGAAGATCAAGTTGGAGGAAGAGTAGCATCACGCTACTTACTTATTCTAAAAAACGGAGCACTTGCCTCAATCATTCTATTTGTAATTTATCTGCCTTGGGGGTTCTATCCTTTCCCGAAATTCAAAGAGACCATTCAGAAAACCTGGAAAGAAAATGCAGTATTCTTTGGATTCGCAGTTCTATGGGGATTGGCCATTCTAGGAATGGGAGCTATGACTACCAAATTTTATGAACGCTACTTATTACCAGTTGCGCCTATTTTGGCAATCTTCCTGAGTTGGATCCTGGTAAAAGCTGATTTCCAATTGCGTCAAAAAGGCTTGAAAATAGGTGCAGCATTTTTCATTCTATTATCCCTCATAGTCGGTGTTACAGGATTCTGGATCAATTTCCAATTAGGGAGTACCTTTTGGGTTTATTTGCAATTGGCAATTGGATTTGCCCTTTTGATTTATTTAGTCCAATTAGTCTATAAAGGAAGTCAGCTGCCATGGGGATTATCCTTTTCCATTTTACTAGTATTCTTTTTTCTTTCTACTGTTACCGCAAAAATCTCTCTTCCAGAGCAAGGAGCCCAAGTTCAAGCTTTTGTTTCTTCCAATAAAATTGACCCTACAAAGGAAATTGGTTTCATTGGCAACATTCATGTCAGCAGCAAGATTAGGGTATACTTAGGACCCGATTATTACATGACTGATATTACTGGAGAGAAATCCTTGAGTGAGCAGGAATTATTGGAAAGGTCTTCCATTTATCCGAACTTAATCGTAGAAGACAAATACCTGCAGCAACTTCCACTTCAAAATTATGAAGTCGAAGTCGCTTCAATGAATTGGGATTCGAAAAAGATTCCTTTTTTACTTCAACATCTAGGAGACCCAAATTTCAAAGACCTATTAGAAGAAAATGGGAAAGTCTATTATTGGCTACAAAAAATAGGAGATTAATAGGTTTCTGGAATATAGGGATCAAACTCTTTTAAGTCTTTCCATACTTGAATGGTGGCAGTCCTCAACGGCTCTCCGCGAAAATACACCTCGAACTTTTCCTCATAAAGTAAAGAGTCAAATTGTGCAAATTTACCAGGAGAGTCATAATTCCAGCTAACAAAAATCCCATCCTTATTTTGCCCTAAAAACTGCTCCATCCCATCCCAAAGATCAAATTGGTTTCTTCTTGCACCCATATTCAACATATATGGCTGCGGATGGTCCTTTAAATAAAAAGATAGCTCGGAAGCCATGTGATAAGTTTCGGAAAAGACAAACGAATCTGACAACTCCAAGCTATCCTGTAAATAATCAACTCTTGCAGCAAGCGGATCATAGCCAGACATTCTTCTAAACAGTTGCTTTTCACCTTTTTTAATAGGAGGAATAGATTTGACAAAAGTGAGGTCAGGAAGGATGAGCAATAAAGGTATCCCAATACTGATTCCAAGACCCCAATTACGGAGTTTCTTCCACTTACTTGATTGATTTAACACCCATTCACTCATGATAATCGGCAATCCCACATAGGAGAAAACCGGCCAATTCACTAGAACCTCTGTAAAGAAGCTTAAAAAAGAGAAACTGATTAACGTAAGTATGGCAGGCAAGATGAGGTAAAATTTATCTTGGTTTCTATATTTAAACACACTTTTAATGGAGTAGAACAGGATTGGCAGCAAGAATATAGATAGCATCGCCAATTGACCACCCAAAAATTCGAATAACTGAGCTGTGGATTTCCCCAAAGAGGCAGTAGATTCTTCATTTCCTCCTCCAGCTCCAGCTAGGTTTGCTAGATGCTTGAAAGTATTGAAGTCATTTTGAAAGTTCCATACTAGAATCGGAATAAATCCAAGGGACATGACCAGAAAGAAAAGCAGCATATTTCTCCACTTCTTACCTAGCTTTCCTTCTTGCAAAATGAATAAAAAAAGGAATGGAAATGCTAATACCATCATAGCCTTAGCCATCAGTCCTACTGCGGCAGCAAATCCAGCGAGAATCCACCAATTAAGCTTTTTCTCTTTCAAGGCCCTATATAATAAAAACACAGTCAAAGACCAGAAAAAAGTTAGAGAGGTATCGGTGGTGTGAAAGGAAGAAATCATCCACCAAAAAGGCATTGCTTGTAAGAAAATGGAAGCCCAAAAACCAACCTTCTCATTGTATAAATAAGACCCGAATTTATAAGTCACCCAAGCAGTCCCCAGTCCAAAAAGTATGGGGTTGATGCGAACTCCTAATTCGGTAACTCCAAAAATGGAGGTACTGATGTAGTTCAAAAAGGCTACCAAAGGAGGTTTGGAATAATAATGCCAAGCCAAATTTTTTGACCAAAGCCAATACTGGGCTTCTTCTGTAAACAAATCGAGTTCGGGGCGGAAAACGAAGGCTATTTTTGCCAAAACGATAGCCAGGCTGACTATCCAAAATGCCGATTTATAAGATAAGTTGGACCTCATAGTAAAAGCTCGCAAGAAAAAGAAAAACCCTCGGAACTCCGAGGGTTTATAAAAGATTTTAGGGTCTATTATTGCCTTACGAGAACAACCTTTTCTTTGTACTTCTTAATTTGCCTTCTTAGCCCTTCTATCGCTTCATCAGCGGCCCCTTCGAAAGAATCTGATTGATTCTTTGCAAAAAACTGCTTCCCTGGCACATTTAATTTGATTTCAACAATCTTGTTTTCATTGTTGTCATTCTTATCGAGCCTCATAAAAACCTCACCATCTATGATTCGATCATAAAAGGTCTCCAGCTTGTCTGCTTTTCTTTGAATAAAATCGATCAATTTTCGATCAGCATCGAAGTGGATTGAGTGCATCTGCAGTTTCATATTGATTTGCATTTAATGGTTGAACAATAATTTATTTACGCTTTAGGATGTGCCTGTTCAAACACAGCCTTGAGTTTTTCTAATGAATTGTGGGTATATACTTGCGTCGCCGCAAGGTTGGAATGCCCAAGTAAATCTTTAACAGCATTGAGGTCTGCTCCCTTGTTGAGTAGATGAGTCGCAAAAGTATGACGCAGGATATGAGGACTGCGCTTGGAAGTCTGTGCAAAAAGGTCCAGATATTGTCTGACTACACGGTATATCATCATAGGGTAACTTGGCTTTCCGTGATTTGTAACAATAAAATAGTCACTTTGAGCAACATTTGAAAACCTTTGCTCAAATACTTTTTTATACAAAATGATATTTCGAACAAGCCCCTTTGTCAGAGGTATTATTCTTTCCTTTTTTCGTTTTCCTAAAACTTTCACCACTTCTTCCTGAAGGTTTATATTTTCCCATTTTAATCCTGTGAGCTCAGAAAGCCTCACTCCCGTCAGGTACAAAAACTCCATCACCATTCGGTCTCTATTTCCTTCAAAAGTTTCCTCATAAACACTTTCCTCTAGAACGGAAGAAATGGTAGTTTCTTGAAGAAATTCGGGTAATTTTTTCGGGTTTTTAAGGGATTTTAACTTATAGGTTGGGTCCTTAGCAATAAGTCTGGAGCGAAGCAAAAACTTATAAAAAGAACGTAGGGTGGCGATTTTTCGGTTAACCGTAGTGGTACTCAGACCGTTCTCTACCAAGTCTATTACCCAAGCCCTAATTTCAGCATGATCGGACATCAAAATGTCTTCTCTTTCAAAAGCAGTGGATACAAATTCCTCAAATTGCTCCAAGTCTTTTTGATAAGCCAATACGGTATGCTGACTGGATTTTTTCTCGAATTCTAAATAATTGATAAATGAGTCGATCATGTACTGTGATTACTTATTTAAGGTACACGAAAAAAAATGAAATAAGTAATGAAAAATGAAAGGAAATAATAGCTACATAAGTCATCAAAACGATTGATGGCTCACTACCAGACAAATAAAATCTCTGAATCTTAAAAAAAAGAGAGAACCTTAAGATGAAAACAAAAAAAGCGCACTCACCGAAGTCAGTACGCTTTTATATGTTTTTGTCAAAAACGATTACTTATTAGCTTCCTCTTGAAGTTTTTGCTTATAAGACGCTTTGATGACCTGTGCTCTTCTTTTTACAGAAGGTTTTGTGAACGCTTGTCTAGCTCTAAGTTCTCTGACTGCACCAGTCTTGTCAAACTTCTTTTTAAAACGCTTTAGCGCTTTTTCGATAGATTCGTTCTCTTTTACGTTTACTACGATCATATTTTTACACCTCCTTTCGCGACTGCAAAGGTATGGATAATACTTTACAAACAATAATATTCCTCTAAATTATCCTTATCAATGTTTTGACCTTGAAGTTCCTACTCAATTAACTATTTTCGGGGCTCTAAAAAAGAAATTCAATTACCCCATGTTATTTAGAAAAACAACTTCTCTATTAATTCTGACTTTTTGCCTGATCGCCTTACTTACCCCCAAACCAGCTATTTCACAAGAAAATCCTGATAAAATGGAGTGGTTCAAAGATGCTAAACTTGGAATCTTTATCCACTGGGGTATTTACTCTGTCAATGGAATCGACGAATCATGGTCTTTTTTCAATGATTACATCAAATACGAGGATTACATGAAGCAATTGGATGGTTTCACTGCTTCTAAATATGATCCCGAAAAATGGGCCAAACTGATCAAAGCAAGCGGGGCTAAATATGCTGTACTCACTGCCAAACACCATGATGGAGTGGCGCTTTGGGATACCAAGGCTAGCGATCTTTCAGTTGTGAAAAAATCTCCAGCAGGAACAGACTTGGTAGGACCTTTTATGACCGCTTTGGAAAAAGAAGGAATTAAAAAAGGAATCTATTTTTCTGTACTGGATTGGTCTCATCCTGATTATGATCGGAATACTCGTGAAACTTTTCGATACAAAAATGATCCTGAAAGATTCCGTAAATTCACCGATTTCAACTTTGCACAATTAAGCGAATTATCCACCCAGTACAATCCGGATTTGTATTGGTTTGATGGAGATTGGGAACATAGCCCAGAAGAATGGCGAAGTGCTGAACTGAAAGATAAATTATTAGGCTATAATCCCGACTTGATTATCAACTCCCGATTGGGCCCAGGTTTTGGTGACTATGCCACTCCAGAGCAAGGTGTTCCAGTTTCG
Organism: Algoriphagus halophilus; assembly: GCF_900129785.1. Lineage (NCBI taxonomy): Bacteria > Pseudomonadati > Bacteroidota > Cytophagia > Cytophagales > Cyclobacteriaceae > Algoriphagus > Algoriphagus halophilus. The sequence goes on from NZ_FSRC01000002.1 coordinate 296,539, forward strand.
AGACCCGACAGTGATTTTTGGGAATTGTGTATGACCTTGAACAACAGTTGGGGATATCAGGGAAATGACCACGCCTATAAATCTCCAAGTGAACTCTTAAGAATCTTTGTGGATTGCCTTCATATGGGTGGAAATCTATTGATGGACTTTGGCCCCAAACCTGATGGTTCTATTCCTGAAGAAGCAGAAAATATTTTAAACGAATTTGCGCGCTGGACATCCAAGCATGAATCAGCCATTTACGAAACCCAGGCGGGAATTCCTGATGGTCATATCTATGCTCCTACTACACTTTCTAAGGACAAGACTATTCTTTATATCTATTTGGACTATAAAGTCAATGAATCCTTGGCCATCAAAGGCCTAAAAAATAAAATCCAACGTGTCTGGGTGGTTGGAAATGGAACCAAATTGCAATCTAGGGAAGTGGGAAAAATGTACTGGAGTTCCGTTCCTGGCATGAAATACATAGATATTCCAGATAATGTATACGACAAAGACATTACGGTAATCGCGGTATTATTGGATGGCCCGGTGGATTTGTATCGTGAAAAAGGCCAGGTGATTGAGAGTAATTAAGAAGTTGGGAAGTCTGAAAGTTGGATGACTGATTCGAACCGTAAAAATAAAATAGAAAGGCTTCCCATTTCAGAAATAATAATGAAGCCCTGTTCTTATGGAACGGGGCTTTTCTTTTTGGAGAACCTGAATCATACTAAAATAAAAAAGTCCAACTCTAACGAGTTGGACTTCCTTTATATCTAAACATAATAGCTTAAGCTACAACTTTCTCAGCTAGCAATACAATTACATTATCTTTTACTTCCACTACTCCGCCATCCACAACCATGGACTGCTTGCCTTCTGCTGTGGTAAAGGAAACAGTTCCTTTTGCCAAAGCTGAGACGATCGGAGCGTGATTATTCAACACCTGAAATGCACCTCCGGCACCTGGGAAACTGGCCTCGGTCACTTCACCCTGAAATACTTTTTTGTCCGGTGTGACGATTTCTAAATGCATCTGATTCGGATTTATATAAAAGCAAGCGGCCAAGAAAAGCCTAAGCCGCCGCTCTATTTTCTAATTATTTAACTTCAGCCAACATTTTCTCACCCTTAGCGATCGCATCTTCGATGCTACCTACCAAGTTGAATGCTGCTTCTGGAAGGTGATCCAACTCACCATCCATGATCATATTGAAGCCTTTGATGGTGTCTTTGATGTCTACCAAAACACCTTTCAAGCCTGTAAACTGCTCAGCAACGTGGAATGGCTGAGACAAGAAACGCTGTACACGTCTTGCTCTGTGTACCACTTGCTTATCCTCTTCAGAAAGTTCTTCCATACCCAAGATCGCAATGATATCCTGCAATTCTTTGTAACGCTGAAGAGTTTCTTTCACTCGTTGAGCACAATCGTAATGCTCATCACCCAAGATTTCTGCAGAAAGAATTCTTGAAGAAGAATCCAAAGGATCCACCGCAGGGTAAATACCTAGCTCGGCAATCTTTCTTGACAATACCGTAGTAGCATCCAAGTGAGCAAAAGTTGTCGCTGGAGCAGGGTCAGTCAAGTCATCCGCAGGTACGTAAACTGCCTGTACGGAAGTAATGGAACCATTTTTAGTAGAGGTAATTCTTTCCTGCATAGCACCCATTTCTGTTGCCAATGTTGGCTGGTAACCAACCGCAGAAGGCATACGACCTAAAAGTGCAGACACTTCAGAACCTGCCTGAGTAAAACGGAAAATGTTATCGATAAAGAAAAGGATATCTTTACCTGCTCCTTCTCCGTCTCCATCTCTATAATATTCAGCCAAAGTCAAACCAGTCAAGGCCACACGAGCACGCGCCCCTGGAGGCTCATTCATCTGACCGAACACAAAGGTTGCTTTAGAATCTTCTAATTTTTTCAAATCCACTTTGGAAAGATCCCATCCACCTTCTTCTTCTAAGCTGTGGAGGAAGTCATCACCGTAAGTTACAATGCCTGACTCGATCATTTCGCGAAGCAAGTCATTCCCTTCTCTTGTTCTTTCCCCTACACCGGCGAATACAGAAAGACCAGCATATGCTTTCGCAATATTGTTGATCAATTCCTGAATCAATACAGTTTTACCTACACCGGCACCACCAAACAAACCGATCTTACCACCTTTTGCATAAGGCTCGATCAAATCAATTACTTTAATACCAGTGAAGAGTACTTCCGTAGAAGTAGAAAGGTCTTCAAATTTTGGTGCGGATCTGTGAATAGGAAGTCTAGCTCCAGTAGTAACTTGTGGAAGACCGTCAATTGCATCTCCAACCACGTTGAAAAGACGTCCTTTAATAGCCTCGCCAGTTGGTACAGAGATTGGTTGACCCAAGTCTTTTACCTCCATGCCACGTACCATCCCTTCGGATGAGTCCATTGCGATAGTTCTTACTCTGTCTTCACCCAAGTGCTGTTGAACTTCCATAACGACTACTTGGCCGTTTTCTTTGGTTACTACAACCGCGTCAAGGATGTTTGGCAGTTTACCGCCTTCGAAGGAAACGTCCACTACGGGTCCAATTACCTGAGTTATCTTTCCAATATTTGCCATTTGATAGAATGAAATGTAAAAAGGATATGCTTTTTGAATTCGTCCGCAAAATTAACCAATAAAGCCTAATCCCAAAGGATATTTGGGAAATAATCCGAAGCTTATCAATTATTTGTTAAGGAATTGCTCCAAAAATGTACCTGTAGTCAAAAAATCACTCCATCACTCTACGCGCAAATAAAAATACCTTGGACCAATAGCGATTACTCAAATAATCCTCCGAAACGCCCAAAGAAGTAGAAGAATGGATAAATCGAACATCATTTTTGCTTACTTCAGTCACAATCCCAGCATGAGTCACCCTGTTTTTTCTTCTTCCTGTAGCAAAAAATAATAAGTCTCCACGCTGTAAATCTCTTTGATTAATTTTTTTTCCTACCTGACTCTGATCTGCAGAAACTCGGGGCATCGTGACTCCAACAGAATAAAAAGCATGGTACACTAAGGCCGAACAATCCATTCCTGCTCTGGTTGTGCCGCCATATTTATAAGGAGTCCCAGTATAGCTTCTAGCGGTAGAAATCACCACATCAAACGGATCCGATGCTACTTTCTTCTTGGAAGCACAGGAAAAGGCCAAGAAAGCCAGAATTGGAATCAAATAGAAAAAGGTAGAAAATCTTTGTTTGATCATTCGCGTATTTACTCTTTCAAGTATATGATTCTTGAACGAAGGAATCAACCCTAATATATCAAAATCAACCTATCATTTCGTTATATTCGTAGTTTGAAGCGAAGGATATGAGTAGAGAAGAATTCACAAACCTCCCTTTCCATAAAAAAATCACCACCTTATATACTGAGGGCACATTTGTAGTGGGTATTCGTTATTACCGACATAAGGTCAACTTATACCTATTAAATAATGAATACATCGAGGTATTTTACAATCACAAACTGGATAAGATTGACAAAATCGATTTTCTTCCCAGAGATCATTCTAGAATGAAGTTTTATCTGGATCAGATCAAATTAGCTTAATAAATCCCGCTGATATCCGCAGAAAAAACGCTGATCCAAGCTGATTTTTATTTCCCTACCCTCTAACAACTCTTAATTCATCGAAAATCTGCGGTATTTATCCGAGAGAATCTGCGGGAACTGCGGGAAATAAAAGAAAATTCAAGTAATTCGTAGTTCTAATTTTTATCCCAATGAAGAAGAAAATAGCTCTGGTGACTGGAGGATTTACCGGTGAGTCAGTCATTTCATTAAAAAGTGCGGCAGTTGTTGAAAAAACAATTGACCGAAACCTTTATGATATTTATAAAATTCTGATTTATCCCGGCGACTGGTATTTTTTAAATGATGCGGGAATTAAAATTCCGGTCAACTTGAATGACTTTAGCATTGAAGTAGATGGCCAAAAAATCACCTTTGACGGTGTCTTCAATATCCTCCACGGATCGCCAGGAGAAGACGGAAAGCTAGCCGGGTATTTTGATATGATTGGAATCCCTTATACCACCTGTGATCAATTGACTTCAGCCATCACCATGAATAAGGGCTATACCAAGGCAATTGTAGATGACATTGAGGAATTACACATTGCAAAGTCTCTCCAACTTTTTGAAAACTCTACCGAGAATCAAGAAAAAGTGGTGAATGAGTTAACTCTACCCTTGTTTATCAAACCAAACAATGGCGGAAGTTCCATTGGCATGAGTAAAGTCAAAACTTGGGAGGAATTACCAGAAGCCTTGGACAAAGCTTTTGGTGAAGACAAGCAAGTCTTAGTGGAAGAATTCGTTTCAGGAAGGGAATTTTCTATAGGTTGCTTCAAAGGCAAAGGAAATATCCAGGTATTACCTGCTACAGAAATAGTGAGCAGCAAAGAGTTTTTTGATTATGAAGCAAAATACGTGGCAGGGGTAACAGAAGAAATTACTCCTGGCAGAATGAATGAAGAAGAGGTAGAAAGAGTCAATCGCATCATCCCAAAAATTTATGAAAAACTGAACTGCAAAGGTGCTGTGAGAATCGATTACTTTCTTCAAAAAGAAACCGGTAAATTCTACTTTATTGAAATCAATACCGTGCCTGGTCAAACTGAAACAAGCCTGATTTCCCAACAGGTCCGTGCAATTGGCATGGAGGTAAAAGACTTCTACACCCAAATAATTGAAGAAATGTTTTAAGTCCTCTTAGGGTACGAAAAGTGCCCCTTGGACATTTATCGAATTTTGGAATAACATTTGGACTATTTAGGCAAGAAATAGTTTTTAATTCATTGATCAAGCCTTTAAGAGTTATTTGAAAGCTTTTTTAGGTCAAAAGCATGTATTCCATGTGTAATTAAATCCCCATTCCTGGGAAATTTTTGGTCTGTGAACTTCATCCTAAAACCCCGAATTCGATATGAAAAATTACATGTTTGTACTGGTGCTTTTTGGATTGATTGTAAGTTGCGGTCCATCTGATAGGCAAGAAGAAAAGTTAAAAGACCTCATTGCGGAATGGAAAAATACTTCTGAAAAAGTAGCGGACCTTTCTGAACAACTGGGGAATCAAATGTATTTATTGGAAACGAAGAAAGAAGAAAATGGAACTACCGAAATGATTCCTATTCGTTTTCAAGGTGAGGAGAGTAATTGTGAAACTGCCTATAAAACTCTTCGGGAGGATATTGATGAGTTTATTGCCGTCTGGAAAGAAAACTCTTTAAAAGTTGACCAACTCACCAATAATATGGCAATAGGAAAATGGACTGTTGAAGATGATGAAAATCTCAAAGCCTTGGATCTAGAGGTAAAAGAAAGAGATGTAGACATCGAGCAATGGTTAAATCAATTGGAGGAATTGAAGGAAAATTGCGGAATCAATACAGATTCTTCGAATTCCTAATCTCTGCTTTATTATTAGTAAAAGACTTGTCCTGATTAGACGTTACAGTTTTTAAGGATAAATTTAGATAGCATCGGGTTTTGACTCGATGCTATTTTTATTCAGAAAGTTATATTGACCTCCACTAACTTCAACGCTGTTTTACCTCATTTTACAAATTATCCCACCCACAGTCCCAAAATAAATACCCAGCTATCTATTCTCCTCTGTTTATTCCCTCTTACAAAGTTTTTGGATTGGAATCAATATTTACTATTAAACGTGCTACTCCCTTAATCGTCGAGTCTTCACCATCGGTTTTATATAGGTTATTATTATCTAAATATTCCTTAAGTGTGACAATACCTTGCGCATTTAAAGAACAAGCAAGTCCGATAAAAAATAAGAATCCACATAAAACCGGATAAGTCGTCTCCAAATACGAATTTTAGTTTTCGGGTCAACTAAAGCCCATTTCCTTCATTGGAATATTTTTTGGACAATTATGTATGAAAATTATTACAGTTCATTTTATCCTCCTGAATAGTCTGTATAAGGCTATTCCAAGAAATTAATTAGTCTTGTTAAGGGGATTGTTTTCCTCATTTTCGGGAAAATAATAAACAATGAACTTCATCCTAAAATCTAGATTGATATGAAAAATTATATGATAATTTTTGTTTTTATCGGGCTGATTTTCAGCTGTGGCCCATCAGAACAAAAAGTGGATAAGCTTACAAAGCTACTAGCTGAATGGAAAACTACTTCAAAGATGATCGGAGATCTTTCTAAGGAAATCGGAGATCAACAGTTCCTTTTGAAAACAAAAAAAGAAGAGAATCAGACCACAGAGGTTATACCGATTAGCGTAAATGGCGAGGCAAGTAATTGTGAAACTGAATATGCCAATTTAAAAGAAAAGATTGATGGATTAATCGGCGTATGGCAGGAAAACACAAAGGAAGTTGAAGACCTGACTGCAAGGATATCATCAGGAAAATGGACTATAGAAGATGATGAAAATCTTGAAGGGCTTGCCAGTGAGGCAAAGAAAGCAAAAGCTAACGTAGATCTTTGGATGATTAAATTAAATGAGCTCAAAACGAAATGTGAGCTTCAATCAGAAAATTCGAATTCTTAAAAGATTTGAAACATCTAATTAAATATCAGCATAGAAAAACAAAGCCTTCCGAGTTTTCGGAAGGCTTTTCGTTTTATAATCCGAATGCGGATTTAATCTTGTCTACAAAATCTAATTTTTCCCAAGTAAAGAGCTCTACCTCTAAGGTGATTTCATCTCTATAAGGAGAAAGGAAAGTTTTTGAAACGACTTCATTTTGTCTTCCCATATGGCCATAGGCAGCGGTTTCCTCATAAATCGGATTTCTCAACTTCAATCGTTGTTCGATTGCATAAGGTCTCATATCAAATAGCTCTTCTACTTTTTTGGCAATTTCCCCATCATGCATATCTACTTTAGCAGTGCCATAAGTATTTACATAGATACCCATTGGAGCAGCTACTCCGATCGCATAAGAAACCTGAACTAAGATCTCGTCAGCAACTCCAGCAGCTACCATGTTTTTGGCAATATGTCGGGTGGCATAGGCAGCAGATCTATCTACTTTTGAAGGGTCTTTCCCAGAGAATGCACCTCCACCATGAGCCCCTTTACCTCCATAAGTATCCACGATGATCTTTCTTCCCGTTAATCCAGTATCACCATGAGGACCTCCAATTACGAATTTACCTGTCGGGTTAATATGGTATTTAATATCGTCTGTAAATAGCTTCTGAATTTCTGGCTTTAATTGTGCGATCACCCTTGGAATCAGGATAGAAACAATATCTGATTTGATCTTAGCAAGCATCGCCTCTTCCTCATCAAAATCATCATGCTGAGTAGAAACTACAATTGCTTCTATTCTTTGAGGTACATTGTCATCAGAATATTCGATAGTTACCTGGGCTTTAGAATCTGGCCTCAAGTAGGTGATCTCTTTATTTTCTCTCCTTAATGCGGCCAATTCCCGAAGGATCATATGAGAAAGATCCAATGCCAAAGGCATATAGTTCTCAGTCTCATTGGTTGCATATCCAAACATCATCCCCTGATCACCAGCTCCTTGTTCTTCAGGGCTCTTTCGATCTACTCCTTGATTAATGTCTTGAGATTGTTCATGAATCGCAGATAAAACACCACAAGAATTACCTTCGAACATGTAATCGGATTTGGTATATCCTATCCGGTTAATCACATCACGTGCGATTTTCTGTACGTCCAAATAAATATCGGATTTTACTTCTCCGGCCAAGACTACTTGTCCTGTAGTCACCAAAGTTTCACAAGCAACCTTAGAATTAGGATCAAATGCCAAAAAATTATCAATTAATGCGTCGGAAATTTGATCCGCAATTTTATCTGGATGCCCCTCAGATACTGACTCTGAGGTAAATAAATATGCCATAAATATTAATTTGTAATGCGTTTTTTAAGCAAGCACAAAAATACAGGAACTGTACGAAATAAAAAATCGAAGTAGAATACCTTTCAATTTGTTTTTAACTGAGCCTAAGCAACATCCTATATTTCTACAAAAGCCCACCTAAACAATCAGTTTATAAGGAATTAAAGCTCCTCCCTTTTTGAAGCTGGTTTTACCAATTCTATACATTATCTTACTTTTTAAATGAAATCCACCATCCATTATGAAGCTTAAAATTTTACTTTTCACCTATCTGACATTCTTTTGCTCACTCCTCTTTCATTGTCATGCAATGGCAATGCAACCAGTTTCATCCTACAATGAATTAGTAGCACTATTTAAAAACTGGAGGGCATTTGAAACTCCACCATTACATGAAGGGGCGCCCGATTACCGAAAGGAAACTTTTGAGAAAAGACAAACTGAGTTTAAGAAAATCCAAACTCAATTTTCCCAACTCGACACTTCTGGTTGGACTATTCCAGAGCAAGTGGATTATCGAATTGTAAAAGCGGAATTAAATGGGTATGATTTTAATCAACGAATCCTTAAACCTTGGGAAAGAGATCCTGCTTTTTATAAAACCATCTGGACTGAAAGAAGTGATGTTCCTGCCCATGAAGGACCGACCCATCATGGGGTTTTAGAACTTTGGCAATACGAATTTCCTTTGCAAGGTGAATCTCTTTCTAAATTTATAAAGGAAATTAAAATCATTCCTGCTTTAAACCAACAAGCCAAGCAAAACCTAACGGGAAATGCCAGAGAATTGTGGGCTGCAGGCATTCCTTCTATTGCTACACAGGTCATAGACTTGGATAATATTCTGAAACTAGAAGGGGTTTCTGATCAACCGGAATTAGTAAATACCCTAAATGAAGCCAAAATCGCTACTCAAGACCTAGTCACTTGGTTAGAGAAAGAAGCTTTGACCAAAACCGGAGAATCCGGTATAGGGAAAGAAAATTACACATGGTATTTACAAAATGTACATTTAGTACCCTTAACCTGGGAAGATGAGGTAATGATCTTGAAACGGGAGTTAGCAAGAGCTTGGTCTTCCTTGAAACTTGAAGAGTATAGAAATGCAGGACTGCCTGAATTGAAAGATGCAAGTTCACCCGAAGAATTTGACCTCATGGCCGAAGAATCAGTAAAAAGCATCTTGACATTCTTAGATGAAAAAGACATCGTCACAGTCAAAGAGTATTTTGAGCCGGCACTTAGAGAACACATGGGTTCATTTATTCCTAAAGAAAAACGAAACTTCTTTACCATAGGGATGCATTATGATCCAAGGCCATTGTATTCTCACTTTTATCATTGGTTTGAACTGGCAAGAATGGATAACGAACCTCACCCAAGTGAAATAAGAAAAGCTCCTTTATTATATAATATTTGGGATTCAAGAAATGAAGGGACCGCCACTGCTGTAGAGGAAATTTTTATGGATGCTGGGCTTTATAAAGACTCCCCTCGATCCAGAGAAATCGTTTACATCATGATTGCACAAAGAGCTGCAAGAGGTTTGGGTTCTCTCTATGCACAAGCTAATGAAATGACCATGGTAGAAGCTGGTGGGATTCATTCCAATTACACCCCTCGAGGCTGGATGAAAACTGAAAAAGAATTACTTCTTTTTGAGCAACATTTATATATGAGACAACCAGGCTATGGAAGTAGTTATATCACTGGGAAGTATTTACTGGAAAATGCAATGGCAGATTATTTCAGGATCAATGAAGGCAGGTCTTTTCCATTAAAAGAATTCTTTGACAAACTTAATTCAATTGGAAGCATTCCTATTTCACTTGGGCATTGGGAAATGACAGGTATTGATCAGAAACCTGGCAAATAAGATTTCATGTAAACCCAAAGGGCTTTAACGGTTTGTGACTAGCCCTTTGGTAATTTTATTCATTGCTTTCACCTTATATTCAAAGTCTCCTTTTAAAGTATCTCGATAGGCATTCAGGTTATTTAACAACTCATCCATTTCTTCTGGAAGTACCTCCTCAAACAATTGTCTTAATCTCTTCGCTGCCGTAGGGGATTTACCATTGGTACTGATCGCAATTTTTAAATTTCCTTTGGTCACAATCCCCCCTAAATAAAAGTCACATAGGGCAGGTGTATCCGCTACATTCACCAATAAAAATCGCTCCTTAGCCTGATCATGTATCAGTTTATTGACCTCCTTATCATCTGTAGCTGCAATTACCAGGTGCTTTGCACCCAAGTATTTTTCATCATAGGCATCGGTGATCATAGAAACAGTTTCTGCCTTTGAAGCCAATTCCAAAAACGAAGGGGAAAACTCCTTTGCCACTGCTGTGACCTGGGCATTGGGACTTGACTTCAAAAGAAATTCTAATTTTTCAGTACCCACATTCCCTCCACCAACGAGAAGGATATTGAGTTCATGAACTTTTAGAAAAACAGGGTAAAGATGATTCATTGAGATTCTGGGGTTTATTATTGGATGATTATTCAAAAGATAGGAAATCTATCTTGGAATAGGCCGATTCTTGATAAAGCAGGACTACAAGCCCCCTAAACATTAGAAAACTAGGAAGGCTATAAATCACCTGTCAAACAGTCTAACATTAGTCTAAGCATTAATTTTTACCACCTCTCTGTACAGCTCTGCTAATTTTTGACTTTCTCTTACTACTTCTCCCAAAATGATAATAGCAGGTGCTTTTATATGTTTATCGAAAGCCTTTTGGGCAATATCCTCAATGACTCCTGCGACAATTTTCTCATCTGCAGTGGTCCCGCTTTGAATAATCGCTACTGGCAAGTCAGATTTCCCAAAATCTTGATATACCCTGACTATTTCATTTAGTTTTTTGGTTCCCATCAAAACTACCACAGTAGCGGTAGATTGTGCAGCTAATTCAAGGTCCTTGGAAAGCTCTCCTTGCGAAGTCGTTCCAGTCACCACCCAAAAACTTTCTGAAACACTACGTTTCGTCACTGGAATTCCCGCAGCAGATGGTACAGCAATGGCGGAGGTTATTCCTGGCACCACTTCAGTTTTTATCCCGAAGGTTTCAATGTAATCCAGTTCTTCCGACCCACGCCCAAAAACAAATGGATCTCCCCCTTTCAATCGGACCACATGTCCGTGCTGAATCGCCATGCTTACACAAAGTTCATTGGTGTCTTGCTGCGGCATGGAGTGTTTTCCTACTCTTTTCCCAACATATATTTTGATGGCGGTCTCTGGTGCGTGCTTCAACAAGGCAGGATCAATTAAGGCATCATAAAGAACCACGTCAGCCTGATTCAACGCCAATACTCCCTTGAGGGTGATCAGGTCCGGATCTCCCGGACCCGCTCCCACGAGGGTCACTTTAGGGTTTAAATTTTTGTTCATGCCTCTACCTCTTCCTCTCTGTAGCTTTTCAGTAAGTCATAGATTTCCAAAGCTTGAGCAGCATAAGCTTTTGCAAACTCTTCCGTAGGCTCATCTTTATTGATCTGATAAACTTTCTCTGCGAAAGTTCCTCCTAAATCAATCTTCCCTTTTTCGACAAAGTTTTCATCAAACTTTGCGATGATATTCGCATAACTATTCGTGGTTACATTTTCACCAAGAAGGATTGCTTTTGCAGCATTAATTAAGCCTGCATAATGATGATAGATACTATCTGACCATCTACCTTCTTCCAGAGCTTCTTTTCCAAGATCAATTTTCTCGTAAGCTTCCAATAGCAAGGTAGCCACCAAGTCCAATACCACTCCGGCACATTCTCCAACCCCTACGGCAACTTTATACTCCTCAGTATTCCCCCAGTCTATAAAATCAGCTGGAGTCACGGTAGAAGCATCTCCTAATTCCTTTAAAAGCTCATAAAAATAGATCTGTCCTTTTTCATCATAATAGGATAGAAAGTCTTTTCCAGCAGCATTTTCTTGAAAATCATTCAATAAAAGGCGTAATGCTTCTGGCCCTCTTTTACTTGGAATTTTGGTCACTTTATCTGCAAACCTGCCATTTCCATCTCCAAGGTTTCCGCCACCTAACAGTACTTGCAGAGCGGGAATTACCACTTTTCCAGCTTTCATAGACATTCCCTGAAAACCTATATGCGCCATATTGTGCTGCCCACAGGCATTCATACAACCTGAGATCTTGATCACCAAGTCTTTGTTTTTCAAATACTGAGGGTATTCCGCCAAAATCACTTTCTCCAGTTCTGCCGCAATTCCTGTTGAACTGGCAATTCCCAGATTACAGGTATCAGTACCTGGGCATGCGGTAATATCCGCCAAAGAGTTATATCCTCCTTCAGCCAAACCGATTTTCTTTAATTCCTGATGAAAATAAGGAGCTAAATCCTCTCTCACATCACGAATCAAGAAATTCTGTCGAAGTGTAAAACGAAGCTCAGAATTAGCATAAGTTTCCACCAAGTCTGCCAATTTTCTTGCTTGATCGATGTAAAAATCGCCCAATGGAACTCGTACCCCAATAGAAACAAAACCCTCTTGTTTTTGAGGAAGGACATTGGTTAATTTCCAAAGCTCATAATCCAAACCTGGCTCTGCATCTAAATTAGCTTCAGGGGCATTGGGCAAGGTTTGCGATGAATCATAGGTAGCTGCATCAATAGGATAGGTAGAGAAAGGCAATGCTTTCTTTTCTTGTTCTACTAATTCCAGAAATGCTTCCAAGCCCAAATCCTTTACCAAGAACTTCATTCTTGCTTTATTTCTTCTTGCCCTTTCACCATGACGGTCAAAAATCCTCAAAACCGCCTCAATAAAAGGGATAATCTGATCTGCTTCCAGAAAATCATATACTGCATCGGCATGTCTAGGTTGAGAACCTAACCCTCCTCCTAACAACACTTTAAATCCACGAACTTCTTGCCCATTGATTGTTTTCACTTTTGGAATGAACCCCAAATCATGTAGGTAGCTCAATCCAGTATCCTCATCTGAAGAAGAGAAAGCCATTTTAAACTTTCTTCCCATTTCCTGGCAAACTGGATTTCTCAAAAAGTATTTGAAGGTAGCATCAGCATAAGGAGTCACATCAAATGGTTCATTCGGATCAATACCTGCAGTTTCTGAAGCAGTGACATTCCTAACGGTATTTCCACATGCTTCTCGCAAGGTTACATCATCCTTCTCCAACTCAGCCCAGAGTTCAGGTGTTCTATCCAAACTCACATAGTGAATCTGAATATCCTGACGAGTGGTAATATGTAATCTTCCGGTAGAATATTCTTCAGAAACTTTTGAGATTCTTCTTAGCTGATCCGAACTCACCCTACCATAGGGTAATTTGATTCGGATCATCTGAACACCCTGTTGTCTTTGCCCATATACTCCTCTGGCAAGACGCAGGCTTCTGAATTTCTCTTCATCAATTTTACCATCTTTAAACAGCGCTATTTTGCGCTCCAACTCGATGATATCTTTTTCTACAATAGGATTTTCTAATTCGGTTCTAAAGCTTTGCATGGCTTTACTGTTTTTTCCCTATAGGGATAGTGGTTAAAAGGAATGAGGAAACGTCCGGTGTTTTTCCCGGACGCCTTATTTTCTATAAATCAACTTCATTGAAGCTGATTACCAATGTCTATTTTAAAACAAGTTTCAATCGATGAAGCCAACTGAAACGGTATCAAATTCACCTTCTTCAATCAGGATAAAACTTCCGTTTGACTTATTCTCTTTATAAGAATCAAAATGAATAGGTTTACTCAACCTAAATTTCACCTTTCCGATATCATTCAATTTCAATTGATCTGCCTCCTCTGATCCAGAAAAATCTGTATGAATTTTAGATTCAATTTGATCCACTTTTGCCAGTACTCGATTGACTCCGTGCTGCAAAATATACTTAGCTCCTACTCGAAGACCTTTGCTATTTACCTGACAAATAGTGGCCGAAATCTGCTTTTCACTTCTTGGAACAGCATCACTTTTGACTAACATATCACCTCGGCTCAAATCTACTTCTGAATTCAAAGTTACTGTAATCGAACTTCCTGGGGCCGCCTCATCCAACTCTTGGTCAAAGAAGTGAATACTTTTGATAGAGGAAGTATTCATGGAGGGAAGTAAAGTCACTTCATCTCCAACTTTCAAACTTCCACCGTACAATTTTCCGGAGAATCCCCTAAAGTCATGAAAGGCTTCTGTTTTCGGTCGGATTACGTATTGAACCGGGAATCTTGCCACTGAGCTTTCCTGTAAATCTTCTGGCTCCAAAACCTCCAAGTGATCCAATAAGGAATTTCCAATGTACCAAGGCATTTCCTCTGACTTTCTGGCAATATTTTCACCATTTAAAGCCGATACAGGTATAAAGGTGATTTGATCTTCTGAGAAATCAGATTTAGCTACCAACTCATCAAAATCCTTTTTGATGTTTAGAAACACTTCCTCGTCATAATTGACCAAATCCATTTTGTTGATAGCGACCACTACATGGCTCATTCGAAGCAAATTGGAAATAAAGAAATGTCTATATGTTTGCTCGATTACGCCTTTACGGGCATCAATCAAAATTATAGCCACCTGTGAAGTAGAAGCACCCGTCACCATATTTCGGGTATATTCCACATGTCCAGGAGTATCTGCTACGATGAAGTTTGTTTTTTCTGTATTGAAATAAATATGGGCTACGTCGATGGTGATCCCTTGCTCACGTTCTGCCACCAAACCATCCGTCGCCAGAGAAAAATCAAGATAATCGTATCCTCGCTGCTTAGAGCTACGTTCGATTGCTTCGATTTTATCCGTAGTCAATGACTTCGTATCATATAATAATCGTCCGATCAAGGTGCTTTTGCCATCATCCACGGATCCGGCAGTAGCGATTTTGATAAGTTTTCTATTTTCAGACATGTTGTTTCTAGTTTTCAGTTGTCCTTCTTCTCCAGAAGCTGGACTTGGCTTAATTCTAACATTGAGAGTTTATAGTTTGATCCATGCTGCTTCTGGAGAAGCATCATAACGACATGGTGGCCTAGTCTACTCTGTACTTGAGACTTTATACTTTTTCTAAAAGTATCCCACTTTCTTTCTAGTTTCCATAGCAGCTTCAGAGCGCTTATCGTCAATTCTTGCCCCCCGTTCAGAAATGGTAGATGCTCTGATTTCTCCTACTACATCCTCTAATGAAACTGCTTCAGAAAGTACTGCTGCGGTACAGGTCATGTCCCCTACAGTTCTGAATCGCACCATTTTTACGGTTACCTCTTCATGTTCCTCTCTATAGACATGCTCATTAGCAGTCCAGATCATTCCATCTCTAAAGAAAACTTCCCGCTCATGGGCAAAGTAAATCGATGGAATTTCAATATTTTCTGTTTTGATATATTCCCAAACGTCCAATTCAGTCCAATTGGAAATTGGGAAACACCTTACATTTTGTCCTACATGAATTTTACCATTGAGCATATCAAAAAGCTCAGGACGTTGATTTTTCTCATCCCATTGACCGAAATCATCTCTGACAGAGAAAACCCGCTCTTTGGCCCTGGCTTTTTCCTCATCCCTTCGCGCACCACCGATACAAGCATCAAATTTGAATTCTTCTATCGCATCCAAAAGGGTGGTAGTTTGAAGGGAATTTCGGCTAGAATACCTGCCTCTTTCCTCTCTAACTTTTCCTTGATCGATGGAGTCCTGAACATTTCTTACAATTAATTCCAGCCCTAGTTCCTCTACTAATTTGTCTCTAAACTCAATCGTCTCTGGGAAATTATGCCCCGTATCTACATGTAATAAAGGGAAAGGAATCTTTGCTGGATAAAATGCTTTTTGAGCAAGTCTAACTAATGTAATCGAGTCTTTTCCACCTGAAAAAAGCAAAACCGGACGCTCAAACTGAGCCGCCACTTCACGAATGATGTGGATCGATTCTGCTTCTTTTGGATTAGGTATTAATAGGTTGTTCATTTCCTTACTATTTATGTCTTCAAATCGACTTCATTATTTCCGAATGGACTCTTTTCGAAGTAATTAATTCTGAAATCTTACGTCTTAAATCTTATATCTTACTTGGCATGTAGCCCGCACTCTTTTTTGGAATCTTCCCACCACCATCTGCCAGCTCTGGCATCTTCACCTTCCATAATGGCTCTAGTACAAGGTGCACACCCAATACTGATGAATCCTTTGTCATGTAGAGGATTATAAGGAATGCTCTTTTCAGAGATATAAGCTATCATCTCATCAAAAGTCCAATCCAATAAGGGATTGAATTTTAAGATCTGATTTCCCTCATCCCATTCTATTCGCTTCATATCAGATCTATTGGCAGACTGCTCTGCACGAAGTCCCGTCACCCAAACCTCATTTCCTGCCAATGCCCTTTTTAAAGGCTCCACTTTACGGACAAAGCAACAAGACTTTCTATTTTCTACAGACTCATAAAACCCATTGATCCCGATCTCGGAAACCAATTTTTCCACTGATTCAGTATTCGGATAATACACCTTGATCTGTTGCTTGTACTTTGCCTCCGTCCTAGAAAGTAATTCTAAGGTTTCGGGGAATAATCTTCCTGTGTCCAAAGAAAATATAGATATAGGCAAATGTGCATCGGCAATCAGCTGGGTAATCACCTGATCTTCCTGCCCCAAGGAGGTGGAGAAAGTTACTTTTCCCGGAAAAAGATCAGCAATGAGTGCCAACCCTTCCTGTGCACTCAGTTGATTTAACTGAGCTTCCAGTTCATGCATATTCTTTTTGAGTGTCATCTTCTTTTGCTTTAGGTGCAGCTTCCCAAACTCGCTCGTGTAAATAGTATAAAATAATCTTAGAGAACACTTCCACAGAACCAATTGATATGGCCATTACAAATTGCCCGGTGACGAAATAGGAAATAATAATCGTATCAATCGTCCCTACAATTCTCCAAGAAATTGACTTGAGCAGACTCTTTGCATTGCTGTCTTTTCCAGACTTGTTGCTAAATAGTTTCTTAAGTGGTTGATCTAAAATCATATCAGGTTTATACGAGCGTAAAGCACAAAAGTATACAAACCCTATTTAATTTATAGGGTTTATGGTAAAAAAATTTTAACCTGTTTTTAAAATATCCTCTAAGGTCTTGTTTTCCAGTATCTTAAGAGTCTCATCGCGAACTTGTATCATGACCTTATTAATCCCACATTGTGCCTCATTTTTACATTCAGCACAAGGTTCATAGTAATTTAAGCTCACGCAAGGAAGTAATGCAATGGGACCATCTAAAAGCCTGATTACTTTGGAAAGCGGAATATCCTTAGGCTCTTTAATCAAGTAATAGCCTCCACCTTTGCCTTTTTTGCTCCCAAGCATCCCAGCCTTTTTCAATTCCAGTAAAATATTTTCCAAAAACTTATGGGATATCCCATGTTCCTCCGCTATATCATGGATTAATACTGTTTTTTCATCTTTGTGCTTACCCAAGTAAGTCAAGGCATGTAGGGCGTATTTGGTCTTTTTTGAAAGCATGGACAAAAATAAGTTATTTCGGGTAATACCCTAGTATGGAACTAGGCTTTTATAAATATGATAAAAAAAACGGGCATGCAAGCACACCCGTTTAAAAATTCATATTAAAACTAGCTTATTTAAAGCAATTCCACACTTCTCTTGACGAAAGCAGTGAGATCCTTACCTGTCAATAAACCTTGAGAAAGCTTCGCCAAATCAAAGGCTTGCTTGGCCAACTTGGTTTTCTCTTCTTCCGTTTCAGCTTTCAGGACCTTGTCTACCACCGGGTGGTTTCCGTTGATCGCTACTTTGTAAGCATCAGGAAGCTGTCCGTAGAAGCCCATGCCTCCACCACCAGTAGCTGCCATGTCTTTCATTCTACGCATAAACTCTTCCATGGTGATGGTAACAGGAAGTTCCTCTGGACTTAATCCCTCTACCTCTACTGAGTAAGTCTTGTTATTGATCGCTTTCTCAAAGATCTCCTTCACTTCTTTACTCTGATCTTCAGTAAGCAAATTAGAATAGGTATCTTCTTTTTGGATCAATTTCTCCACGACATCAGAGTCCACTCTCTTCAAAGAAGTCTTTTCCAATTTGGACTCTAAGTTTTGGATAAAGTGACTGTCTATTGGGGAATCCATCACCAGTACATCATAATCCTTCTTATTAGCAGATTGGATAAAGCTATCTTGCTTTTCTACATCTGTAGCATACAAGACGATGGTTTGCTCATTTTTATCGGTTTGGATAGGCTTTACTTTGGATTGGTATTCTTCTAAAGTAAAGTACTCACCCTTGGTATTTTTAAGCAAGGCAAAGTCTTTTCCTTTCTCATAGAACTTCTCTTCGGAAATCATTCCATATTTCACGAACAAGCCGATATCATCCCACTTCTCCTCATAAGCTTTTCTGTCTTTCTTGAAAAGCTCAGCCAACTTGTCAGCCACTTTCTTGGTAATGTAAGAGTTGATCTTCTTCACATTTCCGTCGGCCTGCAAGAAGCTTCTAGACACGTTCAAAGGAATATCCGGAGAATCAATCACCCCATGTAGCAACATCAAGAATTCAGGAACGATGTCCTTCACTTCGTCTGTAATGAATACCTGGCGAGAGAATAGCTTGATCTTATTTCTCTGAAGCTCAAATTCATTTTTAACTTTTGGGAAATAGAGCACTCCAGTCAAATTGAATGGATAATCCACATTCAAATGAATCCAGAAAAGTGGATCCTCTGACATTGGATACAGCTCTTTGTAGAACTTCAGATAATCCTCGTCAGTCAAATCACTTGGAGACTTGGTCCAGATTGGCTCTGTAGTATTGATGATATTATCAACTTCAACTGATTTCCATTTCTTTTCTCCTTTGTCATCTACTCCATCTTCAACAGATTCGGTCTTAGTACCAAACTTAATTGGCACAGGAAGGAATTTCGCATATTTATCTAGGATACCTTGAAGCTTCCATTTATCCAGGAATTCTTCAGAATCCTTATTGATATGAAGAATAACGTCTGTTCCTCGCTCTTTTCTCTTTCCTTTGGAAATTTCAAAAGAAGTTGAACCATCACACGTCCATTTTGCGGCCTCAGCACCTTCTTGGTAAGAAAGAGTGTTGATCTCCACTTTATCAGCAACCATAAAAGCTGAGTAGAAACCTAAACCAAATTTACCGATGATCTCATTGGCATCTTTGGCATCTTTAAATTTCTCCACAAACTCTTCTGCTCCGGAGAAGGCCACTTGGTTGATGTACTTTTTAATTTCCTCAGCGGTCATCCCTAGACCACGGTCTGAAATGGTAATGGTCTTCTTCTTTTCGTCAAACTTTACCTCTACGGTCGTGTCACCTAGTTCTCCTGAATACTGACCTAATGTCGCTAATCGTTTGATTTTTTGAGTCGCATCCACTGCGTTCGAAACGAGTTCACGAAGAAAAATCTCATTGTCAGAATAGAGAAACTTCTTGATTATTGGGAAAATATTCTCGGTATGAATCGAGATGGTGCCTTTTTCCTGCATGGCTATAAATTTGTTTAGTTAAACACAATGTTTTTCGGGCTCAGGATTGCAACAGTTGTTCCAGTTGAAAAAAAGTGACAAGATGACAGAGAATAAAATCAGAAATTTGAAATTAGAAGTTTGAAAAATCTTGTCATATGTATTCCGAATCTAACTTCTGACTTATCTTTGGCCGATGTTAAAAGAAATCTCCATTTTAATCCAAAAAGAACTGACTCTTGAATGGCGCCAGAAATACGCATTAAATGGAATTCTTTTGTATGTAGTTTCTGCGGTGTTTATCACCTACCTCAGTGTAGGAGCAAAGCAAGGAAATATTTCAGCTCCCACCTGGAATGCACTTTATTGGATTATCATTCTTTTTTCTGCGGTGAACGCAGTGGCCAAGAGTTTTGTACAGGAACACCAAGGGAGGCAGCTTTATTATTACATGATCGCTTCACCTGAGTCCATCATTTTATCCAAAATTATCTATAATACAGGGCTAACCTTAGTATTGGCACTTTTAGGATATGGGGTGTTTTCTGTAATTCTAGGAAATCAAGTCCAAGACCAAGGTTTATTTATTCTGAATTTAATTTTAGGAGCCATGGGTTTTTCAGCTAGCTTGACCATGGTGAGTGGAATCGCTTCCAAAGCAGGAAATAATGCGACTTTAATGGCCATATTGAGCTTTCCGGTCATCATCCCTATTCTTTTGATGGCAATCCGGATTTCAAAAAATGCCATGGACGGATTGGATTGGAGTGTAAGCGCTGATAAAATCATATCTCTTTTTGCCATCAATGCCATCGTTGCGGCAGCTGCCTATATTTTATTTCCTTATTTGTGGAGGTCCTGATCAATGGAATCTACAAATAGAATTATCTGACATTCATCCAAAAATATAAAGTCAAGCTTTAAGCGTGATTTCTATTTAAGTTTTAAGAAATGATCTCCCATTTCAAAAGACTTTAGAAAAAGCAGCGAAATCAGGAACTTATGACTTATTTTTGCGCTTGAATTAGCAAAAATACCCTATGCGCCAAAGTTGGTGGAAAATCCTTACCATCGCCCTGCTGCTGTATACCTTGATTGCAGGTTTGCTGATGGATGTACCACGTCTCCCGATTCTAAACGAAACGATCAGAGCATTGCATTTCCATGTAACCATGTGGTTTGGAATGATCTTGATGCTAATAGTTTCCGTTTTCTACAGTATCAAATACCTTCGAACCAATGACATCAAGAATGATGACATGGCCATTGAATTTGCAGGAGCTGCCATTTTATTTGGAGTATTGGGAATCGTGACCGGCATGCTTTGGGCTAAATTTACTTGGGGAGACTATTGGAGTGGAGACCCAAAACAAAACGCAGCAGCCATCGGCATTCTGATGTACTTTGCCTATTTGATTTTGCGCAATTCTCTTACCGATACTCAACAAAGAGCGAGGATAGGAGCCATTTACAACATCTTTGCTTTTGCTGCATTTATTCCATTAATATTTGTGCTTCCAAGGTTGACAGATAGTCTTCACCCGGGCAATGGTGGAAACCCGGGTTTTAACGCCTATGATCTGGACTCTAAACTTCGAATGGTTTTTTATCCGGCTATCATAGGTTGGACGCTTTTAGGCAGCTGGATTGCAACTGTTCGCGTGAGAATGCGTAGGGTGGAAAGGGTACTTGACGACCGAATGATTAATTCCTGATAAATGAAAAAATTACTGATTATAGCTTTAATGATTTTCTCATTTGGTGCCATGGCCCAAGAGAAGATTCCTGTAACTGAATCTGATTACTCTAATAATTCTGTAGATATGGCTGATGCCATGAGAGCAGATGGGAAGATTTATGTCTTGGTAGGTGTAATTGTATTAATCTTCGCAGGAATCACAATTTATTTGATCAGCACAGATCGTAAGATCAGCAGACTAGAAAAGACTATTCAATCCTAAATTTAGGAAATCATGAAAAAAGGACATCTTATAGGAATTGGAATTATTGCCATTGCGATTGTCATCATTATGACTTCTATCGGTGATGCCAGTAGTTATGAAAGTTTCAATACTGCTTTGGAGATGAAGCAAGATGGAAATGACAAACCGATTCACGTAGTAGGACAATTGAAGAAAGACCAAACGGGAGCTGTTACTGGTTTGAATGTTAGAGAAGATAAAACCTCATTTACTTTTGTATTGGTGGATAATGACGGAACTGAGCAGGAAGTTTTTTACAACGAGCCTGTTCCAGCAGATTTCACCCGATCTGAATCGGTGGTTGTGATTGGACAATACAAAACAGATGATATTTTCATTGCAGATAAAATCCTGATGAAATGCCCATCCAAATATCAGGAAACAGATGTACAGGCAGCGGGAATGTGAGAAGCGTAGATAGAATAAAAACCCCATGATCAATACCTTTATCGGAAATCTTGGCCACATGATGACCATCGTGGCCTTTGTTAGTGCATTGGTTACGGCCTATGCTTACATTCAATATTTCCGTGCAAACGAACTAGAAAAAGAAAGCTGGAGAAAATTCAGTAGGATTAGTTTCCTAATCCATGGTGTATCAGCAACCCTGATTGCAGTTTCACTTTTTGAAATTATTTACAACCACCGGTTTGAATATTTCTACGCCTATTCTCACAGTTCGAAAGCCCTACCAGTCCATTATATGATCTCTAGTTTCTGGGAAGGTCAAGAAGGAGCGTTTATCCTTTGGATCTTCTGGAACGTAATACTGGGAGCAGTTTTAATCAAGACCAATAAGTTTTGGGAAGCTCCTGTGATGGTGGTATTTGCCTTGGTACAAGCATTTTTGGTTTCCATGATTTTGGGAGTGGTCATTGGGGATTTGAAAATAGGAAGTTCACCCTTCATTCTACTCCGGGATGCCACTCAAGCACCTATATTCCAAGTAAACCCAGACTTCGTACCAGAAGATGGAACAGGCCTTAACCCATTACTTCAAAACATTTGGATGGTCATACATCCACCTACTCTTTTCCTAGGATATGCATCCACCCTTGTCCCATTCGCTTTTTTGATGGGAGGATTGGTGATGAAAAGATATTCAGAATGGATTCGTCCTGCTTTGCCATGGGCTATTTTCTCTGCCATGATCCTAGGAATGGGAATCATTATGGGAGCCTATTGGGCTTATGTAACGCTTAACTTTGGCGGTTATTGGAACTGGGATCCCGTAGAAAATGCGGTATACGTCCCCTGGCTGATCCTAGTGGCAGCCATTCACACCATGATCACTTTCAAAAAAAGTGCTACCGCATTAAAGACTTCTATCATATTGGTGATATCCACCTTTATATTGGTATTGTATGCTACATTCTTGGTGAGATCTGGAGTTTTGGGAGATGCTTCGGTACACTCTTTCACCGATCTTGGTTTATCAGGTCAGCTTTTAATATACATGCTGTTCTTTTTGGTAGTGGCTATCGTACTATCTGCAAAAGCATGGAAACATATCCCAAGTTCAGAAAAAGAAGCTTCTGTATACTCCCGAGAATTTTGGGTATTCATTGGAGCAACAACTTTAGCATTAATGGCTTTCCAGGTAATCTTACCTACTTCTATACCTGTTTGGAATACCTTGGTAGAAAGCTTTGGAGGAATTTCCAATATGGCACCTCCTGCTGACCAAATTGAATTCTACACGAAGTTCCAATTATGGTTTGCAGTAGCTTTGTCACTTTTGACTGCTGTAGGACAATTTTTCTGGTGGCAAAAAATGGACAAGCAGAAATTGAAAGAAACGTTGGTGACGCCTTATATCGTTTCCGTATTAATTTCTGCAGTGATCATTGTATTGGCAAAAGTTTACGACTGGAAATACATTATTATTATTCTGGCGGGCACCTTTACCATCGTAGCCAACTCCGTGATTTTGGCTAAGATCCTCAAGAAATCCACTTTCAAACTAGCAGGTGGATCTCTAGCACATATTGGCTTAGGAATGGTTTTGATTGGTATCATGTTTAGCTCTGGTTACTCAGATGTTATCTCCATCAACATGTCAGGGCTAACTTATAGCAATAGCTGGGAAGATGAATTGAACAAGGAGCATGTATTGCTTTGGATCAATAAACCTACTCAGATGAAAGACTATACAGTCACGTATAGAGGCCGACAAAAGAAAGTAGTAGGAGTTCCTGAATACGTTCCTGCAAAAATTCTGGAAACTACCGGTTTGGTTAACAAATCCATCGCATTGGAATCCTATAAGGACTATTTCCAAAAAGGGGATACGGTTAATTTGGTATTGGAAGAAAATGATTATTTTAAAATCGACTATTACCAAAACAATACGCTACAATTTTCCTTAAACCCTATGTCTCAATTCAATGCAGGCATGGGAGGTTTGATCTCTTCTCCAGATTCTAAGATTTATTTAGATAAGGATCTTTATACCTATGTAGCAGCCATGAATGACTACGAAGACCCTGACTGGAAAGAGGATGAAATCTATGAAGTGGCTCCTGGAGAGCAGTTCCATGTAGCTGATTTCGTTACTTATTTTGATGGTGCGGAGGTATTGCAGGAACTGGATGACTATGTCTTACAAGAAGGAGACGTTGCTGTGAAAGCCAAACTTAGAATATTAGATTATGATGTAGAAAAAGTATTGGAACCTACATTCATCATTAGAAACAGTCAAGTTGGCAAAATCCCAGTAGTAGATTCTGAATTAGGAATTAAGATTTCTTTGGAGAACATTCTTCCAGAGGAGAATAAATTTGTCTTCAAGGTCAATCAATACCAGAAAGATTATGTGGTCATGAAAGCCATTGTAAAACCTTATATCAATGTATTATGGATCGGAACCATCATTATGTTGACAGGTTTTACTGTAGCCATTTTCAGAAGGTTTGATGAATTCAAGAAAATGAGAGATAAAGGCTTGGAATAGCCCCGACATAAATACCAGCAAAAAAAGAAAAGCCCGAATGATTCGGGCTTTTCTGCTATCTAACATATCCTTTACACTTAAAGCAAAGGGGTAAATTGTTTCAAGAACCTGACATCGTTTTCTGTGAATAAACGAAGGTCTTTGATTTGATATTTCAACATGGCAATTCGCTCAATTCCCATACCAAAGGCAAAGCCTGTATATTTTTTCGAATCGATTCCACAGTTTTCCAGCACATTTGGATCTACCATTCCAGAACCTCCAATTTCAACCCAGCCAGTTCCTTTACAAACATTACAACCTGATCCTCCACAGATCAAACAAGTAATATCAATCTCTGCACTAGGCTCAGTAAAAGGGAAATATGAAGGTCTAAAACGTACTTTAGTGCCTTTGCCAAACATCTCTTTAGCAAAGTGGTATACAGTGTTTTTCAAGTCAGCAAAGCCCACATTCTCATCCACATAAAGTCCTTCTACTTGATGGAAGATACAATGTGCTCTTGCAGAGATTGCTTCATTTCTATACACTCTACCAGGAGAAAGAGTTCTGATAGGTGGCTGTTGGTTTTCCATTACCCGCACCTGTACCGAAGAAGTATGCGTTCTGAGAGCGATGTCAGGATTTTTCTCTATGAAGAAAGTATCCTGCATTTCACGCGCAGGGTGATTTTCAGGAAAATTCAGGGCAGTGAAATTATGCCAATCGTCCTCAATCTCTGGCCCTTCTGACAGATTGAAACCTATTCTTTCAAAAATTTCAATTATTCGTTGTCTGGTAGCCGTAAGAGGATGAATTCCTCCCAGACCTTGATTGGAAGGAGGCAAAGTCAAATCGATATCTGCAGATTTAGATTTTTTATTTGCTTCGCTTACCTTTTCGATCAGCTCTTTAAACTTAGCTTCAGCCAGCTGCTTTACTCCATTAACCAATTGCCCGTAAGCACGCTTTTCTTCATTGGGAACCTTTCCCATTCCTGCAAAAAGCTCTCCTACCACAGACTTTTTGGAGATATACTCCATTCTGTAGGTTTCCAACTCCTCTGGGGTATTCGCATCAGCCGCTGCAATGGCTGCTTTGATCGCTTCAATTTTTTCCTGATACATGCTTTGCAATTTTATCAAGCCACAAAGCTAAGGGTTTTAGGATTTTTTGGACAAAAAATCAGGAGGGATTGCAAGCATTTCATGATAGTCGGGACAAGATCCTAAAAAATAGTTTGAATCTCTTGCGATCCAGATGGTATAGCTACCGCGTATTTCCTTTCAAATACAAAAACTAAGAATCATCAAAATTTAAAAAATCATGAACATTCAAAAATTCTTCAAATTGGCATTTGCTGCCTTTATTTTTCTATCTGCAAACTCAGCTTTTGCTCAAATGGAAAAAACAGTCCTAGTCGGAGGAGCAGAAATGTATCCCTCTAAAAACATTGTAGAAAATGCAGTCAACTCCATGGATCATACCACCTTGGTAGCAGCTGTAAAAGCCGCTGGTTTGGTAGAAACTTTACAAGGAGCTGGTCCCTTTACGGTATTTGCACCAGACAACATGGCTTTCGAAAAATTACCAGCTGGCACAGTCGAAACCTTATTAAAACCTGAAAATAAAGCTCAGCTTCAAGCTGTTTTGACTTACCATGTGGTGGCAGGTAAAATGGGATCAAAAGACATTGCTGCTGCGATCAAAAAAGGAAATGGGAAAGCAACTTTCACTACGGTGCAAGGAGGTGAATTAACCGCATGGATGAAGGGAAAAGACCTGTATATCACTGATGAAAATGGAGGTCAATCAAAAGTAACCATTGCTGATGTGTGGCAGAAAAACGGCGTCATTCACTCTGTGGACACCGTAGTACTTCCAAAAATGTAACAATATAGCTACCCAATCTAGAAGAGGCTGTCTCATAAATATTTTTTGACACATTGAGATTCCAGACAATTGAAATGGATCGAATTGTGGTTTAATTTGCTCAATTAAGCCTTCGACTCCTTGGCTACCGTCAGGCAGGCGCTCAGGCTGACAAATAATCGACTTTTGAGACAGCCTCTTTTTTTATTACCATTCATCGGGAAGCTGAAAAATAGCAATTCTGGAATCTTTATCTGTAGCCAATGCTTAGACTTCCTTGCTCTGTTATTTCTTAGAAATATTAAATCAAAATTAAGTTTTTACCAAGTTCTACTACCGCCAGGTCTTCTACGCTCCCAAGGGTTATCAGAAGGCTCCGGTTGCTTGAAATTTCCTATGATATAAGTGAATGTCAGCATTCCATACCTGGTCAGCACATTGGTAAAAACATCAGTTACCGAAACGTCAGAAATGGT
This sequence comes from Algoriphagus halophilus, assembly GCF_900129785.1. NCBI lineage: Bacteria > Pseudomonadati > Bacteroidota > Cytophagia > Cytophagales > Cyclobacteriaceae > Algoriphagus > Algoriphagus halophilus. Next base: position 323,151 of record NZ_FSRC01000002.1, read on the forward strand.
TCTTTGAATGCTGTTATTCTGATTCAACAAATCAAAAACCACCACTTTTAACTCTGCCTTGTTATTCTTCGCAAATCGGTAGCCTCCTTCAATATTCCAAAGCCAGAACGATTGATCAAACCCTTCAGACAAACCACTGTATAAGCTATGATTAATATTATTTCCAATAAATAACTTTCCTCCGTTTGGAGAATAATACAATCTCAGATTGGACTCTTGTACATAGTAATTATTATCCTGTGTAGTTTGAAGGCTGGAATTGACAATGTTATAATTACCTGTCGTACTTAAGGTGAAATCTACATTCTCACTGATGTTCGAGGTAAAAGTGATCCCTTGCCTTAAAGATAGGTTATCATTTAGGTTTGTTTCCCCATTGATCAACCCTGGAATTCTATTGAAATTCACTCGGGTATTCATATTAAACTGAGTCTTGATTCCTTTTATAGGAGTACCGTAAGTGAAGAAGAAAGTGGTTCTAAAGTTTCCATCCAAGTTGGTCGGTTGGGTAATTTGACCTCCTGGCCTCAATAATATTTCCCCATTAATCAAGGTGTCTTGTGCTGTCAAAAAGGTGCTTGAACCTATATAATTCTTCGTGCCTGAGTAGTTAAAAAACATAAACATGGTATGGTTCTTCTCCATATTTATTTTGCTCATGTTGATGAATATATTGTGATTATAGCTTTGTCCCAGATTTGGATTTCCAACACTCAAATTCAATGGATTTTGATTGTTTACCACATTTTGAAGCTGGGATACATTTGGTTCATCGGTGTTAGTTCTATACCTCAACCTGTAAGAAATTCCAGTCTCTCGATTTCTATAGCTCAAACTTGCACCAGGCAAAATATTATTGAAGCTTCTATTAAACACTCCTGGTTCTGGAAAAAATGCCTCATTATCTAATTTCGCATTTTGATAATCTAAGTTGAAATTTAAGTTTAACCCATTGTTATTATAAGCATATCCAGAACGTACTCGTTGAGTTATAAACTTATTATCAAACTCATTACTCAAGGCAGTATCCAAGAGATAAATCCCTTGTTCTGCTCCCAGCACATATGTCTTTTGATCTGAATTGGATTTATTATTTCCAACTTGATAACCAATAGTACCTATAGACTTCTCTCCCAAAGGTTCAGTCAAAGTAGCATTGACCCTATAATTAAACCCATTTGACAGGGTATAAGTCTCCTGCAGCGTCGTATCTAAAACATCTCTATTATAATCTATGCTGGCAGCAAGCAAATCGGAAATTTGATCCCGATTGGACCAAGTAGTATTGATATCCGTGGAAAAAGTCCTCCCTTTTTTATCAAATTTATATCGATAGGTAATGTTGTTAGAAATGTTGTAGGACTTATTCTCTGCATTGGTAATGGATCTTAACGCACTTAAAGAATCCCCTGTGTTTGCCGTGGTCAAAGCATCCCGGTCACTGAAACTAGTACTGTTTTGAATGGATACATTGGGAGTCACTATAAAGGAATTCTTTTCATTTAAATCTGCTTCCAATCTTCCGCTAAATCGATGATTATAATTGTCTGTAGTACTGATCAGATTTTCCTGATAATACTGGGTCAAGCTTTCATTGACCACCGTCTCACGATTGGTGATTTCCTGTAAATTATTGGCCGAGTTATTGAAAAAATAGCTACCAGTGAAATTCATTTTTTGTCCCCATTTATCAGAGTAATTGAGGCCTATTGAATTAGTAGTGTTAATCCCGCTATTGTTTCCTGCATTGAAATTATTATTTCCACCACCAAAACCTCCGCGTCCTCTACCTCTGCCTCCACCGGAACTATTAGCATTCACTCCGGCCAAATCCTGACTTGAAAAGTTTTGTTGATTGATATTATTAGCCAACCCTAAAATGGAAATTCTTCGGTCTCCGCTAAATAAGTTCAAACTTCCTCCGGCAGAATATCGATCATCCGTTCCATACCCTCCATATACACGCCCGAATTGCCCATTTTTTCGATCTTCTCTTAAAATGATGTTGATCGTTTTGGTATAGGAACCATCATCGAATCCAGTCAACCTACTTTGATCAGATCTTTGGTCTAATACCTCTACTCGATCAATAGCATCTGCAGGAAGATTTCTTAAGGCAATATTTGGATCAGAACCGAAAAATTCCCTTCCATCCACCAAAATCTTTTGAACGGTTTCCCCTTGAGCCTGCACTTCACCATTTTGAATTGTGACACCTGGAAGTTTTCTAATCAGATCCTCCGCTTGGGCATTTTGCTGCGTTTTGAATGCTGAAGCATTAAAAGAAGTGGTATCTCCTCTCATTTCCCCAACTGGAGACTGCCCTTCAATCACTACCTCTCCCAAAGTTTGGGTATCTTCATTTAAGACCAAGGTCCCTAGATCTGCCGGTTCACGAAAGCTATGAGTTTTGGAAATTGTTTCATAGCCAATGAATTTTATTTCAATTTTTACTTGAGGAATCATCGGTCTATTCAATTCGAATTTCCCTTGGGCATCTGTTACGCCTCCCACTAACAAAGAATCCGTAACAGTCTTTACTAAAACATTGGCTCCATTCATTGGAGTTTTCGTGGTTCCGTCCATGACGGTACCTGTAAGTTTAATTTGAGGTCTTTGACCCTGAGGCCGTTGCCCATACACATTAAAAACTAGTAGCAGGCAAAAAATCAGTAAAAGGTATCTATATATGTTTCCCATAGTTGCGCAAATATCTGTTTCTTTGACCCTAGAAAAGTGCCAAAGGTTTAGTGCTCAACTAAAGAAAAATTAGAATGGAATATCGGGAGGATAAATGGCTAAAAAATGATTTAAAAGATGAATTATTTTTTCACCACTTCCATGATTTCAGGATAGGATATTCCAAAATGGCTATTATCATAAACCGCCACTCCGCCTTTTATTACAATTACCTGAGGAGATTGATGAGGAACTCCAAATTCCTGGCTTACCTGATTAGACAACTCTCTGTTCTCGATGATATCCAAATGGTAAGGAATGACAGATTTATGGTCATCCTCTTTCCAATTTCGAAGTAGTCGATCCAAAGACATACTGCTTAGCGAGCAACGGGTGCTATGTTTAAATATCATCACTGGAACATCCTCACTTAAAACTTTGATGTCCTCTATTTGACCCAATTGTGTTAATTTATTCCAATTCATTTTCCATCCTTTAATAAAGGGCAATATTTTTGGGGAAGATAAAGTTCCCTGATTAACCAAGGAATTTACAAATGAAATTAAAATCCAAGTTTGCTTTAGTCAAATCATTTATACTATTCGTTTTTGTAATCGCTAGCTTCGCTTCTTGCAAAACTTTTAATCCGCATTTAAACCCTGAGCCAGAAATTGCTCCTCCGGCATTTTCCTCGGTCAATGTACCTGTGCAAATCCCAAAGAAAACCTTGGATAAAATATTTAATCAGGCCATCCCTCAGGTATTGGTGAATGATGAATCGATCGGGTCTGGAAATTTCGAAGGAAACTTATTACTGACTAGAAACGGAAGTCCTTTCTATACCGCTTTGGACAGCCAGCGAATTCAATTAACACTTCCTTTAAAACTTCAGGGAGAGATTGGGTTAAAAAGAGGTGGTCTAGGTAGTTTTATTCAATCCAAAATCCCTTTAGACGAAACCCTTACCCCGGTTTTTATCCTAAACCCCTCGATCAACCCGGATTGGAGCATTTCTATAGCTGACTTTGAACTGGTTGACTTAGGAGGAAAACTAGCTTTATCAGTATTAGGAATGGAAGTGGATCTTTCAGGGCTTTTAGAGAAGGAGATCAATCGCTGGGGAGAACAAAACTTAAACTCCTCCAAATCCATCGTTAGTTTAAAGACTTTTATTGATCTAGCCTGGAATCAAGTAGGAAGGCCTTTTACAATCAATTGGGAAGGAGAAGCTTCTACATTTTCTATTCAGCCTGACTCTGTTAAACTTCAAGAATTCTTTGATCAAGAGGATCAATTAAATGTATGGCTAGGTTTGAACGGAAAGGTAAATACCCATCCGGTTAATGCATCACCAAGCCGTGCATTCCCTCTCCCAAAACTTAGCCCTAACCTCGATTCTGAAAATCATTTGGAAATTACTCTACCTTGGGTCCTTGACTATGAAAAATTAAATCAACTACTGGGAGAGAACCTGAATAATCGCCCAATTCGGGTGGATAAAAAGACCATACTCACCCCTAATAATATTCAAAGCCAATCCTTTGGAGATCTTTTGAAAATAACCATGGATTTTATGGCAGAACAAACCAATGGGAAAAGCTTGGATGGAAAGCTCTACATCATCGGGAAGCCAGCATATGATGCCGAAAATCAAAATCTTTATTTCACGGATATCAATTTTAAATTGGAAAGTGGCAACCTGGGAGCCCAGACAAGTATTGGTCTCAAAAAGAAAAAGATCATCCGAAATATTGAAAAAAGAGCTGTCTTTCCAATTGGAGACTATTTGGATGAAGGAATGCTTAGCATTCAGGACAGATTGGCTTTGAAGACGGGAATTGCTGATTTGCAAATAATAGATCTAGTAATCACTCCAGAAGATTTCTACCCTACCAAAAATGGGTTGACGGTGCACATGAAGGCACGGGGCAAAGTGAATTTTGATTGGAAATAAAAAATGGGAAGTACCTCAATACTCCCCATTTATCAATTAAACGATCCTCATTTGATTTTTTTCATCAGATCTTTTGCTGACTTCTTGATGTCTTCATCCAAAAAGTGTTTGGATATATGATCGATTTTAGATTTCAGGTTTTTACCTAATTTCATTGAAGAAACGGAGCGCATAGCGAATTTCACTACTGAAGGATTGTTATCCTCTAAAGATTTCGCCAATATGGCTTCTGCCACTTCTGGAGGCCTTTTCTGAGCTCCAAATGCGGCTGCAATTCTAATGGTGGATGATCCTTTTTCTGCAGCATTTTTTAGGATATCTCCTACACTGTCATCATCAATGTATCCCACCAAATAGGCTGCTTTCATAGATAGGTTTTCATCAGAACCTTCTATCAAATCCGAAAGTAAGGGTAATGCATCTTTCCCAAACTTTTTTGCACCTGCTGGATAATCCAACTCATCCTGTCTTAGGAAATCCAATAATTCTTCAGGATCGAAGCCTTTAGAGGCTGCTTTTTTTCTTGATTGTGCCATAAGTTCTAAAAATTTTGGGTTAAAGATTTGTACTAAGTCCACTTGATCTCATGGTACTGGACTCTCCAGAAGTCAAGTTTGGCGGAGGGTTGGTTATATTAAAGGTTCCATTACCAGTCATCAACCGATCGTTATTATTCACATGGCTAAGTCCTAAAACATGCCCAAATTCATGGCCCAAAGTCCATCTACTTGCGGTCCTTACGACCACACAACCAGGCCTTCCTGATGGAAATGCCGCACATCCATTGTATCCAGGCACAGTACTATTTACAAAATATACTACGACGTCATTGGCTCCAACGAAATTCCTGTTCCCAAATAGCGTTGTCTGTTCTGGCGTAACTGATCCCATGGTACAACCTCCTACATCTACATCATTAAGAGAGGGCAAATTAAGTGTTTCAGTGGTTGCGCAATCCACCCGAATCCCTGCTACCGCAAACACTTCCTGCATGGCAGCAAACTGTTCGTTAATTGTAAACCGAGTAGGAGTAGTCAAAATTTTCACATGAACTCTAATCCGCTCCCGCAAGACTCTTACCCCTGCAGTAGAGGACCAATAAATACTTCCATGCTGAAAATGTGAAATCCTTCCTTCGCCTCCAAAAACTACTATTTCATCGGAGGTGGGATAGCCTAAAAAACTCCTTTCCCATCCTAAGGATGCCCAATGTGCACGGATAGCACCATGAACCTCATGCGCTCCTGTGCTTGGTGTCCAATAAATACTACCTCCTTGAAAATGATTAAATCGACCTACTCCATCTGGACAAGTAGTTTCATTGGTTAAAGGATACCTTAAGAAGCTTCTTTCCCAACCTAGGCTTGCATATTTGCTTCGGATGGCTCCATGTACTTCCCAGGCCCCTGAAGCGGGAGACCAATAAATACTACCCCCTTGAAAATGGTTAAACCGGCCAATTCCATCTGGAGTTTTTGTTTCGTCCGTTTTGGGATATCCTAGAAAACTTCGTTCCCATCCCAATGACTTCCAACGGGCTTTGATTAATCCATGTACTTCATGAGCCCCTGTATTGGGATGATAATAAATGGATCCATTCACATAGTGCTGGAATGAACCTACTCCGTCAGGACATTTTAAAATCCCTGTCGTGGACGTGCCCAGCCATCCTCCAGATCCTCCTAATGACCAATATTTTGTGGTAATAGGATGAACTGGAATAGCCTGTAAATTTTTGAGCTTTTCTAGAAGCTCGTTTTGCACCAGTAATTGTGGGTCTATTTTAAATTTTGACATCGGTATTGAGTTGAAAAATTAGACAAAAAAACCTTCTTTAATATAATTATATTTAACTGATAAATAATAGGTTAAATGATATTTTTTATTCAATTACTGATATATAAAAATCAAACAATGAATTAGGTTTCAATTATTTTTTTAACCGTCCCCAATTATTTATGCCTTTCTTGCTGGCAAGTTTTAAGAGCTTCAAAAATAAATTAGCTGTCAAAAAAGCGTCTCCTCCAGCCGTATGTCGATCATCTGTTTCGATCTCAAATCGTTTGCAAAGTGAGTCTAGCGTGTAGTCCTGAAAGTTTATCCTACTAGGATCCACCATTAAGCCATGGTCTAATCGAATTGCCAAATCTCTGGTATCAATACTTGAGTTTGGGAAATCAACCAGCCCAAAAGGCCTAAGCGCTTTTTCTAACATTGCTAAATCAAAATTGATGGAATGGCCTATAATCACATGATTCCCTAAGTAAGACAAGAGTTGAATAGCAAATGTTTCCAAGGAAATCTCCTCCTCATTTTTTAGTAAACCATGTACTGGTATAGCCTCTTTTCCCGTTTTGGAAGAAGCTAAATACCATTCAACTGCTGTAGAAACATGGATTTTTTGTTCTTGTATTTTTACGGCACCAAAGGATAATATATGATCTTTGGAAAGGTCAAGCCCAGTGGTTTCTGTATCCAAAACCACAAAAGATAACTCATCAAATTGCCTAACTTCGGGAATACTACTTTTAAACTCCTTCAGAAAATCTTTGACAAAGGACTTTGGAGAAATCTTTTTCTTGAAAAACGACCAACTCATTTCGAAAAGAAGTCTAATTGAAACCTTACTTTCACTAATTCCTGAAGCTCCAATAGTGGAGTAAATGTATTCTTCAATAGTTGCTTATGAAGCTTTCCAAGACTCTCAGGATCTATAAATCTCCCACTATTCTCATGATGAAGTCCCTCCAATGCTCTCATTCGCATCAGTATTTCGTAGGCCTTTCCTGCCTGAGTATATAATTCTTGATTGACTGGCTCTAATTCAGCAAGTTTTTCAAAACGCTTAAACGTATTGTTAATCCCAACTACTCCATGACTTAAAATCAACAACCTCGCCAGGTCAGCCAAAGGCATCATCGCCCTGGCCTTAATATCAAATTGGTCTCTATGTTCGCCGGATCTCTCCACCATAAATCCTCTGAAAAACCCTAATGGAGCGGGTTTCATATAAGCGTTTTTAGCTAGAAAATTTAGAAAAAAATGCTTCTTCCTAACTTCTTCATAAATATGATCTGTCAATTGATCAGCCAAGAAATTTGTCCCGCCAATTGCCCTGTAATCAAAAAATATGGTAGAGTTTAATAAAGCTTCTTCCGTGGGCCTGAGGATCCATTCAGAAAAATAATCTTTCCATGTAGTAATCGGCTGAACCCATTTGGAATTACTTGCCATAATATTTCCTGGACAGGGGGATATTCCACAGTGGATTAATACCTCCACCATTTCGGACCCTATTTTCAGAAAAAATTCAGCAGCCTGATCTTGGAGTTCTTGAGGGACATCTTCATAAATTATCGCATTATCCTGATCTGTCCGTAACAACTGCTCTTCTCTTCCTTCGCTACCCAATGACAAAAAACAGAATTTAATTCCTTCCATTTCAGGGTATTCTCTTCGATATTTCGTAAGCGCAATGATTCTTGCCTGGCTGATAATCACATCATTGATTTCAGTCATGACCGATGCCACAAAATCCATCGCTACTTCATTTTCTAAATAATAGCGAAGCATTTGCTCGGCTCTAAGTCGAATACTTTTCATCTCATCAAGATCCATGGTATTGAGCAGGGCATGAATCAAAATAGCTGGACTATTTCCCATGGATAATAACACATCATGATCAGAAATTATTCCAGTTACCGGACTTTGAGAAGTTCCGTCTTTTGTAAGCACCAAATGGTGAAGTCTATTCTTGATCATACACAAATAGAGGTCTGAAAAAGACGCGTCACTTTTGCGGACAATCAATTCTTCACTCATTATTTCAGAAACCGGAGCGTCCAGTGATAACCCTCCTGCTACCACTTTTTTTCTCAGGTCCTTATCAGTAATGATTCCTAGTGGATACTTGTGTTCATTCACCACTACGATACTGCTTACTTCTTCAAAACTCATCTGTTGGGCCGCTTCCTGAATGGAGAGGTCTTTTAACCCAGTTAACACGTTTTCTGAAATCTTGATGACTGAAGGATCTGAAAAAATCAATAAGGAGTGGTCATTCGATTCATTTCTAAAAACTCCCCTTGCTTTTTGTCCTTGCGATAAATCCTGCCGGACGACCACCTGACCACTTGCAAATCCGGCTGCAAAATAGAGTGCTACTTTACTATTCTGCTCTAGAATCAACTCAAAGATGGATACTGGAACAAAGTAAACGATTGTTTCTTCTGCTACAATTGCATTCAACACATAGGGCCTTTTACCCATAAGGGCTAAGACTCCAAATACATCACCTTGGTCACAATACTCTTTCACCACCTCATCAGATGCCTGATTCTCTGTCAGTTTGACAGATCCTTCCCGTATAATAAAAAAATGAGATTGGGCTGGTTCACCTTGGGAGAATAAGCGTTCACCCTCCTCAAAATACTTGATAGAGACCTGCTGTGCTACGTTCTCCAAATCATCTTTGCTCAAAAAATTAAACGGAGGATACGTTTTTAGGAACTCTGCTACCCGATTGACAATTACATTAGACATGCTTTGAAAATTGAATTTCGAATAAATTGGCCATGGACGAGTGCCAAACTGACAATCAATCGAATATGGAATAAAAATTGGTATTTTAATTTAAACCTTAAACCATATGAGGCTATTTAAGCAAATTTTTAGACCATTACGTAGAATAGTTTGGGCATTGATCGTTGCCTTCATGGTCGGGGTTCATAATTTTTATAAACAAGAAATGGACTCTCCCGATACTATCATTTCTCAAATTGAAATAGATGCAGAGGAGGAAGATTCTTCCCCAAAGGATTAAAAAAGAGCCATAGTTTCCCATGGCTCAGTCTCATTTATTTCCTTCCTTCGATAATCTTAGTAACTACCTCCGGATCAAGAAGTGTACTGGTATCACCCATATTGTCCAGACTATTTTCAGCTACCTTTCTTAAGATCCTTCTCATGATTTTTCCTGATCTTGTTTTCGGTAAACCAGGGACTATTTGGATTTTATCTGGCTTGGCAATCGGTCCTATGATTTTGGATACCATTTCTTTGATTTCATTCACCAAGTTATCCTCCGTACGATTCGTCATGTCACAGATGACATACGCATAAATCCCCTGCCCTTTGACATCGTGAGGATAACCCACGACAGCAGACTCGATTACTTTTGGATGTTCGTTGATCGCATTTTCTACTTCAGCAGTTCCCATTCTATGGCCAGAGACATTGATCACATCATCTACACGTCCCAGGATTCTATAATACCCATCATGATCCCTCTTTACTCCATCTCCTGTAAAATACATGCCTTTATAGGTAGAGAAATAGGTTTGTTTACATCGATCATGATCTCCATAGGTCGTCCTAATCATTGATGGCCAAGGAAATTTGATACAAAGGTTACCTTCAACAGAATTCCCTTTTAATTCATTCCCCTCAGGATCCACGATACAAAGCTGCACTCCTGGCAAAGGCAATGTTGCATATGCAGGTTTAGTAGGTGTAATACCCGCTATTGGAGAAACCATAATTCCTCCTGTTTCGGTTTGCCACCAAGTATCTACTATTGGGCATCTATTTTGGCCAATATGAGTATGGTACCAATGCCAAGCTTCTTCATTGATAGGTTCTCCCACAGAACCCAAAACTTTCAAGGAACTTAGATCATATCCTTGAATCACATCTGTCCCATAAGCTTGTAAAGCCCTTATGGCTGTAGGAGCCGTATAAAATTGATTTACTTTATATTTTTCAACAATCGCCCAGAACCTCCCAGCATCTGGGTAAGTAGGAACTCCTTCAAACATCAAGGTTGTGGCCCCTGCTAATAAAGGTCCGTAAACAATGTAAGAGTGACCAGTAATCCATCCTACATCCGCAGTACACCAATAGATATCTCCAGAAGAATATTGGAATACATTCTCAAAGGAATATTTGGTATACACCATGTACCCTCCAGTAGTATGCACAACCCCTTTAGGCTTTCCAGTAGACCCGGAAGTATAAAGAATAAACAACATATCCTCACTGTCCATTTCCTCGGCCACACACTCCGCTGATTCGGATGCGATCACATCATGCCACCAGAAGTCTCTTCCATCTTTCATCGTCACATCTTGCTTGGTGCGTTGATATACGATGACAGTTTCTACCGAACTTTTCTCCAAAGCTTCGTCTACTATTGCCTTCACAGCTATTTTTTTACTGCCTCTGAAGTTTCCATCGGAAGTTAAAATAGCTTTTGCTTCACAATCGTTTACTCGATCTGCCAAAGCAGTACTTGAAAATCCTGCAAAAACTACTGAGTGGATCGCCCCGATTCTGGCACAAGCAAGCATGGCTACGGCTGCTTCTGGCACCATAGGCATATAAATAATCACTTTATCGCCTTTGCCAATCCCCTTGCTTTTTAAGGCATTTGCAAAACGGCAAACTTCCTGATATAACTCTTTATAGGTAAGCGTTCTACCTTCCTCATTAGGATCACTTGGTTCCCAAATAATCGCTGGTCGATCACCAATAGTAAATAAATACCGCTCAAAAATATTTTCTGTAATATTCAACTTTCCATTGACAAACCACTGAACATTAGGTTCGTCAAAATTCCATTTCAACACTCTGTCCCACCTCTTCCTCCAGTAAAATGAATCTGCAATCCTTGCCCAGAATTCTTCTGGTTGGGTGGCACTTTTTTGGTACTCGTGTAAATATCCGCTTAGGGTATGTATTCTATCACTCATGATATTATTGGGTTATCGAAATCATTATTAATTGATTCTTCTAAGTTACGATTAATGATCAACAGCCTTGCCTGCGCCTCTAGGAATTCTTATTTCTTGAATCATATCTTGTACAGATTGGGGTGGTGCCGGAGTAAATTGAGATACTACGATACAAACCAAAAAGTTGATGAACATTCCGATAGATCCTATTCCTTCTGGAGAAACTCCAAACCACCAATGGTCTGCTGTGTTTAATTCTGGTGAAATAAATTTAAAGTAAATGATATAGGCCAGCGTAAATACTAAGCCAGAAACCATTCCTGCAATTGCTCCCTCTTTATTAATTCTTGAAGAAAAAATCCCCATGATAATCACTGGGAAGAAAGAAGCTGCAGCCAATCCAAATGCAAAAGCAACCACTTGTGCTACAAATCCAGGAGGATTCACACCAAAATATCCAGCTAGAAGCACGGCGCCAGCAGCAGCCAATCTTGCTATCCTCAACTCTTTCTTTTCAGATATTTCAGGTTTAAAGGTCTTAAAAAGATCACGGCTTACTGAAGTGGAAATCACCAATAGTAATCCAGCGGCAGTAGACAAAGCCGCTGCCATCGCCCCTGCAGCTACCAAGCCAACTACCCAGTTGGGAAGTTCTGCAATTTCCGGACTAGCCAGCACCATAATATCCCGATCAATCGTTAATTCATTGGTAGCCGGATCAGCTACATATTGGATTTTCCCATCTCCATTTTTATCATCCACAGCAATCAAATTCGTTTTTTGCCAATTTGACACCCAAACCGGGAGACTGGAAATCTCTTTCTCAGAAGTACTATTGATCGCATTATAGATTCCAAAGGCTGCAATTGCTGGTGCTGTCGTATATAAAATGGCAATGAAAACCAAAGCATAACCTGCCGAAAGCCTGGCATCTTTTACTTTAGGTACTGTAAAGAATCGGACGATGACATGAGGCAATCCTGCAGTACCTACCATTAAGGCCAAGGTGATCATAAAAATATCCATCATCCCTTTCCTACCTGCCGTATATTCTGCAAAGCCAAGTTCTCCTAATACACCGTCCAGTTTATCTAAAAGTGGGGTTCCATCCGCCAACTCTCCTCCTAACCCCAACTGAGGTACGGGGTTTCCGGTTAATTGCATGGAAACGAATATCGCAGGAACCATATAGGCAAATATTAATACACAATATTGAGCCACTTGAGTGTAAGTAATTCCTTTCATTCCCCCCAATACCGCATAGAAAAATACGATGCACATACCAATAACCACTCCCCACTCAATAGGGACTTCCAAATACCTTGAAAACACGATTCCTACTCCTCGCATCTGACCAGCTACATAGGTAAATGAAATGAAAAGCGCACATATGACTGCCACTACTTTGGCCGTATTCGAATAGTAGCGATCCCCTACAAAATCAGGAACAGTGAATTTTCCGAATTTCCTCAAGTAGGGTGCTAACAGCAACGCAAGTAATACATAGCCTCCTGTCCATCCCATCAGATAAACGGAGCCATCATACCCTGCAAAAGAAATAATTCCTGCCATGGAAATAAATGAAGCAGCGGACATCCAATCTGCTGCTGTGGCCATTCCATTGGCCAGGGGTGAAACTCCACCTCCCGCTACATAAAATTCTTTGGTGGAACCTGCTCTGGACCAAATGGCAATCCCAATGTATAATGAGAATGAAAGTCCAACAAGTATATATGTCCAGGTTAAAATATCCATAAAATAAAAGGGGTTTGGTGATTGGGTTTACTCCTCGTTGACATCAAATTCCTTATCCAGCTTATTCATGCGATAAACGTAGACGAATATCAATACAACAAATGCATAAATAGAGCCCTGTTGAGCAAACCAAAACCCTAATTTATAGCCTCCCAAACGAATCGAATCCAATTCTTCTACCCAAAGAATCCCAAAGCCAAAGGAGACTAAAAACCAGATGAGCAATAAAAAAAATAAGGTTTTGAGGTTCTTTTTCCAGTAGGCTTTCATTTTGCCAGAATCCTTGGCCATAATCGTGCGGGTTTATTATTTGGAATCAAATTTAAAAGTAAGTGTAGATTCTTACGAAATGCAACCCATTCGTCATTAATTAATGAAAAATTAAGGTTTAGAACTCTCCTCCCCTCATAATATTCTGATTGATAGATAAAACTCCAATCATTTTATGGAATCAAACCGGACCTAAAAAATCAGTATCCTAAAACATATATTCTGATAGGATTGCCAACCCAGCTGCCAAGAAACTAACCAATAACTTATTCCAATTAAATTTATGATGTGGGCTACTTTCAAAGAAGATGGTCGTGGAGATATGTAAAAACCCTCCCGCTACTAGACCGAAAAGCATACCTACTCCTTCTCTTTCCAATAAACCACTTTGAAATAAATACGCGCTGGAAAACATACCCATTGGGGAAGCAAGCGCAAACAAAGTCAATAAGATCAAAGTCCACTTTTTACTCATGGAGCTGGACAACACTGCTGCCAAGGCAAAAGCGGCTGGACCTTTATGTAGAATTACTCCTGCTAAAACAGTTTTACTGTTATGTACATGCCCAAAAGCCTCAGAATCTGCCCCAATTAAGCTCCCATGTGAAAGTAAAGTTCCTTCTAAAAATGCATGTACAAACAATCCCAACATCACCGTTAAAATCCCGGCTTTGTTTTCTCCATGATGGTGATGAATATGGCCATGCTCAATTCCGCTGGATAAAAACTCCAACAATTGCTGAAGGAGAAATCCAATCAAAATATATAGTCCCATTTTTCCTCCCTCATATCCGCTATGGAATAGCTCAGGAAGAATATGCAAAATAGTGATGGAAAAAAGGTAGGAGCCAGCAAATACCAATACCAGCTTAAAGTATTTATCCCTGAAATTCGGAGCGATAAAAACCAAAGAACCGGCAAGCATTGCGGTCAAAAAAAGAAGAAGAAAATTTAAAACCATAACCTAGTTAGCCCTTTCCTATATGGAAAGTTGGAGGTATAACCGCGGCAAAGGTAATAAAATTCAATAATGTTGCATTTAAATATTGATAGTCTAATACAGCCTTCCAAGTTTTAATTTTGAATGAAGGATAAATAGGGCTTGATTTCCGGACTAGCATAGGTTTGATATTCACCATTGGAATCACTATAAATCAGGAATACTTGGATTTCTTCCAGCTCCTCATCTAATGCAATTGCTTTTTCTGTCCCCATCACCATCAATGCAGTAGCATAGGCATCGGCGGTCATGCAGTCTTCTGCGAGTACAGTGGCGCTTAACAAATTGTGCTCAACAGGGTAACCTGTTTCTGGATTAATGGTATGAGAAATTTTGACAGAATCTCTCACATAAAAATTTCTATAATTACCGGAGGTAGCCATGGCTTTATCCTGCAAGGCAATGATGCTAAACAGATCAGAAGCATTTGCAGATTCCTCTGGTCTATTTACACCTACCTTCCATAATTCTCCACTTTCATTCACCCCTCGTGCTACTAGTTCGCCTCCAATTTCGACTAGATAATTGTTAATCCCTTTATCCCTTAAGAGCTCAGCTACTACATCTACTCCATATCCTTTCGCAATCGAACTAAAGTCCAGATAAATATCATGCAGCTTTTTTCTAACTTCTTTGGAATCAAAGTCTACTTTTTCAAATCCTACTAATTTTAGGAGGTTTTGGATATCCACGCTATCCTTTAACTCTGGACCACTCGGACCAAATCCCCAAATATTGACCAATGGCCCCACTGTTGGGTCAAAAGCTCCATCGGTTTTTTGGTTAATTTCTTTACTTGCTTGAAGAACTGGCAATAAATAGGGAAGTTCAAATTCCAGTGTATCTCCTGTATTAAATCTACTTAACTCAGATTCTGGGATATAAGTAGACAAGCTTTGGTTGAAAACCACTAAGATTGAATCGATAGATGTTTGAAAATCTCTTCCCTCTTCATCCAAGTAAGTGATGTTATAGGTAGTCCCCATGGTTTTACCAGAAAGTGTCATCTTCCCGTTCACCACTACTTCCTCCCTTTCAATTGTGCTAGGAGGGTTTTGATTTCTCCAAATATAAACGAGGATCACCATTGCCAACAGCACCAGTGAATAGATGATATTTTTTCGAGTATTGGGACGCATAGCATTCTTAATTTCGCTGCGAAGTTAAGAGATATTTTTCAGTTTAATGGATTCAGAAGCCCTTCAAAAAGCCTCTCTCCAAGACAGGTATTTTTCTATCTTTGTAGGAGTACGCTAAAATTATGAGAGAAGATTATCTGACAGGTGACGACGAGCATCTAAGTTCTAAAGACAAGGAATATGAAAAAGCATTACGTCCGTTAAGCTTTGAAGATTTCACTGGACAGTTCAAAATCGTTGAAAACTTGCGGGTTTTCGTTTTGGCCGCAAAACGCCGAAACGAACCATTAGATCATGTCTTGTTACACGGCCCTCCAGGATTAGGCAAGACTACCCTGAGTCATATCATTGCGAATGAACTTCAGGCTGGAATTAAAATCACTTCAGGCCCTGTGTTGGATAAGCCCTCTGATTTAGCTGGTCTATTGACTAATCTAGAGGAAGGCGATGTACTATTCATTGATGAGATTCACAGACTAAATCCCATTGTAGAAGAATATTTGTACTCAGCAATGGAAGATTTCAGGATCGATATCATGTTAGACTCTGGCCCTAATGCCAGATCGGTACAAATTTCGCTCAGCCCGTTCACTTTGATCGGAGCTACTACACGGTCAGGACTGTTGACTTCTCCTCTTCGGGCTCGTTTTGGTATTAATTCAAGACTGGAATACTATGATGCGAAATTACTAACAGACATTGTCAGTAGATCTGCAGGCATTTTGCAAACTCCAATAGATGAAATAGCAGCCTATGAAATAGCTAGGAGGAGCCGAGGAACCCCTCGAATTGCCAATATGCTTTTGAGAAGAACCCGGGATTTTGCGGAAGTGAAAGGAAATGGGACCATTACCTTAGAAATTTCTAAAATTGCCTTGGATGCATTGGATGTAGATATGAATGGCTTAGATGAAATGGATAATCGAATCCTGATGACCATTATCGATAAATTCAAGGGTGGACCAGTAGGACTAAGCACCATCGCCACAGCCTGTGGAGAAGAAGCAGAAACAATCGAGGAGGTATATGAACCCTTCCTGATCCAAGAAGGGTATTTAAAAAGAACTTCTAGAGGTAGAATGGCCACTGAAATGGCCTATAAACACCTCAACATTAAACCCACCCAAGGATTGGGGGGATTATTTGATGGGATTTAATATTTGGGTTAAATCAAAAAATGGAGGTCGATTAAACCCAGGATTTCAACCATCTAATCAAAAAAAAATTCTGAACAAAGGTTTGTCCTTAAACAAATAAAAAAGCCCTCTAAAAGAATTTCAGAGGGCTAGTACATACATTTTCTAGTTGATCAAAAATCCAATTCTTTAGCAGCTTCTTTATCTAAATACCAAGTCAAGTCATCGGAAGTAGGTTTTACTAAGGAGGCAGGATACTTTTCATAATTACCTTCTAGCATCACGATCTCTTTTATTTTTTCAGCTTTATTGGCTCCAGTTACTAAAAATGCTACCGCCTTTGCATTGTTAACCACCTTTCCGGTGATGGTCACTCGCTTTTGTCCTGAATCAGGATGAACCGCCACTACACAAGTTTCTTTTGCATCCCATAATTCAATATTGTAAGGAAAAATAGAAACAGTATGTCCATCATCTCCCATTCCTAACATGACCAAATCAAACTGGGGGATTCCATTGACGATTGGCAATTCACTTTCTAATACCTTGCTGTACCGAATAGCCTCTTCTTCCGGATCATTTTCCCCTAAAACACGAAAGATATTCTCCTCAGGCATATCCACTTTTGACAATAAGTGGTCTACCGTCATTTTATAATTGCTTTCCGAATCTGTAGGAGGAACGCATCGTTCATCGCCCCAATAAAAATTGATATTATCCCACAAGATGTCTTCTCCTAGCTCTTCAGCGATGTAATCAAATATGACTTTAGGAGTACTTCCTCCAGAAAGAGCTACATGGATTTTCTCTCCTGTATCCGACATTTCCTTCAAAACATAGGCAAATTCTTCTGCAAGGCTATCTTTTGAACTTGAAACAGTAATATTCATCGATTTTAATTTTTTATTGAAAAAGGATTGAAATGGAAGGCGTTAAAGAATGCAGAAGCCAGTTTCGTCAGTTAGGCGCTTTCCTGGATTTCTCCATCCAAAATGCCCTTCAAACATCTCGTCTGAATTTCTAGGGCCCCAAGTACCAGCAGCATAACCATACGTTGGAACATCCTCATTTTCCCAATACTTCAAAATAGGATCCACAAATCTCCATGCCGCCTCCACTTCATCCGCTCTGGCGTACAAGGTAGCATCTCCTTGCATGGCATCTAACAATAGTCGCTCATAAGCATCCATCACCTGTGCAGAATCCAAGTCAGAATAATAGAAGTCTAAATTAGCTTGCTCCACATTGAAACCAAGTCCTGGGACCTTCACTCCAAATTTGATCAAAATACCCTCGTCGGGTTGAATTCGGATGATCAACTTGTTGTCTTTTTGATAGGCGTCATGGCTTTTAAATACCTCATGTGCAGGAGATTTAAAATGGATGACTACTTCAGTAACTTTGGTAGGCATGTATTTGGCAGTTCGCACATAAAAAGGAACGTCCTTCCATCTCCAATTGTCCACGAAGAATTTGATCGCAGCAAAAGTTTCCGTTTTCGATTCGGGATCCACTCCTTCCTCTTCCCTATAACCTTTTACTTTTTCACCATTGATAGTGGAGGCTACATATTGACCTTTCATGGTATGAGTAGCCAATACCTTCTCATCTGTCATGATTCGAAGGGATTTTAATGCTTTCACTTTTTCATCACGAATCTCTTCAGCACTCGCATTGATTGGAGGCTCCATGACAATCAAAGACAAGATTTGAAGCAAATGGCTCTGGAACATATCTCTCAATGCTCCAGACTTATCATAATAACCTCCTCTTTTCTCCACACCTACTGTTTCTGCATTGGTAATCTCTACGTGATGGATATACCTTCTATTCCATGTAGGTTCGAAAATTGAATTGGAAAAACGAGTCACTAACAAATTTTGAACTGTCTCTTTACCCAAGTAATGATCGATTCGGTAAACCTGTTGCTCGTTAAAATACTTATGCAAGCCTTCATTTAATTCTTTGGCAGTCTCTAGACTATATCCAAAAGGTTTTTCCACAATAATTCTCTTCCATCCATTATCCTCTTTTGTCAATCCAGCCTCACAAAGATTTTTGGCAATGACTTCATACAAACTTGGAGGAGTAGACAGATAAAAAATATAGTTTCCTTCACATCCCTTCTCCTCATTCAAGTGGGCAATCCTATTGGCAAGCATCGAATAATCTGTATCGTATTCCTTACCCAAATCTTGGTAATAAAGCTTATCAGCAAACTCTTCGATATAGGAAGACTCCTCTTTGCTGATTTTCTCTTTTAAAAATTTACTTTCCTGAACTACTTTCTTCCGAAACACCTCGTCACTCATATCACTTCTACTCGCTCCTAACACCACAAAGTTTTCAGGTAGGTGCTTGCCTTTGTATAAGTTGAATAAAGCTGGTACTAGCTTTCGAGCTGTTAAATCTCCCGATGCCCCAAAAATAATGAGCATCTGGTTTAATGTTTTTTTCATGTGTAGGTCTGTATTTTCAGCTCTTCAATCCAATTGAATGCCTTGAATCTCCCAATGTATTTTTTGGCAAACAGGTTCCTCTTTAGGGATAATTCACCAAAATTAATTCACTTCAGAAGGTTCATGCTTCATTTTTTATAGTTGAATAGGCCAAATTTGAGAAACAGGGTTAATTGATTGAGATAAAAAAGTGAACAATTGCCACTTTAATTTAATTTTGCTCTGCAGTCGCAAAATTAAGGCTTATTTATTTTAATTAACATAGGATCTAAAAATGAATGCCTTGATAATTTTAAGTACAATAGAACTAAAAAATGGATTATAAAGACTACGATTTTGGCTTGGTTGGTCTAGGAGTAATGGGTCGAAATTTTATTTTGAATGTTGCGGATAATAATTTCAAGGCATTTGGATATGACCTAGATGAGGAGAAAGTGGAAGCATTAAAGACAGAAGGTGGAGACCTTTCAAAAGTAAGTGCTTCTACAGATATCAAGACATTTGTACAGGCGTTAAGCAGCCCAAGAAAAATCATGTTGTTGGTACCTGCCGGTAAAATCGTAGATCAAGCCATTGAAAGTCTACTTCCATATTTAGATGAAGACGATATCATTATCGATGGAGGAAACTCTTTTTTTACTGATACCGACAGAAGAGAGGCTTATTTGAAGGATAAAGGAATTCACTTTTTTGGTTCTGGGGTTTCTGGAGGTGCTGAAGGGGCAAGAAAAGGCCCAAGCATTATGCCTGGAGGAGATAAAGAAGCTTACCAGCATGTTAAACCAATTTTTGAAGCAGTTTCAGCTAAATACAAAGGAGAGCCTTGTGTCGCCTATTTGGGCCCTAAATCTGCCGGAAACTATGTAAAAATGGTGCATAATGGGATTGAGTATGCCATGATGCAATTGACATCTGAAATTTATGATTTGTTGAAGAAGTCCAGTGGACTGTCCAATGGAGAACTTCATCAGGTTTACTCCAAATGGAATGAAGGTAGACTTCAATCCTTCTTGGTGGAAATTACAGCCGAAATCTTTACTCAAAAAGATGATCTTACTGATAGTGATTTGGTGGATATGATCCTGGATAAAGCCAAGCAAAAAGGAACCGGTAAGTGGACTTCTCAAAATGCGATGGATTTAGGAATACCTGTTCCAACCATTGACATGGCGGTTAGCATGCGTGAAATTTCAGCCTTGAAAGATGAAAGAATTCTGGCAGACAATCTGTACAATCGCCCTGAAATACCTTCAATTTCAAAAGAAGAATTGATTGAAAAGGCAGAACAATCACTGTATTTTGCTTTCATCATCGCATATGCACAAGGATTACATCAGCTTTCCTATGCATCAAAAGATTATGGTTATGAGTTGGATATGGCTACAATTGCCAGAATCTGGAGAGCAGGCTGCATTATCCGAGCAGGTTTATTAGCCGATATCGCCGAAGCATATACTGCTGATAAAGAAGTTCCTAACCTTTTACTTTCCCCTTCTTTTGTTCCCAAAGTCCAAGAGACTTTACCTGCAGTGAGAGACATGGTAGCCTTTGCAGCCAAATCAGGAATTCCTGTACCTGGTCTATCTAGTGCGCTTAGCTATTTTGATGCCTACACTTCCAGCAAACTTCCCCTAAATTTAATTCAGGCCCAAAGAGACCATTTTGGTTCTCATACTTATGAAAGAATTGATAGAGATGGAATTTTCCACACCGAGTGGGGAGCTTGATAAAAAGTACTGGTCAGTAGTCAGTGATCAGAAAACAGAAAAAAAGGAAGTAAAATATTTTACTTCCTTTTTTTATCCGATTTTTAGTTTCAGTTCACCGTGCCTTTTAACCACCTTGAGCTCAAAATATTGATTTATAAATCCTTTGCAATGGTTTTCCGCCCACTCTGCTCTGGACTCGGTATCAAAAAGTAAAGTCATTCGGAGCATCGTTTTGACGTATTGCTCATAAATACCCATCTCTTGCACATATCCAACTAATGCAGCAGACCAATCTTCTTTGAATTTGTCTAGGTGAGTTCTTCCGTCAAACAACATCTCCAATTGATTATCCCCATGCTTAAATCGATAGATCCCGCAAAGTTGTCTGTAGATTAACCTTACTCGATCTCTTGGGAATTCAAAAGTATCCAATATTTGTGCATAGGTTTGATCCATCAATCGTAGAGGATTATACAAAAGCGTATAGGATCTCTTTAATTCAAATACCATTCGATCGATTAAATCCTCCTCCAACTCTGATTGAGCCTGGCGCAGGATGTAGTTTTTATCTAATGGAAAAAGCTTTTGAATCATTTTAATACTGTTGACCCGCAAAAATAAGAAATATTATTTTTAGTATGATTTTAAATAATAGGAATAAAAAAGAGAATAAGAATTGAAAATAAGGGTATTAAAAGTTGAGAGAAATAGAACTTACTACTCAATAAATTAGGATTCCAAATTTCATACTTTTGATTTTAAAATTTAAAATTATTTTACCAATCCCCCGGTCCTTTGGCTTTGTAAGCACTCATTTTATCTAAAATTTCTACTGGATCGTCAGAAACAATCAACAATTCTTCCTGCTCGGGATACAGAAAACCTTCTCCCATGGCATGTTTTAAAAAATTCAACAACTTGTCATAATATCCATTCACATTATAAAGTGCTAATGGCTTTTGAATGTAATGCAGCTGGTTCAAGGTCATGATTTCAAACAATTCTTCCAGTGTACCTATTCCTCCGGGAAGTGCAATAAACCCATCTCCTTTCTCTGCCATTAGCCATTTTCTATCTCGCATAGTTTCTACAATAACCAAATCTGTACAACCTCGATGAGCCACTTCTCGATCTACTAGCTTTTGAGGGATAATTCCAATCACTTCTTTACCCGCTTGCAGCATTTCATCTGCAATCACTCCCATCAATCCTACTCTTCCTGCTCCATATACCAATGAATGATCTCTTTTGATCATTTCTAAAGCCAATGACCTTACTCCAGCTTCATAGTACGGACCTTCCCCTTTTCGAGAACCGCAATAAACGGTGATCTTTTTCATAGTCTTCCAATAAAAAGTTGAATTCGAAATTACGACTTTCAGGTTCAAATTAGATAAAACCGTATCTATTAATCCGATCCCCGAGCCAATCCACACGATTCTTAACACAAATTTCACAAGGATATGTTAATTTTAAGCTATGAAAATCTGTTTTGCTACCAACAACCAAAAGAAAATTGAAGAGGTCAAAGCTGCCTTAGGAAACGATGTAGAGATTTTATCCCTTGAAGAAATTGGTTGCCATGAAGAACTTCCAGAAACCGGAGACACATTAGAGCATAACGCATTTCAAAAAGCCCAATATGTCAAGGACCATTATGGGGTCGATTGTTTCGCAGATGATACTGGACTGGAAGTGGATGCTCTAGAGGGAGAGCCAGGAGTATATTCTGGAAGGTATGCAGGAGAGCCGAGAAGTGATGAGCGAAACATCGATTTACTGCTTAAAAACTTAGGAGCATCCAGCAACAGAACAGCTCGTTTTAAAACTGTAATTGCACTCCTCATCGGAGATGAAAAATATAAATTTGAAGGAATAGCAGAAGGAGAAATACTTAAAGAAAGAATCGGCTCAGGCGGTTTTGGTTATGACCCTATTTTTAAACCTGATGGATTTTCAAAGACATTTGCCGAATTGAATATGGAAGAAAAAAATGCCATCAGTCACCGTGGAAAGGCCGTAAGGGGACTTATCAACTTTTTGAACCAAACAAAATCCTGAGAAAGGTCTGAAAAATTTTAACTTTGCCCCATGAAAAAACCATTTATCGTTGGGATAACCGGAGGCTCTGCCTCTGGCAAAACTCTTTTTTTAGAAAAGCTACTTAGCTCATTTGAACCTGACGAAGTATGTTTGATTTCACAGGACAATTATTACAAACCACGACATCAACAGCCCATCGATGCTCAGGGAATTCACAATTTTGACACTCCACATAGTATTGATTTTGAGGAATACGCATCTGATATTCGAAAAATTCAAGCTGGAGAATCTGTTCAGCGGGAAGAATACACCTTCAATAATGCCTCAAAAACACCAAAAATCCTCACCTTCCGTGCTGCACCTGTGGTGGTGGTAGAAGGAATCTTTGTCCTCTATTACCCAGAACTTGCAGAGTTACTTGATCTCAAAATTTTTATTGACGCGAAAGATCATATAAAACTTAAACGCAGAATTATCCGTGATAAAGTAGAGCGAGGCTATGACTTAGACGATGTATTATATAGGTACGAAATGCATGTGATGCCCACCTATGAGAAGTATATCAAGCCCTTTAAAAACGAAGCTGATTTGATTGTTCCAAACAATCATAATTTTGATAAGGCACTGGAAGTCATCAGAATATACCTTAGAGCGAGGTCAGGAAAGTAGTCATCGTGAAAAAAGTTCCACGAATTCGTGTGATTTTCAAATAATACCTATATTTGCGCCGCATGAAAGGTAATAATCCAAATAGCAAGATTTTTCAACAGCGCATCACAATGATGCTGGCTTTGCTATTGTGTTTATTTATCTCGAGTGTAGAATACCTTCCTGAGACGACCCAAGCTATTTACGAAGAACAGCAACAGGAGAATTCATCAGATCAGGATCAACACCAAACTTTTTTAAATGTTGCAGTTGATGCGGTAGTACCATTTGTGGTACATGTTTCCCACACTGTAATGTACCTTATTTACCAAATAGAGCAAGAAAATACGCCTGGCTATCATGTTGAAACCAATGTATTCTCGCATCCCAATCAACTGGTAGAAATTCTATTTGAGCGGATTATCTCTACCAAAGGACCCTGAATCTTCTTCTGAGTTCCCTATCACCCACGCTTCCTATCGAATAGGAAAGCAATTCATCTGTATTTACAATTCAATTAATTAATATCTAATCCTTATGCAAAATAAAGGTGTCATTGTGTTTTTGACAGCGATTATTACAGCACTTTGTCTGTATTATCTGTCATTCACATTTGTATCAAATGGCGTACAGCAAAAAGCAGAAGCTTATGCTACCGACGCATCCGGCAATGTTGATTTTGCCTTGAGAAGAGCTTATCTCGATTCAGTTTGGAGAGAGCCAGTTTATAATTTCCTAGGTGCTGACTATACGTATCAGGAAGTAAAAGAAACCGAACTTGGATTAGGTCTAGACCTTCAAGGCGGTATGCATGTTACCTTGGCGGTTTCTCCAGTTGAGATCGTGAAGGGAATTGCAGGAAATCCAAAAGATGTGGCATTCAACAAATCAGTAGATGATGCCAAGGAAATTGCAAAAACTTCTGATGACAAATTTGTAGACTTGTTTTATGCTGAATGGCAGAAAAATAGTCCAGACAAAAACCTTAGCTCCATTTTCGCAACTGCTGCCAACAGAGGAAAAATCTCTTTGGAAACTTCAGATTCTGAAATTCTGGATATCATCGATACTGAAATCGAAAATGCAATTGAACGTTCTTTCAACATCCTAAGAACTCGTATTGACAGATTCGGTACTTCTCAGCCAAATATTCAAAGAATTCAGGGTTCTGGAAGAATCCAGATTGAACTTCCTGGTGTAGACAACCAAGAGCGTGTAAGAAACTTACTACAAGGAGTTGCTAAACTTCAATTCTGGGAAGTTGCAGAAGTAAACGAATTTGGTTCTTCTTTAGAAGCAATCAACACTGCTTATGTTGCTGATCAAAAATCTACTTCTTCTACAGTAGAAACTGAAGAAGAATCTACTGAGCCACTTTCTGAAGAAGACTCTTTGAGAAAGGCTTTGGAAGAGCAATTGAGTCAAATTGACCCCATGAATCCAGACGCGGGTACCTCTCCTATTTTCAGCTTGTTGAAAGCGAATTACGGTTTGGTATATGATGTAAAAGATACTGTTACCATCAACAGAATCCTAAAAAGAGATGAGTACAAAGCAATGCTTCCAAGAGACATCAAGTTGCTTTGGGCTGTAAAGCCTCAAGTGTTAGAAGATGGTACAGAAGCCTTGGAACTTTACGGAATCAAAATTCCAAAAGGATCTGATCAAGCTCCTTTGGAAGGTGATGTGGTTACAGACGCAAGACAAGTATTGGATCAAACTTCCAGGCCTGCTGTATCCATGCAAATGAATGCTGAAGGTGCTAGAAAGTGGAGAAAATTAACTGCTGAGAATATCGGTAAAAGAATCGCTGTAGTATTGGATGACTATGTGTACACTGCTCCCGTAGTAAATGGTGAAATCCCAACAGGTCAGTCTGAAATCTCTGGTAATTTCACATTATTAGAAGCTCAGGATTTAGCAAACATCCTTAAGTCAGGTTCTCTACCTGCACCAACACAAATTGTTGAAGAAAGTATTATCGGTCCAACTTTGGGTAAAGAAGCCTTGAATCAAGGTTTGATCTCCATGGTAGCTGGTTTGGCGATCGTAGTACTATTTATGGTTGCTTATTATGCTAAAGGTGGTTTGATCGCTATCTCTGCATTGGTTTTCAACATCTTCTTCATTTTAGGAATCCTAGCACAGCTTCAAACTTCATTGACCTTGCCAGGTATTGCCGGTATTGTGTTGACGATCGGTATGTCCATTGATGCCAACGTACTGATATTTGAACGTATCAAAGAAGAACTCCGAAATGGGGTTGGTCTGATTGCCGCGATTAATGCTGGTTACAACAAGGCATTCTCTGCGATTCTTGACTCCAACGTGACTACCTTCTTGACTGGTGCAATCCTATACGCATTAGGACAAGGACCTGTAAAAGGGTTTGCAATTGTATTGATGATCGGTATTGCTTGTTCCTTCTTCTCTGCAGTATTCATCACTAGAGTAATTGTTTCTTGGATGAGCAAAAAAGGTGATAAGAGCAACATCAGTTTTGCCACTCCATTTGCTAAGAATGCACTAAGCACCTTGAGTATAGACTTCCTTGGAAAGAGAAAAGTAGCTTATTTGATTTCTACAGGTATCATCATCGTAGGTCTTGCAATTGCTGGAATCAATGGTTTGAAATTCGGCGTGGATTTCACTGGCGGTAGATCTTACATCGTTGCATTTGCGGAACCTGTAGCAGCTTCTGATTTGAAAACTGGTCTGGATCGTGAGTTTGATGGCTCTGTAGAAGTAAAAACCTATGGTGCAACCAACGTATTGAAAGTAACAACTTCTTACCTGATCAATGAAGATGATGACGCTTCCAATGCAGAAGTAGAATCGAAAGTGAAGGAGGGAATCGCTACTGTAA
The DNA here is from genome assembly GCF_900129785.1 of Algoriphagus halophilus. Classification (NCBI taxonomy): domain Bacteria; kingdom Pseudomonadati; phylum Bacteroidota; class Cytophagia; order Cytophagales; family Cyclobacteriaceae; genus Algoriphagus; species Algoriphagus halophilus. The sequence continues at coordinate 349,540 of NZ_FSRC01000002.1, forward strand.
CTGGGCTACAATTTACAGAAGACGCGGAAGACCTTAGCACCGAAGAATTTGCGATTACAGGTTCCTCTAAAGTAGGAGCAACAGTTGCTGATGATATCAAAGCCTCTTCTGCTGAAGCAATGGTTGTTGCATTGATTGCCATCTTCCTGTACATCTTATTAAGATTCCGTAAGTGGCAATTCTCCTTGGCATCTATCATTGCCTTGATCCACGATACTTTGTTTGTAATTGCTGCCTTTGCAATTGCGAGTGCTTTGGGTGCAACTTTCGAAATCGACCAAGTATTTATTGCGGCGGTCCTTACCGTAATCGGTTACTCTATCAATGATACCGTAATCGTATTTGACCGTATCAGGGAAAATATTGAAAACAGAGGTACACACAGATTGGTGAAAGTATTTAACGATGCGATCAACCAAACTCTAGGTAGAACTTTGATTACTTCATTTACTACTTTAATCGTGGTTCTTGTATTATTGATCTTCGGTGGAGAAGTATTGAGAGGGTTCTCATTCGCACTTCTTGTAGGTATCCTGGTAGGTACTTATTCATCTGTATTTATCGCTACTCCTATCGTAGTGGATTTGATGAAAAGAGAAATCGATCAAGAAGAACCAAAAGAATCCAAGAAATTGGCTTAAGAAAATGTAGAATTCGAGAACTGTAAAAGAGCGGGTGTTTCCCGCTCTTTTTTTATACCCAATAGAAAATTTGATTTATAGATATTCAAAATCCAAATATGGATTAAATGAAAAACTAAACTCTTTAAATTATCACTTACTCATCAAAACAAGTTGATTTTTAGTCGAATAGCACTAATTCCTTCTATACACCATTGCCCGGAAGGAAAAAAATATAGTATATTTTGAATCTTATTCTTATTACGAAATTGATTTATCACTTAACGAAAAACATTTTTCTATGAAAATTTCAAAAGCGGACTTTGAGTCCATGAAGGCAAAGTATGACAAAGAAGTAAAGAAAGGCAAACCCGCCAAAGACAAAAAAGGCAAAGACAAGACCAACCAAACTGATTGGATATTTTTTGATAGAGAAACTTTAGAAAAATTATTGGCAAAAGCCGATCAAAACCCAAAAGTAGGAGGTATTCAATTTTATTTTACCGAATACACCGAAGAAACAGCCAAAAAATTCTATCCGAATGAGGCTGATGAATATACCGGTCAAATGACACTAGTGATGAGAGCGGCGAATCTCAGTGAAAATCAAATCACCACGATTGAGGTAGAAGAAGGTGGAGAAGAGTATCAAAACAGAGGTACTCAATGCCCTTATGTTTGCGAGTAAATTTTATACCTTAAACAAGAACCATTACGTGTTTCTTACAAAAACATACTGACTAACAAACCAGAAAAGCCAAAATAATTTTGGCTTTTCTTTTATCTCAAACATGAAAGAATTGCTCCAATCATCTATTTAAATTAAATAATAAATCATAAAACCTTATTCATACCTGTTGCCTCTACAAGGCAAAATATGGTATCTTTTGTGACTCATTATAGAAATGAATTTTATTGTTTCAAAAAACTAATTTTTCGATGAATATCTCAAATGAAGACTTCAAGTCCATGAAGGACAAGTATGACAAAGAAGTAAAAAAAGGAAAGCCTGCCAAAGACAAAAAAGGCAAAGACAAAACTGATCAAACCAGCTGGGTATTTTTGGATAGAGAGACGTTGGAAAACCTATTAGCAAAAGCGGATGAAGATCCTAAAGTAGGTGGGATTCAGTTTTACTTTACAGAATACACGGAGGAAACCGCCAAAGAAATCTATCCTAGTAATCATGATGATTATACAGGTCAGATGACCTTGGTAATGCGCCCTGCTAATCTTAAAGATAATCAGGTAGTAACTTTAAAGCTGGAAGGGAGTGGAGGAGATTATGTCAATGGAACTTCCCAATGCCCTTACCGCTGCGAGCCCTCACCCACTGATTCCTAGCGATGCCTAGCCCTTTTTGGACTGCTTTTGGAGACTGGTATTTATTTGCTATCGATGCCTTGTTATTGATAGGTACATTCTATTTTCTTAAGCTAAAGAAAGAGGAAAAAGCCAATAGTTATTATTGGCTTCCTTTTTTTATTCTTGCTTTTACGGTTTTTTATGAAAACCTGGGGGCTTACACGAATTTTAACTTTGAGTTCAAAAAATCAGTCAATGCACTTTTAGGGAACACGGAATTCCCAAAGTATAATCTATGGTTATATAATATTACCAATAAGCAGATATCGACCATTTTGTACCTATTTTTAATAAAAAACTGGCTGGAACCTACCAAAAAAAAATACATCAATTGGATGTTGATTGTTTTTGTGATCGTCTCTCTAGTTTTACAAATCACTGGGATTGAACCTCTTTACTTGAATCAACCCATCATTTTTTCCATGGGTGCCAATATGATCTTAATAGGAAGCGGGCTTTATTTTGTAGCCTTGATTACCAATCAATATTACTTGAATTCCAACCCCTTAAAACTTCTTTCCTTTTGGCAAATGACTTTTCTCCTATTTACCTACTCCCTGACCTACATTAATTCGATGACGGTTATTTATCTTTATGAAATAAACTCCCAACTCGGAATTGGAATTGTCCAAATAGATCGAGTTTTGGGTATTTTAAATAAAGTGATTTTGGTGTTGATTATCGCTTCACCTCTATTAAAAAAGGTCTTTGTGAAAGAACCTATTTTTAGAGCCGCTTAAGTGCTTTATAAATTTTGTCACTCTTATATTTTAGCAAAAAAATAAACCAAATCACTTTTAATGGACAGTAAACTGATTGAAGCCTTATTTACAGCATATCCATTAGATACCATTCCTATGGATGTACTGATGGTTATTGGATTTGTTTGTTTTCTTAAATTACCTAAGGAAAAAAGAGGGAACATTCATTTTTACCTTCCTTTTATCATCTTGAGCTTTACTTTTTTGTATGAAAATTTCGGAAGCTACACTAACTATAATTATGAATTTAAAAAATCTGTCAATGAATATTTAGGGAACTATAAATACCCAAGGTTTAATCTTTGGTTATTCAATGTGGCCAAAAGACAAATCGGCACTATCCTTTATTTATTATTAATCAAATCATGGCTGGAGCCATCCAAAAAGAAATACATCAATTGGATGATCATCCTGTTTATAGTCGTTACCATGACTTTACAATTATCAGGAATTGAACCACTTTACCTGAACCAACCTATCATTTTTGCAATGGGTGCCAACTTAATTTTAATTGGAAGTGCTATGTATTTCACTGGCATGATTACCCACCCTCAATATTTGGACAAAAATCCATTACGATTGATTTCTTTTTGGCAAATGACCTTTGTCATGTTTACATTTACCTTGACTTACGTCAGTTCAGTGGCCTTGTTATACCTCTATGAGGTGAACCCTGTATTAGGTGAGGCTATCCAAAAAATAGATATCATTATGAAGATCATCAATCTTGGAATTCTTACCTTGACAATTGCCTCTCCTTTTCTTCCAAGGGTTTTTGAGGAAGAACCATTCTATATATCTCACGAAACTTCAGCTTAACTTTGCTATTTTTCATTTCTTATTTAAAATTAGCTTTTTGCCAGTTTTAAAAACTTAAAATGTATTTGAGCAGAGAGTCTATTTTTTTCTATTATGGATAGAAGCATTATTGAGCAATTTGGGAGTTGGTATCTAATTATAATTGATAGCTTTTTGATAATTGGAAGCCTAATATTCTTCCGTCTACCTAACTCACGTAAAACCAAAATTTTCTATTGGCTCCCCTATGTCATCTTAGCTTTTACTGTTTTTTATGAAAACTTAGGCGCTTACACTAATTACAATTTAGACTTTAAAAAATCTGTAAATGCTTTATTGGGAAATACTGAAAATCCCAATTATAATCTTTGGGTATTTAATATTTGTTTTCAGCAAATCACTACGATTCTTTACCTACTATTAATTAGAAATTGGCTAGAGCCCACCAAGAAAAAAATCATCACCTGGATGCTCTTGTTTTTTGTAATCACCGCTTTCGTTTTACAGATTACTGGAATAGAACCCCTGTATTTAGATCAACCCATCATTTCTGCCATGGGTGCCAATATGATATTGATAGGAAGTGGCTTATATTTTATGGGATTAATTACCAACCAGTACTATTTAGAAACCGAGCCACTCCGATTAATTTCTTTTTGGCAAATGACCTTTTTGCTTTTTACTTACTCATTGACATATATTAGCTCTGTTGCTTACCTATATCTTTATGAATTCAACCCAGACTTGGGTCAAAGTATTTCTCAAATTGATATGTATATGGGTATCATCAACATTGGCATATTGATCTTAATTATCGCATCCCCTTTATTACCAAATGTTTTTTTAAGAGAACCATTATATGAACCCAACTGAAGATCAAATTTACGTCATCATTTTTAGCACTCTTTTTCTAGGAGGCCTGATGTCCACTTTCGTAGTTGCCATGGTCTTTATCCATAGACAAAGACAAGCACAAAACAAACAAAAGCTTGATCAGATCAAGTCTGAACATGAAAAAACCTTGCTAAACATAGAGAATGAAATTCAGCAGGACACTCTTACTCATGTAGGAAGAGAACTACACGACAATATTGGCCAGTTACTTTCCTTAGCTAAACTTTATTTAGGTTCTTCCAAGCCAGAAAAACAACAAGAAGGGAAAGAAACCATCAACCAAGTAATCTCTGAAGTAAGGGCTTTGTCTAAAAATTTAAACTTGGACTGGGTGGAATCTCTGACAATTGAAGAATTTATAGGTCAACAATTACAAAAGATAGAGTCCACAGGTTTTTGCAAAACTTCCTTTCAACATTCCATAGAACTTGGGGAATTACCTAAAGATCAAAAATTGGTATTGATTCGGGTAATCCAGGAAGTATTAAACAACGCGATGAAGCATGCATCACCAGAGGAAATCAAGGTAAAAATTTGGAAAGATGGTGCAACTAGAACCATCCAAATAAAAGACAATGGTAAAGGATTCGATACTTCCATAGAGTCTTCTGGAAGTGGCATGTATAATTTAAAAAAGAGAATGGAAACCATTGGAGGAGATTTTTCTATTACCTCCAGTATAGGAAATGGAACACTTATCCATTTATTGTTGCCTAATTAATATCCATGAAGTAATTTGTACTAATCTTTTTGTACAAAGCTTACATTATACCCTGAATACCCCACATGATCAGAATTGCTTTAGCTGATGACCATAAACTATTCGCTAAAGGCTTAGAAGGACTTTTAGAGGAATATGACGATTTATTGATTACCGGTCTTTATCCTAATGGAAAAGAGTTGGTAGATGAAATCGCTACAGATCTTCCGGATGTGATCCTTACTGACCTGAATATGCCCGTACTCGATGGATTTGGAGTCCTAGAATACGCAAAAAAAAATCACCCCGAGATTAAAGTTGTTGTATTATCCATGTATGACGAAGAAAAAATCTATAAAAAGTGCATGCATGATGGGGCAGATGCCTTTGTATTAAAAGATGCCGACCCAGATGAATTGGTATACACCATCCATGAAGTATTTGAAGGAAGACACTTACCAAATTTTCAAAGGGTGATCCAGCAAGCCAACCAAAGCTCATTTTTTGATGCTTTCCGAGAAAAATTCAAATTATCCAGAAGGGAAGTACAGATTATCAAATTAATCAAAGAAGGACGTCAGAATAAAGAAATTGCAGATGACCTCAGCTTGAGTGTGCAGACTATTGAAACCCATAGAAAAAACATACATAGCAAATTACAAGTCTCCTCTAGGATCGAACTAGTCAATAAGGTCCAGGATATGCACTTATAAATTATGAACACTCCTATCAAAACTGCTATCGTGGGCTATGGCTCAGTTGCGGAAAAAATGCACGCTCCTTTGATTACCGTTTGCCCAGACTTAGAGCTAGTGGCAGTGGTAGAACGTAAATCCAATAAAAGCAAGGAGAAGTATCCGTCAGTTACTATTTACAGAAGTCTCGAGGAGTTACTGGAAAAAAGCGAGGTAGAATTAGTGGTCATCACTACCCCAAACACCTTCCATTTCCCTATGGCCAAACAATGTTTAGAAGCCGGAAAACATGTGGTGATAGACAAACCCGTCACTATTTATTCTCATGAGGCAGAAGAGCTACTGGAATTAGCAAACAAAACTGGAAAAGTTTGCTCAGTATTTCATAATAGGAGATTTGACGGAGATATCATGACCCTCCAAAAACTAATTCAAGAAAGGTTACTCGGTGATTTGGTGTATTTGGAATCTCACTTTGACCGATTCAGACCAGAACTTTCAGGTAATTGGAGGGAAGAAGCAGGTCCAGGAAATGGAATTACTTATGATTTAGGTTCCCATTTGATCGATCAAGTGGTGATGATATTTGGTGCACCCGATAGTATTCAAGCAGATATCCAAAAACAAAGAAAAGGAGCCATGGCTGATGATCATTTCGACATCGTCATGCATTATGAGAACTTTAAAGCCAGAGTAACCGCCGGTGTTTTGGTCAATGCACCTACTCCAAAATACCTAATGTTGGGTCAAAATGGCTCTTATTTGAAGTTTGGTATGGACGTACAAGAACAAGCTTTTAAAGAAGGTATCAAGCCAGATGGAAAGGATTGGGGTGTAGAACCTGAGGAAAATTGGGGAAAAATATTCCTCAAGTCAGAAACTAAATCTTACCAAAGCGTCCCAGGCGATTATAGAATTTATTACACTAATGTAGCTGATGCTATTTTGAAAGGAAATCCACTTAAAGTCACCATCCCTCAGACAATCAGTGTTTTAAAAATGATAGAAGCCTCCTTTCAAAGCTCCAAAGAACAACGCACTATCTCTAAAGCTGAAGGGAAATGGTAATTTTTTAAGTTTGGCTTCTTCTTGGTGTATTAGGTTAATAAACTAAACCACCATGAATAAAATATTCTTATTAGCATTTGCCCTATTCGGCTTTATATCGATCTCCAAAGCTCAGGTTGCAGTAGGAGTTAACTTTCAAAGTTCAGATACATTTATCACTGTCGGAACAAATCCAGACAAGGAGTTTTTCGGAGAAGCAAGACTTGGTATTGGTCATGATATAGGCCTAGAGCTGATGGGCGGATATAATTTTGTTAGAAAAAGTGAAGTGAATGCCTATGTCGGAGCAGGGTTAGGCCTGTTGGGTCATCATCATAACCATAAGCATCACGAGGACCACAATGACATTTATTTAGCAATCCCGGTAGGGGTATTGATCAAGCCATTCAGCAATACTAGGAATTTAGGGTTCCTAGTGGAAGCCGCACCCGTCTTTGCCGACCATTCCCATAGTTATCTTAGAGGAGGAGTCGGTGTCAAGTATACATTTAGATAAACTAACCAACTCATTTTAAGGCCATCTTACCCAAGTAATGATGGCCTTTTTCAATTTGTAACAAGAGAATACTAGTTTTTAGAGATTTAGAACTTTTTTAGGTTCATAGATATCAATATGTTTCTTTATTTTTGCGCCCATGGCAAAAACAGCAACTCCGGCGGAAAACGCCCAATTGAAAGATATTATTTCCCATGCCAAAGAGTATGGTTTTGTTTACCCTAGTTCTGAGATTTATGACGGGCTTCAGGCAGTCTATGATTATGGTGCATATGGGGTAGAATTAAAGAATAACTTGAAAAGACTTTGGTGGGAAACCATGACCAGAGTCCAAGATAATATTGTAGGGATCGATGCAGCTATTTTTATGCATCCTACCACTTGGAAGGCTTCAGGTCACGTGGATTCATTCAATGATCCAATGATCGATAACAAGGACTCCAAAAAACGATATAGAGCGGATGTGTTGATCGAGGAGCATGCTGCTACGTTTGAAAGAGCGGGTGACATCGAAAAAGCCAATTCATTAACTGGAGCATTAGCAAGAATGCTAGAAGCAGAAGACTTGGCCGGTGTAAGGGATTTGATCATCAATGAAGACATTAAATGTCCTATTTCCGGAACCTCCAACTGGACGGATGTACGTCAATTTAATTTGATGTTCTCTACTCAGGTAGGTTCTGTAGCAGAAGATGCCTCTACCATTTACCTGCGCCCTGAAACTGCCCAAGGGATTTTTGTCAACTTCCTGAATGTGCAGAAAACAGCCAGAATGAAAGTTCCTTTTGGAATCGCCCAAATAGGTAAAGCTTTCAGAAATGAGATTGTTGCTCGCCAGTTCATCTTCAGAATGCGTGAATTCGAACAAATGGAAATGCAATTTTTCGTGCGACCTGGTACTGAATTGGATTGGTACAAGCAATGGGCGGAAATGAGAATGAAATGGCATTTGGCTCTTGGAACTCCTGAAGATAAGTTGAGAAAGCATGACCATGAAAAATTGGCTCACTATGCTAATGCTGCCATGGATATTGAATATGAATTCCCATTTGGATTTAAAGAGGTGGAAGGGATTCACTCTAGAACTGATTTTGATTTGAAATCCCATCAGGAATTTTCTAAAAAGAAACAGCAATACTTTGATCCGGAAGTCAATCAAAATTACATTCCTTATGTAATTGAGACTTCAATCGGAGCAGATAGATTATTCTTACTGACACTTTGCAACGCATACACCGAAGAAAAGACTGAAGAGAAAAGTAGAACCTATTTGAAATTGCATCCTGCTATTGCGCCAGTAAAAGCAGCCATTCTTCCTATTACTAAAAAGGATGGCCTTCCTGAAAAAGGGAAGGAAATCGTGGAATTGCTGAAGTATGATTTCAATATCATTTATGAAGAAGCAGCTTCCATTGGTAAGCGTTATACAAGACAGGATTTAATCGGAACACCTTTCTGTATTGCTGTGGATCACCAGACCTTAGAAGACAATACAGTGACTATCCGTCATCGAGACACTACAGAACAAGAGCGAGTGCCAATAGCAGAACTTCATGGAAGAATCGCTGAAGCTACCAGCTTTAGAAGAGTATTTGAAAAGCTGTAATTAGAAATAAAATCAAAAAAACCTCTGAGAGTAATTTCAGAGGTTTTTTTATTAAAGATTATTAATCGAACTCAGCTTGCGGAAGTGCAAACTTGAACATCTAGATGGATCACATAATAACGGTCACCATTTGTATCAATAACTAAGTCTGTACCTTTATTTAATGATTGGCCTGGAGTCGGTCTTCCTCCTGTTGGCAATAATCCATCCGCATAGCTAGACCATTTTACAGATTCTGATTCTCCTTCTTTTAAGGAATAGCTTGAATCAAAATTAATTGTTATTGTCCCTGCATTTTCATCATAAACTGCAGTACCTATCACATTATTTTTTTGATAAACATTCTGAGTTGTTGGTCCTTCAATGTCAAATGCATACCACCAAGCGTTATTATTTCCATTACCTTGTGCAGGTTCTGTTTCGCCAATTGTATTTCCTACATATCCAGTTTCATATTCACAGGACACATTACAATCCTCAACTTCAACAGTAAACTCAACATTTTGAACTCCTCCTTGACCAGCTACTTTCCATCTAAACAAATAAGTGCCAACCTCATACCCTGATAAATTTCCAGAAGCACCTGAAGAAGCCTGAGATTGTTGGAAAACCTGTACCCATTCATCATTTACAAATTCCTGAACTTGGACAGTGCGATTTCCTGTAAAACCTGTACCTCCAAAAGTGAATAAAATATCATCACCAAGGCAAACGTTTTCAGTGTAAGTCAAAATAAAGTCTCCACTTTCAGAAACCATAGCATTCTCAAATCTTGTAGTTTCATATGGACTCAACGTGAATCCCGACTGATCTGATTTAGCCAAGGTATTGGTCAGATCTTCATTTTCATAGGTAGCCATTTGGCTACAGGCTCCTAAGAGCAACGCCGAGATCACTAACCCCAGCAGTTTTGTTGTAAAAATTTTCATAGAATGGTAAAGGGTTTTTAAATATTTGACTTAAATTTAAATGTATTTCAAATACAAAAAAAAGCCATTCATAATATTTTTAGAAAAATATTTATATGCTATTCAATATTGTTCAAAAAAGCTTCATCCAATGAATAATTGTATCTTGCTAGCCATATGAATAGGAAAGCCATAATCATTGGTTCAGGGATCGCAGGCATCGCTTCATCCATTCGCCTAGCATTAAAAGGATACACCGTAGAGGTATTCGAGTCCAATTCTTACCCTGGAGGAAAACTTTCAAAAATTGATCTAGGAGAATACCGATTTGATGCTGGTCCTTCCCTTTTTACTTTACCAGAACAAGTAGAAGAATTATTTCATTTGGCCGAGAAAGACCCAAAGGAACACTTTGACTACCTCAAGCTTCCAGTCACCTGTCATTACTTTTGGGAAGATGGGAAAAAGTTGAAAGCATACGCTGACCTAGACTTATTTGCTGAGGAGGTAAATCAGCAACTGGGCGAGCCAAAGTCCCATATCAAAGAGGCTTTGATTAACTCCTCCTATATCTACGATCATTTGGCTCCACTTTTTATGCACAAGTCCCTACACGATTGGAAAACATGGACCAACCAGGATGCAATGAAGGCTTATCTAAAAATGGGTAAACTGGGCATCTTCTCCACCATGAATGAAGCCAACGAAAAGCAATTTGACAATCCTAAACTCATTCAATTATTCAATAGGTACGCCACCTACAATGGATCCAACCCCTACGAAACCCCTGCTACGCTAAATATTATCCCTCATTTAGAATTTAATATCGGAGCCTTTTTTCCGAAAAAAGGCATGCATGACATTACTAACAGCTTATTTCAGTTATCCTTGGACCTTGGAGTTACTTACACTTTCAATCAAAAAGTGGATGAAATTATTGTAGAAGAAGGAAAAGCTACAGGGGTTATCCTTGCAGACAATAAAAAAATAGAGGCGGAGATCGTAGTCAATAACATGGATATGGTCAATGCATATAAGACCATTTTAAAAAAACAAAAGCAACCAAAACTCCTTTTAAATCAACCTAAATCTAGTTCAGCATTAATTTTTTATTGGGGTATCAAGCGCAAGTTCGAAGATTTGGATCTCCATAATATTTTCTTCTCTGATAATTATTTGGAGGAATTTGACCATATTTTTAAAAAAGGAAGGATTTACCATGACCCAACTGTCTACATCAATATCACCTCCCTATACAAACCTGATGACGCCCCTGAAGGCTGCATGAATTGGTTTACAATGATTAATGTCCCCAATAATCAAGGCCAGGATTGGGACCAATTAATTTTGGAATCCAAAAAGAATATTATCCATAAACTCAATAGAATTTTAAAAACAGATATAGAGCCTTTAATTGAGGTAGAAGAAATTCTGGATCCAAGAACGATCGAGTTGAAGACCTCCTCAGCCCAGGGAGCGCTTTATGGAAACTCTTCAAACAATAAGTTCTCCGCATTTTTAAGGCATGCAAACTATTCCTCCAAAATCCAAAACCTATATTTCTGCGGTGGATCTGTCCATCCTGGAGGAGGTATCCCGCTTTGTTTGCTTTCTGCCAAAATTATGTCAGATATGATCCCGGATTCGGTTTAACCACCCATATTTGACTCCTCAACCGCTTCCTTGATCAAATCCATTTCAAAACCTTTGGAAAATAAGTACTGGATGACTTTAAACTTCTTTTTATAAGGGTCCGACTCTTTGATTCTTCCCCAATGTTTCTCCACTTGAGATAATAAGGTATCGTAATATTCATAGGGATCAATTTCAGAAAGTCCCTTTTTTATCAAGTTTTCCGGAATCTGGCGCATCTTCAATTCTTGCCTTATCCTTCCCCTACCCCATTTTTTCAGCCTGAATTTACCTCGAGAGAAAGTCCTTGCAAAGCGCTCCTCATCTATAAATTTCTCCTCTATCAAATAGGTAATTAATTCATCAGAATCCTCTTCTTTGATCCCCTTTTCGTAAAGTTTCCGCTTGGTTTCCCAAATACAACGTTCCTGATAGGCACAAAAAGTAGATAGCTTTTCTTTCGCTTCCTCTAGAGACCAAGACTTTTTTATTGACTGTTCTGAGTTATTTTTTCGCCAGACGGACATTTTCTTTAATTTTAAGCCAAATTACCCTTGAATTAGATTCTTTCAAATCTTAATTAGATAAACAACCCACAACCATGCGTAAGAAAATTGTAGCCGGCAACTGGAAAATGAATATGACTTTTGAAGAAGGTCAAATTCTGACTTCTGAGATTGTCAACATGTATAAAGACGAAAACATCAAGGATGTTGTAGCGATCTTGAATCCTCCATTCCCACATATTTTTCCAGTTAAGAAATTGGTAGGCGATGTGGCAGGAGTTAAGATAGGAGCTCAAAATTGTTCTGATAAAGAATCTGGAGCATTTACCGGTGAAGTATCTGCTAAAATCCTGGCTTCATTTGGAGTAGAATATGTCATCATTGGTCATAGTGAAAGAAGAGAATACTTCCATGAAGGAAACGAACTGCTAGCTGTCAAAGTAAAAGAAGCTTTGGCCCATGGGTTAAAACCTATTTTCTGCTGTGGCGAATCCTTGGATATCAGAACTGCCGGAACACATGAGCCGAATGTAAAATTTCAGCTAACTGAAAGCCTTTTTGACTTGAGCCCAGAAGATTTTAGCAAAGTGGTGATTGCCTATGAACCTATCTGGGCAATTGGAACCGGAAAAACAGCCACTGCTGAGCAGGCACAGGAAATGCATGCTGCTCTTAGAAGACATATTGCCAGCAAATACGGTAAAGACATCGCTGCTGAAACCTCTATTTTGTATGGTGGAAGTTGCAACCCTAAGAATGCACAAGAAATATTCTCCAAGGAAGATGTGGATGGTGGATTGATCGGCGGAGCCTCTCTGAAATCAAGAGACTTTATGGACATCATCAAATCATTCTAATTTAGAAATGGATTACCTGGAATTAAAAATCACTTGCCTGGAAGATTTCCGGGAAATCCTAATTGCAGAATTAGCTGAGATAGGCTTTGATTCCTTTTTGGAAACAGAAGAAGGAGTGGATGCTTATGCACCAGAACAAGAATTTGACCGGGAGGCTTTTTTGGAATTAATCGAAAAATATAAGCTTCCCGCTCAAATTTCCTGGCATGAAAGTAAAATGCCAAAAGTCAACTGGAATGAGGAATGGGAAAAAAATTATGATCCTATAGAAGTAGATGATCTTGTTTTTGTAAGAGCTTCGTTCCACGACCCAGCCCCAGGGTTTCAATACGAAATTGTCATCAACCCCAAAATGTCATTTGGTACTGGGCACCATGCTACCACCTACCAAATGTTAAAGCATCAAGCCGAGATTGACCACAAAGGAAAACGCGTATTGGACGTGGGTTCAGGAACTGGAATCTTAGCAATTATGGCTCATTTGCTGGAAGCGCAAGAAATAGAAGCCTTTGATATTGATGAATGGTGTGTGGAAAATGGCAATGAGAATTTCGATTTAAATGGTCTTTCTACCAGAATGGATATTGGAACCATTCGAGAGGTAAATCCACAGGGGAAATTCGATATTATTTTAGCCAACATCAATAAAAACATCCTATTGGACGAAATGGAGATCTATGCTGAGTTATTAGATTCCAAAGGATTTCTTTTGCTGAGCGGATTCTATACGGAAGACATTGAAGATTTACTGGAATGTGCCGCTCCTTTAGGTCTCAGCCTCTACAAGAAAAACAGCAAAGACAATTGGGCTGCATTAATATTGCAAAAAGACTAATATGAATGAACTGATTATTTATGCAGTTGTATTCGCCGCATTAATAGGCCATTGCTTATTAGCAGGCAAAATGTATCGTACTGTGCATCAGGATTCAGGCCTAACATTGAGAGAGAAAAATGACTGGAAATTGAAAGCACTCATATTTCCGGGTTATTTTTGGTTTCAATACAAAAAGAGTAAAGCTTAAGGCAATTTCTCTTTTTTAGAACTTTTTTATCGAATTATCGGATTAAGTTAGATTCACTTCTACCTTTTATTAAACCCAAGTATCAAACCATGGAGTACGTTTGGAAGCAGAAACCACGAGCAACGCCAGAATTAGTAGAGCAGCTAGGAAGGGATATCAACGTAAATCCAATCCTGGCTAATATGTTGATTAATCGAGGTGTGGAGAACTATGAGCAGGCCAAAAACTATTTCAGACCTAGTTTAAGCCATCTGCATGATCCTTTCTTGATGAAAGATATGCCTGAAGCTATAGATAGGATTGAACAAGCCATTGATCAAAATGAAAAAATCTTGGTGTATGGAGACTATGATGTAGATGGCACTACTGCGGTTGCCTTGGTTTACAGTTTTCTCCAGACTTTTTATAGTAGAGTAGATTTTTATATCCCGGACCGATACAAAGAAGGTTATGGTATTTCCGATAAAGGAGTAAGGTTTGCTGCAGATAACGATTACAAGCTCGTCATTGCGCTAGACTGCGGAATCAAAGCCATTGACAAAGTGAAGCTTGCCAAAGAGCTAGGTGTAGATTTCATCATTTGTGATCACCACACTCCAGGACAAGAATTACCGCAGGCTATTGCCGTACTTGATGCTAAAAGAACCGATTGTGAATACCCTTATAAAGAGCTTAGTGGTGCTGGAGTAGGTTTCAAATTAATTCAGGCACATGCTAAAAGACGCGGAATAGATGAAGCAGGTTTGTATCCATATTTGGATTTGTTGGTCGTCAGTATTGCTGCAGATATTGTCCCTATAACCGGAGAAAATAGAATTCTGGCTTATTATGGATTGGACCGAATCAATAATACCCCGAGACCAGGATTAAAGGCCTTAATGCTGAGTGCCAAAATTGAAAAAGAAATCGGCATCTCGGATATCGTTTTTAAAATTGGCCCAAGAATCAATGCATCTGGAAGACTGGAACATGCCAAGGCTTCGGTAGAGTTGTTAATTTCTACCGATCTCAATTTAGCCATCGAACGGGCCAAATTAGTAGATGAGGTGAATACCACTCGGAGAAACTTTGATGAAAATATCACCAAAGAGGCGTTTGAGATGATCGCGGATCAAGAAATGGATTCAGAATGGAATTCTACGGTATTGTTTAAAGAGGATTGGCACAAAGGAGTCATTGGAATTGTCGCCAGTCGATGTATAGAAAAATATTATAGACCTACGATCATATTAACCGAATCCAATGGAAAAGCTACTGGAAGCGCACGTTCAGTGGTAGACTTCGATATTTACGAAGCAATCGCTGAATGTTCTGGTTTGTTAGATCAATTTGGAGGACATAAATATGCGGCTGGTTTAACCCTTTCGGTAGACAAGGTACCCGACTTTCAAAGGATGTTTGAGTCGGTAGTCAAAAGAAGAATTGAAGAAGTACATAGGAAGCCTGTCATAGAAATTGACGATGAATTGCTACTGGATCAAATAAATTATAAGTTTTATAATATATTGAAGCAAATGGCACCTTTTGGCCCAGGAAATACGGAGCCTATTTTCAGAATTTCTCAAGCCTATGCCGAAAATGTGATCATTCTAAAAGATAAACACCTTCGATTTAATATCGTACAAGATGGTCAAGTGACGAAACCTGTTTGCTTAGGGTTTGGGTTAGCCGACCGAGTAAAGGATCCAGATCACACGATTGTTAAAATGTTACAAGGAAAAATGCGTTTTGATATTGTGGCTGAAATGCGGGAAAATTTCTTCCGTGACAAATCCAGCTTGCAGCTCTACGTAAAAGACATCAAATTTGACTAATATGATTCTAAAAGCCGACAACCTCGTCAAAATTTACAAAGGTCGCCGTGTAGTGAATGATATTTCAGTACAAGTAGAGCAAGGAGAAATTGTAGGCTTGCTGGGTCCAAATGGAGCAGGTAAAACCACCTCTTTCTACATGATTGTGGGGTTAGTCCAACCTAATGAAGGCAAGATATTTTTAGAAAGTGAAAATATCACAAGCCTTCCCATGTACAAGAGAGCTAAGTTAGGAATAGGGTATTTAGCCCAAGAAGCCTCGGTATTTCGAAAACTCTCTGTGGAGGAAAATATCATGGCCGTATTGGAAATGACCAAAATGCCCAAGCAAGAGCGTAAAGAGAAAGTAGAAAGTTTATTAGAAGAATTCAGTTTAACACATGTGAGGAAAAACCTAGGGATGGTACTTTCTGGAGGAGAGAGAAGAAGAACGGAAATTGCCAGGGCTTTGGCAGTAGATCCTAAATTTGTATTATTAGATGAGCCATTTGCGGGAGTCGACCCCATTGCAGTTGAAGAGATCCAGACAATAGTAGCTAAACTAAAGACCAAAAATATCGGGATTCTGATCACGGACCACAATGTAAATGAAACACTTTCTATCACAGATCGAGCCTATTTGATGTTTGAAGGAAGATTATTGAAAGCCGGAACCGCCGAAGAGCTTGCTGCTGATGAACAAGTCCGAAAAGTTTATTTGGGTAGTCAGTTTGAGCTAAAACGCAAAATTTTTAATTAATGGAGGTATTAAATTCCTTTATGACCTGGATTTTTAAAAATCGGATTGGTCAAATAGAAAACTTTAAAAAAAACCCAATACAGGTCCAGGACACTACTTTTTTTGAATTAATAGAGGCTGGAAAAAACACTGAATTTGGAAAGGAGTTTGGTTTCGCTAAAATCAAACACTATGATGATTTTGCCAGACAAGTTCCTATCCTTGATTATGAAGGGATCAAACCCTACATCGATAAAACGATGAGAGGCACTCAAAATGTGCTTTGGAATACCACTATTGAATGGTTTGCCAAATCTTCTGGAACCACTTCTTCCCGAAGCAAATACATCCCTGTTACTACCGAAAGCTTGGAGGACTGCCATTACAGCGGTGGAAAAGACATGGTTTCCTTGTACATCGCCAATAACCCTGACTCCAGACTATTTGCAGGAAAAAGCTTGACCATTGGAGGAACCCTAGAGAAGAATCCTTTAAATCCTCAAGGTTCCGCCAGAGCTGGAGATATTTCCGCTGTAATCATGCAAAACCTCCCCATCTGGGCACAATTTGTCAGAACTCCATCTTTGGAAACAGCCTTGATGAGTGAATGGGAGGCGAAAATTGAGAAAATGGCCAGAGAAACCATGAACGAGGATGTCACTTGTATTGCAGGTGTTCCTACTTGGACAGTGGTTTTAATGCAGCGCATTCTAGAAATAAAAAAGGCAAAAAACATATTGGAGGTATGGCCCAATTTGGAAGTTTTCTTTCATGGTGCTGTAGCTTTTGGGCCTTATAGAAGTCTTTTCAAAGAACTGATCCCTTCTGAAAAAATGCGGTATGTAGAAACCTACAATGCCTCTGAAGGATTTTTCGGCATCCAAGATAAACCTAACTCAGAAGAATTACTTCTGCTGTTGGATTACGGAATTTTCTATGAATTCATTCCGATGGAAGACTGGGAAAAAGAAGACCCCAATGTAGTCCCATTGGCAGGAGTGGAAATAGGGAAAAATTATGCCTTGGTAATTTCCACTAATGGAGGGCTATGGAGGTATAAAATTGGAGATACCGTCAAATTTACCTCCACCAAACCTTATCGATTCAAAATCTCAGGCAGGACCAAACATTTTATCAATGCTTTTGGAGAAGAGGTCATTGTAGAAAATGCTGAGAAAGCCATCCAATATGCCGCAGAACATACAGGAGCTACCATCTCAAATTTCACTGCTGCTCCGGTTTATTTTGATACCTCAGGATCCAAAGGGGCGCATGAATGGCTCATTGAGTTCCACAAGGAACCCATAGACCAAGATCAATTTAACTTGCTTCTGGATCAGCACTTACGTGAGGTCAATTCAGATTATGATGCCAAAAGGCACAAGGATCTTGCTTTAGTAGCTCCTATCATTCATACTGCACCTCACGGGATCTTTGAAATGTGGCTAGGCAAAAAAGGAAAGTTGGGTGGTCAACACAAAATCCCTAGACTTTCCAATAGCAGGGAATATTTAGATGAGATTTTAAATCTGAAGGAAGAAATCAAAATTCCAAAGCAGTAATCACCATAGCTTCATTCTCAAAACAAAGTTTATGATTCTCCGTCCCGTAGATTTTAAAATAAGAATTGACACAATTAGCTATTAAATAAAAAAAGCGGTCCTTTTAGACCGCTTTTGCTGTTTCCATCTGGAATATAATATCTTCATAATCGAGCTTATTCCAATTTTCAGTAATCAAAGGATCAGCCATTACTTTATCCATGATTTCTTCCTGCAACTTACCCTGTGCATAGGCTTCAGAATAACTGATATCTGAAAATGTAACCAATGTATAGAGTGGAATCCAGTCGTTAGGATATAACTCATGAAGTTTTGCTTCAATTTTCTTTCTCAACAAAAATTTGGGATCAGCTACAGAATCTCTCATTTCAATGAAATTTTCCATTGCCAGCTGACAAACCGCATCAGTATCTCTTTTTCTGTTTTTCTGGAATTTTTCAAAAACCAGATCCCAGGTGTTAGTTCCTAATTTATCTATTAGTCCATTCAGAATAAAGCAATCCTCAAAACCGCAATTCATCCCCTGACCATAAAATGGCACCATGGCATGAGAGGCGTCTCCAATCAATAAACTCTTTCCTTGCACCCATGGATAACAATCCACATTTACTAGCGCAGAGGTAGGGTTTCTGAAAAACTCCTCCAACAAATCAGGCATGAGTTGATAAGCGTCATCAAAATAATTGCTGAATAAGCTTTTAAGATCTTTTTCATCTGTGATCTTATCAAAACAGATTTTTGTGCCTTCAAAGGGCAAAAACAAAGTACAGGTAAATGATTTATCGGGATTAGGTAAAGCAATTAACATAAACTTACCTCTTGGCCATATATGTAATGCATTTGGATCCATTGCAAACTCACCCTCAGCGGTGGCAGGAATGGTCAGCTCCTTATATCCATGCGAAATATATTCCTGCTTATAGTTAAAGCGGATTTGCTTTTGCATGCTTAAACGAAGGGCTGAATATGCTCCATCAGCCCCAATAATCACAGGTGCATCTAAAGTTTCTTCCCCTTCGGCTGTTTCAAAGGTGATTTTCTGCGATGGGAAATCTACCTCTAGGCATTTATGTTCAAATTTGAATTCAGCTCCAAGTCTTTCAGCTTCTTCAGCCAACAATTGATTGAATTTACCTCTTGAAATGGAATAAATTGCTTGATCTTTTTTCCCGTATGGGATAAAGGAAGTCCCCCCATGTTCATCATGGATTTTTCTACCATACATTGGAATAGACAAAGGAAGCACCTGATCTTTCAATCCCACCTCTTCCAAGCTTTTCCAACCTCTATGACTCAATGCCATATTAATGGATCGACCACCTTCGTAATAGGGAGTTTTCCGTTTGTCAGGTCTTTTATCGTAAACAGTGACATCAAGACCTTGACGCTTGAGATATATGGCCATCAGGGAGCCAATCAGACCGGCTCCAAGAATAGTTATTTCATTTTTTTTCATTCGGATAAGTTTTATCCCAGTTTCTTAAGCGAATTTTTTCAAGCTTTGTTCCAAAATCTGTGCAAATCTGAAAACATCCAAGAAACTATTATACAGCGGAGTAGGCGCTAATCGGATCACATTTGGGTTTCTCCAATCACCTACCACTCCATGACTATACCAATCATCGAATACAGCTTTGCCTCCACGATGAATGTGCAAAGATAACTGACAACCCCTCTCATCAGGTTTTTTCGGAGTAATAATTTCCAAAATGCCTGATTTTCCACTGATTTGCTCAATTAGGTAGGCCAAATACCCCGTCAATTTTTCACTTTTTGCCCGCAGATTGCTCATTCCAGCTTCCATGAATATATCCAGCGAAGCTTGATGGGCTGCCAAAGCCAAGATATTGGTATTAGAAACCTGCCAACCGTCAGCCCCATGCATCGGAACAAATCCTTTTTCCATGAGGAATCTTTGTCCCTCATCATGTCCCCACCATCCAGCAAACCTTGGCAAATCAGGTCTATCGGCAAATCGCTCGTGGACAAATACTCCAGAAATATTGCCTGGACCAGAATTCATATACTTATAACTACACCAAGTGGCAAAATCCACCTCCCAATCATGGAGTTTAAGTACTGCATTTCCTGCTGCATGAGCCAGGTCAAACCCTGCATACGCTCCTACTGAATGCGCTGCTGCTGTGATTTCCCTAATGTCAAATAATTGACCAGTATAATATTGTAAACCCGCCATATTCACCATCGCCAGGGAATCTCCATGCTTTATTATCTCGGAGATAATATCTTCCGTCCGAAGGATATGCTCCCCATCTCTTGGAATCAACTCAACGATAGCTTCATCTGGATTCAACCCATGAAATTTGACCTGAGTCTCCAACATGTACATATCTGATGGGAATGCTCCTCCGTCTACAATGATTTTGAATCGTTCTGAAGTAGGTCTGTAAAACGACACCATCAAAAAATGAAGATTGGAGCTGAGATTGTTCATAGCCACCACCTCATGCGTATGTGCCCCCATGATCTGCGCCAAGGCCGGTTTTGACTTTTGTCTTGCATGATACCAGGCATCTTCTCCATGAAAATGCCCATCCACTCCTAAATTTGCCCAATTATTCAATTCTTTCTCCAAATAGGATTTGACTGACTTGGGCTGTAAGCCTAAAGAATTTCCACAGAAATAAATTGCTTTTCCCCCATTTACTTCAGGAAATAAAAATCGATCCCTGAAGGAATTGATGGGATCCTCTGCATCCATTTTTCTAGCAAATTCTTCGGTAAACTGATAATCTATTTGGGTCATATATTTAAAGGTTGAAGATGCTGTATCATGCATCCGCTATTTGTTTCACTGGTTTGTTTAGCTACTATTTTTGCATTACCGTTCCACAGTTTTTACAGGTAGTATGCTCTGGACTAGACCAAAACCTTTCCATGATGGGAGGTAGTTGATTGACGATATCGGTTACATCGGCATATTCCTCATACAGTTTTTCTCCACAATTTTCGCAGTGCCAGATAAACCCATCTTTTTCCCCTTCTTTTCTATATCGCTCAATGACCAATCCGATAGTATTAGCTGGTCTCCTTGGAGAATGGGGAACTTTTGGAGGAAGTAGAAAAATCTCACCTTCTTTGATCGGTACATCCACTGGCTTACCATCTTCAATAATCTTCAATACGATATCCCCTTCTATTTGGTAGAAAAACTCCTCTCCCTCATTGTAGTGATAGTCTTTTCTTGAATTAGGGCCTCCTACGACCATGATGATAAAATCCTCATTTTCAAGGTAAACTTGCTTATTCCCAACCGGTGGTTTAAGCAGGTGTCTATTATCATCAATCCATTTTTTAAAATTGAAGGGTTTTGCAATTGCCATTAGCTTTTTGTTTCGGTTAAAAATAAAATTTGCCTTTCAAAGTAGGTAACACATATCAGGCTTAAAAGTATTAAAAATCATCCTCTTTTTTGGTTTACTTTGTCCCAAAGCCCAAAAACATGCGTCTTCCTATTGCTGATTTACACTGTGACATGCTTTCTTACCTCGCGAAAGTCCCTGCAGCCAACCCATATTCCAAAGATGATATAGCTTGTGCCATTCCCTTAATGAAATCAGGCGGGGTACGTTTGCAGGTCATGGCAATTTATACAGATGTGAATCCTGACTCGATGATATTGGCCAGCAAACAAGCCGATATCTTTTTGGAATTACTGGAAAAGAATCCCTCGGATTTGAGTTTTGCCAATGAGGATTTTCTTGCCAACTGGAAAAGCCAGAATAACATAGGCATCCTTGCTTCCATAGAAAATGCTGCTGGAATCGGTCATGAAACAGCTTCTCTAACTGAAATAAAATCCCAGTTTGACAGCATCTTGAAAAGAACTCAAAAACTAGCTTATATCAGTTTGACCCATCATACTGAAAATAGATTTGGAGGTGGGAATTATACAGATGGAATAGGCTTAAAAGATGATGGCAAATTTATTCTGGATTACATGGCAGGAAAAAAGATTCCAATTGATTTGTCTCATACTTCAGATTTATTGGCTGAGGGCATTTTAAACCATATTGATCAGGAAAAGCTTAACATTCCTATCATTGCCAGCCATTCTAATTTTAGACAGATCTGGAATCATAGAAGAAATCTGACTGACGAATTTGCAAAGGAAGTAATCCATCGAGGTGGGATAATTGGCGTGAACTTTTTACGGGCTTTTCTAGACAATGATGTTCCAGAAAGGTTATTCGAGCACTTACTTCACGGCTTTGAAATTGGAGGAAAAAAGTCCATGTGTTTTGGTTCGGACTTCTTCTACACCAAAAATTTTGGAGATCCTTCGAGGATACCTTTTTACTTTCCTTTGGCAGAGAATTCAAGTAAATATCCTAGCCTGTTAGACCACTTAGAAACGGATTTAAGTGAACAAAATTTGGTACGTTTAGCGTACGAAAATGCTGTCAATTTTTACAAAAAACTCTGGAGTTAATCCCTATGTCTTCCCATCATTTCGTCAAAGAACAACAAGAACCAGCCGTTTTTATCTTAAATGCGGATGAGATTCATTTTGACCAGGTTTCTCCTTTATTAGAATGGGTTCCAACAGTATTGGTTGCAGAACAGGCCTTGGATCAAGTCCTGAGTTGGGGAATCAAAATTGACGTAATCTTAGGCTCCGAGTCCTTCCAAAAGGAAAATATTCAGCTTCTGGAGGAACAATACCCTGTGCGTTTTTTGAATTCAACACCTGAAAATGCCCTGGAAGAAGGCTTACAATATTTATTGGCGAGCAAACACTACGCAGCCCATTTGATTGGAATCCCTCATCTGCAAGCCTTAGACCTGCAAGATAAGATTCAGCTAATGGACCTTACCTTACTAGATGGAGATTGGAAGTACTATCCAGTTAAAGAAGGGGACTTTAAAAAGTGGTTTGCAAAGTCCACCATCCATATTCATGCAAAAGAAGGCCTTCCTGTGGAAGTTATCAACGAAAATGGGAAGCTAATACTGCCCATCACCTATGCAACATTTTTGGAAGTTCCAGAAGGGATAACTGAAATTAAGGCTTCAGGAATATTTTGGATTGGTGAACAAATCCGCTGATCAACCAGGAAAAATTGCTGAAACCATTCGGTTCTTATCATTTAGATCACGAACCAAATTTATCTCCTTGTAGCCCAATCCTTCCAACAATTCCACTGTTTCTGGTCCAAAATTATTATGAATCTCATAATACAGTTTGCCTCCTGGCCTCAATAACATCTTCGCTTTTTCAGCAATCACTCGATAAAACAACAAGGGATCATGATCTGGAACAAATAGGGCTAATCCGGGTTCAAAATCGCGCACATTACTGTGCAGATCCACCCATTCCGCTTCAGGCACATAAGGAGGATTGCTTACCAAAATATCCAAATCAGATAGGTTTGGCATCTCCTTTAAAATATCCAAGTGTAGGAAAGTCACTTCAGCCTCAAGATGTTCCGCATTTTCCATGGCCACTTCAATGGCATCTTCAGATACATCGGCCGTATATACTTCCGAGTCTTTCATTTCCAAGGCTAAGCTGATCGGAATACAACCGGAACCTGTCCCAATGTCCAAGATTTTCATTCCTGGAGTTGGGTTTTCCTTGATGATCATATGCACTAATTCCTCTGTCTCATTTCTTGGAATGAGTACAGATTCATCCACAAAGAATTCTCTTCCATAAAAAGGGGCCTTCCCAATGATGTATTGAACAGGTTCTCCAGACTTTAGTCGTTCGAAGTCCTGGTAGAGGGATTCTGACAAACTATTTTCCTCAAATGCATCTAACATATCTACTTTTCGGATTCCTAAATGGTATTCTAAAAGCCAGTTTATCAAGTTGTTTGCCTCTTCTGGAGAATACTGAGTGAGCTCACTCGCCCATTGTTTTACTAGTTCGTTATAGTTGCTCATATCTGTAGCGAATGACCTTAATTTACCGTAAAGGTAGCAATCCCTATTCTTTCTAAGATGAAAAAAATTCAACTCTTGATTTTTGCCCTATTTTTCTCATTGGGCAGCATGGCGCAAAATGCAGATTCCAAATTTTATTTTGGTTTTGATGCCAGCTACTGGCAACGGAGCTTACGCCAATCTGACCCATTGGCGGTTCAACGAAATATGCTGGGAAGTATCCGCCCCATGGTTGGTTTCAAACTACAAAACGATTGGTCAATTGGAATCCTGTCCAACTTTAGCTCTTATCAAAGTCAGGTTTCCCCCATCGAGTTTAGCTATCCAATTTATGGGGAACCTGATGAAAATGAGTATTACCCAATCATCGGTTCTAGGAATGTGTATCAGGAAGCTTCCATGAAAAATAATCTTCGTGGGTATGGGCTATTTTTAAAGAAATTCATCAGTCTAGGTAAAAAGACCTCCCTGAATTTCAACCTGTATGGAATGAAAGAATCTGGAAAGGATGGGAATATAGTCCTGGCTCCTGATTTCGGGTTCTATTTTCCTTGCCCAAATTGCAACTACGAAGAATCATTAAATGACTACTGTTCCACTTGCCTGAGTATCGCCTATTATCGGATGGAAATTCCGATGAAAGAAACCAATTGGAGAGTTGGGATGGATCTCGCCTTTGCTTACCAATGGAAACCTTGGATTAGCATGGAAATAAGAGCCAATCTTCTGGAATACAGAAAACAAATCTTAAAAGATAAAAGAGAAGTGAATCCTACCATAGATTTTGCTTACGATCCTTTTTACGGTGCTTCTACCCAATATTTTGGAAATCACACCGATTTTGGCTCGGCTGTTGCAAGAGATGGAGTACGTTTTGGCTTGATCTTTAGCCCATTTTAAAAACTGATTCCCAGAGAACAGAAAGAAAAACTACCTTTGTGGAGAATTTCTTTCCCATGAAGCTACATAACAATACCATACGCGGGGTGCATTCTGCACTTGCAGCGATTTTCGAAGAAGGGCAATATGCCGATAAAGTGATTGAAAGAACACTCAAGTCCAACCCTAAATGGGGAGCACGTGACCGTTCATTTATTGCCGAAACGACTTATGAAATGGTTCGTTGGTGGAGGCTCATCAATTACCTTAGCCCTTCCAATAATCCATATGATCTTTTCGGAACATATTGGCTCATGCAAGGACACAGTCTTCCGCCTTGGGAAGAATTTCAAAAAATCCAGCCTGAGAAACTCAAAGGAAAGTATGAGAAACTGGAAGACCCAGCTTTGATTGAATCTATCCCTGATTGGTTAGAGGAACTAGGGCAGAAGGAATTGGGAGATAAATGGGAAGCGGAAATCCACAGCTTAAATCAAGAAGCAGATGTGGTTTTGCGGGTAAACACACTAAAAACTACTCGCGAAAAACTGAAGAACATACTTGCGGAATCCAATATCCAAACTCATATCATCAAAGGATATAAAGATGCTTTAATCTTAGATGAGCGACAAAATGTATTCAGACACCCTGCCTTCAAAGAAGGTTTATTTGAAGTACAGGATGGTTCCTCTCAGTTAGTAGCGGATTCGCTTGCGGTTGAACCAGGAATGCGAGTGATCGATGCTTGTGCAGGTGCAGGTGGCAAATCCTTGCATTTAGCAGCTTTAATGGAAAACAAAGGCAAAATCCTCTCCATGGATGTGGAAGAATGGAAATTACAACAGACCAAGCTAAGAGCAAGAAGAGATGGGGTATCCATCATCGAAAGAAAAGTCATTGAAGGCTCCAAAACCATCAAAAGGTTAAAAGAATCTGCCGACCGTTTGTTGCTAGACGTTCCTTGCTCTGGTTTAGGAGTTTTAAAAAGAAATCCAGACACTAAATGGAAGCTAAGTCCAGAGTCAATTGAAAAAGTAAAGCAAACGCAACAGGAGATTCTCCAATCCTATCCATCCATGCTTAAACCAGGCGGACAAATGGTTTATGCTACTTGCAGTATTTTACCTTCGGAGAATCAGGAACAGGTACAAAAATTCCTAAACAGTGAAGCGGGAAAGAATTTTGAATTGATTGAAGACCACAAAGTTCTTTCTCACGAAAGCGGGTTTGATGGATTCTATATTGCCCGACTTCTTAAAAAATAGTTTTAGAACTTATATTCCTCAAAATCAAAAAGTTATTTCTAACTTCATAGCTTAATTTTTAAAGCAATGAAGTTAGAATTGATTTTTACCATCGCCAACTCCATCGCGTTTCTGTGCTGGATCTTTCTGTTTGTCTTGTACCAAAAACGATGGGTTTACCAATTTTTATTCAGCATTATTTTCGTTTTGCTGGGTGGGCTTTACCTGTTTTATATTATCCGTGGGATGGGAGCCGACACAGGAGGAGGATTCGATACCTTAGCGAATGTGAAATTGCTTTTCAGTAGCGATGATGCACTTTTGGCTGGTTGGATTCATTACTTAACGTTTGATTTATTCGTGGGTATGTGGATTTGTCATAATGCAGACAAGTGTGGAATTAACCGGTGGATTTTACTTCCATGTTTGGTTTTGACATTTATAGCTGGCCCCACAGGTCTTTTACTTTATATTATCATCAGGGTAATCCATTCCAAAAAATTGGTTCAAGAGCCCTTTGCACAGCAATTCTCTACCTGATTTTTAAAAGGAAATTTCATTTTCTTCAAATTTTCTGCTGAGTTTCAATATTAATTTTGTCAAAGATTAGTTTGATAAAGAATTTTGTTTGTAATTTTGACGGGCAAATAGGGTTACCTACAACCAATATTTGCCATGAATAGAAACTCCGACAAGTTCCTTTATGAAGCACTCACCTACGACGATGTGCTTCTTGTTCCAGGATATTCAGAAGTCTTGCCAAGAGACACGAATACCTCCACACAACTCACCAAAAAAATCAGGCTGAACATTCCTTTGGTTTCCGCTGCAATGGACACGGTTACAGAGGCTGAATTAGCAATTGCTATTGCTTTAGAAGGCGGTTTGGGATTCATCCACAAAAACATGTCTATCGAGCAACAAGCCGCGCAAGTACGCAAAGTAAAGCGCTCTCAGGCTGGGATGATTTTGGACCCTATCACATTAAACATCGATGCCAAAGTTCGTGATGCAGAAACAATTATGCGTGAATATCATATTGGTGGTATTCCGGTTGTGGATAAAAATAGAACTTTAAAGGGCATTATCACCAACAGAGACCTTCGATTCATCAAAGATCAAAATCGTCCGATAAGAGAGATCATGACGATTGAGAACCTGATCACTGCAAAATCTGGGGTTTCTCTAGAGCAGGCAGAAGAAATCCTTCAGGAATACAAGATCGAAAAGCTTCCTATTGTTGACGAAGACAACAAACTGACAGGTTTAATTACCTACAAGGATATTCTAAAGAGAAAAGACAAGCCTAATGCTTGTAAGGATGAATATGGAAGATTAAGAGTCGGAGCTGCAGTAGGTGTTACTGCCGACATTGTAGAAAGAGTAGAGGCATTGAAAAATGCTGGCGTGGATGTAGTTTCTATTGACACTGCTCATGGACATTCCAAAGGAGTAATTGATACGTGTAAGAAAATCAAGGATGCATTCCCAGACTTGGAGGTAATCGTAGGGAATATCGCTACTCCTGAAGCAGCCATAGCATTAGCAGATGCTGGTGCAGATGCTGTAAAAGTAGGTGTAGGCCCTGGATCCATTTGTACTACCAGAATCATCGCAGGAGTAGGAGTTCCTCAGCTATCAGCTGTTTTTGAATGTTCCCAAGTATTGAAAGACCGTGGAGTTCCAGTAATTGCAGACGGTGGTATTCGATATTCAGGAGATTTGGTAAAAGCGGTTGCTGCTGGAGGAAGTTCAATCATGATCGGGTCACTATTGGCAGGAACAGAAGAAGCTCCAGGAGAGATGATTATTTTCCAAGGCAGAAAATTCAAGTCCTATAGAGGAATGGGCTCTTTAGAAGCTATGGAATCCGGATCAAAGGACCGTTACTTCCAAGATGCTGAAGACAATATCAAAAAACTGGTCCCAGAAGGTATCGTTGGTAGAGTTCCATATAAGGGTTTGGTAGCAGAAGTACTTTATCAGCTTGTAGGCGGACTTCAGGCTGGTATGGGATACTGTGGCACCAAAACCATTGAAGATTTACAAAGAGATGGCAAATTTGTGAAAATCACTGCAGCAGGGGTAAAAGAATCACACCCTCATGATGTAAGTGTCACCAGAGAAGCTCCAAACTACAGCATCAAAGGCTAATTTGACATCAGATCTAAATAAAAAAATCCGGCCCATGTGCCGGATTTTTTTATTTAAAGTGTTTTGCTGAACCTTAAGACAATACCTCTTTGATCTCATAATCTTGGATGTGTACGTTGTACCACCCTCCTTCAATACTCGCTCCATACTTTTTATAAAAATTGATCGCTGGTTCGTTCCAGTCCAACACTTGCCACATCATTCCCGTACAGCCATCTTCCAAAGATTTGGCCATGACACGCTCTAAAAGCAATTTCCCTGCTCCTTTCCCTCTCTCCGATTGAGTCACAATCAAATCTTCCAAATAAAGTCTCTTCCCTTTCCAAGTACTATATCGGTAGTAATAGATGGCAATTCCAATGATTTCCTTGGTATCATCTTTCTCGCAAACGAACATTCCATATACAGGATTAGGACCGAAGCCATCCTCTTTCATCATTTCCACCGTGTTAGTCACCTGTTCCGGTGCTTTTTCATACAGCGCTAATTCTTGTACTAATTCTAAAACCCTTGGGAGGTCTTCAACTTGGCCTTCTCGCAATGAATACATTTCTATTTTAATTAGGAGGTTATTATTTGGAATTTCCTTTTTTGAAAAGCTAAATTTAATGAAATCAAAGAAACAATGTTTTTAGCAATAGATGCAGGTAATTCCAATGTGGTGTTTGCCCTTTACCATGAAAAGGATAAAAAATGGACTAATCACTTTAGGATAGAAACCAAAGGACCTAAACTACATTCACAACTCAGCAAAAAAGTACCACTCTATTTTTTGGAACATGGAATCTCTCCTACCAGCATTTCAGAAATTGGATTTAGCTCCGTAGTGCCAGAAATAAATAATTCCATTATAGAGTTTTGTCAAAATTATTTTGGAACCAACCCTTATGTGATTTCTCCCAAAAGCTACCCAAAACTTCCAGTCAAATCTTTGCGTCCCACAGAAATTGGATCTGATTTGATGTGCAATGTAATGGCCGCTTATTCCAAGTACCAAAAGTCCGTCATCATTGTAGATTTCGGTACTGCATTGACCTTTACTGTGGTTGACCAGACAGGAAAGATCAAAGGAATAAACATTGTCCCTGGACTTAGAACCGCCATCAATTCACTGTTTAACAATACAGCTAAACTTCCTGCCGTAGAATTGAAAATGCCTGAATCAGCCTTGGGGCAAAGCACAGTTCATGCGATTCAAGCCGGCATTTTGTATGGCTATACAGGCTTAGTCAAAGGGATGATAGAGACGATAGAAAAGGAAACCCAACAAAGCTACCAAGTGATAGCAACGGGAGGATTATCGTCTGTATTGACTCCATTGACCGAAGTATTCAATGAAATTGATAGAAACCTAACTCTAGAAGGGCTACGGTTAATTACTAAGGCCAATTCTTAAATCAAAGGGCATCTTATCATTAAGTTAGGGTCAGGACAAACGGTCCGAAACTTTTCTATTTCACGTTGAGAACATACTCCTGGAAAATCGCCAAAATTCCCTAACATATCCCACATCAATTGAAAATGTAAATGCGGAGGCCAATCCCCATTTTCGGGGAAAGGTCCAATATGACATAACAAATCTCCAGGCTTTACCTGATCTCCAACTTTCCATAGAGTAAGATCGGTACGCATCAAATGACCATATAGGGAATACAGAGGTTGTCCATTAATTATATGTTTTATGATAAAGGTAGCCCCATAATCTCCAAAGCCTTGATTATCCTGTAAACTATACACTTCCCCTTCAAAAGGTGTAAAAACAGGAGTCCCTGACTCTGCCCATATATCTACACCCAAATGAATATTTCGGAAATCAGATTCCTGAGTAGAAAATACTTCGGAGCGTTGGTAAATCGCTCGATGTTCAAAGTACCCCCCAATTCCATACTTTTTATTTTCCTTTGCAAGCTCTTGGAACACATAATCGTGAAAAGACTGGGTATTACTTAGTTCTATGGAAGCCAATGCTTTGTTAGATGGACTAAAATCCATTTTCAACGTATTACTTTCTGTTAGGGCCTCACCCATCACAGGGTAAAAATCCAATTCATTCCAATTCATGCTTGAAGATAAAAACTCCGGGGATTTGTTTGAATCATATGTGAAAACAATTTGAGAGGAGCTGTCAATGGGGATTTGTTTTATAGGCGATTAGTTATATTTAATTAAGGTGTCAGGCTGAGCGAAGTCGAAGCCTTGTTCAAACAAGGAAATTTAATTGTCCTCGACTCCGCTCGGACTGACAGCTATTACTTTTTTCCTAAATATCTCAAAGGAGTATTCTCTCCACTATGGATAATTGAAAAAACTTTAATTCAAAAATTCTCTTCAATTCCCTATTTTCGAAACATGAGCCAATCTTTCCCTTCACTAGCTGACATCAAAGCTGCCCACAAACGCATTCAGCCATTTATCCATCGAACTCCAATTTTAAGTTCTTCTGCTATCAATGAGATTGCTGGTTGTGAGATTTTTTTCAAATGCGAGAATTTTCAGAAAGTGGGAGCATTTAAGGCAAGAGGGGCTGCCAATGCGGTGATGAAATTGACTGATGCGCAGAAAAAAAAGGGAGTTGCGACTCATAGCAGTGGTAATCATGCCGCTGCCTTGGCAAGAGCAGCTAATGTAGCAGGAATCCCCTCTTACATTGTAATGCCTTCCAATGCACCAGAGATCAAAAAGAAAGCAGTCAAAGGCTATGGTGGAGAAATAATTGAGTGCGAACCCAATCTCAAAGCAAGAGAAACCACCTTGGAGGAAGTAGTCGCCAAAACCGGAGCAACCTTCATCCCTCCTTACGATTTTATGGATGTGATCGAAGGACAAGCGACTTGTGCGTTGGAATTATTAGAGGATCAACCCGATTTGGATATCATCATGGCCCCAGTAGGAGGCGGAGGTCTATTAGGAGGGACGGCATTGACGACCCATTATCTAAACCCGGAAATTGAAATAATCGCAGGAGAACCAGCAGGAGCAGATGATGCTTTTCAATCCTTCCATGCGGGAAAAATCATTCCGCAATCAGAACCCAATACGATTGCTGACGGACTATTGACCTCATTGGGAGTTTTGAATTTCAAACTGATACAGAATTACGTTTCAGATATTCTTCTGGCAACTGATCCTCAGATTATCGAAGCCATGCGCTTGATTTATGAGCGAATGAAAATAGTCATAGAACCTTCCTGTGCAGTACCCTTAGCAGCTTTATTGGCAAATCAGGATCGCTTTGAAGGAAAGAAAGTCGGGATTATCCTATCTGGCGGAAATGTGGATTTGGGGAAGTTACCTTTCTAATGAAAAATTAATCATCGCATGCCTTACATTCTACTTTGATATCTCCTTCAGTAGTCAAGAATAGACCTTCTGAAAAGTAATCTAAGGAATAGCCATTCGAGCAATGGTACAAGGCTGTAGCTTCTGGTACGCCATATCTTAAATCAGTGGTCTGATCTAATTCATCACCATTGTCCACCACTGTCCAAATTGCATATTTCCCAATATAAAACGGATCAGTACTTTCGGTGATGATGCCAGTCATTCTAACAGTTTTGCAATCTTTTTGAAAAACAACACAGGTCACATTCCCTTTTGCATCCTTTCTCATAACACCGTTTTTGTCATAGTTAAATGCTTCAAACGAACCACCTACTACTCCATTAATCACAGTAGCTTTGTAAGAATGTACTTCAGAACTTTCACCAAAAATAGTTTCTGCACCGAAAGACAAAGGAATATCTTTTGCGATCGCCCAACCATCTCCAACTAAGGCAGTATTTTCTCCCGAAGTAGGATCCTTTTTACCTTCTCCTGGCACTGGTAAATCAGGCTTAGAGAATCCAGTTTCGTCAGTAGGCTTTATACTGGTATTTTCATCATCCAAATGACAGGCAGTAACCAAGATCAATTGGAAAAAAATCAGTATAAAAGCCACATAATTTTTCTTGAAATTTTTCATGATTAAAAAAGTTATAAAAATATCTAAGAGTAAATTAAATGATTTTAATATGAAAGTAACAAGAAAATGAAATTCATTTTTATATATATGAAATGCTTTTTATATAGTTTATATTATATTTTTTATTGATATATTCATGATTATATGTAGACATTAATCAATATCAATAATGAAAAAGTCTAATTGTTTTTTAAGTACAGCTAAAAATATTCTGATTTTTTTTGATGATTTTAAGTTATTAGAAGCTCAAAGACCTAAAAATATTCATAATAAGAAGTTTTTAATATTGATTGGTTCTTATCCAATTGCTCCAATTTCACGATGAACTGGATGGGATTTGTATTACCACTCTACTATTCTTATAAATCTCCAACTGTTTGGAATTTAGTTGATGAAATTTCACCTTTTAATCGAATTACAAATTCGATAGAATATGAAGGCGTAATTTCAATTTAGGCCTAGCAAAGGTTTTCAAATTTCAGACTTTAGATTTTACAATTTAACTTTTTTCATTCATTCCTTTGAAAATATATGTTCACCTCATAAAGTGTAAATGAATAACCATATACAAACCTATTTCTGGAACAAAAATCTTCGGCAATTACAATAAATACCTTTCTGTTTTTCAATTGGTCAATATCATTCCAATCGTAAAAATTTAATTCAGAAGAATAATAAAACTCCTTATCTTGAATCTCTTTCAGTGTCAATTTCCTAGTTTGAAGCTCAGGTTTATCCTTCTTATTAACGTGACTTAAAAAGACTCCTAGATAGTCTGGCAATTCTTTATTGTAAATGAAATTTCTTTCATCACCTAATCCATTTCTTACGATCCTCCATTTTTCGCAATCATCCAATACAATTATTACTGCGTCCTTTTGATCAAAAGGAAAAACCCTCCAAAATAAGGTTAAGATCAATATTAGTTTCCACATGGTTTGTCCAAATTCATTGAAAGGTCTGAATCTCTAATATACTTTTCGTATGGTGATAAAATTGGGTAATTGGTTTCTATAGACTTCATTATATCAAAAGCATGAGTATTTTTGAGCCCATCCCAAAATAAATTCATATAAAAATCAACTGGTATTCCTTTTGGGTATGCACCTTGACTGTTAGCTTCCTGAATTAATTTTTCAAAATCTTCCACAAAATAGGTTTTATGAATATTCATCAATTCAGTCCCCATTTCGAACAAAAGTTGCTCGGCCATGTAAGTATGATGCTGGTTTCCACTAAGATTTGTTGTTCCGTATAAAACACTTACGGAATTATTGAAATTTTGAGCAAAATTTGCATCCAAAGGGGTAATACCATTTGCTTCTAATGTTGCCATAATTTCAGCATGAACTAGTTCATGAAGAAATGTTCTTGCAATCAAAAGATCTGGCCTATCTAAATAATTTGAATTAATAGATATTACATATTGACCATTCCTTTTAACAGTCTGACCGTTTCTATCTAATGGTAATGATTCTAGTTTTAATATTGAATTTGTATTTAAATCTTCTGTTTCTGTGATTTCAGCAATATCTTTAACGAAAGATCCAAGTGAAAACTTATCTAATATACAACTGATTCGTGGGTCATTCCTAATAGATGAATCTATATAAATAGTTAATTTAGGTGCGGGAACTTCTGGTGGATAATATCCTGAACCAGAACTTCCTCCTGAATAAGTTCCTCCGACTGGGGCCCCTCCACCTGTAGTATTTCCATCTTCTACAAAATCACAAGTCGTGCTATGTGTAGTATCCAAATACTCTCCAGTTCTTCCATCGTACCAGTCTGTGGCTACCTCATAACATCTATATACCACATCTTTATTTTCATATCCAAAAGACTTTTTCCCATTTTCCATTCCTTTTTGCATAGTTCGAGTGTGGGTAACCTGCCCTCTATCTATCTTATACCCAACCAAATAATGTTCGTCATAGGAAAATAAATCGATCCAACCATTCCACTTTTCATCAATCATCTGATAATTAACCTCCTCAAATTTTCTATTAGATTCAATCTCTTCAGGGTAATACCTTATGATCAAAGGATCAAATCGATCTTCAGTTTGGTGTTTGACAAATAGAATATTCTGAAAGTATTTTAATTCAGCAGTCTTTTTTGGTTTAGATTTTTCTTTTGGAAAATAAAGAGAATTACCCTCTAAACTCACCTCAAAAACTTCTCTACCATCCGTAAAGTAATAATGATGAAATTTATCCCAATCAGGTTCTTTTTCAAAAAAGGGTAAAATCAATTCTTGGGATTCTGATCTGAAATTTAAGCCTCGCTCAGGAAGTCTCAGTTTCGTTTTATTCTCTTCAAACCAGGCTTTGACTTTCATCAGTTGACCGTTTTCTACTGCTTGGATTTTTGGAGCTTCTGGTTCTTCTACACAGGAAGTAAAAAGAAAAGATGTCACTAAAAATAGCATCAAAAATAAGCCTGAAGAATATTTATTCAGGTTTTTGTACTTGGGGGGGGGATAAAGTGTTTTTCATGAAATTTGTTTAGTTGATACTTTAAAAACATATTTAAAATGATAGTTTAAAAATTACCAAACAAGAATTAGTTCATTTATTTCTAAAAACTCGGCTGTTAAGGATTTTTAATCCTAAACTTAGATCATAGGATTAATAATCCAGTAATTTAGTGGTTGAAAAACTTAAAAAAAGTACTTCGGGATTGCAAATCCCGAAGAGCTAGTTAATGTGTCAGGCTGAGCGGAGTCGAAGCCTTGTTCAAACATGAAAATTTAATTGTCCTCGACTCCGCTCGGACTGACACCATTATTAGATTTGTTTTCTAACTTTAAAACTTAAATCCTTAGTAACAGGTGAGTATGGCCCTTTTTCAAACACAAACTCCGAAGACTTATACTACTTGATAATTGGGTCCACAAACGGTTCTTGATATAAATCCAATGAACATCGCCTATTCCACTTTCCATTTTCTTTAATAAGGATAAACAGAAACTGATTATCTTCGGCCTCTTGAAAAACAAAAGCATACTTACCAACAATAATAGGTTCAGTTGTTCTAACAAGAGCAAGATCATATCTATCAACAATCTCGATCCCAGCGGGGAGTTTCTTTTTTTCTAAGTGTTTGCTGTGCAATCCCCAAAGTTTAGATTCAACTTCTTGGCTAGCCAAAATAAATTCTTCATCGAAGAAATCACAAGTTGCAGACTTGTAAAAGTCTAAATCACTTGAATTTAAAAATTTACTCCAGACTTTAGTTTCAATAGTGTAGTTGAACAATTTTACAGAAGTATCCTTGTAACTAACATTGAGGACATCATATTGTTCTTTAGACAATTGCGCAGAACTTTCATTAGCAATGAGCATATAAATCATTGAACTTAAAACGAAAATTATATTATATCTTTTCATCATTAATCATCGTTACAGGATTCTAAATTCACACCTAAAGCCCAGCTGTTCAGGTCCCGATTGCTAGCGAGGATGCAATCCTGAACTTAGATCGTAGGATTTCTAATCCTATAAAACCTAATCCTTAGAACAAGTTAGTTAAACCTAGTTTAATTTGAAATAACATTCTTCAGGATCAAGTTATTATTGAATCGAGGATTAAAAATCTTCGGAAAGGACTTCGGGGTTACATCATCCATATTCATCGGGACCCGAAGAGTAGAGTCTTACCTAATTCTATTCTACCCCTCCTGTACCAATTTTCACTTCCCAAGCCTGAAACTCAAATTCAGGATGTAGGGATCCTTTTACTAAATACTCATCTTCATAAATGATATAATACTTTTCAAAATTGAGTCGAAACCAGTCCAAATATCCCATTTCAGAATCAAACCAGACTTCCATCTCAGCCAAATCCCTTCTTGAAATTTTTTTCTTTCCTTGATCTAAACCATGGGCAACGCTAATATAAAGGTTTGGGTCTTCAAAAGGCGGTTCAAAGCCTTCTCTCCAATATTGAAAACTTTTATTTGGCTCGGTAGACCTTTTATTTAATTCAGTATTTTCTGAATACCTGTTAAACACAATAACAAGTTCACCTTTTTGACCAATTTTTCTTTGATTATAGTTCTTAGAGCCATTTGTATTTGAAGGATTACAAGCTAAAATGCAAAGAAATAAAATGAAAAATAGAACATTTTTCATGACTAATTAGAATTACAATTATAAGTAAGGTTTTCTGCCCCCACTCTTTGATACTTTTCATAACTTACTCGATCGGGTAGATTATACCTCCAGAGATCAGTAAACTTTAACCCATTCCATGCAATGCCATGGTAAAAATCAGATGGCAATCCTTTTGGAAATTCAGCTATTACGTCAGGATCACTAAGAAAACTTTGTTTACCCAAACTTGAATGAATTTGAGAAAGTACGCTAGCTATCTTATCCACCATATTTTCAGCCATATAATTATGTTGAATTTCAGAGTCTCCCGAATATAAAGATATATATTTCGCAAAGTTGGATTCAAAATCCCCGCTGTTCAGGTCCCGATTTCTATCGAGGATGCAATCCTGAACCTTAATCATAAGATTTTCAATCCGGCAAACTGAACCATCTAATAATTTAGGTAATCCTTGTTTTAATTGAAATAATATTCTTTAAAGTAAAGTCGATACTTAATTGAAGATTAAAAATCTTCGGAAAAAACTTCGGGATTGCAAATCCCGAAGAGCTAAAAAAATCTTAGAAACCCGAAGATCAAAAAACCCTCCCAGAATCTATTCCAAGAGGGTTTTTGAAATGGTTTATTTTAGAGAGATTTCCTACCTCCAGTAGGAAGGCTCCAGTCGAAATGACTTCTAGCCCATTTTCAGACTTCTGATTTTAGATTTCTGACTTTCAGACTTATTTTTTGCTTTCCGCAACCGCATGATGCGCTGCTCTTGCCGCAAAGGCCATATAAGTCAAGGAAGGGTTTTGCGTAGAAGTAGAAGTCATACTTGCTCCATCTGTAACATACACATTCGGTACGGCATGAAGCTGATGGTTGGCATTCAGCAGGGATGTTTTCGGGTCTTTGCCCATTCTTACGCCTCCCATTTCATGGATATCTAAACCCGGAACCCGGTGGTCATCATTCACTCGAATATTGGTAAAACCAGCTTTCTCAAACATCTCTGACATCTGCTCTTGATAATCCTTGATCATCTTCTCGTCGTTGTCATCGTAATCCACATGGATTTTCAGCTGAGGCATACCATATGGATCCGTCAAGTTAGGATCCAAGGCCACATAATTGCTTTCCTTTGGAATAGTCTCTCCCATCATATGCGAACCCACATACCAAGGCCCATACTGATCAGGATTCAGCAAATTATTTTTCAAATCCATTCCGATTCCTTCTGTATTAGGCCTTACCCCACGGCTGGCAGAGAAACCGGCTGCATAACCACGAAGGAAATCCGTTTCCTGCTTGTACACATTCCGGAATCTTGGAAAATACCCACTGGTAGGTCTTCCTCCCGAAGTGGTGTACTCTAAATGACCTTCATACTGCCCAGAAACCTGAGCTCTGTAATTATGGAAGGCCACATATTTACCTAATAGACCATTGTCATTTCCTAAACCGTTTGGAAAACGATTGGAAGTAGAATTCATTAAGATCAAATTGGAGTTCAAAGCCGCTGCATTCAGGAAAATCACCGGAGCATAAAACTCCTCCATTTCTTTGGTATGCGCATCAATGATTCTTACTCCAGTTGCTTTTCCCGCCGCATCATCATAAATGATGGAATGAACCACGGCATCTGGTCTCAATGTCAGATTCCCAGTTTTCAAAGCCCAAGGAATAGTCGATGAATTGGAACTGAAATAGCCTCCAAAAGGACATCCTCGTTGACAAAGATTTCTGTTTTGACAAAAAGCCCTGCCTTGAGCGGTAAATTCTGGCCTAGCCTCATGAATGTGTGCACAACGGGCAGAAATCATATGACGATCATTGCCATAATTCTTTTTCAGTTGTTCCTGAAAGTGCTTCTCCACAATATTAAGATCATATCCAGGCAAAAACTCCCCATCTGGCAAATTCGGTAATCCGTCTTTATTACCCGAAACTCCGGCAAACTTCTCCACATGGCTGTACCAAGAAGCAATATCCTTGTATCTGATCGGCCAATCTACCGCAAAACCATCTCTGGCCGGTCCTTCAAAATCAAAGTCAGACCAACGCTGTACTTGTCTGGCCCATAATAGTGACTTTCCTCCTACTTGATAGCCACGAATCCAATCAAAGGGTTTTTCCTGCACATAGGGATGCTCAGCGTCTTTGACAAAGAAATGCATCGCATCCTCACGAAATGCATAGCACTTGCTGACTACAGGATTTTCATCTTTTATTTTTTGGGGAACCTGACCTCTATGCTCAAATTCATAAGGAAGCATATTGGTGGTTGGGTAATCCTTGATATGCTCCACATTCCTTCCACGTTCCAACATCAGAGTTTTTACACCCAAATCACATAATTCTTTCGCTGCCCAGCTTCCGCTGATCCCAGATCCGATGACAATGGCTTCGTACGTACGTTGTTCTTTACTTTGGATATTTAGATTAGCCATTGATTCTAGGTTTTTGGATATCCGAGATCAAAACAGAGCCATTGTAAGCCCCTGGAATTAAGGAATATGGCATAATTTCAGACTGGATATATTCAGAGGCCATATAGCCTTGAATGGTAAATCGTTTGGTTGTATTCAAAAAATAAGAAATAGCTTTGTTAGTAGCTCCTTCTTCTGTTTCATCTCCTTCCAATTTCTGTCCAGAAAGGATGACAGTTTCTTTTTCTTTATTACTCAATCCGCTAAAGTTTTCATTCCCAGTATTCTTTGCATATTCGGGGAATGCGGTCAACCCAATGGTGAAAAGCGTTTGCTGCTCTGATGTCAAGCAATCATCCACCATGACCAAAATAAAATCAGGTACTTCAATCTCAAGAGCACCTTTAATCTCTCCAGCTGGAATAATGACATTGGATATATCTCCCAGCAATTGCTTCTGGGATTGGGTAATTTTTAAATTCTCATAAGCGGTGAGGATATCATCTGAACTGAAATCACAGGAGGGAATAAATGCCAATCCTCCGGAAATCAATGCCAGATGCCTCAAGGCAATCCTTCTATTCATAGATATATTATTTTGGGTAATTTTTAAATCGGGTAAATAATGTAACCAAAAAGGTCATCAAAATCTATTTTTTTATGATTGATGGCACAATTTGCCCAAACTTACCTGCTAGACTAGTTTGTTAAGACTCCTACTTCACCAAATGTAGCTCCATTGCCATCGGCAGTTTTGGATGCTTTCAATCGAATGAATTTCGCATTAACCGGATCAAATCGTACCAATTGCTCAATTGGGCTATTCACAATGTTGGAAAATTCACCAGAAGCCACTGTTTTCCAGGAATTCCCATCAATACTTACCTGAAACTCAAAGTTGGTAATGATTCCACTTGGATATCTTGCCTGCATTGGCATATAGCTGAAACCTTGGATTTCGACTGATTCTCCCAAATCTATGGTCAACCTCCCATTCTTGCTGGTGAAATACGTATAGGTATTTTCATCGATGGCTTTCGCGTCCTCATCTCCAATGGCTTTCCATGTCCCTTTTGGTAAGTCCAGATCCAGTCGAACCGGGTCGGAGATTTTATCTGTGGCAGGATCATAAGAACTTGCCAGCAAGGTTGTCGCTTTAGTTACTGGAATTGGACCCGTATATGCTTGGCTATCCTTCGTAGGATTGCTTCCATCCAAGGTATAATATAATTCCAAATTGGTATCTGGCGCATTTAAAGTCACTTCTCCTGAAGTGGATCTTTTAGTAGTCGGTGGTAACAATAGCTTTGGTGCATGGTAAACGCCCACTTCTGCAATCACTGGCACATCCTTGGAATCCAAGAAGTTTACTCTGATTTTTTGTGCTTCCGTATCTGGGAACCTTAAAATCCTTTTATGACCTACAGTCGTTGCTTCTGTTACCTTTTCCCAGTTTCCATTCACTTCTTTTTCCAAAGAAAAAGCTTTGATCCGCTGACCCAAGACCACATATTCTTGAATCAATAATCTGTTGAAAACAGTTGGTTTACCAAAATCAATTTCTAAACTTCCTGATTTTTGTCCATCTGGTACTGACCAGTAGGTTTCATAATCTTCATCCTGAACATTTTCAGCGACATAATCCGAACCTCTTTCTACAGAAGCAGAAACAGCAGCCTGAGAGACCAAATTGACCGCAAAATCTTCTTTGATCTTTTCTCCCAACTTCAAAATGGCTTCCTCGTCATTTTCATGAATCAGCCCTCGAGTGTCAATCGGGAAATTGATCAATAAAGAAGTGTTTCTACCAATACTATTGTAATAGATATCCACCAAATTAGCCAAGCTTCTTACCCTATGATCTTCATAGGTATGATAATACCATCCTGGACGAATGGATACATTGGTCTCAGCAGGAACCCAATGCGTTCCATTTTCCTGACCAGGAGCATATTTCTGAGGATAATCCGGCATGCCTGCATACACTGAATCACGCATCAAGTTCGCCCAGTTAGTTTCAAAAGCCTCTCCATGCTCATTTCCAACCCATCTGACATCCGGTCCACCATCACTGAACATCACCGCATTCGGTTGTAATTCTCTTACCAGTTCATAAACTTCTGGCCACTTATAATAGGTTAACTTATCCACTTTTCGGGTTTCATTCGCTCCCCCGTAATACCCATCTCCACCATTGGCTCCATCAAACCAAACTTCAAAAATCTCCCCATAATTAGTTAGTAACTCGGTCAACTGATTCCTCATATAGGTGATGTATTCTGGCTTTCCATAATCAGGATGATTTCTATCCCATGGAGAATAATAAATCCCAAATTTCAATCCATACTCTTTACAAGCTTCCGATAAATCTTTGATCAAATCCCCTTTTCCATCTTTCCAGGGACTGTTTTTGACAGAATGCTCTGTATAAGCAGATGGCCAAAGAACGAATCCATCATGGTGCTTGGCGGTAATGATCAACCCTTTCATTCCAGCTTCACTGGCTACTCTAGCCCATTGCCTGGCATCCAATGCTGTAGGATTGAACTGTTCTGGTTTTTCATCCCCAAAACCCCACTCACGATCAGAAAATGTATTCATGTTGAAATGAAGGAATCCATAATATTCCAATTCCTGCCAAGCAATTTGGCGAGGTGCTGGAGTCGGTTCAACAGGTGTAATTGGAGCTCCTTTTTCTTGACAAAAGGTAAGTCCCAGCAATAAAGCTGGCCATATATACTTCTTCATGACTTTAAATTTCTGATGGGTAAAGCAAATTCTGACTCGAATATTAATGAAAAATTTACAAAAAGTACCCTTGGGTTTTTCTAAAAAAACAAACAACCATTATTCGTTTGGTTGAAATCAAATTTTCAAAATAATAATTCACCCAAACCTCTTCTTCAGCAAGTCATTTTACAATTACTTCTTTCCAACACAAGGAAATGAAGCCCAAAATTTATACTTGGAGGGACTAATTCGAGATTTGTTCAAAAACAAAAATCCCTTTCTTATTGGCAATCACTACATCTACCAAACCATCTTGGTTGATATCCTCTGCTACCACATTGAGTCCTACTCCAGAGTCATCATCAATTTGATGTGCTAGCCATTTAGGATCCTCCCCAGGGATATATTCAAACCAATATAAATAGGCTGGCTCTAAGGCCCCAGTACCTTCTCTCATATGGGCATAATACCTTTTGCCAGTGACAAAATCCTTTCTCCCATTCCCATTTATATCTGCAAAAGCTACTGAATGGGTTTCAGACATTTCCTCTGTCAATGTATAGGTATTGAATTTTTGGTCACTTCCATCGCCTAGATTTTCATGATACCAAATCCCTCGTTCATGTGCCGAAGTAGCAAACACATCGATGTGTCCATCCTCATTCATGTCTACAGCATACATTTGGGAACTAGGTTCTCCCAAGTTAGCTGGATTCCATTTCCAATTAGGCTGAGTTACATCTGCTGGACCTTCCCACCAGCCTTCACGAATGATTACATCGTTTTTTCCATCTCCATTAATATCTCCATAACCCAAACCATGAGAGAAATTCTCCGAACCGGGTGTATTAGGAAGGCTAATCGTATATTTTCCCCAGGATAAATCTTTGGGGTCATTAGGAGCCTTGAGCCATATCATTTGCTTCATGGCAACATCTCCACAAAGAATATCTTTTCTACCATCACCGTCAATATCATAAAAGCCAGGAGACTCATTGCCGACGGTTTCATGGATTAAATGCTCCTTCCAATGCACTTCCATACCTTTGGGGTTTTCATGCCAATACACCGCTTTTCCAGGAAAGTCTACTCTAATGAAATCAATCCACCCGTCTTGGTTTACATCCATAGAAAAATTGAGCATGGAATTACTCCATTCTTTTTCTGGGACAAACACCTTAGGTTCATAAATCTCATGTCGGACCCAATTAGGTGCCTCAAACCAAAACGGCCCAGCCATAACATCTGTCAATCCATCTTGATTCACATCGCCTATAGCTACCCCTTCTGATACAAAATCAGTAAACAGAACCGTTTTCTTGAATGGAATATCCAGGCTTTTATCTCGATTCGCCATCAATTGAGCTTCACAAGTAATGCTAATGATCATTACAGATAGAAATGAAAAAGGAAAGAATCTCATGACCAATTAATTCAGAATTCTTATTTCATACTTTTAATTTTCAAAACTTATTTTTGAGTCAATAAATACCCGATCAACGCATCAAAGTCTTCCTCGGATATACTTTCCCCGAAATTATCTGGCATCAAGGTGTATTGGGATACTTTCTTGTCATGAATTTCATCTTTTCTGACCGAAAATTCTTTCCCATCATTGCTAGCATATACCTCCAACTCACCCTCTGTTCTACGGAACAATCCAGACAATACTTCTCCATTTTTTAGAGTAATCGTATAAGTTTTGAACGCCTGAGAAATAGTCTTATTGGGATCTAATACTTTTTCTGTCAAAGCTCTTCTACCCCAATTCCCAATTCCATCCAGCTGGGGGCCAACTACTCCTCCTTGGCCTTCAATTTGATGACAAACTGCACAAACATTTACAAAAACTGCTTTCCCTTTTTCTAGATCTGGTTTTGGTACGAACCTGGCCAATCGCGCTTCAATTAGCTTTTCCCGCTCTTCCAATACGGACTCCAATCCTGAGGTAAGTTGATCGTAATCTTTCCTTTCGGAGGAACTCATTTGAGCCAAAAGCTGCTCATTTATTCTTCTATCCAACAAAATTCTAGGAGGAATCACTTCTGATTTAGCAGCTGTCAACAAATACTCTCTCCCTATCGGGCTATTCACAAAAACGGAAGCAATCGCCACCTGTAGTCCACTCGGAGCATCTTTTAAAGCATCATTCAGGATGTTTAAGACCTTAGGATCGTTGCTGGCACCAATCGTTCTGGCCAATTCTTCCCTGAAAGCAAGATCTTCCCCAGGAGCATTTAAAATTTCCGCAACCAAATCAATCTGCTCTTCTGGGCTGATATCAATCAATGCTTTTGCAGCTTGGGCCCGAGGCCTATTTTTTGCCCAATCGGATTGAAGTAATTCTGTCAACCCCTTTTGAAAATCCAGCAAGGAGTATTCGCTAGCAATCTGCGCTGCAAAGGCCTGTTGTCGGGCAATCTCTTCATAAAATTCATACGCCTCATCTGCATGGGCTGAGGGATCATCTGCTACCGGGGCAGGTTGTTCTTCCAAATCAGTGATGAAAGCTTTTGCAAAACTGATAGACCAGTCTTTCATTTGTTCTCTATCAATGGTTCCGCCACGTTGATCCAATCCTGATTGAATGGTCTGATACAAAGTAAATTGAGCCGAGGGATCGTTTTCAAATTTTTCACGGATCAAATTAATCCCTTCATTTATTTGCCCTTCTGGGATATATCTCCCTACATGCGCGAAGTATTGAACCAACCTATCGTGAGGATATTCTTGTTTCTTCAGATTGGTAAAAATAAATTCAGAAGCGATAGGCGAAGGCACATCCGTCATCGCGTCCATCAGAATGGAAGTTTCCGGTATTGCCCAATTCTCTGCGACTACCCTATTTAAAATCTCATCATTTTTTAGGTGATCTCGTAGCGCAATCATCAAGGTGTATTTCAGATGAGAGTCCCTATCAGGAACTTTTTGAACAGCCTCTACCAAATTCGTGATTTGAGAAGCTTCGGGATGTCTAACCAAAACTTCGGCTGCGGCTCGTTGAACATGAGGATCCTGTGACTTCAAACCATTTTTCGCCAATTGCCTATCCGGATCATTTATCTTCTCATACTCACTTAACACCCGAAATGCATGCACACTCAATTCCTGT
The DNA here is from genome assembly GCF_900129785.1 of Algoriphagus halophilus. Taxonomy (NCBI): domain Bacteria; kingdom Pseudomonadati; phylum Bacteroidota; class Cytophagia; order Cytophagales; family Cyclobacteriaceae; genus Algoriphagus; species Algoriphagus halophilus. The sequence continues at coordinate 394,085 of NZ_FSRC01000002.1, forward strand.
TCATCGCTTGTAGCAGCATTTTCTAACTCTTCATGATCGAGTTGATTTAACCTTTTTAACACCCAAAGCGCATGAACTTTTTGCTTCGTGGAAGCCGTTCGGTCAGTTAGCAGCTTTTTCAAAGCAGGAACTGATTCCTCAGCTTTATAATCCACTAATCGGTTTGAGGCCATAATACGTTGACTGATGACACTACTTCCTAAACCCTCCAATAATTGATCGATGGTAGCTTTCGACCAATCCATCTTTTCATTGGTCCTTCCTCTAAAAGTAATCCTCCAGATTCTCCCACTTTTTCTATCCCGTCCCGGGTGATCCAAAGGAACTTCATAGTGTCCAATGATTCTATTGTAAAAATCAGCGATATACAGTGCCCCATCTGGCCCAATTTTAATATCTACTGGCCGGAACCAAGGGTCTTCACTCACTAAGAAATCCTGCTGAGGGACTGCTTGAGGTGTAGATCCGTTATAAACAATGGTATTCCTACTCACTCTACAAGCCACTACATCCCCTGAATAAAAACTATTTCTATACTCCTCAGGAAAAGCCGAACCATTGTAATATTCCAATCCGGAAAGCGCTGTAGATCCAATCTGATAATCCATCATGGCGGGTCCAAAACCCAAGCCAGGAGCCTTCTTTCCAAAATGAGGATAATCCCCTTGGTTGATAAGTTGGTATATCGGCATGGAATGGCAATCAGCTGAATAGAGATTCCCTAAATCATCCAAAGCAAAACCAAAAGGGTTTACTCTTCCATAGGTGGTCTGTTCTACCTGGCTCCCATCAATTTTAAAACGGAAGGTGTTTCCAGAAGTCATGCTGATAGAATCATGATCAGCACCAGCCACTTTTGATTCATTTCTGAAGCCATGAGATGAATGAATCCACCCATCTAAGCCTCTCATAAAATTATTGATCATACCATGTGTATCCTCATGGCCAAATGGTCCAACCAGCACCCTTTTTTCATCGTATTGATCATCCCCATCATTATCTTCGAAAAAATAGATATTCGGAATACTGTAGGCAATGGCCCCTCCTTTTACCGGCATAATGCCAATGGGAATATTCAAATCACTTGCAAAATCAATAAACTTATCTGCTTTCCCATCTCCATCGGTATCTTCTAAAATCGTAATCTTATCCTGACCAGAGCCTATCGAAGCTTCATAAGGATATTCAATGGAATGAGTTACCCAAAGCCTACCTTGATCATCAAACTCCATATTGATAGGTTTGGTAATGTCAGGTTCAGAGGCAAAAAGATTAATTTCAAACCCGGGAGGTAGGTGGAAGCCTGCCATCTCTTCTTCTGGAGTTTGAAAGTCTGTTACTCGAATGTGATCTTTAAAAAGTTCCGGATCAATAAACGATTCAGGATCATATTCATTGGAGCTTTGATTCGAATCACATGAAAATAGAATCAAAATCCCCAGGCAAAGAGGAAAGCCAACTCGCATATTCAAGAATTATTTTGGGTTTATTAAAATTCTTTCTTCAGCACTGAATTCGCAAAAGAAAGCCATAGAAAGTATCCTATTTCGCTAAATATTCCAAATAGAATTACATCAATACCAAAATAGATTCATTGAAATTCTTCTTTTGATTTAATTTAATGAAACCTTTGGTGGAGAATCTCACTTATCTGTCGGACAATCCTGTTATTTTTCGATTATGAAAAAAGCATTTACGCTACTATTCCTGCTCTTTAGTTATCACCTAAGTGCACAAATCAACATTCGAGTTCTAGATGGAAACTCAAATTCACCTTTAGAAAATGTGAGGGTGAAAGCAGAAGGACATCCCTTAACAAGTACAGATTCGGAAGGAGAGATTTCGATCCAAGAAACCAATACCATTGCTATATCATTTGCTTTAGAAGGATATGAAAAAGTTGAAAAAACATTTGGTCCGGGAAATCATGAACTTTCTCTTCAGCCATCTATCTACAATCTTTCCGCTGTCACAGTTTCTGCATTTGAATCAGAACGTCCTATTTTGGAGCAATCTGCCTCAATTTCGGTAGTCAATGAAAGAGATCTCAGTCGCTTTAACGAAACTTCTATTGTCAATTCATTTAACACGAAACCAGGGATTAGAATTGAAGAAAGAGCACCTGCCTCCTATCGAATTTCTATTCGTGGGAGTTCTCTACGGGCACCATTTGGCGTAAGAAATGTAAAAGTCTATTGGAATGAAGTGCCTTTTACTTCCCCAGATGGCACCACGGCCTTAAACCTCTTAGACTTGACAAATATTCGGACTGCAGAGGTGATCAAGGGGCCTTCAGGAAGTATTTATGGTGCTGGTAATGGCGGGGTAATCAATTTGGCCAGTAAAGCGGATCCCAATGGAGGAAGAGTCAGTACGGATTTTTCTGCCGGAAGCTTTGGGATGTCCCGGTATCGGATTGGTTTATCCCAGCAAGTAGCACAAGGGGGCTTTGACGCCGCATTTGTCCAACAAAAATCGGATGGGTACCGGGAGCAATCTGCCATGGATAGAAAAGTCTTTCAATTGGGAGGTTATTTCCCTGTTTCCAATAAGCAGGAAATTAGAACCCAGCTCTTGATTTCAGACTTGAATTATCAAATTCCAGGAGGCCTTAATGCCGACCAAGTTGCAGAGGACCCAACCCAGGCAAGACCTGGATCAGTTGAACAAAATAGCTCAATTTTCCAGCAATCTGTTTTTGCTTCATTCGCTCATTTGTACAATTTTTCAGAAAAAATAAACAACAACACGGTAGTCTATTTGAATACCAATGATTTTGAAAACCCATTCAATTTGGATTACAAAAAAGAATTGGGATTTGGTTTTGGAGGTAGGACCAAATTTACATTTGATACTGACCTTGGAGGAAAAGAGTTAAGAATCATTGCAGGTGGAGAATATCAAACCAGTTATACAGACGCACAAAACTTTGGTAACCGGGGTGGAGTTGCGGACACCATACGATTTGCAGATAAACTAAGAGCAACTCAAGGATTCCTTTTCCAACAGGCTGAATGGCAGGGGACAGAAAAATTATTGATAACGCTTGGGCTAAGTGAGAATTTCTCAAGTTTTGAAATTGACAGATTAGTAGATGCTGCAGGAGGGGATTTAGGAGTACAGAAAAGAAGCTTTGATCCAATAGTAGTTCCAAGATTGGCATTTAATTACCTGCTTAATCCTTCATCATCCCTATTCACCAGTATCAGTAGTGGTTTTTCACCTCCAACAATCGACGAAGTAAGAACCAATGAGGGTAGCCTCAATTTGGACTTAGAGGCTGAAAAAGGATTGAATACAGAGATTGGATATAGAATGGGAAAAGACAGATTGAATATTGAAGCCACCGCGTTTTACTTTCAATTAAAACAAACCATTACAACTTACACCAACGAGCAAGGAGTGGTATTATTCAGAAATGCTGGAGCTACAGACCAAAAAGGGATTGAAGCTTCCATCGATTATGCCTTGATTCAAAACAACAATGCATTTCTAAGAGATTTGAAAATCGGTACCGCCTTTACTGGACATTATTTCAAATTCAAAGACTACCAAAAACGAGATAACGACTATTCAGGAAATGACCTTACCGGAGTTTCGCCCAACACGTTGGTGAGTAGGTTAGATTTTCGAACTGCTCCAGGAATCTACCTTAATTTCACTCATCAGTTTTCGGATGAAATCCCATTAAATGATGCGAATACCGTCTACCAGAATTCCTATAACTTGGTCAACCTAAGATTTGGTTGGGCCAAGTGGCTGGGCAAATCCTGGGAACTTGAAGCTTTTGGTGGGGTAGACAACTTACTGAATGAAAGTTATTCTTTGGGGAATGATTTGAATCCGTTTGGCGGAAGATATTATCAACCAGCCCCCACCAGAAATTGGTATGGAGGTATCAAAGTAGCCTTCAATTATTAAAATAATCTTCAACGATTTAATATCAACATCAACCATGAAAACCAATCTTTCGATTTTAGTCTTTTTGCTTGGTATGATCTCCCAATCTTTTGCTCAAGAGGAGAAGGCTGAAAAAACTGAGGTGAACCGAGATCCAATTAAGTTTGAAAAGGCCATGTCAGGTACTTTTAATGGTCAAAAGGTAGACTATAATGCAGTAGTAAGTGAGACATTTCTTCGCAATTCAAAAGGAGAAGTTACGGCTGGCTTATGGAGTACTGCCTATATCAGAACGGGTGTGGATTCTTCTAAGCGTCCTGTCACTTTTATTTTTAATGGCGGACCCGGCTCAGCCTCATTCTGGCTACATATGGGCTTCTTTGGGCCTAAAGTAGTCAAGACTGACTCAGGAGCTACAATGGATGATGGGTCTGCTCCTTACACATTTGTGGACAATCCACAGGCGCTATTGGACATCACCGATTTGGTTTTTATAGACCCGATAGGCACAGGTTATAGTCAAGTAGAAGGAGTTGGTGAAAACGAGGACTTTTGGGGATTGAATGAAGACGCGAGATCCATTGCCCAATTCATGAGAATTTGGGTTACCAAACATGGAAGATGGCAAGCACCCAAGTTTATCGCAGGAGAGAGTTTTGGAACCACAAGAGCAGCAAAAATTGCGGAAGTCCTGGAAGGTGGAGGACAAACCATGGCAGTTAATGGAATTATATTGATTTCACAAGCCTTGGATTACGCGGGTTCTTCCTCTTGGGAGGACAATATCACATCGTTCTTCACTTACCTTCCCTCTATGGCGGCCACTGCTTGGTACCATAATAAAGCAGGAGAGGGAAAAGAGTTGGAGGCCTTTGTTCAGGAGGCAAGAGAATTCGCTTATAATGATTATTTGACGGCCCTTTATAAAGGAGAAAAACAGACTGAAGGCGAAAAATCAGCCATTGCAGATAAACTGGTTTACTTTACCGGGCTAGATAAAGATTTCATCCTACGTTCCGATAATCAAATCTTAATGCATCGGTTTAAAAAGGAACTACTAAGAGACCAAGGAAAGGCAATCGGAACTTTAGATGGTCGCTATTTAGCTACTGAAACAGACAAAGCTGCTGAGGGACCAGTGCTAGGAGATCCAAGTAGTTATATGACTGGTGCCGCTTATACAGCTACCTGGAATGATTACGTCACGAGAGAATTGGGTGTGGTCATGGATAGACCATATTATTCCTCTGCGGTAGGAATGGGGGGAAACTGGAATTGGAAACCGGTACCAGATGGCGCCTATTGGGAGCCTAGCTACGTGAGTACTGCCAGATCTTTAAGTGAAGCCATGCACAGAAATACGGCTATGAAAGTTATGGTGGCCAATGGATATTATGATTTAATTACCCCCTTCTTTGATGCAGAATACACCTTTGCAAGGCATAATTTCCCTCAGGAGAGAATAGAAATGAAGTATTATGAGGCTGGGCATATGATGTATAATCATCAAGAAGACTTTGATGCATTATCCCAGGACATTCGTGAGTTTTTGACCAAATTGATCCAATAAAAAACAAATCGTTGAACTTTAATTGCTCAAAATCCGATTTGAATTAAAGTAAAAATTAAATCACCATGCAAAGACCTGATTTCAATATAGAAGAAGTCAATAAAATCATTCGTGGACGAAGATCCATGTTTGTCGCTCAGTTTAAAGAAAATGATCCGATTGAGGACAGCATCATTGAAGAGATGTTGGAAAATGCCAGATGGGCTCCTACCCATAAACTTACTCAGCCTTGGAGATTTATCGTCTATAAAGGGGAAGGATTAAAGACTTTTGGCAAATATCAAGCTGAACTTTATAAAAAAAGAGCAGAAAAAAATGGAACTCCATTTATAGAGGCCACTTATGAAAAATTTCTGAATAATCCTCAAAAAGCTTCTCATGTCATTGCAATTCTATTGAATCGATCAGAGGGAATTCCATTGATGGAAGAGATCTCTGCCGTAGCGATGGCTGTTCAAAACATGTATTTGACTGCTTCAGCTCATGGATTAGCAGGGTATTGGGGCACGGGGGGTCCTACCTTTTGGCCAGAAGCTAGAGAGGATTTTGGATTGGAAGGGGAAGATATGCTGATGGGTTTCTTCTATGTCGCTAAACCAGCCACCGACCAATGGCCTGCTGGCAAAAGGGATACAATGGAGGATAAAGTTGCCTGGATTACAGAATAAAAAAGTAAAGGCAGATCCACCGATCTGCCTTTACTTTTTCAAATGATCATAATGTTAGAAGCCTACATAAGCAGGCGGTTCAGCACCTTGAACTCTAATATAAGCAACTGCTGATCCATTATGATGTGAAGTATGATCCATCAATAATGCTGCAACTTGCCTTCTAGAAACAGTATTACCAAAAACCTCTATTTTTTCACCAAGATCTTCCGCAGATAATGCTGCTATGGTTTTCTTCCCATAATCAAAGCATTTGCCTACATATTCAGCTAATTCTGATCTACTTGCGGTTTCCAAATTGATTTCAAATCCCGGATCAGAACCTTTGAGAAACCCCTGAGAAATCCCAACAATTGCATTTCCAACGTGATGGATTTGCCCTTTGAAAGACATAGCCTTTGGGTCGGTTTTATAATCCATCCCAGAATCAGGCATTTTATCTAAAATGGCAAGGGTATAATTTTTGGCGTTTTCCCATTTTACCATATACTCATCCATCGTAGTCTGTGCATTGACAACTCCTGCTGTCAGCATCAAAAATGAAGCGAAAACCGCTCCCGCAAATAATCGTATTACTTTGTTCATGGAATAAAGAGTTTGTTTCTACTTTAAATTTCATCTATTCTCCCATCATTTCAAACCTATTGTCTAATTTTAAGCTATGCGAAAAATTCTTTTGTATATACCTATTTTGTTAGGACTTACGGCTTGTGAAGATTCATATCTTCCAAAACCTCCTGGATATAACCGAATAGACTTACCTGCCCATAGTTTTCAAACTTTATCAAGTGGGTATCCATATCAGTTGGAATTTTCGAAATACAGTCAGGTAGAAGCAGATTCCTTTAATATAGAGGAAGAGGAGTGGATAAACTTACACTATGTGGATTTTGGAGCAAAAGTCCATTTAACCTATAAGAAAATCGGAGATGGAGTGAGTTTCGAAAAGTTGTCCAATGATGCGTTCAAATTAACTGCAAAGCATCAAGTGAAAGCCTATGGGATTCAGGAATCTGTAGCTCTTACGCCTGAAGGTTATACTGGAGTCATTGCAGAGCTGACAGGAGAAGTTCCTACTCAATTTCAGTTTTTTGTGACCGACTCTACAAAAAACTTCTTAAGAGGTGCGCTGTATTTCAATACTGCGACAAAAAATGATTCACTCGCTCCTGTGATAGAATACATCAAGGTGGACATGGCCCACCTGATGAATTCCGTACAATTTCAAAACTGATTAATGGATACTTTTCCAGGATTTAATCAAAATAAATCCTCCTGCCACTGCAATTACCCCAGCAATAATTCCACCCAGTAGATTCCCATAGATAAAGAATCCGGTAGAGAATAATGCTGAATAAATCATAATTGTTCCGATCACCATCAAACCAATCTCTTTTGGCAATTGGCCGATTACTTGCTTTTCAGCAGGATATCTATCTAATACTTTTTTCCAACCGAAAGCCGCTGGGGTAACCTTTCTATAGAAAGAAAGTAATACTTCGTCTTTCTCTGGCTGGGTAATGAAGGTTACGATCAACCAACCTACGGTCGTAATACTTACACTATAAATCAATTTGAGGTAAGCCTGATTTTCAGGAATCAAAATCCAGTTAACTTTTGGATTGATCACTTCAAAGAAAATAGCTACTACAAATGAAATCGCCATTGCGGATATTTCAGTGTACGCGTTAATTCTCCACCAGAACCATCTTAGAATAAAGATCAAACCTGTTCCAGCTCCAATCTGTAATAGAATATTAAATGCATCCAATGCTGAGGATAATGCCAACGCTAAAATCGCTGAGAAGGTCATTAATAATACCGTAGAAATTCTTCCTACAGCTACTAGTTGCTTATCTGAAGCATCAGGCTTGATGAATCTTAAATAAAAATCATTTACCACATAGGATGATCCCCAGTTCAGGTGAGTAGATAAGGTGGACATCACTGCTGCAATTAAAGAAGCCAGAACGATACCAATCAACCCAGTAGGTAGATACGTCAACATCGCTGAATACGCCAAGTCATCACCTAATTTATCAACCGGGATTTCTGGAAACGCCGCTTGCAAATCTGAAATATTCGGGAAGATTACTAAAGAAGATAAAGCAATAAGGATCCAAGGCCATGGTCTCAAAGCATAATGGGCAATATTGAAAAACAAAGTTGCACCCATCGCATTTTTCTCATCCTTTGCCGAAAGCATTCGCTGAGCGATGTATCCACCACCTCCAGGCTCAGCCCCTGGATACCAAGTAGCCCACCACTGAATAGCAATTGGCATAATAAACAATGGTATATAGACATTTGGATCTGAAAACTCAGGAAGGAAATTTAATTTATCAGCAACATTTTCATGGGCTAACAAATTATTTAAGGACCCGATTTCAGGGAGATCCAAAATAAAATATGCCGCCCCGAAGGAACCAATCATCGCGATAAAGAACTGGAAAAAATCGGTTAGTAATACTCCTTTAAGTCCGCCTAAGGAACTGTAAATCACCGTCACGATGGATGCTATTAACAAAGTCTGGATAGGACTTAACCCAAGCATGACCCCACCAATTTTAATAGCAGCAAGAGAAACTGTTGCCATAATCACCACATTGAAAAACACCCCCAAGTAGATGGCACGGAATGCTCTTAAGAAAGCAGCACCTTTTCCAGAATATCTTAATTCATAAAATTCCAAGTCTGTTGTAACCTCTGATCTTCTCCACAACTTGGCATACACAAAAACAGTAAGCATCCCTGTCAAAAGAAAAGCCCACCATGCCCAGTTACCTGCAACTCCGTTCTTTCTGACAATATCAGTCACCAAATTTGGAGTATCTGCAGAAAAGGTGGTGGCAACCATAGAAACACCTAATAGCCACCAAGGCATGTTTCTACCTGAAAGGAAGAATTCTTTTGCAGAGCTTCCCGCTTTTTTGGCAGTGAAAAGACCAATTAACAGTGAGATCACAAAGAAGGCGGCTATAATGCCCCAATCTATGGCGGTTACATTCATAATGATGGGTTTTGAAACTCAATTTCTCTCATTTTTTTCATAAATGAGAAAGACTTTATTAATATTTTTTACTAATGTATTTATTTTTTTTAATCTGATAATAATATTCGCATGATTTAGCGGTAAAAATGAAAATCCTAGCCAAATCCGAAGGTAAAGAATTGGATTGGCAGAATGATCTATGCTCTTTCCATCATTCCAATTTATTATCCATAAGCTAAGTTCACATTACGGAATCCTAAATTTTTGAAAGATTTTTTAAACTAATCATAATCAACAAGTAAGGGCAATACCCCCAACAAGTAAGTAATTTAATTCTCTAAAGTTTTAAATAACATTTATAAAAAATGAGAAAGTTTTACTTAGTATTTTTATTTGGAGTATTAGCCTCCAGTTGTAGAGAGAGGATTTCTTCTCCAGGTCCAGTTAGCCTCACTTTTGATGAAATCAGTAGCTTAAAAGTTGGAGGAGAAGCAGCAGCTGAAATCACTACTTATGATCCCATCACCCAAAAACTTTTCGTAGTAAACAATAGTGATGGGCTTTCGCAAGTGGATGTTATTGATTTTTCAGATCCGGTAAACCCAACTTTACTAAGTCCAATTGAAATCACTCCTTTTGGAGGTGGTCTTAATTCGGTTGCAGTAAAAAATGGAATGCTGGCCATCGCGATTGAAGCTGAAACCAAAACGGATCCAGGTACCATCGTGGTATTCGAAACTTCTAATTTATTGGCCCCAGTTGCTAATTTGACGGTTGGCGCACTTCCAGACATGGTTGCGTTTAGCCCTGATGGCCGCTATATAGTATCCGCCAATGAAGGGGAGCCAAATGATGATTATGATATCGACCCGGAAGGTTCCATCTCAATTATAGATACTCAAAAAGGATTTGAAGTGAGTACACTCGGCTTTGCATCTTTCGAAAATCAACGTGCTGAGTTAGAGGCTAAGGGTTTTAGGATCTTTGGACCCAATGCTACATTTGCTCAAGATATAGAGCCAGAATATGTGACAATCGACCCCACTTCTGATTTCGCCTGGGTAACCCTACAGGAAAATAATGGAATCGCAAAAGTGGACCTGAATAATAAAATGATTACTGATATTTTTCCTATGGGATTGAAAGACCATATGCTTTCAGAAAATGAAATTGATGTGAGTGATCGAGATGGTATCTCAGGAAATTTCCAAAATTGGCCTTTGTTATCATTTTACATGCCTGATGCCATTGAAACTTTCCAAGTCGGAAATAACAATTTCTTAATCACGGCGAATGAAGGTGACACTAGAGATTATGACGGATACAGTGAAGAAGAAAGGATCAAAGATTTAGAGTTGGACCCTGTCGCTTTTCCAAATGCTGAATTGCTTCAGCAAGACGAAAATATGGGTAGGCTAACCATTACAAGGAGTCAAGGTGATATAGACCAAGATGGAGATTTTGATGTTCTTTATGGGATCGGAGGAAGGTCTTTTTCTATTTGGAATGGAAGCACTGGAGAATTGGTAAGGGATTATAATAGGCTGGAAAAAGAATTAATCTCCGCCCAACCAAATCTTTATGATGATGGAAGAAGTGATAATAAAGGGGTAGAGGCGGAAGGAATTGAAATCGGTGAAATAAGAGGAAAAAACATCGTATTTGTAGGTCTAGAAAGATCAGATGCAATAATGGTCTACCAAATAAATGGGGCTGCAGGTTTACAACTTCTTCAGGTTTTGGATGGAATTGATAAACCTGGAGACACAGGACATGATGCTCCGGAAGGATTGCTATTTATTCCAGCTGAAGAAAGTCCAAATGGGAAGCCACTATTTATTGTGAGTTCTGAGGATGATGGAAAAATTACTGTCTATCAGAATTAATCTTATAATTAAATTGAAGGAAAGCCGACCGAATGGTCGGCTTTTTTAATTCTCATCTTTTTAATTTTTGAAGAAGGGCTAGCTTTGCAAAATGAATAATGAGCAAATCGCAGCTATCTTAAATCAATACGATTTCTTAAAAGGAACAGCGTTCTCTTTCAAAACTTTTGGTTCAGGACTCATTCATGGAACCTTTTTGGTTGAAACTCCTGAATCAAAATTCATTTTACAAGAATTCAACAATTCTGTTTTTTGGTATCCTGAACGAATTGCCAACAACCATTGGATTTTAGGCGAACAAGGAAACGTAAATGAACTGCCTTTTGCCCTCCCTTTACCTCGTTTGAACGAGTCTGGAGATTCACTCACCAAGTTTGAAAACAAGCTCTTTAGACTATTTGATTTTGTCAATGGAGAAACGCTCCAGGAGATTCAGAAGCCTGAACAGGCCTATTTAGCAGCCAAAGCCTATGGCATTTTTGCCAGTTGGGCAAAAGATATTGATGCCCATCAAATGCAAGAGTCTATTCCTAGATTCCATCAGTTGGATTGGAGATTCGAAAATTTGGAAAAAGCAGCCAAAGAAGCGAATACCTTATCGGCTGAGGAGCAAAAAGTGCTCAATTTCTATTTATTACAAAAGCCCCTGGTTGAAAAGTATCTTGAATTCCAAGCCTCCTGTCCACTACGAATCACACACAACGACACAAAAATCAACAACCTCATTTTTTCAGAAGATTTAGAAACCATATCCGCAGTAATTGATTTGGATACCTTGATGGGAGGATTGCTTTTATATGATTTTGGAGACTTAGTTAGAACAGTCGCTTGCTCAGAAGTCGAAACCAGCCAAAACTGGGATCACTTAGGCCTTCGTCCTGCCATTTTTGAAGAGTTATTAAAAGGCTATTGGGAAGGGATCTCAGAAATGGCATCTAAAGAAGAAGCTCAATCTCTATTGATCGCTGGAGAGGTAATGACCTGCATCATGGGATTGCGGTTTTTGACTGACCACTTACAAGGAAATGTATATTATAAAGTTCAATACCCAGAGCAAAACTTTCATAGGGCAAAAAACCAGATGATCTACCTTAAAAGTCAGCAAGATCATGCTGAAGAGATCAAATCTTTATGGAATAAAATTACTGGCCTAAAAAATTGATCTGGACATTTCCTGTCAATTCAGTTGGCAATTGAACAGTCTACGATTAATTTGCCAGCTTCCTAACCATCCAAAAACTTGCCTGGTATTTTTGACACGAAAATAGAATTCCTAAGAGGAGTAGGCCCTCAACGAGCCGCTCTCCTAAATAAGGAATTGGCGATTTTCACTTATGGAGAACTGATTCAACATTACCCATTCAGGTATGAGGACAGAACCCGATTTTTTAAAATAAAAGAACTCAACCCAGACGTAGAAAACGTCCAAGTGATCGCCAAAATCAAGAAGATCGAACTGATCGGTATGGGGAATAAACGGAGGTTGGTAGCCCAGGTGTTTGATGAAACTGGCGAAATGGAAATGACCTGGTTTAAAGGAATCCAATGGGTTCAGAAAAAACTTCCTGCCGGGGCAGTGTATGTATTCTTTGGAAAACCAGCACGATTTGGGAATAAATGGAGTATTGCGCATCCCGAAATGGAACCTCTTAGCTCAGCCAATGAGCAGCGAAATAATTTCCAACCTGTTTATTCTACTACCGAAAAACTACGGGCCCGATTTTTAGACTCGAAAGGCATATCCAAAATCATGGAATCACTCGTGCAGGCCTGTCTGCCTCATATCCATGAAACCATGCCAGCTAAACTCCTCCAGCAATACCAGTTGATTGATAAAAAAGAAGCTATTCGACAAATTCACTTTCCTACCCAACCTGAATTACTTCATCGGGCAAGGAAAAGGCTGAAGTTTGAAGAATTCTTTTTCCTTCAACTACGATTGTTATTGATGAAGGTCACCAGAACAGAAAAGTTTAAAGGACAATCATTAGGCAATACTGAGTTACTGACTGAATTTTATAAAAACCACATCCCATTTGAGCTCACCAATGCTCAAAAGCGGGTAATTCGAGAATCATTTGCCGATATGAAATCAGGCACTCAAATGAATCGATTAATTCAAGGGGATGTAGGCAGTGGAAAAACCATGGTGGCATTTATTTGCATGCTCATAGCCATTGGTTCAGGTGCTCAGGCATGTTTGATGGCTCCCACGGAAATCCTTGCCAACCAACATTATGAAGGCTTGAAGGAGTTTGCGGATATGATGGATTTGGAGATTGAAATCCTAACAGGATCAGTCAAGAAATCCAAGCGTAAAATCATCCATGAAAAGCTACTTTCTGGGGAATTGAAGATCCTTATAGGAACACATGCGCTATTAGAAGATATAGTGCAATTCCAAAACCTAGGTCTGGCAATCGTAGACGAGCAGCATCGATTCGGCGTGGCGCAACGTGCCAAATTGTGGGCTAAAAACAGAGAGTATATACCTCATGTATTGGTCATGACTGCAACTCCAATTCCTAGGACCCTGGCCATGACTTTATATGGTGATTTAGATGTGTCAGTCATCGATGAATTACCTGCCGGGAGGAAACCTATCCAAACAGTCCATCGCTATGATAAGGACCGATTGAAAGTCTTTGGGTTTATTAATGAGGAGATTAAAAAAGGGAGACAGGTTTATATAGTCTACCCACTAATCGAAGAATCTGAGAGCCTCAATCTTAAAAACTTAATGGATGGATACGAAAGTATTGCAAGGGCATTTCCCCAATACCCATTGAGTATTGTCCATGGCAGTATGAAATCCGAGGACAAGGATTATGAAATGCAGCGTTTTGTTAAGGGGGAAACAAAAATCATGGTTGCTACCACGGTAATAGAAGTTGGGGTGAACGTTCCCAATGCCTCAGTAATGATCATTGAGAATGCGGAGCGGTTTGGACTATCCCAGCTTCACCAATTGAGAGGAAGAGTAGGAAGGGGTGCAGAACAGAGCTATTGCATCCTTATGAGTAAATATGAGCTTTCCAAAGAAGGCAGAATCCGCTTAGAGACCATGGTACGAACCAATGACGGATTTGAAATCGCAGACGTAGATTTAAAATTACGAGGACCGGGAGATTTGATGGGCACACAACAAAGTGGAATTACCGACCTTTTAATTGCTGACCTTAGTAAGGATGCTCCAATATTAACTTTAGCTAGAGATGCCGCTCAACAATTATTAGCAGAAGATCCTCATTTGAGCTCAACTGAAAATGCTCCGGTCCTACGACAGGTAAAACAACAAAAAAAGACCGCAGTCAACTGGAGTCGGATATCTTGATTATTTTTTCTTGGAAAACAGACTACCGATTCTTCTAAAGATCTGCTTTTCCTTTTCCCAAAAAAAATTAAACTGACCAAATAGAAACCCATATACCAACAGGAAAATCTGATATAGAGGCAAAACCAACAATAAGTATAGTAGGGTATTGACAAAGCCACCTTTTTCTACTCCAAAAAAATCAAGAATAGGAGCTTTGATAAAAAGTATGGTAAATCCAGTACAGGCAAATACCACCAAAACCAGGATGACCTGAAAAACCGAATCCAACTTCCATTTTGTTTGAAGTCTTTGAAGAAATCCTGGACGGCTTTTTGGTTTTGGCATACCCAAAAGTAATAAGAATCACTCTAAAGAAAATAACCGGCACGAGGCCGGTTATCAAATTACCAGGAAAATAATCCTGTATTTAGTCTTTGTAATGCCTCGTTTTTGAATTTCGCATCAATCAGTAAAGATACATTGTGTCTACTTCCTCCATAAGATACCATCCTCACTGGGATATCTTCCAAGGCATCCATCACAGATTTTATCACTCCCTTGGTCTCGGAAATCTCATTACCAACAATACATACGATCGCTTGATTTCTATCTACTTCTACAGATCCCAAGGCTTCTAATTCAGCTGTAATTTGCCCCAAATGACTTAAATCGTCAATGGTAACCGAAACAGCCACCTCTGAAGTAGTAATCATATCGATTGGGGTTTTGTATTTCTCAAAAATTTCAAATATTCTTCTCAAGAAACCATAAGCCAATAACATTCGACTGGATTTGATTTTCACCGCTGTAATCCCATCCTTCGCTGCGATTGCTTTAACTCCAATAGCATCTACTTCTGCTTTGATCAATGTACCATGGGCTTGAGGCTGCATGGTATTGAGTAATTTCACAGGTACATTATAAAGTTGAGCAGGCCAGATGGAGGCAGGGTGAAGTATTTTAGCTCCGAAATAAGCCAACTCCGCCGCTTCATCAAATGAAAGCTCAGCAATTGGACGAGTCTGGTCCACAATTCTTGGATCATTGTTGTGCATCCCATCAATATCCGTCCAAATCTCACATGCTGAAGCCTGAATTGCCGCAGCGATCAAAGATGCAGTATAGTCACTCCCTCCACGCTTCAGGTTATCAACCTCATTTCTGTGATTCTTACAAATATATCCTTGCGTCACAAAAAGCTTTGTATCACCATACTCAGCTAAAATTGCTTTTAGCTTTTCTGAAATCTTTCCTAGTTCAGGCTCCGAATTTTCATCAATGCTCATAAAATCGAGCGCTGGAAGAAATACCGCAGGTATCTCCAATTCTTCCAAAAGAGTATAAAACAACTTAGTGGAAAGCAGTTCTCCTTGAGCCAAGATATCTCTATTTATCGCTTCATTAAATGAAATTTTTAATAGGATATTTAAAAACTCAAAATGTTCCTTGATAATCCCCTCTGCTTTTGCTCGAGCTGAATCAGACTGAAGCAACTCCTTGTAGAACACTAAGTAATGGGCATGAAGGGCATCTATTCTCTCTTTGGCCAAAGCTTTATCGGCATCTGCTAATGCTTCTCCAATCCCCACCAAGGCATTGGTGGTGCCGGACAGTGCAGAAAGAACTACGATGGTGGGCTCATCACCAGAGGTAACCAGGTCTTTCACCTGGTGCATTCGCTCGGGTCGACCTACTGAGGTCCCACCGAATTTCATGATTTTCATGTGTTATAATAGATTTTTAATGGTCAAATGAAATCTCACATTATTACTATTCGATTCAGTCAAGAAGACTTAAATCATGTTCGATTCCATCAAGGGTAAATTGTATAGGTTTGAAAGCGTAATTTAAAATCCGAGCATTTTTACCGCGGTAATCGCAGCTTCATCTCCTTTGTTGCCATGTTTTCCTCCTGCACGGTCCAAAGCCTGTTGCTGTGTATTAGGAGTCAACACACCAAAAATCACTGGTTTATTATACTTCAGACTGACATTGGTGATTCCATGTGCTACTGCATCACAAATAAAATCGAAGTGTTTGGTCTCCCCTTGGATCACACAACCCAAGCAGATTACCGCATCAATACTTTCTTCTTGCGCCAACCATTGAGCCGCTAAAGAGAGTTCAAAAGAACCGGGAACGTTCTTCCGGATAATGTTTTCTTTTTTTGCCCCATTGTCTAATAAGGTTTGTAACGCACCTATGTAAAGTGCTTCCGTAACTTCCTCATTCCATTCGGAAACAATAATGCCAAATGTTTTTGTACTGATATCGGTGATATTCTTTGAAGAATGATCGCTTAGGCTTTTTAAAGAAGTTGCCATATGTTAATTTTTAAATTTTTAAACAAAAAAAAGAGTAAGACTTTTGGTCTTACTCTTCTCTATTATGCTTTATAACGCAGCATTATTGAGCAGCAAGACCCTCTAATCGTGCCTTGTGTTTTCGTGCTGCAGAAAATTCGTATGATTCAAAATACTTTTCTTCAATCTCTCCATATGCATCAATTGCATTTTGGATTTGACCCGCTTCTTCATAAGCGATTGCCAACTTCATCAAATACTTAGGAGTGAAGAATTTGTTAGGCTCATAAGATGCAGCTTTTTCAAAGAAAGAAATTGCTTGCTCATTATTTCCAAGTTCCAAATGGGCATCACCCAAAAGCGAATAGGCTTGTCCTTGCATCAAATAGTCATCTGCTGAGAACTGCTCCAATTCTGTGATTGCTTCCTGAAACTTTCTTTCTGAAAGGTAAATGGAACCAATGTAGAAATGTGCAAGATTCGCTGCGTCAGTTCTTGGATATTCTTCTACGATAGACAAGAAGCCGGAATTAATTCCATCGCCATTCAAAGCAAAATCAACTGAATCTTGCTCAAAATAATAAACTGCTTGGAACATTTCTGCCTGAGCAGCCTTGTTTTGGTTTTGGGTATTGAATTGGAAAAACAGAATTCCACCAATCAAAATAATCGCTGCGGCTAATACGCCTCCCAATACTTTACTGTTTTTCTTTAAAAAAGCTTCGCCTTGACCAAGTCTTTCTGCCAGTTCTTCTGGATTCTCCAAAATATCTGACTGATGGTGAGGTTGTGCTTTATTAGATTGTTTCGTTGCCATGATACTCAAATTTCGACCGCAAATATACGCTTTTTATGAATTACACAAAGTCAAATAAAAAAGCCACGAAGCATTTGTAACTTCATGGCTTTCTGAACAATGCTTTTTTCTGTTTATTCCATCACAAATGGATAGTCTTCCTGAACATAAACGTCCTTGAAAGCATCCATTCCGTCTGGCCAAGGGGACTCTTCAGCAAATTTCACTGCATCCGTTACTTTTTTCTTTACTTTATCAACTATTTCAGAAATTTCTTCTTCTGTCAAAATTTTATTTTCCTTGATAGTAGATAAAACTTGTTCGATTGGGTCACGCTTCTTGTATTCCTCTACCTCTTCTTTGGTTCTGTATTTCTGAGGATCAGACATAGAGTGACCTTTATAACGATAGGTTCTCATTTCTAACAAAGTCGGCCCATCCCCTCTTCTTGCTCTTTCTGCAGCTTCAGCAACCGCCTCATGAACTGCCTCTACGTTCATTCCGTCTACTGCAAAGGATGGCATGTCATAAGATTCTCCCAAAGTAGATAAATCATCCACATTAGAAGATCTTTTAACAGCAGTACCCATGGCATACCCATTATTTTCAATTACAAAAATAACTGGGGTCTTGTACAACATCGCCAAGTTTAAGGCCTCGTGGAAGGCTCCTTGACGTACTGCACCATCTCCCATATAGGTAATGCAAAGGTTTTTGGTACCGTTATATTTTTCAGCGAAGCCAATCCCTAGTCCCATAGGAACTTGTGCACCTACGATACCATGACCTCCCATGAAATTTCTTTCCTTATCAAAAATGTGCATGGATCCACCTTTACCTTTGGTCGTACCAGTTGCTTTTCCAAAAAGTTCTGCCATCACCGCACCTGGGTCTGTACCCAAACCTAGTGGATGAGCATGACAACGGTAAGCAGTGATCCACTTATCGTCTTTTGTCAAGGCTGTGATTGCACCGGAAGCACAAGCCTCCTGTCCAATATATAAATGACAGAATCCTCTAATTTTTTGCTGACCGTAAAGTTGTCCTGCTTTTTCTTCGAACCTCCTCATTAAGAGCATGCTCTCATACCAATAAGCGTAGGTTTCTTTCGAATATTTTACTTTAGACTTAGTCGCTGCAGTTTTCTTTGCCATATCGTAATGATCAAAATATGCTATTTTAGGCCTCAAATATAATCATCCCGACCTAAAAATCAGGCTGCCGCCAAAATAATTCACCAAACTCATGTACCTCAAGTCGCTGGAGCTATTACAATTCAAAAATCATGAGAAGACCAAATTGGAGTTTTCACCACAGATAAATTGTATCGTAGGATTGAATGGAAGTGGTAAAACCAACATTCTTGATGGAATTCATTACCTCTCCCTTACCAAAAGTGCGGTTCAATCAAGCGATAGCCTCAACGTTCAGCACGAAAAAGATTTTTTTGCGATTAAAGGGAATTTCGAACTTTCCCAAAAACCTTTGGAAGTTCGCTGTACAGTAGAATTAGGAAAAAAGAAACTCATTTATCAAAATGGAAAAGCCTTGGATAAAACCTCCGAACATGTAGGTTTGATTCCTCTCGTCTTGATCGCACCAGACGATACGGATTTAATTAAAGGAGGAAGCGAGGGGCGAAGGAAATTTTTTGATGGATTGTTATCTCAACTTGACCGAAGTTACTTAGATCAGTTGATTCGATATCACCATTTCTTAAAACAGCGGAATGCTTTGTTGAAAAAATTCGCAGAAACAGGAAGAAGGGATTTCACGCTATTGGACGGCTATGACACAGAATTAATTGAGCTCAGTATCATCTTATCCAAAAGGAGAAATGAGCTATTAGAGGAAGTAGCTCCTTTGCTACAAAGTCACTATGCAGATATCTCCCAAGGACAAGAACTGGTCAACATAGAGTATGACACCCAAGCCATACAAACAGATTTCGAAGCCTATTTCAAAAGTCAAAGGAAGAAAGACCTTATTACCAAAAATTCCAATGCAGGAATTCATAAAGATGATTTCAAATTCCAAATTGGGGAACACCCTATCCGCAAAATTGGAAGCCAAGGTCAGCAAAAATCCTTTATCATATCCTTAAAGCTCGCCCAATTCAAAATTTTTGAAAAAGCGAAAGGCGAAAAGCCCATCCTTTTACTAGATGATATTTTTGATAAGCTGGATGATTTGAGAATTGCCAAAATGATGGAATTGATTTCGCATCACACGTTTGGCCAAATATTCTTGACAGATGCAAGACCAGAGAGGTCCAAAAAAATCTTAAGTGAGCTAGATTCCGAGGTGTTTTATTTCTCCTTAAAAGCAGGAAAAATAGAAGCATAAAAAAAGAGGCCGAAGCCTCTTTCAATTATTTCCACAAGTTTTCTGGATACTCACCTTCTGCATGAAGCTTCTTCAATGCTTCAATAACGACAGGCCTATCATCCGTGTAGGTTACTCCAAACCAAACTTTTCCTCCTTTTAAAATTTCGAAAGCAGACTTCCCGGATTGAATCAAGTTATTTGCTACCGTAGGAATATAAAATTCAGATTTCAAATTATCGAGGTTAGCCGGAAGGAACTCATTCCACATTTCTTCAATATCTTGGAATACTTCCTGATGGAAACCCCAAAAATTCATACTCACAGGTGTATCTTCTGCAATTTCCAACACTTCATTTTCTCCTCTACTCACAATCTTTTCCCCTTCTCGAGCGATGGAAGTTCTCTCTACCATCCCAATCAACTGCCCTTTTTCATTGGTATCACATACTCCACGACTCACGGTACCATTCTCAGAAAGTACATTTTGAATGGCATAACCCACCATTGCATTCAAATCAGGTTTCACCTCAGTGGACAAAAATTTACCAACCTCCACAAAGGCCTCTCGACCATAGAAATCATCCGCATTAATCACCGCAAAAGGCTCTTTGATGGCGTCTTTTGCACATAAAACTGCGTGGGCTGTTCCAAATGGTTTTTTTCTCCCTTCTTGTTTCAATTCAGCAGGCACAAAGCTATCCAAAGTTTGAACCACAAAATCCAGTTCAATTTTACCTGCCATTTTTGGAACAAACATTTCTTTTGCCTCTTCCAAAATCTCATCCCTTACGATAAATACTACTTTACCAAATCCAGCCTGAATGGCATCGTAAATAGAATATTCTAAAATAGTTTCACCATTAGGCCCAAATCCATCGATTTGCTTATTCCCGCCATAACGGCTCCCCATACCGGCAGCTAATACTAAAAGTGTTGGTTTCTGATTCATAGTTTCTTGCTAATAAGGCAGCAAAATTAATTTTTTATTGTTTGGACACAAACTTTATAAAACTACCTTTTCCATTCTTCTGGGTATATTATGAACTGTTTTTCATAACAAATCATAGAATCAAACCCATTATAGGGTATTATGAAAACCCCTACTTTATTTTTTTTATGCTTTTTATGACAACGGAGGTTATTTTTTTAACCAGCAATTGAAATTGATTTAATTTTTCTATTACCTTCATGCCAAAATTTCAATAAACCACCAAACCCATTGTGAAATATGAAAAAAATAGAGGCGATTATTCGAACATCTCGATTTGATCAGATTCATTCATGCGTTGCTGCATTGGGAGTAAAGTTCCTCACCTTTTATGAGGTAAAAGGGATGGGCTTAGAACATGCACGTCAACAAACCTACCGTGGGGTAGCTTATGAACCTGCTTATATCCCGAGAACAAAGCTTGAAATCGTAACAGTCGAAGAACTGGTCGAGCCAGTCATCAATTGCATCCTTTCCGAAGGAAAAACCGGAGAAATCGGGGATGGAAAAATCTTTGTCTATGATGTTTTGGAAGCATATAGAATCAGAAACACAGACAAAGGAGAGCAAGCCCTATAATTTTCAATTTCACTAAAGACTTATCAAACCTATGCAAGAATTATTTACCGTCAATAACCTATGGATGATGGTAGCCACTACGATGGTTTTCATCATGCACTTGGGGTTTGCCAGTTTGGAAGCTGGATTGACCCGTGCCAAAAACACTGTAAACATTCTTTTTAAAAACACCATTATCCCTGCTATTGGGCTTTTAACCTATGCTTTTGTAGGATTTAACCTCATGTATCCAGGAGCTGATTTTGCAGGATCTTTCTTTGGATTTGCCGGATTTGGACTTCCTCTACCAGAAGGCTGGGATTCCAGCAATTACAATGAAGGATATACATTTTTCACCGATTTTATCTTCCAGGCAATGTTTGCTGCCACTGCGGCCACCATAGTTTCTGGAGCTGTAGCTGAGCGCGTGAAATTGGGTCCTTTTATCTTTTTCTCAATCCTTTATGTGGCGATTTGCTATCCAATCGTAGGGATGTGGAAATGGGGAGGTGGATTCTTAGACGCGCTAGATACTTCATTTTATGACTTTGCAGGATCGACCATTGTTCACTCCGTAGGCGGTTGGGGAGCATTGGTAGGAGCTTATTTATTAGGCCCAAGAATAGGGAAATACACAGAGAGAGGAATGACTGCGATTCCAGGACATAACATCCCAATGGCTACAGCAGGAGTCTTTTTATTGTGGTTTGGATGGTTTGGATTCAACGGTGGGTCTGTATTAAGTGCTGATCCGGGTTTGGTGTCAAAGGTATTTGTGACCACCTGTATTGCAGCTTCTGCTGGAGCCTTTGGAGCACTTATCGTATCCTATTTGAAGTTTAAGTCCTATGATATTACCATGGTACTAAATGGTATCCTTGCTGGATTAGTAGGAATCACCGCTGGTGCAGACCAAATGGGAGTAGGAGAATCTGCTATTATTGGCTTTATAGGAGGAGGACTGATTGTCTTTGCAGTGGTCTTCTTTGACAAAGTCAAAATAGACGATCCAGTAGGAGCAATATCGGTTCACTTAGTAGGTGGAATCTGGGGAACTTTAGCTGTTGGAATCTTCGGAGATTTAGCTGGAATGGGACAATTCATATCTCAGCTGATTGGAGTTGCTTCAGTAGGGGTATTCTGCGTATTGTTTAGCTGGATTATATTCTTCACTTTGAAGAAAACGGTTGGAATCCGAGTAGATGAAAAAGAAGAAACTGAAGGTTTGGATATCAACGAGCATTCCATGAGCGCATATCCTGATTTTAACATAAAAGATTAAAAATAATAACTACCACCAACCAAGAAAAAGCCCCGAACCTTCATTGGAACGGGGCTTTTGCAATTCTTAAATGGGCTGAAAGTATCGATTCAGGGTATTTTGATGAATTTTACCGAACATCTCGTAACACCAGTCTTTAAATTCTTCTATTTCTGATGGTAAAATAAGCTTAAGGCCTTTCTTCAGTTCTCGTTCAAATAAATACGCGCTGAAGCTAACTTTTTGCAGAATGGTCTTCACATATTCTATCATAGTTTAAAGAGTTTAGGGTTTATTAACTGAAATTAATTACTAGTACGGAAGCATTTATCCATATGTTACGTAAAATAAGGGCTTCTAAAAATAGAATAATCCCTAATTTCGCAACCATGATTAAAACGATCCTTCAAACAACTTTGGTATACATGGCTTTGCTATTTGTTAGTAACGCCTATGGCCAAGATGTCCAAATAGAGCTGGGTCCTGATGAAATTGGATTAAATGAAACGTTTACCATTAAAGTAACATTATCCAATGATAAAATAAAGTCATACGACCAGTTCCCAGATATCCCAAGCTTTCAAAAACAAGGTATTTCGCAATCATCCTCCATGAACCTAATCAATGGACAGATGAGTAGCTCTAATAGTATTATCCAATATTATAAGCCTACCCGTAAAGGGGATTTCACTTTACCTTCCTTTGACATCTTGATCAATGGGAATGCTTATTCTTCCCCAGGGAAAACCATCACAGTGGGAGATGCTTCCAGTGCATCTTCATCAAGGGTTCCGGATCCCTTTGCTGATTTCTTTGGTAGGTCTTCCCCATCCGAGGAACCAGAATATGTGGAACTGGAAGATGATGCATTCTTTTCTTTAGCAGTGGATAAGGAAGAAGTCTATGTAGGAGAAGGGTTTAACCTGAGCTTGGCTTTTTATATGTCTGAAGCCAATCAAGCTCCTTTTCAATTCTATGAACCGGGCAGGCAACTGGATGAGATTCTGAAAAAAGTAAAACCTACGAATGTTTGGGAAGAGAATTACAATATCACCAATATTGAGCCAGAACAAGTAACGATCAATGGCAAGCGTTGGACAAGATACAAGGTGTTTGAGGCTACTTTCTTCCCTTTTTCAGAAGGAGAAATAGAAATCCCCAGAATTTCTTGGGAAATGATCAAATATCGAGTGGCCAAAAACCCAACGTTTTTTGGAGCAAATAGACAGGAAGATTTCAAAACATTTTATTCCAGCGCAAAAAATATTAAAGTAAAGCCTCTTCCACCTCACCCTCTAAAGAATGAGGTAAGTGTAGGTGAATATCAGATTCGAGAGAACATAAAAAATATTGAGGTAGAAACAGGGCAGGGCTTTGATTATAATTTCGGAGTCAGCGGAATAGGAAATATCAATGCCATACAGGCTCCTAGAATGCTCTCAACTGCGAATCTTAATACCTATGATCCCAACGTACGTCAACAGATCAATCGTGGCTATGGAAGGGTTTCAGGCATCAAAGAATTCAATTATTACATCACGATCAACGAAGCTGGAGACATTGATTTGGCAGACCATTTTGAATGGATATATTTCGACCCCTCCAGGGAAGTTTACGACACTCTCCGTCCGCAGGCAAAAATAAAAGTGATAGGGGAAAGCAAAGTAAATCAAGCACTGTCCAACCAAAGATTAGGAGGACTGTACGATCGAATTGATGTAGAAGACAACAGGTTTTTAAACGAGCAATATAAATACTATTTTACGACCGCAATCAACGTGCTTTTGCTAGCATCAGTCATATTGTTGGCGGTTTTGATTATAAGAAAGAAGTAATGGGGAATTCATTTGGTAAGCTATTCAAGATCACCACATTTGGGGAATCCCATGGAATAGCTTTAGGAGTAACGTTGGAAGGATGTCCTGCAGGGCTGGAAATTGATGAGGCAAAAATCCGTCAGGAGATGCAACGCCGAAAACCAGGCCAATCCAAAATTACCACACAACGAAAAGAAGAAGACGAAATTGAAATTCTTTCAGGAATTTTTGAAGGAAAAAGTACGGGCACACCCATAGGAATCGTCATTCGAAATGCAGATCAAAAAAGTAAAGACTACTCTCATATCTCAGATAAGTTTAGACCCTCTCATGCGGACTACACTTACTTTGAGAAATATGGAATCAGAGATTATCGAGGAGGAGGAAGAAGCAGTGCAAGGGAAACTGCCGCTAGAGTAGCAGCTGGAGCCATTGCCAAACAATTGTTAGACCATTATGGAGTTTCTATTCAGGCATTTGTCTCTCAAGTAGGAGACCTGAAGTTAGAAAAGCCTTATCAGGAAATGGATCTTAATAAGGCGGAGGAAAATATTGTCCGATGTCCTGATCCGGAAATGGCTGATCAAATGATTCAATTGATTGATGCTGTTCGTTTAGAGAGGGACACAATTGGAGGGGTTGTTACCTGTGTCATTAAAAATACACCTATTGGAATAGGTGAACCTGTTTTTGATCGATTGCATGCTGAATTGGGCAAAGCTATGCTGAGTATCAATGCAGTTAAAGGATTTGAATTTGGAAGTGGGTTTGATGGGGTCAGCATGCGAGGATCTCAGCACAATGACGCTTTCTATAAAGAAGAGGGACAGGTTAAGACAAAGACCAATTATTCAGGCGGAATCCAAGGGGGTATTTCCAATGGACAAGACATCTATTTTAGAGTAGCATTCAAACCTGTTGCCACGATCATGCAGGATCAAGAATCATTGAATGAAGCTGGAGAAACAATCACAGTTTCAGGAAAAGGACGACATGACCCTTGTGTAGTACCTCGTGCAGTACCGATTGTGGAAGCCATGGCTGCATTGGTCATAGCTGATTATACATTATTGGCAAAAAGCAATAAACTTTAAGGCTTAAAGAACTACTAGATGTTTAAAAAAATACCCTTACATACAAAAATAATCATAGGCCTTGTTCTGGGGTTGGTTTTTGGATTGGTCGTCATCAAAACATCAATCCCCAATACGTTTACCTTAGATTACATTAAACCAATAGGAACCATTTTCATCAATTCTTTGAAAATGATCGCCGTTCCTTTGGTTTTCGCCTCTTTAATTGTAGGGGTGTCCAATCTGGGCGATATATCCAAACTAAGTAGAATTGGAGGAAAAACGATCGGAACGTACCTCGTTACCACTGTCATCGCGATTTCTTTTGGCTTAATCTTAGTGAATGTATTTGCCCCCGGTAAGAGCCTTCCTCCTGAAACCAGGGAGAATTTAATGAGCCTTTATGAAGGTGACGCTGGCTCCAGGGTTGGTCAAGCAGCTCAATTACAACAACAAAGCCCTTTACAACCATTAGTAGATATTGTTCCACAAAACATCTTTTTAGCAACCACCGATAATGGCGCGATGCTCCAGGTAGTTTTCTTCGCAATCATTGTTGGTATCTCATTATTACAAATCCAAAAATCGAAAGCGGAACCTGTCATCGCATTTTTTGATGGCATGAATGATGTCATTATCCAAATTGTCAATTACATCATGTTGATTGCTCCCTACGGAGTTTTTGCTCTGATGGCTTCTTTGATTGTGGAAATAGCCGGAGATAATCCAGACTCTGCATTACAATTGTTATTTGCGCTGTTAAAATATAGTTTGGTCGTTGTGGGAGGTTTATTTGCCATGATCCTGATCGTTTATCCATTGATCTTAATGGCATTTACGAAAGTGAAATACAAAGACTTTTTTAAAGCTATCCGGCCAGCACAGCTTCTTGCTTTTTCTACTAGTTCTAGTTCAGCCACGCTTCCTGTCACTATGAAACAAGTTGAGGAAGAATTAGGTGTTTCTGAAGAAGTTTCCAGTTTTGTATTGCCTTTGGGAGCAACCGTAAATATGGATGGAACCAGTCTTTACCAAGGAGTTGCAGCAGTATTTATTGCTCAAGCGTTGGGAATGGATTTATCCTTTTCGCAACAATTAATGATCGTCCTGACTGCTACCTTGGCCTCCATTGGATCTGCAGGGGTACCAGGAGCAGGGTTAATTATGTTGATCATCGTATTGGAATCTATTGGAGTTCCAGCAGCTGGGATCGCATTAATTATTGCCCCAGATAGAATATTAGATATGTTTAGAACCGTTGTCAATGTCACTGGAGACGCAACTGTATGTACGATCGTTGCCAGTACGGAAGGGGAATTGCCAGATGGATTGATTCGAAAATCCAATCCCCTGACTCCTGACGTGTAACAAAAAAGGCTTCCGATTGGAAGCCTTTTTTGATTTGGAAGCCTTATTTCAAACTTCCTATCATATCTTCTGGTTTCACCCATTCATCAAATTGCTCATTGGTCAAAAGCCCCAATGCTATGGCAGCTTCTCTTAGGCTAGTACCTTCTTTATGTGCTTTCTTCGCAATTGCTGCTGCATTTTCATATCCGATATGAGGATTCAATGCAGTCACCAACATCAACGAGTTCTCCAAGTGTCTCTTGATCATTGCATTGTTTGGCTTAATACCTACAGCACAGTTATCATTAAAGGACACACAAGCATCCCCGATTAGTCTCGCAGACTGAAGAAAGTTCGCTGCAATCAAGGGCTTGAATACGTTCAATTCAAAATGTCCTGTCGCTCCACCGATTGAAATAGCCACATCGTTACCCATTACTTGTGATGCCACCATAGTCATGGCTTCCACTTGAGTTGGGTTGACTTTTCCTGGCATAATGGATGAACCTGGCTCATTTTCCGGAATCAAAATTTCTCCAATTCCTGATCTTGGCCCTGAGGATAACATTCTGATATCATTGGCAATCTTCATCAAACTAACTGCTACTTGTTTCAATGCTCCATGCGTTTCTACCATCGCATCATGTGCTGCAAGGGCTTCAAATTTGTTTGCAGCAGTGATCAATGGCAAATCAGAAATATCCGCGATTTTCTGTGCAACCAATTCCGCGTATCCTTGTGGAGTATTCAATCCAGTACCTACGGCAGTTCCTCCAAGAGCTAATTCTGAAAGGTGTGGTAAGGTGTTTTTAATGGCTTTGATACCATGATCCAATTGGGCAACATAACCGCTAAACTCTTGACCTAGGGTGAGAGGCGTGGCGTCCATGAAGTGGGTACGACCAATCTTCACCACTTTTTTAAAAGATTCAGCTTTATCCTGAAGGGTATCTCTTAATTTTTGGATTCCTGGCAAGGTAGTTTCTACCACCATTTTATAGGCAGCGATATGCATCGCCGTAGGATAAGTATCATTAGAAGATTGAGACTTATTCACATCGTCATTCGGATGTATTTTCTTTTTAGCATCCTCTAGTGACCCTCCTAGCAATACATGGGCACGGTAAGCTATCACCTCATTCGCATTCATATTGGACTGGGTACCAGAACCCGTTTGCCAAACTACCAAAGGAAATTGATCGTCTAGTTTCCCTTCCAAAATCTCATCACAAACTTGCCCTATGATGATGGCTTTATCTTTATCCAAAACCCCTAGCTCCGCATTGGTAAATGCAGCTGCCTTTTTCAGAACGGCAAATGCTCTGATAATTTCAATAGGCATTCTATTTTTCTCACCACCAATTTTAAAATTGTTGATAGATCGCTGAGTTTGGGCTCCCCAATATTTATCAGCAGGCACCTCTACGGGCCCCATGGTATCATTTTCGATTCTTATGCTCATATTTTCGGAATATTGAATTGATTTCGCCGCTAAATTAACTTCTGGCTTCTTTTTTCCCTAGTTTGGATTCATTTAATCCTTCAATTGGAAGTTGATCAATTGATGGAATATCTTACGTGAAGCCCTCACCTGCCTTTGAAAAAAATACATGGCTAAGCCATAATTTACCAAACCCAGAGCCAGACAAATTGCTCCATAATTGTACTGATGTATTACAGCAAAAAAGTACACTGTAAAGGCTGCCAGAATAAAAGACCAAAATGCCAGGAAGAAAATAGCTCCTGGAAACAATCTATATTTCAGAAAAATAATACTCCCTCTTGGCGTTTCCTCTACCTGACCCAATACCAAAGGCAAGAAAGTGTCTCCTTTATCTACAACCTTTGATATCCTAAATCCTTTTTGACCTACCATCCCATTGAAAAGAATTTTTTTGTTACCTCTGGTCCGTTGATCCAGGTAATTCACCTCAGCCGTCACCCGGATTAAGTGCCCCAAGACCTCTTGCTTACTCAAAGCACTAACTAAGGTTTCAGTATGGTATGGTAAAAGTTTCACGTTGCTTTATTTCACTGCGATACAAGAAATCTCCACATTCACATTCTTTGGAAGCTTACTTACTTCCACGGTTTCTCTTGCAGGTGGGTTCACTTTAAAATATTGACCATAAGCTTCATTGATCGTACTGAACTCATCCATACTTTTAATAAAAATGGTGCATTTAACTACATCAGCAAATGAAAATCCTGCTGCGCGCAAAACCGCTTCCAGATTTTTCATGACTGCATGTGTTTCTTCCGTGATATTCTCATTGATCAACTCCCCAGTATCTGCATCTAAAGGAATCTGTCCCGATACATAAAGTGTATTACCTGCAAGTACTGCTTGGGAATAAGGGCCTATTGGTGCTGGAGCTTCTTTCGTGAAAATAATTTGATTTGCCATTTCTTAAACTTCTTATGGGAATAGAATTAAATATTATTGAATTATCTATAAATCTGTCACTGCTTCTTTGCTTCATTCCAAAACACATCCATTTCGGCCAAGGTCATATCAGCTAAACTTCGGCCTGAATTTCTCGCTGCATTTTCCAGATACTGAAATCTTTTGATAAACTTCAGGTTTGTCCTTTCTAACGCTTCTTCGGGATTGATGTCTATAAACCGCGCATAATTTATTAGTGAAAACAACAAGTCCCCGAATTCACCGGTAGCCTTTTCCTTATCAATTTCCAATCCGTTGGCTGCATTGAATTCTTCTTTAAACTCCTGCATTTCTTCCTCTACCTTTTCCCAAACCTGGCTCTTCTCTTCCCAATCAAAGCCTACTCCTCTTGCCTTCTCTTGAATCCGCATGGACTTGATTAAAGCAGGAAGAGATTTTGGAACTCCACCTAAAACCGACGTATTCCCCTTTTCCTTCAGTTTAATTTTCTCCCAATTCTGTTTTACCGCCTCTTCATCATCGGCTTTGGTATCTCCATAAATATGTGGATGCCTTCTGATCAATTTTTCGCACAGGGCATCAATTAAGGTCTTGATATCAAAATTTCCTTCCTCAGACCCTATTTTGGCATAGAAAACAATATGTAACAAAATGTCTCCGAGTTCTTTTTTGATCTCATCCGGGTTTCCCTCCAAAATGGCATCCGATAATTCAAAGGTTTCCTCAATGGTTAAATGACGTAGACTCTCCGTAGTTTGCTTTTTATCCCAAGGACATTGGGCACGAAGGTCATCCATGATGGTCAATAATCTATCAAAAGCAGCCAATTGTTGGGCTCTGGTACTCAATTTTGTCATTCGGAAGGAAACTAAGCTAGAATTGTGGACGTTTTCGAAGTAAAGCTTTAAATTTGCGCAAATTTATCCGTTATGGCAACTGTATATCTAACTCTGGGCTTTGTGGCGTTGTTCTTCATTTTGATGTCAGTAAGGCTGATTTTCTTAAAGAACGGTGAGTTCAAAGGCACCTGTGCTTCACAAAACCCTTATTTGAATAAAGATGGCGAAACCTGCAGCTATTGTGGGAAAACTGTGGATGCGAACAGCAGCTGTGGAAATCCTGACAATGAAGTGGACAAAGTATTGGCCAAATTCAAATAATTATTCAATCTGAGCCTAAGCTTAGAAAATTTCCATTTTTCACACATAAAATTACCATACGTGTCGCTAATAAAATCTATCTCTGGAATCAGAGGTACTATTGGAGGAAAAGCTGGCGAGGGTCTAACCCCTGTCGATGTTGTTAAATTCACTTCTGCATACGGAGCCTGGGTATTGGAAAATACCGGCAACCCCAAAATTGTGATTGGTCGAGATGCAAGAATTTCTGGCGAAATGGTTTCCAAATTGGTATCAGCCACACTTCAAGGCATGGGAATTCATGTTATTGATCTAGGCTTAAGTACCACCCCAACTGTGGAGTTTGCGGTTCCTTTGGAAAAAGCTGGAGGAGGAATTATCCTAACAGCCAGCCATAACCCTATCCAATGGAATGCATTGAAATTATTAAATTCTAAGGGTGAATTTATTTCAGATTCAGAAGGAAAAGATATTCTTGCAAAAGCAGAAAAAGAGGATTTCTCATTTGCCGAAGTAAAGAAACTGGGAGACTACACGCTGATTGAAGATTATATAGATAGACATATTCAGCATGTATTGGATTTAGAGCTAGTTGATCGAGAGGCAATTGCTGACCGAAAATTCAAAATTGTGGTAGATGCGGTTAACTCTACAGGAGGAATTGCTATCCCAAAATTGCTAAAGGCATTGGGAGTTTCTGAAATCGAAGAAATGTTTTGTACGCCTGACGGACATTTCCCCCACAACCCAGAGCCACTTCCTGAAAACCTTAGAGATATTTCACAAAAACTGGAGAAGGGAAGTTTCGATCTCGGTATTGTAGTAGATCCTGACGTGGATAGATTAGCTTTTATCAATGAAGATGGTTCTCCATTCGGAGAAGAATATACTTTAGTAGCAGTCGCAGATTACATTCTTTCCAAAACCAAAGGCAATACCGTATCCAACTTAAGTTCCACTCGAGCACTTCGAGATGTAACCGAAAAGCATGGTGGAATTTATACTGCTGCTGCCGTAGGTGAGGTAAATGTAGTCAACCAAATGAAAGCCGTAGAGGCTGTAATTGGAGGAGAAGGAAATGGAGGAATCATTTATCCTGCTTCTCATTACGGAAGAGACGCATTAGTTGGAGTTGGACTATTCTTAACCCATCTGGCAAATTTTGGAAAATCAATTTCCAGATTAAGGGCCACTTACCCTAACTATTTTATCTCTAAAAACAAGATCGAGCTTACTCCAGAAATCGATGTAGATAAAATTCTAATCGAGATAAAGGAAAAGTATAAGAAGCAACCGATCAACGATATCGACGGGGTAAAAATAGAATTTGACAAGGAATGGGTACATTTGCGAAAATCAAATACCGAACCGATCATCAGAATTTATTCTGAGTCTGAGTCCGAGGCCACTGCAGAGCACTTGGCAAAAAAAATCATGCAGGATATCAAGGAAATTGTAAGTGAATCCCTTCTTTGAGAGATTCCTAGATAGTCTATAACCCAAGTATATTGAAGATGAAAGTTTATTTAGATAATGCTGCAACCACAGCAATGGATGATCGAGTGATCGAAGCGATGCTTCCGTTCATGAAATCCCATTATGGAAATCCTTCATCGGTCCATAGTCAAGGTAGAGAAGTACGAACAGCGATAGAAAGAGCAAGGAAAAAAGTAGCTGAATTACTAAATGCCACTCCATCGGAAATCTTCTTTACTTCTGGAGGCACAGAAGCTGACAATACAGCAATTGTTTGCGGAATAGAAAGTCATGGCATCAAACACGCAATCACTTCTCCTTTAGAGCATCATGCGGTACTTCATACCTTAGAAGTATGTGAGAAAAAAGGCTTGATCAAGCTAAGCATCCTGGATGTTAATGGAAAAGGTGAAATCGATCTATTTCAACTTGAGGAACTCCTTAAAGCCAATCCAAATTCATTGGTGTCATTGATGCATGCCAACAATGAGATTGGAAATCTTAATGACCTTGAAAAAATCGGAACCTTATGTAAGGAATATGGAGCATTTTTCCATTCTGACACCGTACAGACGATGGGACATTATACCCATAACCTAAAAGAACTACCGATCAATTCATTGGTAGCTGGAGGTCATAAATTTCATGGCCCAAAAGGGTCAGGGTTCTTATATGTAAATAAGGACAAAAAAATCCATCCTTTTATTCATGGTGGAGCTCAGGAAAGAAATATGAGAGGGGGAACTGAAAATGTCATTGGGATCATTGGAATCACCAAAGCCCTTGAATTGGCCTATGAAGAAATGGAAAGTCATCAACAACATGTTGGGGCGATCAAACAACATTTTATCAAGAGCTTAACTGAAGCGATCCCCGATGTTCAATTTAATGGACTTTCCGCAGAGATGGATAAATCTTTATATACGGTATTGAATGTGAGCCTTCCTCCATCTGAAGCCAATAGAGGGATGTTATTATTCAACCTAGATTTAGAGGGGATTTCAGCTTCTGGAGGTTCCGCATGTAGCTCCGGAGCTACTGTTGGCTCCCATGTATTGAGAGCTTTAAATCATAAGCCTGAACGCGATGCCGTTAGATTCTCCTTTAGTAGGTTTAATACCATAGAGGAGGTTGATTACACTATCTCTAAATTAAAAGAATTATACACCGTAGAGGTTTAATAAAAATGCCCCCAATAAGTGTCTAACTTTTTGGGGGCACATCAAAAAGCTCCTTTTTTTATTGCTGCTCCGTCATTAAAACAGGAGGCTTATACCCTATGGCATATGGGGTCCAAATTTCGTAGATAGGATTTCCGGTAGAACTCTTCCCGGAATGGTGCCACTCGCCATCTATTACTTCATAATCGAATCCTAAATTTGCTCCTACTCTGCTATCATCTCTTGAAAAGAAAGTGATACTTTCTACATATTTTCCATTTTCTGCGGTATAGGTTCCACCACCTGATCCTGAAAATTCCTTCGTTTCTGAATTAAATGCAACCCACTGGAATCTTCCTCCACCTAGAATCTTGATGGTTCTTCTAGCACCTGGAGTAGATCTTGAAATCTCACCATCTCTTTTCCTTCCGGTGATCACCCAATTACCAGTCAAATCATCCACTCTTTCAGGCAATTTCTCCCAGATTTCTACCAGCATTCTTCCATTTATTTCTGAAGAGATCACCATTTTACCATTGGTCAAGTCTAACTGATATTTATTGGTAGTTCCTACTTGAAATGGATCCAAAGTAAAAAAGTCAAGTGTTTCATAATACATCCCATCCTCGAACCTATATGGACCTCCTCCTGCACTTATGAAATGATTATCGGCCACCTTTTTCGCCCCAAAGGCAAAGTAATTGTCCTGGTAGATTTTCACATATTCCTCATCTGTAACCTCAGTTCCATTTTGGTGAGTAAGCTTCCAAGCACCATTTAAATCTTGGGCATTTACCCATCCGAAGAGTAATAACAACGGAAGGAAAACAAATTTTTTCATGGCTTTTAGGGTTTAAAAATTTCTTTATTCTGAAAATTCACTAAGAATTTGGACAAAACCAATCATTTCTATTTTAATTACCGAGTAATTTGATAGAATACTTATCAAAAGTTATGAAAAAATACACGCTAGGAACCTCAAAAGAATCCGTTATGAAAATGATTCCTGAAAGATCTGTTAAAAAGATCATTTTAGGAGACAAAAATATAACCTTAGTGAGAGTCGCTGCTGAGTTTTATGCATTTCAAGGATATTGCCCCCACAGGGGAGCTCCTTTGTATCAAGGTTCCTTAAATAACACGAATGAAATCATTTGTCCCTTGCACCAATACCGATTTGATATACGGTCCGGAGAGGTAAAAGCTGGGGCATGTCCTGACCTAGAAACCTTTCCTACTCAGTTGAAAGATCAGGGTCTAGAAATTTCTATACCTTAATGTAATTTGGACCCATTTGGAACAGGTTGATCGACGGTAGCCAACATAATTCCACCATCCTCTGCAGTAAAACCAGTAACCAATACTTCTGACATAAAATCGGCTATTTGTCTAGGCATAAAATTACAGACGCAGATCACTTGCTTTCCTATTAATTGGTCAGGCTGGTAATGATCCGTGATCTGAGCAGAAGATTTTTTTATACCAATTTCCTCTCCCAGGTCAATCCAAATTTTATAGGCGGGTTTCCGGGCTTTCTCAAAAATTTCTGCACGTATTATTGTCCCAATAATTAGTTGAATTTTGTCGAATTCTTTATAGTCAATCGTTTGCATAGACAAATTTTTTTATAATTTTAGGAACCTTTTGCAAATTCTGTAGTTAACCTAGTAAGAACACTATTTTAAAAATGTCCACAAAACCTTTATTTCCTTTTAAGAAAATCGGCTTTTTAGCATTAACCATTTTTGGATTATGCCTAATCGCAGGTGAATCTTTCGCCCAAAGCGAGCAGGAAAAGGTGGATTTGGAAAATGCAAAATCTTCGGATAGACCAATTTTAGAGGATCAGATTCAAAATTCTGAAAATATTTCTACTAAAATATTGTCTCCTAAGGTTATAACAAATTCTCCCAACAAAGTAGCTGTGAAAAGAGATTTACCAGCTGGGGGAGTAGACAAAGAAATCAAAAAAGAGGAATCTGTTCCATCCACTTTATCCTTTAATATATTCCTTTATATCGTGGATAAATTCAAAGCCGATTAATCTGAATTTAAAAGTTAATCCAAAGAGGCTTAAAAGCCTCTTTTTTTATGTTTAGGTAATTTACTTTTCAGAAATAAAATTCTCAAGGTCACTAAGCTTCAGCATCCCCTCATAATAAGCTCGTCCAAATACCGCAGCACCAAGTCCTAAATCTCTTAATCGTTTAAAGTCGTCAATATTCCTCACCCCTCCACTCGCAGCAATATTAAGATTAGGGAATTTTTTAACTAACTGGGCATACAGCTCAAAATTAGGACCTTGCATCACCCCATCTCTCGTCACATCAGAACACTTCAAGTATTTTAGACCTCTATCGTGAAAGAACTCAATATGATCATAAAGGTCAATCTCCGTCTTCTTTAACCAGCCTTTAATTTTAATTTTTAAATCTTCCGGATTAGTATCTGCTGCTAGATTGATTTTTTCCCGACCATAGGATAGGATGAATTGACTGAACCTTTCTGGGTAATTGGCTGCCGCAGAGGCAATCGTAACAGTCTTTGCTCCGAACTCAAAGCATTTGATCACATCTCCATCAGTGGAAATTCCTCCTGTAAAATCAACCTTTAGGTTTGTATAACCAGCTATGGCTTCCAAAATATGGTAATTTTTAGGCTCTCCTCTTCTAGCTCCATCCAAATCCACCAAATGAAGGCGCTCAATACCGATAGACTCAAAGTCCTGTGCGATTTCGAGAGGATTATTGGAAATAGCCTCTTCAGTAGAAAAATCGCCCCTTTTTAAGCGGACGCATTTGCCATTAATTAGCCAAATCGATGGAATTATTTCAAACATGAGTTAAAATTAAAAGAGTATAGTTCGAATTCTAGTCGGAAACTTTTCCATAAAGATAATACAGAAGTACCAATCCTATCCTTCGAACTTTGAAATCTAGTGAAAATTCAAACGTATTTTACCCAAATTGGTATAAATACTAAGACTATTGGATTTTTAAACGGGCAATACGACCGTTGGATCCTGAAGCCCATATGGTTCCTTCCGTATGCCCAAGCTTCACAGCATGAAAGCCTTCAGATGAAAAGTTTTCCCAGCTGGTCCCACCATCTTTAGAGAAATCAGAACCTGTTGGTCCGACAGCTATTAACCAATGGTATTTTGGAAAATACACCACACCTGATCTATACCCCTTTGGAGCAGCTTTTGGTAGTTTCCATTCTTCTTCACTCAGGTTGAAAGTAGCGGCTACTGAACTAGTATCTTCCATGTTGAGATAATCTCCACCCACTAAAAAAACTCCACCATTTCCGAGATTGGTAAGGGAGAAAATTCCTTTGCTTGCTTCACCTTGCATTAAAGGAGAATTCCACTGCTTCCATGTAGTTCCTTGATCCGGAGAAAAGTGTAGGTTTGCTTCAGTACCACCACTACCTAGCCAAAGGTTTTCGCCATCCGATATCAAAGAAGAAGCACTTGCTGCAAATCCTGCCTCTCCTTCTTTTGCAGAAGGTAAATTAAGAAGGGAATACCATGATTCCCCTTGGTTGGCAGATTGTAAGATCATCCATTTGCCATCGATAGGATCTCCAAAAACATATCCCTGGTCAGGACCTGAAAAAGAAATCCCATCCAAAAAAGCGGCTTCCACTTCTTGGTGTTTCAATTCCCAAGTTTTTCCTCCATCAATAGTCTTATAAATCACAGCAGGTTGGCCTGCAGAAACTACTACAGCCTGCTCAGCATCAAAGGCATGAATGGATCTAAAATCTACAGTATCGAGTTCGGAAATTACGCCGTGATCCCAAGTAGCTCCTCCATCAAGGGTTCGTAACCAAGTGCCTCCGCTTCCAGATGCCCAGGCTATTTCATTCGTAACAGGTGAAAGCCCCCTTAAGGAGGCTTTCACAGGTACTTCAAATATTTCCCACCCAAAGGGTTTTTCAGGGACTTTTATTTCACTTGTCTGGCAGGAAAATAAAATTCCCAAAGACAATATGGATAAGATTTTTCGCATAGGCGAAATTAAGATATATCTACTTTTCTGTACGCTTCAATTAATGCTCTTTCTCCCTCAACCCCTGGATTTGCATTTCCGTGTTCCATGCCACAGATACCCGTAAATCCTTTCTCGTGGATAAACTTAAATACATTGCCATAATTTATTTCACCGGTTCCAGGTTCTTTTCTACCTGGATTATCTCCAATTTGGATATAGGCAATTTCATCCCATGTTTTCTGCATGGTAGCAATAAGATTCCCCTCGTTTCGCTGCATATGATAGATGTCATAAAGAATCTTACAAGCTGGACTATCCACTGCCTTACAAATCATATAAGATTGGTCAGCATGCCTTAAAAACAAGTCCGGATTATCACTCAAGGGCTCCATGACCATGACCAAACCATGCGGTTCAAATATTTCTGCAGCTCGCTTATACGCCTCAATCACATTTCCGGTTTGCACTCCTATTGGTAAGTTTCTTTCGAAATATCCAGGTACTACAGTCATCCATTTCGCATTTACCCGCTTGGCGACTTCCACTGATTTTCTACAGGTATCAAGGAAATGATCCATGAACTCTTGTTTTCCAGAAGTCAATGAAACTTTCCAATTATCTCCTCCATCAACCACAAACACGCCCATACGCATATCCAATGATTCCATCGTTTTTGCGATCAATGTCTGATCCTCAATAGATCTTCCTAGCATCCCATTATCTTCCAATGATCTGAATCCTTGGTCTGCCATAAATTTGAGTTGATCAACAAATCCACCTGGAGCTGAATTTCGGAACATTCCAAAATGCGGTGCAAAATCCATTTTAAATGTTGGCTCTGCTTTGGCAGAATTACTTGCAAAAGAAGGCAATACAGCTCCAGAAGCCAACGTCAATGCGGAACTACTTAGTCCTAGGTTTTTTAAAAACTTTCTTCTCTGCATGTTTAGACCGTTTTAGTTTTACCAGGAATAGCATGTGGATAGAATCCATCTGCATTAGGTACCAACTTAGGAGTTGCATCCCAAGCCAAGGTATCTGGGAATAGGTTAATATCTGAATTGATCGCCTCTTCCATTGTGATCACTTTGCCAGAATAGGTCGCATATCTACCCAGAATAGATGTCATCGTACTTCTTGCTCCATTTTCAGCATCAGCAAATTTGTATTCCCCATTGACGATAGCCGCCCATAGCTCATTATGCTCTTGTTGATATGGATTGATATTGTTCTCACGATCATGCTCGTACAATTTCTTACCAGTATAATCGGTCAATACACCATGGTTACCAGCACTTAGATACGCGGTCCCTTTTGTTCCTTGGAAGGTTTCGTCCACGCGGTTAGCTGCACCTGGGAAATGACGACACTCACTGTGAATTACCGTTCCATCTTCGTAAGTAAATTGTACCGTATGATGGTCAAAAATTTCACCAAATTCTTTTCCAGTTCTTACCATTCTACCACCGGTACCTTCTGCTTTGACAGGATACCCCTTCTTCACCCAGTTTGCCACATCAATATTATGAACATGTTGCTCAGTGATATGATCTCCGCATAACCAGTTGAAATAATACCAGTTTCTCATTTGGTATTCCATTTCAGTTTGCTCTGGCTTCCGAGGTCTAACCCATACACCCCCATCATTCCAATACACTTGTCCACCAATGATATCACCGATCTCACCTGCATGGATCTTTGCTATGGTCTTTCTATAATTATCCTGGTAGTGCCTTTGAAGACCTACTACTACATTCAATTTCTTGGCTTTTGCTTCTTCCGCTGCCTTCAATACTTTACGAATCCCTACTGCATCCGTAGCAACAGGCTTCTCCATGAAAATCTGCTTTCCTTGCTTCACAGCTTCCGTAAAATGGTCTGGTCTAAACCCCGGAGGTGTTGCTAGAATTACCACATCAGCTTCTGCAATTGCATGTTTGTAAGCATCAAAACCAACAAACTTTCTATCTTCAGGAACATCTACTTTTTCAGCACCATACTTGTCTAAAATTGGCTTTAAACTTCCATCTAATCTATCTCGGAATGCATCGGCCATCGCTACCAATTTGATAGGATGCCCAGTTTCCATTGCCTGGAAAACGGCTCCGGTTCCTCTTCCTCCACAACCGATCAACGCAAGTTTAAGATGAGTCTCAGGGGCAGCATAAGCTCCCGGAACAATGAAAGAATTTGCAGCAAGTACTCCACCTGTGGCTATTGCTGAAGTTTTAATAAAGTCTCTTCTTGTGTTTTTCATAGTATTGTCATTTCAGGGTTTAATAGTCCGCAATAGGAGCTGCGGTATAGTATGCATTAATTTCTTCAGGGCTAGGTGGATTAAGTGGTCTAACCAATCTTAATCCAATAAATGGCGCTTCTGGGAACCACCATTGACTTTTTGGGATTTGAGGATCTAATTGTTTCCATTTTGGATCATTTACAAATCTTTTGGCAGAACTGACTTCTTCAGCTGGAGTTTTAAAACTTCCTCCTCTTACAATTCGAGGATAAAGTTCATCCGAAGGATTCACTGGATTTTTTGAAGGGGAGTTTTTGTAGAATTCAGGATCATATTGATCAGCAGTCCATTCTAAAACATTCCCATAAATATCATAAAGTCCCCATGGGTTAGGTTTCTTTTGGCCTATCAATTGGGTCATTCCATCACTATTCTCTTTGGTCCAAGCATATTCTTCCAATTTGGATGCATCCTCACCAAAGAAATATTTGCTGTCAGATCCTGCACGAGCAGCATATTCCCACTCTGCTTCGGTGGGTAGTCTATAAAATATACCCGTTTTCAAATAAAGCCAATGACAATATTGAATGGCTCCATATTGAGTCATTCCAATAGCAGGCTTATTTTCTTTACCCATTCCAAAGGTCATATCTAAATACGGGATACTAGGTCTCGTTAAACCATCTACGATTTCACCAATCGGTTCTTCTGATATAGCTAACTCATAATTCTTATCTAAAAACAATTCAAATGCATCCCAAGTGACTTCATGAGTTCCCATCCAAAAAGGGTCTAGTGTTACTTCATGTACAGGTTTTTCATCTGCATTGGAGCTTGTGGAAGACCCCATTTTGAAAGTCCCTCCCTCTATAGGTGTCATGTCAAATACAACAGGAGTTCCAGGGATTTTTTGACTGTAGGGTTCGAATAGTGGCTTTTCAATCATGTAAAATGCCAAAATACCGATCAACAAGACCGGAGCAAGTACTCTTTTCATTTTAAATAGTAATCGAAAGAAATTAAGAAGTAAATTAATCAGTAATTATGTAAATACATTCAATCTTTTGACGAAAGGAAAGAATAGGATACGATCCCCTTATCTTTTACTAAAAAAAGCAATTTATGATCGAAAATCTGACTATTCCTGATATCTCCTTTTTCAGAAATTCCAGAAACTATTTTGTCTAGATAAGTAAAATCACCTTTTCCATTTCCTAAAAAAACCATCGCATGGTTTGCGTCATACTTTCCATAACGCAGCTTAGTCTGATTCATATTGCCAGCAATGATCAGGTCTTTGTTACCATCCCCATTGATATCCGCAAAAGTGCTGGTGAATACAGGAGAAAACTGAACCTGGATAGGTAATTGATTTTCTACAAATTTACCAGAACTGCTTCTGACAAATAGGGTCGATTTCAATCGATTAATGTAGATTTGTTTCGCCCCCTCCCTTTCCTGGACTGTGAAAATATCATCTGTTTTTACAGAGGCAAATGATTTAAAGTCCAGATATCTCTTTTTCAAAAAATTAACCTGCCCCAATAATTCATCTCGACTAATGGTAGGATATCGTTCTGATCCAATATAGGAACTCAATAGAGCATCGATGGAACCATTTCCATCAAAATCCTTGTAAAGGAGCTCCGCCGGTTCTTGGTCAGAAACTTTCAATTGGGAATTCAATCCAAGGTTCCCCGCAAAAATATCCATCTGGCCATCCCCATTAAAATCATCAATGGTTAAGTTATTCCAAAAACCAACTTCTTGTTGATCAAAGAAATCTGAAGTTTTGTCAGAGATTGTAGCTGACTGAATTCCAAAAACTTTTATTGGCATTGCTTCTCCCACAACCACCAATTCAATGAAGCCATCTTGATCCAAGTCCGCCACTTCTGCATCAGTCACCATCCCCAATTCCATGAATTCAGGAGCCATACCAGAAGTTTGATTCGAAAACATGCCACTTCCATCATTGATTAATAGTTTAGATCCAGGAGATAAAGGATATTGACCTGGAACAACCCTGCCGCCTACAAACAAATCCAAGGCTTGATCTTGATTGAAGTCAAATGCGACTACCGTGCCTGTTGCAAAGTTATCATCAGGCAAAGCATTGGGTGAAAGGGTGAACTTACCTTTCCCATCATTGAGGTATAAACGGTCAGCTAATCGAGAGTCGGATTCTGTAAAATCGAATACTCCTCCGCTACTTACATACAAATCCAAAAACCCATCTCCGTTCGCATCAAATGCAATCGCATCAGAATCTTCAGAATCTCTTGCAGTTACAAATGCAGAGGAATCGACTTTGTTAAAGCTTCCTGATTGACTTTGGAAATAGAGCCTTGCACTAATTCCAACTCCACCACCTACGAAAAGGTCCTCTAGTCCATCTCCATTGAAATCCTGTGCTACAAAAGCTTTCCCATTACCTGAAATCTGATTGGTTAAAAGTGGCTGCCTCTTAAAATCATTGATTTGTTTTCCTTGAGGAATTTCAAAAGTATTCGAAGCTTTAAAAATACTAGCAGGAGTAGAAGTACTTGAATTGGAAGACTTTCCACTCTCAGATTGGTTGAGGACTAATTGCTGATTTGCCTGTACATTGATTTCAGTTGACTCCCTTCCATCTGGCCAGGTAACTACTAGATAATCTACTTTAGAAACATTCCCTAAACCGAAATGCAAGATCGGGCTTACAGAGGATTGAAAGCCTCGGTGAATGTTTTGTTCCAGAAACTGTGTTTTTCCTTGACTATAGAGTTTAACCGAAGCACCCAATGCAAGAGAGTTTTGATCATCCCCAACTAGCTTCACTTGAAGGTAATTTGTCTGGTCTTTTTCAACAGAGAGGTTTTGGTAAACAAAAGCTTTCGAGTTGATATTATTTACGATTAAATCTAAATCACCATCATTATCCAGGTCAGCATAGGCTACTCCATTACTATTAGCAGGTTGATTTAGCCCCCATTCTTGGGTGACATTTTCAAAAGTTAGATTTCTGTTATTTCTGTAAATGTAATTTGTCAAATTGGAGGAAGGCATATTCTTTACCATATTCAACAAATCCTCTCTTTTCAACTTACCGCCTGAAGTCTGAACGTAATTGTCCATGTACTTTAAGAAATCCATATTATTGTAATCTCTCAAGTACCCGTTACTTACAAATAGATCTTTCCACCCATCATTATCGAAATCAGCAAACAAACTGGCCCAACTCCAATCAGTATTAGATATTCCCGCCACTTGACCAATTTCGTAAAAAGTGCCATCACCATTATTCACATGCAGCATATTACGCATGTATTGATGGTGAAATCCTTTTCTCACATTCAAGTCAAAAACTTCATAATTATCAGGAGCCAACAATAATTTTTGACGTGTATTTTCTTCTGGCATCATATCCAAAGTCATGACATCTACTAATCCATCGTTATTAATATCAGCGATATCATTCCCCATGGAAAAGTTGGAAACATGATCCATCATTTCCAGAATTTGATCTTTAAATGTCCCGTCCTTTTGATTGATATATAAGTAATCCGGAATGGTATAATCATTCCCAATGTAAATGTCTGGCC
This sequence comes from Algoriphagus halophilus, assembly GCF_900129785.1. Lineage (NCBI taxonomy): Bacteria > Pseudomonadati > Bacteroidota > Cytophagia > Cytophagales > Cyclobacteriaceae > Algoriphagus > Algoriphagus halophilus. The sequence continues at coordinate 436,894 of NZ_FSRC01000002.1, forward strand.
AGCCATCTCTATTAATGTCTGATATGGCAAGTCCAAGGCCATAAGATAAACTGGAACTTGAAATACCAGCTTTCTCTGTGATTTCTAGGAACTTTCCATTCTGATTTTCAAAAAGCTGAGGTCCTGCTTCATGCTTTTGCTTTAAAGCGGTTTTGGTCACAGAAATGTCGAGGATCTGAGTTGATTTCGTATTGTGATTTAATAAGAATAGGTCTAAGTCCCCATCTCGGTCAAAATCGAAAAAGCTTGCTGAAGTACTAGGAGAACCAGATGCAATTCCATATTCCTCAGCCATTTCTTTAAAAATAGGAATCCCATTTTCGTCGTTTCCCTGATTGACAAATAATTGATTTTTCCGTTTATCGGGCCTCAAATTGCCCGAATAACAGAGATAAATATCCAACTGTTTATCTCCATTGATATCCACAAAAGTGACCCCTGTCTTCCAGGGTCCTGGTCTTCCTTCCGTTCCAGAAATTTTTGAGATTTCCTGAAATTTAAACCCTCCTTTATTCAGGTAGAGTTGATTTCCCGAAACATTGGCGGAGAAGTAAATGTCTTCGAACCCATCTCCATTCAAATCTCCTACAGCAACTCCACCTCCATTGTAGAGGTATTCGTACATCAGGACATTGAGATTAAGAGATTCATTCAGGGTATTTTGAAAATTAATCCCTGAATCGGCTGAATTTATTAGTTTAAAAAGAGGGGGTGCAGTTGGTTCTTCTAATTGCTCGACTTCTGAATTATTGGAACAAGAAAAAAAAATGGATAGGGATATTAGGGTAAGATAGGGAACTAATTTTTTCATGAGTTAATAGCTGTCTTTCAGAGGCCATATTTGCCTGACGGCATAAAGTTAGAATCTTGCAAAAAATAGTTGATATCCAATTACGCATAATTGTCTTTATGCTTGATTTCAAAACCAAATTAAAGAACCAAGCCACCTAAAAAAGGTGGCTTGGAATTTTTGAAACTTATTCGAATCCTGGATTTTGTACCAGAAGTGTGTTTCTGTTTAATTCATCCCTTAGAATTGGGATATAATACATTTTATCTAACCAAGTTCTGTTTTCTTTTCCTGGATCGATAGGAACTACCTTGTAAACGTAGTTATAGATTTCAGGATCATATCTATACAAGGAGTTGGTCACTCCAGGTTTCAATGTACCTGTAATACTAATCGTGTTCGCTTTTCTTCCCAAAGTCTCTTCTGCAATCATCCAACGACGTGCATCATGATATCTTTGTTCTTCATAAGCCATTTCGATTCTACGTTCGTTTCTGTAATCCTCCATTAACTGTTCACCACTAGAGGTTAAAGCAGGCTGACCTACTCTAAATCTGATCTGGTTCAACCAAGCTCTTGCTTCATCTTCCTGACCTAACTCCAAGGATGCTTCCACGTAATTCAATACAGCTTCAGTATATCTTAAGATTGGCCATGGAACTTCTTGCCAAGTGTTCTGATCTACAATCGCTGGATCTGGATCGATGAATTTTCTAACATAATAACCCGTGTAGCTACCGTTCCAGTCCTCAATTGGGCTGTTTCTAGTATCTAACCCGAAGTGGGTTACTTTATTACCAGATTCATCAGTAATTTCATAAGTACCTGTTTGGATTTGACCTAGTGGATCTCTCGCCTGATTTGCTGAAGATCTTGGTTTCCACTGAGCACCATCATACAAAATTGACGCATAGAAACGTGCATCACGATTTTCATATGGATTAGCAGCATGCTCTGGATTATCCCAGTCAAATTTAGTACCATCCATCATTTCATAATCGTCTACCAATAATTGTACAGGGCTATTTCCTGCCCAGTTATTATATCCATTTGGTCCATTGAATAGGCCTTGACGTCCACCGTTTTCCTGCTTTGCATTGATGAAGTATCTCGCCATGATCAATTCATTCTCTCCTCCATTTCTGGAAAGTGAATTATTGATATAGTTCTGTATACCTTCTTCATGGGAGACAGGCTCAGAAAGACCGTACAAATTACCAGAAGCTTTATCCAACACCGCTTTTGCAGCAGCTTGTGCTTGTTGCCATCTTTGAGTTCTATCTCCACTTGGATAAGCCAATAAATCTAAATCAGAATAACCTGCCAAAAGAGAAGATTTTGCAGATGCAGTAGGTCCATCATGTAGGTCACTAGCTGCATACAACAATACTCTAGATTTTAAGGCAAGAGCAGCTAATTCAGAAGCTCTACCTGCAGCCATTGACTTTCCAGCCAATAAAGAGGCAGCATCATCTAGGTCAGAAACGATGAAATTGATAGTTTCTTCCCAAGTATTACGAGGAGCTTCATAGGTTTCTTCACCTAATCCATATGGTCTATCCACAATAGGAACACCACCATAATATCTAGCCAATTGTTGATAATAGTAAGCTCTCATGAACTTAGCTTCTCCCAACAATCTGTCTACAATACCTCCGTCATTTGCAAACTGAGGTTCAGAAAGCTCCTCGATTGCAATATTTGCTCTTCTGATGTAGCTATACATGTTACCCCAGAAAATGGTATTGTTTACCCATCCGTCATCAGCTGAGTTAGTTCTAGCTTCTGTGATAGTAGTGATACCTCTACCTGGGTGGGTAAAGATGGCTTCATCTGTAAGAGAAGCAAGCATTTGCTCGTCGAAACCGCCATTTCCAAATCCTTGGTAAATACCTGTAACGAAAGCCTCTGCTAATGCAGGGTCAGTCCAAACAGCTGCTTGGGACACCTCCCCTAATGGATCAGTATTCAAGAAATCATTGTTACAGCTTGCAATTGTAAAAAGGGCTGCAACGAGTACGAATATATGTTTTATGTTTCTTTTCATTATTTCGGGTTGTTTAGAATGAAACAGAAATACCTGTGTTAATCACCCTTGCTTGTGGGTAATATTGTCCTGTAGCGTTGCTTGATTCAGGATCGTACACTTTTAACTTATCCCAAGTGATTAAGTTCAAACCGTTCACATAAATTCTAGCATTTCTGATTCCAACTTTTTCAGTTAGAGTAGCAGGCAAGTTGTATCCAATTTCCAAGTTTTTCAATCTTAGATAATCAGTTTTTCTGAACCAGTATGTATTACCATTGGAATAATATTGATCAGATCTGTTAGCAATTCTTGGATGAGTGCTGCTTGGATTATCAATAGTCCATCTGTTTTCATAGATATCTAACAAGTAGTTACCAATGTTTCCAGATTCTCCAGCACTTACATATTGTCTTGCACCTAATGCGCCTTGGAATAGAATTGCCAAATCAAATCCTTTCCAGTTGGCAGAAATATTCACACCACCTTGGAATGTTGGGATATTATTTTGATCCATTCTTACACGGTCATCTGGAGTAATTTTACCATCACCATTGTAATCCTTATATCTCATATCACCAGGACGAAGGTTATTGGTAATTGCAGTATAATCCAATGACTCTGCATCAATTGACTGCTGATCTGGGAATACTCCATCATATTGGTATACCAAGAAAGTATTCATTGGGCTTCCAGTAGATTGCTGCCACTCTGGAGCACCTGGAGACTCATCCCAGAACAAAATCTTGTTTTTCGCATAACCTCCGTTAGCACTGAAAGAGTATTGGAATTCTCCTTTACCACCTCTATAACCTAAGTTCAAGTCAAATCCTTTGTTTTCCACCTCACCGATGTTTTCAGCAGGTAGGGAAAGTCCTGTACTTTGAGGAACAGAAGCGTTTCTTTGCCACAGGATATTGGTTCTCTTGTTGTAGAACAAATCAAATTCGAAGAACACTTTACCTTGTAAGAACTGACCTTCAAAACCTAAGTTCGAGTTGTTTGCAACTTCCCATGTTACAGAAGTATTAGGAACTCTTGTTTCAAACAAGGTCTTGGTCTCAGCACCACCGATGATGTAAGAGCTAAATCCGTATGTAGATAGGAACTGATATTCCGCGATCTGGTCATTACCCAATTGTCCCCAAGATCCTCTGATTTTGAAGAAATCGAATGTTCCACCCAAAGAGTTTTTCCAGAAATTTTCTTCAGAAACTACCCAACCCAACATGATGCCAGGGAAGAAACCAAATCTAGTATCTTCTGGGAAGATGTAAGATCCATCATTTCTCCATAAGAATTCCGCTAGGTATTTCTCTTTGTAGTTATAAGCAACTCTACCAAAGTAGTTTAAACGAGCACGTTCAAATGCTCCACCACCGTTGTCTTTTTGCAAGTCACCACCAGCAAACATCTGGTCAATAGCTGTAGAGATAAAGAATCTTCTAAAAGCATTGAAGTTATTTCCTTCAACTGTCTCTCTGTTTACACCAGCTACCACGTTGATGGTATGATCTTCACCAAATGTCTTATCGTAGCTTAGTACACCACCTAATAAGATATTCAATTGATTCTCGTTTGCTTCTCTCAATCTTGGCTCTGCAGGACCTCTTTTACTTGGTACTAAAACAGGAGTTACTCCGTCATCTTCAAATCCATTTCCTAATTGATACAAAGTCCATGGAATCTCCCATCTTTTAGTATATCTGATATATTTATCGATTGCTGCTGTACCAGTGAATTTCAAACCTTCCACTCCAGGAATTTTAATTTCCAAATTACCTGTAGTTTGAATGTAATCTCTTTTATCACGGTCATAACCTGTTGCATTGGTAGTAATTACCACTGGGTTTTCACCATTTTCGATATCTGGTCCTGGTAATCCATTTGGCCAATAAGCAGGTTGATTTGGCTTACCTCTCATTTGCATACGGAAGATAGCACCAGCACCTCTGGTTGGGAAGAATCTATATTCCTCTCTTGCCAAAATCCCTAAACCCACTTTCACATACTTATTAACATTCGCATCTAGGTTGATTCTGAAATCATACTGCTTGTAACCAGTAGCTGCATTTTTGTAATAAGCATCTTGGTTTTGATAACCCAAAGAAGTCAAATACTTCACGTTTTCACTACCACCAACCAATTGAAGGTTATATCTGCTTTGAGGAGACCAATTTTTCAAGGTCGCATCATACCAATCAGTGTTTGGATAGAACCAAGGGTCAGAACCATTTCTATACAATTCCAACTCATTTGGAGCATATGGAGCAGAACGAACCTGACCATTTGGTCTGGTGTATTCGCCACTTTGCTTATACGCTTCATTAGCAGCATTCCACTCATCAGTAGGCAATGCATAGATATCCAAGTCATTCAACATTTCTGCGTACTGAGCAGCATTCGCCAAATCTGGAACAACGGTAGGCTGCGCCCATCCTTGGTTTGCCTGGAAAGTCAATTCAGGAGCCCCTGAAGACCCTCTCTTGGTAGTTACCAAGATTACACCGTTTGCAGCTCTTGAACCATAAATGGCAGCAGAAGCATCCTTCAATACGGAGATGTTCTCAATATCATTTGGATTCAATCGCTGAAGACCACCTGCTCTTGCTGGAATACCATCAATTACAACTAGTGCTTCGTTGTTTCCTAAGGTATTACTACCTCTAATTCGAATACCGGATCCATCGTACCCCGGCTCACCAGATCTGTTTACCGCAACCACACCAGCCATACGACCGGCTAAAGAGTTGGATAAGTTCATAGCTGGGGACTTCACCAAGTCTTTACCTTTAACGGTAGCTACCGAACCTGTAATCGTTTCTTTCTTCTGCTCACCATAACCTACTACCACCACCTCTTCTAGAGATTTGGTGTCAGGTAATAAAGTAAGGTCTAGAGTTGAACGACTTCCTACAGGAACTTCAAGAGTAGTAAAACCAATAAATGATAATACCAATGAGGCGTCATTACCATCTATGTTTACACTAAATTTTCCGTCTATATCAGTTACAGTACCAGTGGTAGTACCTTTCACTAAAACGGAAACCCCAGGGAGTGGCAAATTGTCCTCCCCTGAAATTACGACACCAGACACCTCCCGGGTCTGTGCCAAAACTGAGCCCATTAGGCCCAGAAACATTAAAAATGTTAAGCCAAAAAGCTTAAAACGAGTAGAGTTTTTCATACACGGTTATTGGTTTGGGTTGCATTAAAATATTAACTAACAATATTGCCTATAAATCTAGGCAAAATCTCACTGAATACTTTTGAAAACTGACTGTATTTTATCCTATTCAATCGATTGCATAGCTCAAAAACGCTCTTTCATTTGTACTTTTAAAAGAATCATTAGATTATTTTAACAAATTTTAAGAAGTATTATTATCGATTTTTCAATGAAATGATTTTTTTGTTAACTAATCATTAACAATAATTAATATTTTTAAAATAATCGAAAATAGAGTAGAAAAACCCCCTTTAATCAGTGGAGATTTAAAAAAAATTAGGCTTTACAACCTTTTTACCACTTCTTTTTTGGGAATCTTTAAAGACCACATTCCCCTTAAATCTCCTGGCTTAAACCCAGTCGCTTGATCTCCTGGATATAGTTCTTTTATTGATTTAAAAACTTCACTGGAAATTTCCGAATCAGGATCTCCATGGCAATTGGAACAAATACCACCCGGAAACATAATTGCCTTGGTATATAAAAAAACTTCCCCATTCTCAATTTTTTGAATATTGGGTTGATTATCAATTCCATTCTCCGCATTGTATGCATAGGCATCTATAATCAAGGCCTCATCAGCATCAGGCACATTCTGGGGGTTTCTATTTTTAATCGCTACTCTTTTCAACTGGATCTCTTCTGTTGGAAGCTTACTGCCTGTAATGGTAGAAGCATTTTCCTTACAAAAGGAAATGGCATGTTCAAATCCTCCTTCCTCTATTGCTCTTTGAAGACTGGAAATCAAGTTCTTCTGGGCTTCTGAGGTCAATGAATCTCCCCAAATCATGGCTTCTTGAAGGATTTCCGCATCACTTAGACGTTTTACTTCCATAGTCTTATTTACCTCATCAAATACTTCCTTCGAAACTCGTTCACGGGGCCCGCAGGATATCAACACTAAAAAGAGAGCGAGAAGTAGATACTTGTTTTTCATTGTACTTTGATTAAATAAGAGCAGATAAAACTACAAATAATCTGGAAGGTTTGTCCTCATACCTTCTTAGGATATGCAAACAAATAAATTTGAAAATCATGGTCATTGGATCATCTATTCCAATTAAAGATGTAGTAAATACCGCACAGGCCACTTTGTCAAGTAAGGAATTCGCGTATTTTTGTTTTATCAATGCATCCCACTTATGCGTAAAGCTTTTTACTTACTTATAGTTTGCCTTTTTATAGGAAACTCACTTTTTGGGCAAAGCTGGAAAAGAATGCAAAGCTGGGGCTTAGATTTAGAAGACATTACCTGGATTAATAATTTGGTAGGCTATGCAGGCGGAGAAAACCTATTGATCAAGACAGTAGATGGCGGTCTGACTTGGGAAGAACAATTGATTCCCACGACCACAAGAATTAATGATCTTGAATTTTGGGATGAGCAAATTGGAATTGCAGTTGGAGATATTGGAGAACTATTAATAACCAGGGATGGAGGCTTGATTTGGAATTCTTTAGCAGGCCCTTCTCCCGTGGACCTTAATGGGGTTTCTTTTATCAATGAAAATACACTTCTGATCATCGGGGAATCCGGTACCATATATAGAAGTGAAGACATGGGCAATTCTTGGCAACAAATTACCTCCTCTGTTTCTGCCAACCTAAATGACCTTTATTTTATTGATGAAAACTTAGGTTTCGTCACCGGGGATGTAGGGATTATCCTCAAAACCATAAATGGAGGTACCTCTTTCGAAAAACTGACTACCTCGGTTAACACACAATTGAATGCCATCACTTTTTCTAATGAAACAACTGGATATGCAGTAGGCTCCGAAGGAACCATTATTAAAACAGAGGATGGAGGGAGTAGCTGGAACTTATTAAACTCAGGTTTAACCAATGAATTAAAGGATATTGGATTCAGCCCTCTTAATCCTAACATTATTGTGATAATTGGTTCCGAAGCCACCGCTATAAAATCTATCAATGCTGGGGCTACTTTTTCAAAAGCGAATCTAGGTTCGGGAAATTTAAGAAACCTGAATGCGTTGGAATTCATTCCTGAATCAAATGTTCTGTTGGCCGTTGGAGAAAATGGCTATGTGATCAGCTCAGGGAATGCTGGAAGTAATTATAGTACCAAATTAGCGGGTTATAGAAATGATTTTAGCTCTATTGACTTCAAATCTGAGCGGGTTGGGTACATCGCTGGAACACAAGGAACGGTATATCTAACTACTAATGGGGCTACATCTATTATTAATAGGTCCTTACCTGAAACTACAGATATTCTTTCCATTTCTTTCTGGAATAATGGATTTGGGTATGTCTCCAGTAATACTGGAAAAATATTTAGAACCAGTAATTCAGGGTCTTCTTGGGTACCTGTACCAGCAAATACCCCAGAGGATATCACTGGATTCTATTTGTTTGCACCTTCGGTATTGTATGTAACAGGAACGAATGGGTATATCGCTAGATCATTTAATTCAGGTGGAACATGGGATTCTGAAATTGTAACTAATACAAACGAAAATCTGAAAGATGTTACCTACTTTGATTTTCAGGTCGGCTTTGCCATGGGAGAGAATGGGCAGATCAGTTGGACCAATGGCGGAAATACATGGGAAAATCTTCCAAAACTCAGAGAGCAACATTTAAACGCCTTAGCAAAAGTGGATTCCAGTACCGCCGTAATTGTTGGTGATGGCGGTATTATTCTAAAATCAGAGGATATGGCCAAAACTTGGAGAATCATTCCCTCTGATATCACAGAAAACCTAAACTCTATAGATTTTTGGGATGAAAATATCGGGATCATAGCAGGAGATAATGGATTGACGCTACAAACCAAAGATGGAGGAGAGACCTGGCTTCAAATTGAGACCGGGACAAGCAGAAATTTGAATTCAGTCAGTATGGGAACATCTTTAGTTGCTTTTGCTGCTGGTGATGATGGCACCATATTAAACTATACTTGCAGCACCCCACCTGGAATCAGTGAAATTAAAGGAGCGACAAGTGTATGCTTGGGCAACTCCACCTATCAAGTGGATGATCAAGCCATTTCTGGATCTCAAATAGTTTGGAGAGTGGATGGAGGTGAAATTATTTCAGGACAAGGAACTTCCCAAGTGGAAGTAAAATGGAGCAAGACTGGGAGACAAGGGCTTTTTGTAAGTCGACAAAATTTCTGTGGTAATGGCGAAACCTCTGCCTTAGAAGTGGAAGTATTAACCACACCTATCATAGATTTAGAAATAGAAGGCCTTGGTTCGGTTTGTACAAATCAATCAGAAGTCTATTCTGTACCTTTAGAACAAGGGGTTACCTACACTTGGACAATAGAAGGAGGAGAAATCCTTTCTGGCCAAAACAGTTCTGAAATAGAGGTTCTATGGAAAAACGTGGGTCCAAATACACTTTCAGTGGTTTTAGAAAATAGTTGTGGAGGTACAGCTCCAATTACAAAAACCATTATTATTGGAGCGCCTCCTGAACAGCCAAGTATTATAGTAGGAGAACAATTAGTGGGACTTGGAGAAGCCTCTTATACCATTGAACTACAGGAAGGAGTAGATTATCGTTGGGAAATATCGGGAAATGGAGGCATCATTTTATCGGGACAAGGCAGTTCTTCCATCATAGTAGATTGGCAATTGGAAGGAGATTTTATGTTGACAGTCACTCCTCAAAATAATTGCAATGAAGGAGAAGCCCGAGATCTTGAAGTTACGGTGAATATTATTACTGGGATTGAGCCCAAACCAGATCCCTCTCTTAGTTTTTATCCTAATCCTAGTCAGGGAAGTTTAACAATTACCTCAGATAATTTATCCGTATACCAAGAAGTATCCGTTTTGAATACACTCGGAAAAGAACTTATTCATTCGGAAATCCAAGAAGGTCAAAGGGAAATCTATTTTACTGACTTGCCTAGAGGATTGGCATTGATTCGACTTCGAAATCATTCCAAAACTGTTGTGAAAAAAATTATTGTGAGGTAAATGAATTTAGAGGGTTAACTATTTTGCTCTCCTCTTACAATGACATATTGGAACAAATCTCCAACTACTCCATTTTTAATGAACCCTTTCTTTAGGATTGCTTCAGGTATATATCCTGCTTTTTCCAATACATTCATGGATTGCCCATTGAAATCATAGATTTGGGCATACAATCGCTGAATGTCAAATTTTTCAAAAATGTATTTGGTATACAACTTCACCGCCTCATTGGCTATTCCTTTGCCCCAAAAAGGTTCCCCTACCCAGAAACCTAATTCCATGTTGGTTCTGAGTTCATCCTTTCCTCGTTCCGCACCAATAGCTCCAGCCAACCTACCCTCGAACTCAATGGCAAAATTTTGTGGTGGATTAAACTTCTGATTATGTTCTATCCAATGCCTTGCATCGTGAATTGTGTAGGGTTGCGGAAAGCTATCCCTCAAATTCATCGCAATTTTCGGATTATTGGCAAGAGGATAGAGTTGATGGAAATGAGATTCATTCCATGTAACTAAGTTAATTCCTCTTTCTCCTGCGATGTTCATAAAAGTCGTTTGATTAATCCTTTAAGATACTATGCTTATCTCAAAAACAATAAAATTGCCAAAAATTCTCTTTAATCAGATTTGCTAATCTTCTAGCCCAGTTGATTGCATTTTTTCAAGGTTTTCCGCCATTCTCAATGCTGAGATAAAATCCTCAATGTGCCCATCCATCACATCTGGTAGATTATAAACGGTCTTATTAATTCGATGATCCGTCACCCTAGATTGTGAATAATTGTAAGTTCTAATTTTATCAGATCTATCCCCACTTCCTACCATGGATCTTCTTTGGGCTCCTACCGCCTCATTATGTTTGGCAAGTTCAATCTCATAGATTCTAGACCTCAATACCTTCAGGGCCTTTTCAAAGTTTTTGATCTGAGACTTTTCATCCTGGCAGGTCACCACCAAACCTGTGGGTGCGTGAGTCAATCGAACTGCCGAATAAGTGGTATTGACCGACTGCCCACCTGGACCTGAAGAACAAAAAGTGTCTTTTCTAACATCATTCATATCCAAGTGTACTTCCACTTCATCCATTTCGGGAAGCACGGCAACAGAAGCCGCAGAAGTATGCACTCTACCTTGTGATTCGGTGGCAGGAACTCGTTGAACTCGGTGTACACCTGATTCATATTTAAGCATTCCGTAGACATCTGCCCCAGAAACTGTAGCGATGATTTCTTTATATCCTCCAGCTGAACCAAAGGTTAAATCGAGCACTGTTAATTTCCATCCTTGCATTTCGCAAAAGCGTTCATACATTCTAAACAAGTCCCCAGCAAAGATGGCCGCTTCATCTCCTCCAGTTCCACCACGAATTTCTAGGATACAATCTTTGGAATCATTAGGATCTTTTGGAATTAATAACTGCTTCAAGTCTGCCTCCAACACTTCCTTTCTATCCTTCAACTCTTCAATCTCAGCCTTGGCCATTTCCCGGAAATCAGGATCCTTTTCTTTATCCAGGATTTCCTTTGAACTGGTGATGTTTTGAAGGACCAACTTGTATTCATCATAGACCTCTACAATTTTTTCCAAGTCTTTGTATTCCTTGGTGAGTTTGGCATATTTACTCATATCTGCCATACTTTCCGGCAATACAATGAGCTGGCCAACTTCTTCAAATCGATCTTTTAGGGCTTGTAATTTATCTAGCATAGTTATTCTTTCGCATTGCAAAAGTAGGGATTTTTATTCGATGCTTGAAAATCCCAAAAAAAAGTAAAACGTAAGAATCCTATTGAATTTAGAAGTGTTCCTTAAATAGACAAGATTAAAAAAAAGGCCGTCTTAAAAGACGACCTTAGATTTTATTCTACTGTAACTGATTTGGCCAAATTCCTCGGCTGATCTACGTTACAACCTCGCATGACTGCGATATGATAAGATAGCAATTGTAATGGCACCACGGCTACCAATGGAACAAAAGCCTCATGAATAGCTGGGATTTCAATCACATGGTCTGCCATATTTTTAACGGTGGTATCTCCTTCTGTCACCACTGCAATCACTTTTCCTTTTCTTGCCTTTACTTCTTGAATATTGCTCACCACTTTTTCGTAGGAACTATCCTGGGTGGCAATAAAAATCACGGGCATTTCTTCATCGATCAATGCGATCGGACCATGCTTCATCTCTGCAGCAGGGTACCCTTCCGCATGGATATAAGAAATTTCTTTGAGCTTCAGTGCACCTTCCAATGCAACTGGGAAATTGTAGCCTCTTCCCAAATACAGTGCATTTCTTACATCTTTATATTCTGAGGCAATGTATTGAATCACCTCATTGGTTTTTAATGCAGTCTCTACTTTTGATGGGACTGAAGCCAATTCATGCAATAATTGAATATACCTGCTTTCTGGTAAAGTACCTCTTTGGTAGCCCAACTTCAAAGCCATCATTGCCAATACTGATATTTGGGCCGTAAATGCTTTCGTGGAAGCCACCCCTATTTCAGGGCCCGCGTGGGTATAGGAACCTGCATGTGTAGCCCTAGGAATGGAGGATCCAACCACATTACACACCCCAAAAATGGTCGCTCCTTTGGATTTTGCCAATTCGATAGCTGCCAAGGTATCAGCAGTTTCTCCGGATTGGGAAATTGCAATCACAAAATCTTTTTCGCTTATCACAGGATTTCTATACCTGAATTCAGAAGCATATTCTACTTCCACAGGTACACGGGCAAACTCCTCAAACAGATATTCGGCTACCAAACCGGCATGCCAAGAGGTACCGCAAGCAGTAATAATGATCCGTTCGGCATTTTGGAACTTATTCATATAGTCCCTTAAGCCACCGAGGACTAATCTCCCAGATTTTGCATCCAATCTACCTCTCAAGCAATCTGCAATAGATTTAGGTTGCTCGTAAATTTCTTTGAGCATAAAATGCTCATATCCACCTTTTTCGATGGCTTCCAGTTCCAATTCCAATTGATTGATATAGGGATTGGTTTCCACATTTTCAATCGTTTTGATTTGAAGCCTGTTGTCTCGAATTACGGCGATTTCATAATCATCCAAATAAACGACCTTGTTGGTGTATTCAATAATTGGAGTAGCATCAGAAGCTAAGAAGTATTCATCTTCACCTACCCCGATCACCAAAGGAGAGCCTTTTCTTGCGGCAATCAAGGTATCGGGTTCATCTTTATTGATTAATACAATAGCATATGCCCCAACTACTTTATGAAGTGCCAACCTTAAAGCTTCTTCCAAGCTACAGTCATTATTGGTATAGATATCTTCAATAAACTTGATGAATACCTCGGTATCCGTTTCACTTTGGAATTGATATCCTTTTTTCTCCAAATCCTTTTTGAGGACTTCATAATTTTCGATAATCCCATTATGAATAATCGCCAAATGCTCCGATGAGGAATAATGAGGATGTGCATTCACATCATTGGGCTCTCCATGAGTAGCCCAACGGGTATGCCCAATCCCTATCTTGGAACGGAGGTTTCCATTGCCTTGGAGGTGTTTTTCCAATTCGGAAACTTTTCCCTTCTTCTTATAAATTCCTAATCCTTGATCATCCAAAAGTGCGACTCCAGCACTATCATATCCTCTGTATTCCAATCGACGAAGTCCTTTGATGATAATAGGCAAAGCATCTTGCTGGCCTACATATGCAACAATTCCACACATATTTAAAAATTCTTGAGTAATAATTGAACTTGCACAAATAAACAGTATTCATGCCAAAAAAAATAGCCGACTTCTTAAAAAGAAAGAAGCCGGCCTATATTATTTATTAAAATCTGGAGTTACCTAATCTTGGAATAGATAACTCGAACTTTTACTTTATCTCTTCCCACTTTGAATTGCCTTAAAGACTCCCGGAATGGGTCATTATTGATGCCTATAGGACTACTAATATAACCTCCATAGATCAACCAATCTCTCCTTGTTAATTGACCTCTGAAAACAGCATTCACATGCGATGTGATTAATTGAGAATAGGTATTTGATTCAGAATCAAATTTCACTGATGCAGGAGCAGTAACATTTGGAACGACATCTCCATCTTCATTTGTGTAAACTTGAGATTGCCCATCTGCTTGCACAGTTAGATAAACTGTGTTCTTACTCTGCAAGAAATTATTATTTGCATCCGTATAATACATAGCAAGAGAAGACGGTGGAGTTTGGCCTTCTGGAAATTCCTCTATCTCCCCAAATGTCAACAACACTTGATTAAATGTTATACCAGATAAAGTATCTAAGAATGCATCCAAAGGACTGGTATCCAATCTAATCATCATCCCAAGACCGGATTTCAAACCTACTGTGGATCCAGTAGAATAATTTTTACCCGGCTCGGTAACCACACTGGTTGGAGTATTACTTCTGTCGCTATCCACATTATTGAAATACCTCGAAGAAGTAGTATTGATCTCATAAGAAGTAGAAACCGTATCCCCAGCATAATGGTAATAGGTGATTATCCTTGTTTTTTCATTCAAATCGATTCCAAAAGAAGTATTATCTCCCTCTCTTCCTTTGAAGACCATTCCAGGTAAAAATTCTCTGAATTTGAAAATATCTTCAAACTCTAATCCTCTTTTCATTTTACCAAATAGCTCTTCCTGGAATTCCTCATTGACAGCCATGGACACCACAGTATCCTTCACTTCTCCAAATACAAATTCTCCTGACGCGATTGGACTTTCTTCGTAGGCCAGTTTATCAAAATTATAATAAACTGTATCGAGTATTGGCTCCGTCAAGCGGTGGATAGAAAGGAGCTTTGGCTCATCAAGATTTGAACCATTCACACTTATTACGTCTACCTCAAACAACATAGAATCTAAAAATGCTTCAGATTCTGGTCGCTCTGCTGCAGTACTGATATACATACGGGTATAACCTGTGCCCTCTGTTCTACCGAAATAGTCGTCCTCTTCCACCCCAACGATCAAGTTTCCTTTGTTGGTAGTATTAAACGAATCCAACAACACTACCTCTGCAGGGAATTCGAACTCCTCGAAAAACACACCAATTTGGTCGTTTCCGGGGCCAAGTTCGATACCTACAGAGGCAGGGTCGCTACAAGAATTTGTTAGAATAATGGACAAGAGGGCCAAAACGGCCAATTTAACCGGCGAGACTTGTGTAGATGCCGTAGAGCTCTTCATGAGCTTGTTCTTCTGCTTCGATGCTGATTTCAAACTTCTTGTCTTTTGAGAAATCCTCTATTAGTTGGTTCAATTTATCTGACACTTCGCCGCCTTTCACCACCATGTCTGCATATTGCATACCCATGCTGATAAAGCCTTCGAAGTCTTTGCTTTTCAAAGGTGCTAAAATAGTATCATCTATGTCTACCATCTTAACCTTGTTTAACAAATCATCGCCAAAGGTATGAGAAAATCCGTTGTTATAAATAGCAAATACAGATTTCGTCTCCTTAAATAGAGGTTCATTTTTATAGGTGGTCTTCAAGTACATTGGAATCAAGCTGGTCATCCAGTCATTACAATGCACAATATCAGGTGCCCAACCCAATTTTTTAACAGTTTCAATTACTCCTTTACAGAAGAAAATGGCTCTTTCGTCATTATCTTCATAAAACTTCTGCTGCTTATCGTGGAATACACTCTTCCTTTGGAAGTAGTCTTCGTTATCGATGAAGTAAACCTGAAGTTTGGCGTTTGGAATAGACGCCACTTTAATTACTAATGGCTTTTCCTCTTCTCCGACTGCGATGTTGATTCCTGAGAGTCGGACTACTTCATGTAGTCTGTTTTTTCTTTCATTGATCAAACCGAATCTTGGAACCAAAATACGAATTTCCATACCGCGCTCTTGCATAGCTTGAGGAAGCGATCTTAGGAAATTGGCTACTTCGGAAGTTTCGAGAAAAGGGTTGATTTCACTGGCAACGTAGAGAATACGTAGTTTAGACATGCTCTTTGGATTTTAGCGTTATTAGGTGATAAACAACGACACAAAGATAATAAAAAAAGCCCAAAACGCATTGTTTTTCTAAATATTAATCTACTTTTGCGGCTATTTACCTATCAAACACCCTATTCCCTTGCAGGTATTCAATAATGGGGCCGAATGGCATAATTACTGGATTCAGACCCTCCAAACGCATAAATCAATAGGATTTGTCCCAACGATGGGAGCTCTTCACGAAGGCCATTTAGACTTGATCAAAGCATCTAAAAAAACCTGCGACATCACTGTTGTTTCCATCTTCGTCAATCCTATTCAATTTAATAATGCAGAGGATTTTGAGAAGTATCCGGTTCTGACTGATCAAGATTTGTCTTTATTAAGACAGGAAGAAGTGGATTATGTGTTTTTACCCTCCATGGAAACCATTTATCCAGAATCACCGGTATTAAGTTTCAATTTTGGGAACTTGGAAAACGTATTGGAGGGAGAATTTAGACCGGGACATTTTAGTGGAGTTGGAATTATCGTATCCAAACTATTTAATATCATACGACCCACCATTGCATTTTTTGGACAAAAGGACCTCCAACAAGTTGCTATCATCAAAAGATTGGCGCTAGACCTTTCTTTTCCATTGGAAATTCAAGTGGTCCCTACCAAAAGGGAAAAAGATGGATTGGCGCTTTCCTCAAGGAACATGAGATTAACTTCTATTGAAAGAGAAAAGGCCCTGCTTCTAATAAAAAGTTTAAATCAAGCAAAGAATGAACTATTGACCGGCGAAAGTTGGTTGGAGGTTCGGAACAAGGTTCAGCAATTATTTGAGGAAGAGGCGCTGACGCAATTAGAGTACTTTGAACTGGTTCACCCTGAAACATTTGAGGTTTTCAGTGAATTTGATCCACATAAAAAGTCCTCCATTTGCGTGGCCTCGTTTGTAGGAAATGTCAGATTAATAGACAACCTATCAATTAATCCTTAATTTTGCGGCAAATTTCATACAATGCAAATTCAGGTATTAAAGTCCAAGATACACCGAGTTAAAATTACTCAAGCAGAACTCAATTATGTAGGATCGATCACCATTGATGAGGATCTGATGGATGCTGCAAATCTGATCGAGAACGAAAAAGTTCAAATTGTCAATGTCAACAATGGCGAACGATTAGAAACTTACGTAATTACAGGAGAAAGAGGAAGCGGTCAAGTTTGTCTTAATGGACCCGCAGCAAGAAAAGCACAAGTAGGAGATGTAGTAATTATCATTTCTTATGCAGGAATGGAACTAGAGGAAGCTAAACAACACAAACCTGTGTTAGTATTCCCTGACGATAGCAATAAAATTATTTGATGATCAATCAAAAACTTAAACAATGGATCCAGATCGCAATTTCTTTGGGAATAGCTGTCTGGATTTTTTGGTTTTTATACAAAGACATCGCGATTGAAAGTTTATTAGAGCAACTTCAATCCAGTAATTGGTTTTGGATAGGAACTTCCATTTTTGTTTCATTTTTTGGATACTTTCTAAGAGGCTGGAGATGGACCTTGCTGATTCATCCTGAACAGGGAGAGAAAGTTACTCCCGCTCGTGCCTATCATGCGACCATGGTTGGTTACTTAGTCAATCTTTTAATACCCAGAGCTGGTGAAGTTGCCAAATGCGGCGTGTTGAATAGAACAAATGGTATTTCTATGGGCCATTTATTGGGCACAGTCATTTTGGAAAGAAGTGTAGATCTACTGTGCTTGGTTGGCACCATCCTATTGGCATTCATTTTACAAAACTCCATGTTCCTTGAACTTGCAGGACAATTGGTCAACCTAGATGATCTATTAGCAAGTTTGAAATCTAACCTACCAATTGTCATTGGCGGTATCCTAATCCTAATCCTGGTAGTTCGGTTTATTTTGAATAGGTTCCGAGATCATGGACTTATCAATAAAATCCAACATTTCTTTCGGGAAATGGGCGGTGGAATTAAAAGAATCAACCAACTAGAAAATCCACTTGGGTTTTGGATAAGCTCTATTGTACTTTGGGTGATTTATTTTCTAACCATGTATACAGTATCTCTCGGAATTGAAAGTACTGCCAATTTGTCCTCTGGAGAAGTTCTTTTAGTCATGGTTATGGGAAGTATTGGCATGGTAGCACCTGTTCAAGGCGGTATTGGAACCTTCCATGCACTTGTGGCCTTTATTTTGATCCAACTTGGAGTAACCGAGGTTGATGGTAAAATTTTCGCAGCCATCATCCATGGCACCCAGTTAATTCTTGTTTTGGTTCTGG
Organism: Algoriphagus halophilus; assembly: GCF_900129785.1. NCBI lineage: Bacteria > Pseudomonadati > Bacteroidota > Cytophagia > Cytophagales > Cyclobacteriaceae > Algoriphagus > Algoriphagus halophilus. The sequence goes on from NZ_FSRC01000002.1 coordinate 455,144, forward strand.
GAATTATTAGTTGGCTTTCTATGATGAAATTACCAACTTGGAAACAACCCGAACAAGCATAAATCGTTATCAATAGCAAATTAATAAACTATGATTATCCTAATTGTAATTGTCTTTGCAATTGCCGGCTTTGCGGTCAGCAATCGATTAAAAAGCAAATTCAAAAAGTACTCTCAAATCAGCCTGGAAGCCAATCTATCCGGTGCTGACATTGCTAAATTGATGCTTGCAGACAATAATATCCACGATGTACAAGTTGTCTGCGTAGAGGGCCAATTGACTGACCATTATAACCCCGCTAATAAAACTGTCAATCTTAGCCCAGATGTTTATTATGGTAGAAATGCTGCAGCTGCTGCAGTTGCCTCCCATGAATGTGGTCACGCGGTACAGCATGCCACGTCTTACGCTTGGCTCAATTTGCGATCCACTCTAGTCCCTATTCAAAATAGCGCTAGTAAGATTCTGAATATTGTATTGATTGCCTCTTTATTTGGAGGTTTTGCCTTAGGGTTACCTGTCCCATTCATTGGATATATTGTAGTAGGCTCCTATTCTGTGATTACTCTATTTACTATTGTCACCTTACCTGTTGAGTTTGATGCTAGTAATCGAGCACTTGCTTGGGTAAAAAACAGAAACATTGTGACTCCTTCGGAATATGAAATGTCCAAAGATGCCTTAAAATGGGCTGCAATGACTTACGTAGTAGCGGCTTTAGCCTCTATTACCACACTTGCATACTATATTATGGTGTTTTTTGGAAATAGAGATTGATCCAGATCAAATAAGAATTTCGAAGAGGGGCAAGCTTTTGTCCCTCTTCTTTTTTTGCTATATCTTCCAAAATAAGATCATAAACCCAATTATTGAATATGGATTTTCAATTAACAGAAGAACATTTAGCAGTTAGAGAGGCCGCAAAAGAATTTACCCAAACTGAGCTTTTACCTGGAGTCATTGAAAGAGATACCCATGCTATTTTTCCAAAAGAACAGGTCAAAAAGATGGGCGAATTGGGATTTTTGGGAATGATGGTAGACCCAAAATACCATGGAGGGGGAATGGACACGCTTTCCTATGTCATTGCGATGGAGGAATTATCAAAAGTAGATGCTTCTGCCTCTGTAGCTATGTCCGTCAACAATTCTTTAGTCTGTTGGGGTCTTGAAAAATATGGAACCGAGGAACAAAAAGAAAAATACCTTAAACCTTTAGCAGCCGGAGAGGTTTTAGGCGCTTTTTGTCTTTCCGAACCAGAAGCTGGATCAGACGCCACTTCTCAAAGAACTGAAGCTGTTTTAAATGGAGATCATTACCTACTCAACGGGACAAAAAACTGGATCACAAACGGTTCTTCAGCAAGCATTTACCTGGTCATAGCTCAAACTCATCCAGAATTAGGACATAAAGGTATTTCTGTATTTATAGTTGAAAAAAACTGGGAGGGGTTTGTGGTTGGTAAAAAAGAAGATAAATTAGGCATCCGTGGATCCGATACACATAGCTTAATGTTTACCGATGTTAAAGTTCCTGTAGAAAATAGAATTGGGGAAGAAGGATTTGGATTTACGTTTGCGATGGAAACCTTAAATGGAGGTAGAATCGGAATTGCTGCCCAAGCGTTGGGGATTGCTGCCGGAGCCTATGAATTGGCCTTGGCTTATTCAAAAGAAAGGAAAGCTTTTGGAAAGCCGATCAGTCAACATCAGGCTATCCAGTTTAAACTGGCAGATATGGCTACCCAAATTGAAGCAGCAAGACTTCTAGTATACAAGGCAGCTTGGACCAAAGACCAAGGAGAAGATTACTCGCAAGCTTCAGCGATAGCAAAATTATATGCTTCCCAAGTAGCAATGGATGTGACAGTAGAGGCCATTCAAATACATGGAGGCTATGGTTACGTCAAAGAGTACCATGTAGAACGATTAATGAGGGATGCAAAAATCACCCAGATTTATGAAGGTACTTCCGAAATTCAAAAAATTGTAATATCCAGAGGGATATTGAGATAATCCAGTTTTTTCTAGTTATCAGAGGGTATAATAACATAAAATTATACCCTCCTTTTATTTTTATATACCTTTTATCAAATTTTTACGTTATTAAGTAAGAAAAATCATATTTTTGTGATTCTGTTTTTCTACTAATAAATAATGGAATATTACAACAAAGTAATTGAATCAATAAATGTCCGCTTCTTAAGAGGTAATAATTATCGCGTGGAAAAGCCTGCGACAATTGTAAATTACGAAGAACCAGACAATACCCTTGTTTTACTACACCATGGTACCCTGAAGTTTGGGGAAGACCAAGAATTGGTAAATGAAGGGGAGGTTTTGTTTTTACCTGGAGGTCAAAAGACCGTGCTTACCATCGGTGGAAGCGCTAAAAAAAGTGAAATTAATCTAGATCAGTTTACTGAATCGAAGAAAAAACACCTTCAAAGTTTAAGCTTTAGGGAGATCAAAAATACAGAAGACGACTGTATCTCCATGGTCAGCTTTGAGTCAAAGGTTTTTGACGTTGTCAATTTCTTCAACTCGCTGGACATACCTCCTTTTATTATCCGCTTTAATGATCGCTTGGCAACCATTATTGAGGACTTAATGAAGGAAATGGAGCAAACTCACGTGGGTAGAGAAAGAGCATTAAAGTCTTTGACCGAAATTCTCGTTATAGAATTGCTCAGACATATTCTTAAAAACAGATTGTTCTTGGAAGAACTTTCTACCAACTCTACCTATTTCAAGGACCCTCGATTGATTGATCTATTCAATTATATCAAAACCAATTTGGGAGGAGATCTTTCCAATAAAATCCTTGCCAAAGTTGCGAATGTATCTGAAGACTATGTGGGCCAGTATTTCAAAATGTTGACAGGAATCAATCCTCAAGACTACATTGAATACCAGCGAATGGAAGCAGCAGTGGAATTACTTAGAACCACTAAGAAATCAATTCGAGATATTGGAAAAGAAGTAGGATATAAAGACACCGCTTATTTCTGTAGAAGATTTAAAATGATGTATGGTGTGCCTGCTGGAAAAATGAGAAGAAGAGAATCCTTAATTAACGTTTAAGGATAGATTATATACAGATTTATAGTTTAAGACCTCAGCCAAAAAGCTGGGGTCTTTTTCTATGGAGTTCCCTATGACGACCAAATCTGCCCCAGCCTCATAAGTTTTCTTTAGTTTATCCAACGTATCGATCCCCCCTCCCACAATTACCGGGCAAGGAACCTCCTGCTTGACCAATTTGATCACTTGAGGAGAAACTTGACTTTTTGCACCACTACCTGCGTCAAGGAACACATACTTCATCCCTAAAAAATGACCTGCCAATGCGGTATCTTTCGCTAAAATGGATTGGGAGTTAAGAATGGGCAATGTTTGGCTCACCGCATGAACACTGGTGATTTCCCCGTCATTTACCAAAAGATAAGCCGTTGGCAAAACCTCTATTCCCAACTTAGAAATCTTAGAAGCCGCAGCAATTTGTTGGCCTATGAGGTAATCTGGATTTCTTCCAGAAATCAGAGAAAGAAACAAAATTGCATCTGCATTTTTAGACACTTGTAATTGAGACCCTGGAAAAATCACAACTGGGATTGGTCCAGCAATCTGCCTCACAGCATCTACCACCGTCGAAAAGTCTTTTTTGCCATTGCTACTTCCTCCAACAAATATCAAATCCAAGTCAGAATCTTTCACCCAAGCAAAATTCTTGGCTAAGATTTCTGGATCAGGACATTTATCTGGATCTATCAGCCAAGCCAGACCTTTTCTCTTGAACTGGCATATCTCCTTCAATAACTTACTGACTTTCTTCTTCTCCCTTTTCAGCATCTTCTGAGGCCTGGTCGCTAAACAAATTTGGAAGATACTTTTCCTTGGCATAAGCCAATCCCAACACTAATAAACGCTGGCTTAGGGAAGGCCAAAAACCGCTAGACTTGGCTTTACTTTTAATTTTTTCTTCTAACTCTTCAGTAAGCAATCCCTCTTTTTCCAATAAGGCTAAGGCTTTCTCCGTATTTCGGTTTTTCTTCCGCTTTTTGGTTTTTAGGATAGCAAAGGCAATCAGCCCACCCGCCAAAGCTAAGCCACCAATTTTCACCCATTCCTCAGAATCCTTTTTAAGTAACTCTAATTGCTTCGCCAAAGTCTGCTCCAGCTCTTCAGCCTTCTTTTCAAGCTCCTGGTTCATCTTCTTTTCTTTTGACTTTTCTAGCATTTAAAATAAAAATCTTCAAGCCATCCTGAACATTTCTCTGGATAGTTTTTGAGTATCGAGTATAGTATAAAAAGCCCAGAAAAGCGAGATACATCAATCCGACCAACAAAAATCCCATGTAAGGAGAATTGGTATATTGGCTCAAGAAAAAAGCTAATGAAAAACTAAAAAACAGCAAGACCAAAAGGAAAACTGCACACATAAAAAAGAGCAGGACCAGTCTTGAAACAATCCCTAAGAATTCTTCCTGGATTTCTAGTTTTACGATGTCTATTTTAGTTTCTACAATACCTTTTAAGGTCTGTATGATTTCTCCAATCTTTAGCATAAAGGCAAAATTCGGTTCCGATTTATGTCACAATATACTTGAAATCGAAAGAGCAAAAAAATCAAGTAGTCAGGTCGACCTCTTGTTGGTAGTATTTAAACCTCAACACTAGTTCCAGTGCAAAGGCTATGGCTTGGTTTATCGGCAATTGTTTGCAAAGAGATTCGTCAATTTCCTCTAAATACATGTAAAATTTTGAAGCACTTGGAATCGGTAGATCTTCGTTTATTCTCTTTGTAACAGCCAAATATGCTTCCTGCTTTTGTTCCTTTAAAGTCTTGCAAATGATAATATCCTTCTGACCATATTTGTTCTTCCTGGCAGATGCAGCAAAAAGCCTACAGATCATCCCTCGGTTTACATAATTGGTACAATATCCCATTTTACCTGAAATGGAATTGGTTCGGTACACGATACAATTACCTTGGTCATCTCCAGACTCAATAAGACTTAGGATGGTTTCTGCCAGGCCCTTGTTAAAAAAATCAAATGCTAAGGGTAGGAACTCCAATGCTGAAGCTGGAATTTGGGGATTGGCGCAGCAAGCGCCACATCCTGTAAGACAACTTAAGCCACTCCCGGAAGTAAATTGCTTTGCTTCCTCCTCTAGCTCTTTGAAAACTTTCAATACGGCCAGAGACTTTTCTTCGAGATTCAACGATATGTTCAAATAGTGCGCAAATCTACAGAAAGGAATGACACGAAATTCAAATCGAAGAACTTAATTTTTTGAGCTGATTTACAGAGATTTACCAAAATAAAGTAAGGAATAACTTGGCATGGACTGTCCATTTTTAACTAGAGATCGTTTTCTTTAATAAACGATTTAAATTATGAGCAATACGGACGAACAAAACCACGAAGATAGAATCCGACAGGCTTTTAAAGAACGGGATTGGAATGAAATCAAAAGTTCTGACTCTTGGGTGATTTTTAAAGTGATGTCAGAATTTGTGGAAGGATTTGAAAAACTGGCTAAAATTGGACCCTGTGTTTCTGTATTTGGTTCCGCTAGAACTCCTCGTGATCACCAGCATTACAAAATGGCCGAAGAAATTGCAGCCAAACTAGTCCGACACGGATATGGAGTAATCACTGGTGGTGGCCCAGGAATCATGGAGGCTGGAAATAGAGGGGCCCATTCTGAAGGAGGAAAATCTGTAGGATTAAATATTGAGCTTCCTTTCGAACAATTTAACAACATCTACATAGACCGAGATAAACTTTTAACTTTTGATTACTTCTTTGTCAGAAAAGTAATGTTTGTAAAATATTCTCAAGGGTTTGTGGTACTTCCTGGAGGGTTCGGTACCATGGACGAATTCTTTGAGGCCTTAACCTTAATACAAACCAATAAAATCGGAAGATTTCCCATTGTTTTAGTAGGAAAGAAGTATTGGACAGGATTGTTGGATTGGATCAAAAACACAATTTTGGAAAATAATTACATCAATGAAGAAGATCTAGAGCTTTTCAGCATAGTAGAAGATGCTACAGAAGCTGTTAAAGTAATTGATGATTTCTACAGCAAATACCTTCTTAGTCCTAATTTCTAATGTCCCAAAAAAAACTAATTCCAATTTATGCGTTAGTAGTCTTGTCTCTTGGACTCGCTATATATGCAGTATTCAAAACCTCCCCTTCAACCACATCATTCTTAAACCCTGTCGCAAGTGAGGGAGTACTTCAGTCCATGCCCCGCCCCTCCAGAGATTCTTTGATGTTGTTTGACATTCCATCACAACTTTCTTTTGCGGGAGAAGAAGTCCCACTGAATATTCCGGATGTAAAAGAAAGATTGGAAAGAGAAATATATGTGAATGCTTATTGGCAGTCAAACATGATCCTTTTGATGAAACGATCTTCCAAATTCTTGCCGGAAATTGAAGCGATCTTAAAAGAAAATGGAGTGCCAGACGATTTCAAATATTTGGCCATGGCTGAATCGGGATTGATGAATGTAGCTTCACCTGCAGGAGCCAAAGGCTTTTGGCAATTTCTTTCTTCGACAGGGAAAGAATATGGCTTAGAAATTTCCAAAGATGTAGATGAACGATACCATCTTCAAAAAGCCACGGTGGCGGCAAGCAAATACCTTAAGAAGGCCCATCAAAAATTCGGTGACTGGACTGCAGTGGCTGCAAGTTATAACATGGGACAGACGGGCTTTGCAAGAAGACAAACCGAGCAGCTTCAACAAAACTACTATGACCTGTATTTGAATGATGAAACCAGCAGGTATATGTTCAGGATTCTAGCCTTTAAAGTGATTTTTGAAAATCCAGGTGAATTTGGCTTCCATCTTCGAGCATCTGATTTTTATCAAAACCCTGAAATGAAGACCGTTTCGGTATCTTCAGATATTAAAAACCTAGCTAGTTGGGCTAAAAACGAAGGAAGCAGCTATAAAGAATTGAAACTGTACAACCCTTGGCTAAGAGATAAAAACTTAAATGTAAGGAGAGGTAAATCTTATGAGATTATCCTTCCTAAATAGATGAACTGAATTCTCCCAACTTCCTATTTTTATTAGTTAATTTGGTTAACCACACGACCTTAAACTACTAAGAATGAAAAGAAGAGATTTTATCAACCTATCTGCAATGAGTGCTGGAGTCAGCATGATGGCCGGCGGCATCGCATGTGAATCTAAAGAAGTCAACCACCTAAATATATCTCCGTTGGAACAACTCAGCTCAAGAACTACCGACATTCAACCGATTACTGTAGAAGAAAGAAAATCAAGAATAGCCAAGGCTCAGGACCTAATGAATGGCATTGGTATGAAAGCCATTTTACTCGATGGCGGCACTTCTTTGGATTATTTTACAGGAATCAAATGGGGAGGTAGTGAACGACCGATGGTTGCTCTGATTCCAGCATCTGGTGAAGTAAGCTATGTTTGTCCAGGTTTTGAAGAGGATCGATTAAAAGAACTCATCAAGATTGGCAACCGAGTTTATCCTTGGCAAGAAGATGAAAGTCCTTATTTACAGATTAAACAAGCCCTAAGTGACTTTGGAATTACCAGCGGAGATGTAGGAATGGAAGAGAGAGTCCGCTTTTTCATTGTAGATGGATTGAAGAATGTAGCCCCTTCCTTGAACCTAATCAGTGCAGATCCAGTGACGATTCCTTGCCGCCTCATCAAATCTCCGGCAGAGATCGCCTTGATGCAAAGAGCCACAGAAATCACGATTGAGGCAATGAGCCTCGGTTTAACCTTCTTAAGAGAAGGTGGGAGCCCATCAGACTTTTCCTCTGCAGTAGCACAGGCTCACCAGAAAATGGGAGCTCAACATGCATTTGCTTTAGCCAACTTTGGAGAAGCATCTGCTTTTCCACACGGAAGCATACAGCCCCAAATCCTTAAAAAAGGAGATGTAGTCCTTATAGATTGCGGGTGTGAAGTAGAAGGATACAATTCCGATATCAGTCGGACCATCGTATTTGGAGCAGAGCCTACCGCTAGGCAACAAGAAATTTGGGATTTAGAAAAAGAAGCTCAAGCAGCTGGTTTCGCAGCGGCCCAACTAGGTGCCACCTTAGGTGAGGTAGATGCAGCCGCAAGAAAAGTAATTACCGATGCAGGCTTCGGCCCCGGGTATCAATTGCCAGGATTGCCACATCGAACAGGACATGGAATTGGAATGGATGGCCATGAATGGGGGAATGCTGTGAAAGGTAATTCGCTAGTCCTCAAGCCTGGAATGTGCTTTAGCATAGAACCAAACATCTCCATCGTTGGGGAGTTTGGAGTAAGACACGAAGATTGTGTTTACATGACAGAATCTGGTCCAAAATGGTTTTCTCAACCGAGCCCTTCAATCAGCCAGCCATTTGCTTAATACCGAATTATTAGAGATAAGAACCTTTAATTTGAAGGAAAATGTCTGAAAATGTAACAACCAAGTTAAAAGCCGGTTACATTTTAGAATTCGACTACCTCTTACCCTCTAAATTTCGTACCTTTGCCGATTGTATTTGCCAAGCGATTTATGAGTCAATCTACTTCTAATCAAGAAGAATTTATTGAGATTTTTGGTGCCAGAGAGCATAATCTAAAAAACTTAGACCTTAAAATTCCACGAAATAAATTAGTGGTCGTAACAGGACTGAGTGGAAGTGGAAAAAGCTCCCTAGCTTTTGATACGATTTATGCGGAAGGCCAAAGAAGGTATATGGAGTCATTCTCTGCCTACGCAAGATCTTTTTTGGGAGGCTTGGAGAGACCTGATGTAGATAAAATCAATGGGCTTTCACCGGTAATTGCCATTGAGCAAAAAACCACCTCCAAGAACCCACGGTCTACCGTCGGTACCGTCACGGAAATTTATGATTTTATGCGTTTGCTCTACGCAAGAGCTGGAGAGGCATTCTCCTACCTGACCGGCGCAAAAATGATTCGACAAACCGAAGATCAAATTATAGAGCAGTTGTTTTCAAACTTTGCCAACAAGAAACTCTACTTATTGGCCCCTGTGGTCAAAGGACGTAAGGGACATTACCGAGAGCTTTTTGAACAGATTCGAAAAATGGGCTTTTCCAAAGTTCGGGTAGATGGAGTAGTGTTGGACATGGTTCCCAAAATGCAAGTGGACCGATACAAAATCCATGATATTGAAATAGTCATAGACCGTATCGTTGCAGAAGAATCAGATAGATTTAGAATCACTCAATCCTTGAAATCTGCATTGCAACATGGGAAAGGTGTCATGATGGTTCGTGATGAAGAAGGTGAAATCCATCATTTCTCTAAGTATTTGATGGACCCTGAAACTGGCCTTTCTTACGATGAGCCTGCCCCAAATAACTTTTCTTTCAATAGCCCCTATGGAGCTTGCCCTACCTGTAATGGCTTAGGTATCAAAGAAGAAATCACTCGTGAAAGTATTATACCTGACCCAAACTTGAGTATTACCAGAGGAGGTATTGCTCCCTTGGGAGAATATCGGGATATCTGGATTTTCAAAAAAATCGAAGCAATACTCAAGCATTACAAATGCTCCATGAGTTCCCCGATTAAAGATCTTCCCGAAGAAGTGGTAGAAATTTTACTCAATGGGGATAAAATGGAAGTGGCAGTAGATTCTGTCAAATACCCTGGGACCAAATGGCATACTACATTTGAAGGAATCATCAATTTCCTCCAAAAATACCAAGAAGGTAGCTCCGACAAAATCCAGGAATGGGTCAGTGAGTTTACCACCACCCAAATATGTCCAGACTGTGATGGATATCGCTTGAAAAAAGAATCTCTTCATTTCAAAATCGACGACAAACATATCGGTCAACTTGCCGTCATGGACATTCGTGGGCTGGGTGAATGGTTTGAAGGCTTAGAAGACCGACTTACAGATAAGCAAAATATAATCGCAAGTGAAGTCTTGAAGGAAATCAGAAAACGCATCGGTTTTCTTTTGGATATCGGCTTGGATTACCTTTCCCTTAACAGACCATTAAGAACCTTATCGGGAGGAGAAGCTCAAAGAATTCGATTGGCCACCCAGATAGGTACACAGCTCGTTGGTGTTCTTTACATATTAGATGAACCTAGCATTGGTTTGCACCAACGTGATAATGTCAAACTGATCAAGGCTCTTCAAAATTTACGGGACCTAGGTAATTCTGTTTTGGTGGTAGAGCATGACAAAGACATGATGTTGGAGTCTGATTTTGTCCTTGATATGGGGCCAGGTGCAGGTAGACACGGAGGACATGTAGTTGCTTCTGGCTCTCCTAAAGAAGTCTTGAGTTCTTCTGGGACTACAGCAAAATACCTCCAGGGCAAACTTGGAAATGCTATCCCGGAAGTAAGAAGAGGGGGAAAAGGAAAAGAATTGGTACTTCAAGGTGCCTCAGGTAATAACTTGAAAAACGTGGATCTTAGACTTCCGCTGGGTACAATGATCTGTATCACCGGAGTTTCCGGGAGTGGGAAAAGTACTTTAATCCATGAAACTTTATACCCTTTATTAAGTCAGGAATTTTATCGCTCTAAAAAAGAGCCCATGCCTTATAAAAGCATTGATGGGCTAAAGGAACTGGATAAGGTTATAGAAGTGGACCAATCCCCGATTGGCAGAACCCCAAGATCCAATCCTGCTACTTATACCGGAGTATTTTCGGATATACGTAAATTATTTACGGAGCTCCCAGAAGCCAAAATCAGAGGTTATAAACCGGGTCGTTTCTCATTCAATGTCAAAGGAGGAAGATGTGAAGATTGTGAAGGTGCAGGGATGAAATTAATTGAAATGGACTTCTTGCCAGATGTGCATATTCCATGTGAAACCTGCAAAGGAAAAAGATACAACCGAGAAACCCTTGAAATTAGGTTTAAAGGAAAATCAATCTCCGACGTGTTGGATATGACCGTTGAGCAAGCGGTAGAGTTTTTTGAAAACCAACCTAAAATTTTGAGGAAAATCAGCACCCTCAATGATGTAGGCTTAGGCTATATTACCTTAGGTCAACATGCCACCACACTTTCTGGAGGAGAGGCACAGCGTGTAAAATTGGCAACAGAATTATCTAAAAAAGATACTGGGAAAACCTTTTATATTTTGGATGAGCCAACCACTGGACTTCATTTTCAGGACATCGATCTGTTGATGCTTGTTTTAAACAGATTGGTAGATAAGGGTAATACAGTCTTGATCATTGAACATAATATGGACGTGATCAAAATGGCCGATTACATTGTGGACTTAGGTCCAGAAGGAGGTAATAAGGGTGGAACGATTGTAGATCAGGGCACCCCAGAGCATGTTGCAAAAAACCCAAAAAGCCATACAGCCAAGTTTTTGAGGTTAGAATTAAATAACTGATCTGAATAAAAATCAATGCTTTACTCCTTTTATCACATTAAAGGAAATCAATCTTATGTGATAACTATCTTTGGAATCGAATGAACAGATTTAGTTTATATTGGATTCTACAGATCATAGGCTGGGGATCCTTTGCTTCCATCAATATTTTCTTTGCCTCTTTATCCAGTGGCAGTCTTACGCCCGCACAAATTTGGGCCTTTATTACTTTATCCGCTTTTTACTTATTATCCAGCCATCTTTTAAGGTATATCGTCAAGACCTATGAATGGTTTAAATTAGAATTACCCCAACTACTCCTGCAAGTATTGTTGGCACTGCTGGCCCTAAGCTTAGTAACTACCATCGCTCAAATATTTATCAACCTTGGTTTTGGAATTTTGAATCCAAAAGAAGACTTCAGGTTCTTAATTATTTCTGCTAATCTATTCCTAAGCTTCTTATTTTATGCGCTGTGGTTTTTATGTTACTTTTTGTTTCATTTCCTTGATAATTATAACAACTCATTAAAATACGAGGCCAAGATCAATGAAATTCGATTGAACCACTTGAAAAGTCAGCTGAATCCTCATTTTATTTTCAATGCCTTAAACAGCGTTCGGGCTTTGGTAGATGAAGATCCTGTAAAAGCCAAATCTGCAATTACCCGAATTTCCAATATACTTCGCTTTAGCCTTATGATGGATAAAAAGCAGGTGATTGAATTTGCTGATGAATTAGCGACTGTAAAGGATTATTTGGCATTAGAAAGCATTAGATTTGAGGAGCGCCTGGAAGTAATTTACAACATCGAAGAGGACGCTTACAGCTATAAAATCCCTCCCATGATGCTTCAAACCATTGTGGAAAATGCAATCAAACATGGCATTTCCAATTTAGTCAAGGGAGGACTCATTGAAATAAAATGTAGAGAAGGAATCGATGACGATCTCTACATCCAAGTAAAAAATAGTGGCAGGTTAATCACCCCTCCTACCCTAAAAACCAAACGAGAAGGCGGACATGGTCTCAGTAACACCCTGCAGAGACTCAAACTCATTTATGGAGAAAAGGGTACATTGCGTATCTTTAACTCAGGAACCCAGTTCGTTATCACTGAAATTAAAATCCCAAAACAAAGAGTTAACTTAGAGTAATCAATAAAAAATAACATGCGAGCAATTGTAATAGATGATGAAAGACTGGCTCGAAAAGAGCTGATCACCCTTTTAAATCAATTGGAAAGTGTAGAGGTAGTCGGAGAAGCTGTGAACGTGGACGATGCCAAAGAAAAAATTGACCAACTTAATCCAGATGTGATTTTCCTAGATATTCAAATGCCAGAAAAAACAGGCTTTGAATTATTGGAGGAATTGGACCAGGTACCTCATGTGATCTTCACTACTGCCTATGATGAATATGCCTTGAAGGCCTTTCAGGTGAATGCACTAGACTATTTATTAAAACCTATTGAGCCTAAAAGACTCGAAGAGGCAATTAATAAATTATCAACCAAAATTGAAGGCGGGTCCAAAAAGGAAGAAGTCTCCTATTCCGATAATCAGAAAAAACTTACGTTAGACGATCAAGTATTTGTCAAAGATGGTGACAGATGCTGGTTCGTTAGACTTTCAAATGTCCGATTATTTGAATCAGATGGTAATTACATCAAAGTATACTTTGACAACTTCAAACCGATGATTCATAAATCATTAAATGCTTTGGATGAACGATTGGACGAAAAGTCCTTCTTCAGAGCCAGTAGAAAGCATATCATTAATTTAGGATGGGTTGAAGGGATAGAACCATGGTTTAATGGAGGCTTAGTAGTTACCTTAAAAGGAGGTGATAGAATTGAAGTAAGTAGAAGACAAGCAGCACGATTTAAGGAAATGATGAGTCTTTAATCTTTAGTCAAAAATTTCGTACGCAAAAAAAAGCATTTGATTTTATACATTAAATTCGGTAATTAGTGTAAATTATAGTTCGATGAATTTCATCCAAAACTAATCATCACTAACTGAATACCTTAAGCGTCTTATGAAAGAAGAGCGGATTTTAATAGTCGAAGACGAACTCAGTATTGCTGAAAATATCCAAGAGATACTAGAACTTTTGGGTTATGTCAATATTGATATCGCTAACTCGGCAAACCAATGTATTAAAGTCATCAAGAAATACCGACCAGATTTGATATTTATGGATATCAAACTAAAAGGTGACAAAGATGGAATTGAATTAGGTGAAATTGTAAAACAAATGGTCGATGCGCCTTTAGTCTATGTGACCTCTTACAGTGACCCTACCATCATCGAAAGAGCTAAAAGAATTAATCCTGCTGGCTTTATAGTGAAACCATTCAACACGAATGACATTCATGCCATCGTAGAAATTGTTCTTTATAATAAGCGTACTAAGCCAAGCACAGAAGCTGCGGTGTCTAAATCTACCAACGACAGTCCTTTCTTGGTCACTGATGCAGTATTCATCAAAGCAGATAATGCTTTTGAACGGGTTCCCTATAATGACATCTATTATGTAGAAGCCAATGGAAATATGGTCACCATATTTACCAAAAATCGGGATTTCAGTATTCGTAAGTCGATGAAAGAAATTGAGGATATACTACCCTCCCAATATTTCTTACGAGTTCAGAAATCATACATTGTACATTTAGGACAAATTGAGTTCTTCAACACCAAAGAAATCACTCTCAAACAAGGTGCTGTCGTACAAGTAGGAAGACAGTATTATAATAGCTTCCTTTCCAAATTGAATACTATTACTGAAAGTTAATAAACAAAAAAGGTGAGCAAAACTCACCTCTTTTGATAACCAAACAATCAACCAAATTAACCCTTACGAGTAATTATCTTTAAGATTTTACAGGCCTGAGATCAATCAATTCAGTTTGATTCTCAGGCTTTAGTGTTTTTAAGTAGATGTGATATACATCCTCATTTTGTCCGATAGTATTCGTTGGTTTAGTATTTTCAAATCGGGCAGTATGCTCTTGTGTGATTGAACTTGCTTCTGTTTTAGCTTTCCAAACAATGGTGAAAGCCATTAGTAAGCCAAGTACAGCACAAATGTTTTTTTGGGATAAATATGTAGCTATCATGGCAGTAGTATTTATAGTTGGTTTAATTTCGATGATAGGTATATGCCAAAAAGTGACCCAAAGTGTAAAATCGGTCTTTAACAGCAATTAGAGCAGGTTTGCCTAATTTGGACTGTACAATAACGTACACAACATCCCCATTGACGGACAAAAACCCAAACAAAATTTGGTTGCCCTTTTTAGTAGTTTTTTCAGGACTATTCCTAAAATTCTAAAAGCTTCCTATTTAGACCCTTAAAATCAACAAATAATGCATTTCATTTAGTGGACACAAAAAACTCATCATTTGAGTAAAAAGCATTTGTAATTATATTACCTAGGTAAAGTTTACCTACAGCTACTTTATTGGGAAATCTGCAAGTTTGAAACCTTAAGCTTTTTATAATGATCAAATTCTTCAGAAAAATCAGACAGCAACTTCTTTCAAAGAATCAAGTGAGTAAATACCTGGTTTACGCTTTTGGAGAAATTATTTTGGTAGTTATAGGCATTCTGATCGCGTTGGGAATCAACAATCTCAATCAACAAAGAATCAACAAAAACACCGAACAAATTTACCTCCAAGGGCTGGAGGAAGAGTTCCAGACAAGTAAGCTCAAACTGGAGGAATTAATCCAGGTTAATCAAGGAAATATTGATGGTGCAAAAAGTATCTTGACATATATCGCAGACCCTAACAACAGCCCGGGAGAAAAAGAGTTTTCAGAATTACTCTATCAATCATTTTCTTCTGACATCGCCTTTAATCCCAATAATTCCCTGTTAAATGAAATGATCAATTCCGGGAATCTAAAAATTTTAAGTAACTCCGAATTACGGCGTTTGCTAACCAATTGGATTTCTACGCTAGAAGATATCAAGAGACAGGAAAATGAACTGGATATACAACGAGAGCACGTGTTAAATGAGTTTCGAACCGAAGGTAATAGCCTTCAAACAGTTTTAAAGCAAGTTGGAGTCTACCAACAATTGGATATCCCTATTGGGCAAAAAGAGCAAAGTAACTTGAAACTATTGTCCTCCTCGGCATTTGAAAACAATATCCTGATGTTCATTTTGGCTAGCTATGCCACAGGAGAAGCGCATTACCAACCATTGATGCGGGAAATGGAACAAATTTTAAGTTTGATCCAGAAAGAAATAGATTGATGAAGGGTTAAAAGAAAAAAGCTCCGATTTGATCGGAGCTTATTAAATTGTTTGGAAACTATTCTATAATAATTCATTGGCTAAGTTTGCCAATTCAGAACGTTCCCCTTTTTCCAGTTTTATATGAGCATATAGCGGGTGGTCTTTGACCCGGTCGATGAGATACGACAATCCATTTGATTGAGAATCCAAATAAGGAGTATCAATCTGATGCACATCTCCGGTAAAAACAATCTTCGTATTTTCTCCTGCTCTGGAAATAATCGTTTTAATCTCGTGTGGTGTCAAGTTTTGAGCCTCATCCACGATAAAGAAAATATTCGACAGGGATCTACCTCTGATATAAGCCAAAGGCTGGATCACCAATTTCTCCTGGTTGACCAATTCAGTGATTTTCTGAAATTCCTTATCGGTCTCTTTGTATTGGTTTTGGATAAATTTCAAGTTATCCCAAAGCGGCTCCATGTATGGATTCAACTTAGACTTGATATCACCAGGCAAATACCCAATATCTTTATTGCTTAAAGGAACTATAGGTCTCGCCAAGAATATCTGTTTGTAATCTCTTCGTTGTTCCAAAGCTCCAGCCAACGCCAATAAAGTCTTTCCGGTACCTGCCACCCCCTGAATAGATACCAAACGAATTCTGGGATTGGTGATCGCATTAAGCGCAAAGGTCTGTTCGGCATTTTTCGGTTTAATATTATAAGCCAATTTCTTATCCACGCGCTCCAAAATATTCTCTTCCGGATTGAAATAGGCTAGAACAGAATTCTTATCGCTTTTTAGTATGTAATAAGCATTGGCTTTCCTCTTTCGAGTTCCTAAAACCGACTTCGCCTCTATGTATCCAATTTCATACAGTTTATTAATCGCATCCGGATCTACATTATCCAAGACATATTTACCGGTATTTTCAAGCTCTGTAATATTCTTAATTTTACCGGTTTCATAATCTTCAGCAAGTAATTCCAGGGATTTCGCCTTGAGTCGAAGATTTATGTCTTTGGATACCAATATGACCTTCCTGTTCTTTTCATGCTGTTTGAGATAAAGCGCAGCATTCAGAATTTTATGATCATTCTTCTCTTCACCAAAAATTTCATTGGCATTCATCTGGTTCTCTGGATTCATTAAGACTCGAAAGTTTCCTCTCGTCTTTCCATTCAGAGGAGTCCAATTGTGAATCATCTGATCTTTGGATAGTTTATCCAATAATCGAATGAATTCCCTTGCCTCAAAATTCTTGGTGTCATTGCCCTTTTTGAACTGATCCAGTTCCTCCAACACAGTGATCGGAATGACCACATCGTGTTCGGCAAAATTCATGATGGAGTTGTGTGCATATAGGATTACTGATGTATCCAGCACAAAGATTTTCCGATCTTTATCGGCTTTTGCTCTTGGCATGCGTGCGGTAGGTTCTAATGGTACTGACTTAGTATAATTTAGAAAAATATTGTTTGTAATGCCTCCATTTCTACAATAAATTATTATTAAAAAAACTGAAAAACCGCCTATTTATTTGACTATCAAGTGAATAAAAAAGGGTGGAAATTATCTTCCCACCCTTTTAAAAAGCCTAAACTTCAAATTAAGCCAACAAGGCAGCGATATCATCTTGATCCAAGCTCTTCATGAAGCTTTCTTCAGTTCCAATTAACTCCCCTGCAAGTGCCAGTTTTCTATTTTGCAAAGCCATAATTTTTTCCTCCACAGAATTTCGACTGATAAACTTGTATATAATCACCTTATTTTCTTGTCCTATTCTATGAGCTCGATCGATGGCCTGAGCTTCCACTGCTGGGTTCCACCATGGGTCAAGCAAGAATACATATTCTGCTTTTGTCAAGTTCAAACCTACACCACCTGCCTTCAACGAGATTAAGAAAACCTTAATATCTTCTTGCTCTTGAAATGCCTCTACTTGAGCCTGTCGGTCCTTAGTTGAACCATCCAAATAAGAAAATGGAATTTGCTCTTTCTCGAGATATTCTTTCACGATCGCCAAATGCCTCACAAACTGACTAAATACCAGTACTTTATGACCTTCCGAGATGGTAGACTGAAGCATATAAGTAATATCTTCTAACTTACCGGACTCTCCTTCATAATCATCTCTAACCAATTTTGGGTGATTGGCAATTTGTCTTAATTGGGTAAGACCTCTTAGTAAGGTGAATTGCTGTGAATTTCTTCCTGTTGCTTTTATATCTGAAATAATCTTTTCTCTATAGTAGCTTTTCACTTCCTCATATACCGATTCCTGCTCTGCAGTCATGGCGGAATATTTCACGTTGGTGATCTTTTCAGGTAAATCCGTAGCCACCTGGGATTTTAGCCTTCTCATGATAAAAGGCTTAATCATTGAATGAAGCTTAGTAGCCTTATTCTTATCATTTTGCTTCTCAATAGGCAAAAGGAATTGCTTTTTGAAGGAATGTTGAGTTCCAAGCAATCCAGGATTCACAAAATTCATTTGCGACCACAGGTCCATGGTACCATTTTCTACAGGTGTACCTGTAAGAATCAATCGCTGTTTACTTTTCAGTTGATTTACCGCAGAAGCAATATTACTATTAGGATTCTTGATCGCTTGAGATTCGTCTAGTATGACATAGTTGAAAAAGAAGTCCTTGAGAATATCTATATCTAACCGAATGATCCCATAAGATGTCAGTACAAGATCATATTCACTGAACCGATAGGGGTCTTTAATACGATTTGTGCCGGTATAAACCAGAATCTTTAAATCTGGAGTGAATTTTCTAGCCTCTAGTTCCCAGTTGTAAATCAAAGAAGTAGGCATTACCAATAAGGAAGTTTGTCCTTCATTCACCTCTGCCTCATGCGCCAACAAGGCTAAAGTTTGGACTGTTTTACCCAAACCCATGTCATCTGCCAGACATCCACCAAACTTAAATTCATTAAGAAATCTAAGCCAATTATAGCCGGCATGTTGGTAAGGTCTTAAGGTTCCTGCAAACTTCTTAGGAACTTCATATTCCTCTATGGTCTCAAAATCACGGAGCTGTTCCAATTTCCTGCTCAATGTCAATTGAACAAGGTTTCCTGACTCCAAAGTCTTTGCTAAAGCCAAATGATGTTTTCTCATCATCATTTGGCCCGTTCCTCCTTTATCTTCTAAAAATGAAAAGAGTTCTGAATAATTGACAAACCATGAAGCAGGAATCACCGCATATTCTCCATTGGGAAGCTCAAATTCGGTTTTCCCTTGTACTAATAGTTTCCTCAATTTGGCAAATGGCACCAGGTAAATACCAAACTTGATCTGGGCATTTACATCAAACCAATCGATGTTTTCGTTTACTTCGATCGAAATTTGAGCCCGACCGATATGGTACGTTTTCCCTTTTGGACTTTCCTTTTGCTCAAATTTAAACCCTTCGATTTCCAGCCTATCCAAATGCTCACTGATCCAGTCAAAAGCCAAGGATTTGCTCATTGCACGTTTACCATGAACAAAATCAAGTCCTCGTTCTTCCAAGTACTTAACAATAGCTCTTTCCTTTTCTTTGCTTCTAATTACTTTATGGAAAATGTAATGCTCTCCATTTTCTTCTAATCGTACTGAATTGTTGATGGATTCTGCAGAGTCAAACGTATAGTCTCCATATTTATATTTGAGAGAAAACACCAATTGATCCTCTTGGCTTTTTTCTACTTCTTCACCAAAGAGGTCCTTTCCAGAATTCCCCGGAAGATCAGCAATACAAAGTATGGGCTGTGGATTGCCTCTTTCTACCTTGATATCAAAACCTTCTGCATAAACATCAAACACTGAAAGTAACTGGGTAATGAATTTCCTATAATACTCTCTTTCGAAGCGCTTATCAATGACAATAAACTTCTTATTTAAGAAGGGCTTAAGCTTTTTGCCATCTATGCCTTTTTCAAAGCTGAACAGCATTTGGTTCACTACTAACCAAGCAGGATTGTGGCAGACTAAATAGCCATGTTTATACTGCCATTCCAGCTTTGCTCCCTTGTATTTAATCGTAGGAAAATAATGGGTATTTTCTTCGTTTTTCCTAAAGTGGAATAACACGGTTGCTTTCTGATCCGTCACCTCGATTTCCTTCCAAATTGGATTCCCATCGTTACCCATTTCAAAAAATCTCTTGCCTTTCAGCAAAGGAAATATCTTGGATCTAGTATGCTCTAAATTCTCCTCAATCAGCTTTTGAATGGTTTCATTCCCGGAGTTCTCATCATAAATTTTACGAAGAAATTCCTTTGGTTTCAGGTTTCTTTTGTTGTGTTTTCTAACCACCACTTCCTGCTGCATACTGTCCATTAATTTGATCAGCTCAAAATCTGCCTTATCCAATTTGGAAGAAAACTCATGGGCATTGACAGAACTGATATTTTGATGCGCCAAAGAAAGCCTTCCTTGTTCATCGAGTTGGATTACAAAAGAGTCAAGTAATAAGCCGAGGTATTCATGACTAAAAAGGGAATAAATAATCTCAAAGGGTTTCTCTGGATCTACTATCATAATCAGGGTCTTAGTATAACAGCACGGTCTTTTATTAAAGTGAGATTTAACAAAAGCAACCAAAAATGTAGTATTCATCACTTTTTGCGATGAATCCAGCTTGAAAATTACATAAAAATTGATCAGAATGGAGCCTGAACGGCCCTTTTTTCACCAAACAATGAAAAAAAGTGATAAAATAAAGAAAAAGCTCTCCTTTTGAATTCAAAAGGAGAGCTTCTTTTATTCACTTTCTACGGAAGATTTAACTTCTTCTATTTCTTCCTTTTTGGGCTCCTCTTCTTTGTGCTCTGGAAAAAATCTCCCTTGAAATATCAAGATGATTGCTACTCCAACAAAAATAGAAGCATCGGCAACATTAAATATAGGCCATAAAGCAGTATAATCACCACCCCAGACTGGAACCCATTCTGGTATATATCCTTCCCATATATCAAAATAGAACATATCTACAACCTGCCCATGAAACCACGGTGAAGGAGCATTGTATGGAGCATTATTTAACCAAACCCCATAAAATATGGAATCTACCAAATTTCCTATCGCGCCTCCTAAAATCATCGCAATACATACAATAAATACTGGGTGACTTTTTTGCCTGATAATATGGTATAAATAGTATCCTATTCCAGCCATTGCCACCAAACGAAAGGAAGTCAAAATCAATTTTCCATATTCAGATCCGATTTCCATCCCGAAAGCCATTCCAGGATTAGTGGTATAATGAAGCTTAAACCAATCACCGAAAATCGGGATTTGACCCGGCGAACCGAAATCCATTTCGAAATGGACTAGCATTTTCACCGCTTGATCAATTAAGATCACCAACAATGCTATGCCAAAATATTTAATGTATTTGTTCATTCTTAATCGATTGACCTCAGGCCTTTTCTACTTTTACTGCTATTTCAAAATCATCCATCTCCAAAGTAATCGCTTCCTGAAGGTCTTTTTCAAGAGTAAGACCTAATGCCTGAGTTTCAGATTGAATATAATCTCCAAAATTCTCCGTAGAAGCAATTACCAAATCAGAAGAAGGTTCGATGGTAATTTTGATTTTATCCTGAACTTCCAGCCCCATATCTTTTCTTAGGTTTTGGATTCTGTTCACCAAATCTCTTGCCACTCCTTCTTGCTTCAATTCTTCCGAGATGGTGACATCTAAGGCTACAGTAACTCCCATATCAGAGGCAACGGACCAACCAGGAATATCTTGTGAAGTGATCAATACTTCTTCTAACAATAATTCCAAAGCTTCTCCATCCACATCAATAGAAATCTTTCCATCACGCTCAATAGAAGCAATTTCTTCTTGTCCCCATGAATTGATGGCTGCCACTACAAATCTCATTTTAGGACCAAGCTTTTTGCCTAATACAGGAAGATTTGGCTTCACGCTTTTCACAAGAATACCGGAAGCATCGTCAATGAATTCAATTTCTTTGATATTCACTTCTGATTTAATCAACTCTTCCACATGTTGAATTTGTTCCTTTGTTTTCTCCTTAAGTATAGGGATCAATATTCGCTGTAAAGGCTGACGTACTTTTACTTTTTCCTTCTTTCTCAAAGAGTGAACCAAAGATGAGATGGTTTGAGCCAACTCCATACTTTCTTCCAGATCTTTATTGATCAAATTGGAATCTGCATTATTCCAGTCCGTCAAGTGAACGGATTCTTTTCCTTCTTTGCTGGACTTAGTCAAATTCTGGTACATCCAATCCGAATAGAATGGAGAGAAGGATGACATCAACTGTGTCAGCGTAAGAAGACATTCATACAAGGTTTCATAAGCAGCTTGCTTATCGGTATTCATATCTCCCCTCCAGAATCTCTTTCTTGCTAATCTTACATACCAATTGGATAATTGATCTACCGTAAAATTCATGATCGCTCGGGTAGCTTTGGTAGCATCATAGTTATCCATTGCATCCTCCACTTCTACGATCAAAGACTGTAATTTGGACACAATCCATTGGTCCAATTCAGCACGCTCACTGACAGGAACAAGCTTGGATGGATCATATACAAAAGCATCCAAATTTGCATAAAGAGCAAAGAAATTATAAGTGTTTTGAAGGGTTCCAAAGAACCTCCTTTGTACCTCTCCAACACCATCTAAATTGAATTTCAGGTTGTCCCAAGGGTTGGCATTACTCAACATGTACCAACGAACTGCATCTGGACCATATTCTTTTAAGGTCTTGAATGGATCCACTGCATTGCCCAATCTTTTGGACATTTTGTTTCCATTTTTGTCCAGAACCAAACCGTTTGCAATTACATTCTTGAATGCCACACTGTCAAACAACATCACTGCGATTGCATGTAACGTAAAGAACCAACCTCTTGTCTGGTCTACTCCTTCTGCAATGTAATCAGCTGGATAATTCGCTTTAAAAACATCTTGGTTCTCAAATGGGTAGTGCCACTGTGCATAAGGCATGGCTCCAGAGTCAAACCAAACATCGATCAAGTCTGGCTCGCGGAACATTTTTTCACCCTTTTCTGATACCAGCACCACATCATCCACATAAGGCCTGTGTAGGTCAAGCTCTTTGCCTTCATAAGGAGATTTTTCCATGAATCCTTTTGCAACAGACTTTTCTATTTCAGCCTGTAAATCAGCAATAGATCCAATGCATTTCTCTTCCGTTCCATCCTCTGTTCTCCAGATAGGCAAAGGAGTCCCCCAGAATCTTGATCTACTCAAGTTCCAGTCCACCAAATTCTCTAACCAGTTTCCAAAACGTCCAGTCCCTGTTGCTTCCGGCTTCCAATTGATGGTCTTGTTTAACTCAACCAAACGGTCTTTATAGGCCGTGGTTTTAATAAACCAGCTTTCCAATGGGTAGTACAATACAGGCTTATCTGTTCTCCAGCAATGAGGATAACTGTGCTCATACTTTTCTACCTTAAAAGCTTTATTTTCATTCTTTAAAATAATGGAGATGATGACATCTGTATTTTTAAAATCAGCGGCATTCTCATCATCTTCTGTATAATTTTTTACATAGAAATCATTCACCCCATATTCTTTATGGGCTGTGATTCCATGTTCTTTCATTTTTGCAGATAGATATTCTCCTACCACAGGAATGAATTTCCCTTGGCGATCTACAATTGGCAATTCATTACCTTGCTCATCTTTCACAAAAACACCAGGCACGTCGTTTTGAACCAACGTCCTAAAGTCATCCGCCCCAAAAGCCTTTGCCAAATGGACAATACCAGTACCATCTTCTGTAGTCACATAGTCTCCAGAAACAACAGTAAATGCAGGTGCAGGAAGTGCTAAGGCTTCAATTGGAAAAAGTTGTTCATATTCCCAACCTAGCATATCCTTTCCTTTGAACTCAGCTACGATCTCAAAAGGAATTAATTTATCTCCAGCTTTGTAATCTTCTACTTTAAGTTCAGCCGCCTTTGGGTTCAGGTATGCATTAATACGTGCCTTTGCCAAAATCACCTGACAAGGCTCATGGGTATATGGATTAAATGTTTTTACTTTCACATAATCCAAATTCTCGCCAATTGCCAAGGCTGAGTTGGATGGCAATGTCCAAGGTGTGGTAGTCCAAGCAAGGATGAAGGTGTTGTCCTCTCCCTTGAGTTTAAACTGAGCAGTGATGGAAGTATCCTTCACATCTTTATAGGTTCCTGGTTGGTTCAACTCGTGTGAACTCAATCCGGTCCCAGCAGCTGGAGAAAAAGGTTGGATGGTATATCCTTTATACAACAAACCTTTATCATAAAACTTCTTCAGCAAATGCCAAAGCGTTTCAATGTAGTTGGAATCAAAAGTGATATAGGGATCATCCAAATCTACCCAGTAGCCAATTTTTTCAGTCAATTCATCCCATTCATTTTTGAATCGCATGACTGTTTCCTTACACTTCTTGTTGTATTCCTCAACAGATATTTTCTTACCAATATCCTCTTTGGTAATGCCCAATTCCTTTTCAACTTGAAGTTCTACCGGAAGGCCATGTGTATCCCAACCACCTTTTCTTTTTACCTGAAACCCTTTCAAGGTTTTATATCGGCAAAAAATATCTTTTAGGGTTCTCGCCATGACATGGTGGATCCCTGGAGTACCATTGGCAGATGGTGGTCCTTCAAAAAAAGTAAAGGTTTCTGCACCCTCACGATTTGAAATAGATTTTTCAAAAATCTGATTGTCTTTCCAGTACTGAAGTACGTCTTCTCCTATAGCCGGGTAATCGACTTGTTTGAACTCTTTATATGTTTTCACAATATCCTTTCTTGTAAGCAAGTAGGTGATTTGATTCCAATTATTGCTTTTTAAGCTCCCAACAGTCCAATTTGTTCAGACTCATTATTATCGGAAAGAAAACCAAAAGGTTTTCATGCTCCTCAAAAGCAGGCACAAAGATAAGAGAATTACCCCTTTTTATGTGAGTTGGAGGGAAAAAATGGCGGGATTGGGCAAGACTGATTTTATTTTTGAAAACAAATGAGCAAGTGTGAAGGTCCTCTGGAAATTATACGCCTTTTTAGTGCTTCTCCAATTAGGAGGATTTTCTAGGCTATTTTAATCAAGCAGGCATTTTTATCGAGAATTTTACACCAGTGACTATTTGCTCTGAAATGGAGTTTGTAATTTTCAAGAAATTTCAAACCTCTATTATTGATGAATACAAAAATCCCTTTTTATACCTTATTGGTAAGTTTGGCTATTTCATGCGCTAGTCCAAAAGAAGAGTCTGCTGAAGTTTTATCTGGCAACCCTATCTCCACCGGTTGGTATGCTGATCCGGAAGGAATTGTTTTTGGGGACGAATATTGGATTTACCCTACCTTTTCGGCGGGCTATACAGACCAGCTTCACTTTGACGCGTTCTCTTCTAAGGATTTAGTAACCTGGGAAAAACATGAAAACATCTTGGATACCTCAGCCATAAAATGGGCTAAACAAGCCATGTGGGCCCCGGCTGCCATAGAAAAGGATGGCAAATACTACTTATTCTTTTCTGCCAATGATGTTCAAAGACCGAGCAGGGCAGGATGGGATCCTGACAATGATATCAATCATTATGGAGGTATTGGAGTGGCAGTTGCTGATTCACCAGCTGGACCATTCAAAGATTATTTAGGGAAACCCTTGATTGATGATTTTTACAATGATGCTCAACCGATTGATCAATTTGTATTTAAAGATACCGATGGGCAATATTATATGTTTTATGGAGGTTGGAGCCATTGCAACATTGGAAAATTGAATGATGACTTTACAGGATTTGAGCCTTGGGAAGACGGAGAGTTGTTTCACGAAATCACTCCTGAAGGGTATGTAGAAGGACCTTTCATGTTTATCCGAAATGGTAAATATTATTTCATGTGGTCAGAAGGTGGATGGACCAACGACAGTTATAAAGTTGCATACGCTATATCAGACAAGGTGACTGGACCCTACGAACGAATTGGAACCATTCTGGAATCAGATACTACCGTAGCTACTGGAGCTGGTCATAATTCTGTCATTCAAAAACCAAATTCAGATGACTGGTATATGGTATACCATAGAAGACCAATCCCTAATCAGGGTAGAGATCACCGAGTAACCTGTGTGGATGTGATGGAATTCAATGAAGATGGTACCATTAAGCCCATTGAAATGACATTTGAAGGAGTAGCAGCCAACCCTATTATTGAATAAGAGAAAAGTTTCTTTATTTAAAATTAAGCCTTTTGTAATTGAAAGAAACAAGAAAGGATAAGATGAAAACGAACCGCTACCTAGGTAGCGGTTTTTTTATGATATATCAGATTCTTTGCTCTCAGAATCATAAGAAAACCTTTTTCCCATCTAACTTCTGGGAACATATTTATTGAACTCATCTTAATATCAGAAAATCGAAAAGAGGATTAGATCAAACTGTTGAGAAAAATGGCAATGTAATCTTAAAAGTCTTGATTCTATGAATTTTACAAATTCATGGCTTTTAGGAAAAATAAACGAGAGGATCTACCAAACTTGTCTTTCTAAGGCTATTTGTCTAATTTCCAGTCTTATACCGCCCAAAATCGCCTTTTTAGATGATTGGAGTTACCAATCAGTTCAAGCTTCATTCTTTAAACTTTAGCATATGAAACTTTATTCTCGCTTAGTTATCCCATTGTTGGTTACGATCATTCTTGCAGCATTGAAACTTTATTTGGGAGGACAATCTAAAGATTGGGAGGGATGGATGGCTTATTTACCCTCTATCAATACTGTATTGATTATTAGTGGATTTACCTGGTGCTTATTGGTAGGGATGCAAATAGTAAAGTCCATGTTTTTAAAACAATATGACATCTCTCAGGAGGACAATCTCCGGGCAAGAAAAGTCTATACACAGATCAATATCCTTGTAAAAATCGCCAATTTCATTATCATTCTTTTCTCCATTGGGTTAGTACTATTATCTTTTGAATCTGTCAGAAAAGTCGGGGTCGGATTTTTTGCCTCAGCCGGGGTCGCTGGAATCATTATCGGTTTTTCTGCGCAAAAAGCTATTGGAACCTTGATTGCCGGAATTCAAATTGCCTTTACCCAACCTTTTAGACTGGAAGATGCAGTAGTAGTAGAAGGTGAATGGGGATGGATCGAAGAAATCAATCTGAATTACATCGTGGTAAGAATTTGGGATCTAAGAAGATTAGTACTTCCAACCACCTATTTTTTGGAAACCCCTTTCCAAAACTGGACAAGAACTTCAGGTGATTTACTGGGCTCTGTTTTTCTCTATACAGATTATACAATTCCTTTTAACGAACTCAGAAAAGAATTGGACCGCATTCTGGAAACAACAGATCTTTGGGACAAGAAAGTAAAAGTATTACAGGTCAGCGATACGAAAGAACACACAGTAGAAACAAGGATTTTGGTAAGTGCTAAAAATTCTCCAATTGCCTGGGATTTGAGAGTTTATGTTCGGGAAAAAATGATTGAATTCATTCAAAAAAATTATCCTGAATGCCTCCCAAAAACCCGTGTATTAATGGAAAAAGAAAAGAGCTAATCCCCTCAATCCTCTTTATTTTACCGAATTACTTGAAAAAATTTTCATCCATCTGTGATTTTTTAAATGGCTTTGCGAATAATTGAGAAAAGCAAAACAGATGCAATCTAAGCAAGTTGATAAGCCCTCCGAATTTATAGAACTCCTTCAAACCAATAAAGGAATCCTATATAAAGTGGCTCGTTCTTATTGTAATTCTGAAGAGGAAAGAAAAGATTTAATTCAGGAAATCACCTTCCATGTCTGGAAAGCATTTCCAAACTATGACGACAAGTTTAAATTCTCCACATGGCTTTACAGAATTGCCCTAAACGTGGCTATCTCCTACTTGAGAAAAGAAACCAAGCGTAAGAAAATCAATGAAGCGATACAAGTTGACCTCATTGAACTCATAAATACGAAAGAGGACCCAATAGACCATCAGATTGGTATTCTGTATGCTTCTATTTCAGAATTAAATGCATTTGACAAGGCACTCATGCTATTATATCTCGATGAAAATTCCTACAGGGAAATTGCAGAAATCATGGGGATTTCGGAGTCTAATGTCGCTACGAAAATCAGTCGTATTAAAAAGGTGATCAAAGAAAAGTTTCAAAAACTAAACCAACTGTAAAATGGAAGATCAAGAATTACTCAGACTTTGGAAAAAACAAGAAAACAAAATAGATGAACTATTGAATATCAATTCTCAACTACTCAAAGAACAGATTTCCCAAAAAGCGAGAAAAGCATTGGTAGGATTAAAAGCAGAAAAAGTTCTCGGAATTGTTACTGGAGCCATTTACATTTTATTTTTGGGAGCTCTTCTTGGGATCGGGGTTGCTGCCACCCCTTATAAAATAGACTTCTTTGTCCTCTCTATTGGGGCCATATTCCTGGTAAACCTAAAAGTATTTATTGATTACATCAGGCATTTGGTTATGGTTAGTCAAATTAATTTTGAAAGGCCTGTAGCAGATATACAGGAACAACTATTGACTCTCAAGCTATCCTTGATAAACAGTACGAGATTTGTGGTTTTACAAATTCCATTTTACACTACTTGGCATTTGGGCAATTCATGGTTTCCTAATCATGCGAATCCAAGTTGGGTAATTATTCAATATGTAATAACAGGTCTCTTTGCTTGTTTGGCAGTATTCTTATTTTGGTATATAAAACCAAAAAATGCCGGAAAAAAATGGGTAAAATGGGTGATTTCAAGCGCCGGCATAAGTCACATTGAAAAATCATTAATCCAATTACAAGAATTAAAAGATTTTAAAGCTGATTCTTAATCAGCTAAATTCTTAATATTTAAAGCAAGGCATAGAGGATTTTCTGCCAGCTCCAGAAGCTTTTCCCCAAAGGAAACTATATCGAAGGGATATTTCGTGTGCACCTCCCGTATTAGCATTTCCAAGGGAAGAAATAGTAAAATCATGGCTATATCCCACATCTAAGCCTCCACCTAATGACATTCCTACTAGGGCAATGATAGATTCATGATTAGGCTGTTCGGAATTGGAAACTGGAATTCCTCTATACCAAACTCCCAAAACTAAAGGCTGAATATTGAGCTGGGCTCCCATATCCAATTGGGTGAAAGGTTTTTGGTTTTTGTAATTAAAAGCCAATGTTAACTCTTTGGTCCCTGATTTTTGATTGTAAAATGCAATAGATGAACCACCAGATAGATCAAATTTCACCCCACCATGAGCGGAAACTTTAAGTGGTAACTTACTATTTTGACCATCAACAAAGGACAAATTAGGTTGTGTAACATGCGCTGTGGATACTCCAAACCAAACCTTCTCATTGTTGTAAAGGAACCCAAAGCTATAATCCATGAATTGCCTGCGAACATCTTGGCCAAGGTTTTCTCCACTGAAATCACCAATTGATCCAGTTTGATCATCTATTTGACTTCCGAAGATCAGATCTCCAAAATAAGCATCCCTATCCATAAAACTAACTTGCCCTCCAATCCTCAAAAAGGAACGGAACCCTAGTCTCATCCTGTAAGAATAAACAGCTCCTATTTCAGACACACTGAGGTTGGCCATGCTTTGCTGGGATTTATTAAAAATTAATCCTATCCCACTATTAATATTAAACATATAATGGTCCACATATGCAGAATAGGAAGTGAAGGATTGATCTAAGCCAGGCCACTGATTCCTATAATTAACTCCAATTCTAGTCATTTCGGAGGATCCGGCCATCGCTGGATTTAAATAGAGAGGAGCTGCATAAAATTGGGAATACTGCACATCCTGAGCTTGTAAAGTCAGGCTCAGCATTCCTAAAATAATTAATGTAAAAATTCTTTTCATAACCTATCTAATAAGGGTGATTCCGCCTCTGCGACTTTGATTTTCGCCAGCAGCATTGGTGTAGGTAATTTTATATAGGTAGTTACCGGCAGGTAAAGCCTGCCCCTTGTAAGTACCATCCCAACCTTGAGATTCCAGGCTGGTGGTCATAAACATTCTTTCTCCCCAGGTATTAAATACCTCCATAGAGAAATTTGAAACGGCCTTCATTTTGGGGATAAACACGTCATTGAGGCCATCGCCATTTGGAGTAAATGCATTCGGAATGACAATCATTTCCTCAGGCACATTTACTTGAACAGTATTTTTTTCGATGCTTGAACAGCCATAGATATCGAAGGCAGTAAGTGTGACTTCAAATGACCCTGCTTTTTCAAAAATGTGGATTGGGTCTTTTTCAGATGATTTATTTCCATCTCCAAAATGCCATTCCCAGGCGATGAATTCCTCAGAGATTTCACTCTCAAAAATTATTTCTTCATCCACCTGAACTTCTGGTTCATTTGAAATTTCCAATTTTCTATACTGGAAATTCAATCTGCTTCCCTGAGTGTTCAAATTAGGGTAATCTACTTTGGCCTCAGTAATCACTGAGCAACCTGTAGCATCAATTACTTTTACTTTTAGGGTTCCCGTTTTAAAATAATTGATCTCTCGGGCATTGGTATTCCCATTATTCCACTCGATGGTATAAGGTTCCACACCACCTTCTATAGAGACCCAAGCGACTCCAGTGAAAGAACCTTCTTCACAATCCACATCAAGCATACTTTCAATTCTTGCATTGATATTTCCAGAACCCTTCACCTCAAAAGATTTATTGATTTCACAGCCTGAGCCATCTTTAACAGAAATTGAATAAGTACCTGGAGCCAAATCTTCTCTTTTAGAAAGCCCCTTGACCCCATCTGACCATTCTATAGAATATTCTCCAGAAGCGCCTTGAACTTCCAGTTCTACTAAGCCATCTTCACCTCCCTCACAAGAAACAGGTTGGCTATTTGTAATAAAGAGATCCAGATTGGAAGAATTAGAAAGATTGAACTGCTTTTCAATGGTACATCCAGAAGCATCAGAGACAAGCAAAGAATAGTTACCAGAAGAAAGGTTGGTGGCCTTTTTTGAATTCTGTCCATTGCTCCATTGGTAAGTATAAGGAGCTTTTCCTCCTATTACTCCTACCTCAATTTCTCCATTTGCATTTCCATCACAGCTAGGAGAAAGGATTGACTCAGTTAAAGTCATTTCCTCTGGACTTTTCACCTCGTAATTTGCTGTAAAGGAACAACCCGTTTGATCTTTGATGATTACTGTGTAATTACCTGCAGAGAGATTATCCACATTTTGGGTAGTAGCTCCATTGCTCCAGCTATATATATAAGGAGCTTGTCCTCCACTGACAGAAAGGTTGATTACCCCATCCTCAATCCCACTACAAGACAGGTCTTTTGTGGTTTCTTGTACTGAAATACCTTCAGATTCAGATTTTACTTCAAAAGATACCGTTACATCACAATTATAAATATCAGCAACCTTCACTGAATAGGTTCCTGGTGCCAAGCCATCTACTTCCCATTGATCCACTACTCCATTGCTCCAAGTGACTTTATAAGGCTCCCCTCTTCCTACCTTCACACTAAGCTTAGCCGAACCATCAGCCCCCGATCCACAAGTAGCTGAAGTAATTTCAATAGGATTTAAAATCAATGGGTAGGGAGGCTGAACTATTATATTCTCTTTATGGACAGCACCTTTTGCATCAGTAATTTCAACAGTATAGGTTCCTGCGTATAAATTGGTACGGTCTTTGGTTGTTTCAAGTGTATTCCACTTATAGGTATATGGAGCCTCGCCTCCGGTGACCGTTAAATTAATGTGGCCTTTCTCTGAATGAGAGCAAAGTGCAAGTTTTCCTGAAACAGCAACCTGAATTCCGGAAGCTCCCATTGTTCGAGCCTGCACGAAATCAGGGTCTTTCAAAGATGATTGCGCATGAATGGCATTGATATATCCCATCACCATTAGGGGGAGAAATATCATTAAGCCATATGTAGAAAATGCCTTCTTCATCTTTTTTCGCCTGAATCTCAAGCGCCTGATTTTCAATTGGGTAAAATTGCCTTATATAATAGGGTTTTTGTATTTCGTTTTTAAGAATAATATTTTTTGCAAATCGTATACAACAAAATGATATTCTTTCGTTTGGTGTTTATCTTAAAATAAGTGCAGAAAAATTCTAATATCCAAAGATTGGAATCAAGTCAAAAGGGAATAGTTCAAACTTGAAAAAGTATCATTTTTATTAAAAAATTACCATAATCAAAAAAAGTATGAAATGATGCTTTTTTTTGATCATAAAAGACAAAAGCCTGAAAATCAGGCTCTGAATATTTTTTTAAAAAAATTCGATTTTTTTTTAAAAAAGTTTACGAAATGTTGCTCAACGCTAGTATTTAAAGCAAGGAATGACTCTTCCTCTTTGGTTTCTGGATTTTGGATCACCCCATAAAAAAGTATATCTGATGGATAGTTCATGGGCACCTCCACTGTTTTTTTGTCCTAATTTTGAGACAGTCACATCATAGGAATATCCAATATCCAATCCGGAAGGAAGTGACACACCAACCAATCCAATTACGGCCTCATTGTTAGGCAAAGAGTTCTTGGTTGGAAGCCCTCTATACCAAAGCCCCAACACTAATGGTTCAAGAAAGACTTGGGCACCTAAATCAAGTTGATTAAAAGGATCTTGTTGCTTATAGTTGAAGGCAAATGAAATAGATCTTTCGGAATAAGCATGAGTAAAATAATCTCTCCCCCCATGTCCTAAATCAAACTTTACGCCTCCTTGAGCAGAAAGCTTCATGGGGAGTTTAGAAATTTGACCTTCTACAAAAGACCGGTTAGGTTCCGACAAGTGATGGGCTGAAACTCCTAACCAATATTTGTTGGTATAAAATAACCCCCCGACCGCATAGTCCATAAAGCTATACTTGGAATCCAGCGGTACCCCATCCAATTCATCAGTGATTCCCCCTATGGTTCCATTTACAATATCTATTTGACTACCAAATACCAAGTCTGAGAAAAAGGCATTCCGCTGCATAAAGCTGACTTGCCCTCCCACTCGGAAGAATATATCCTGGCTTATCTGTAAACGGTAGGCATAGGATAAACCAATTTCATTGGTGGAAAGCTGCGCCATGCTTTCTTGGCTTCCATTAAAAATCAACCCTATACCCGAATTGTAATCCATAATATAGTGATCTATATAAGCGGAATAGGAATTGAAGCTTTGATCTAATCCAGGCCATTGGTTTCTGTAATTGACACCAATCCGTGTGAGCTCACTTGCTCCTGTAAGGGCAGGATTTAAATAAATAGGCGCTGCATAAAACTGGGAGTACTGGGTATCTTGGGCATAGATATCCAACCGTACAAAAAATTGTACTATCAAAAACACACATACGCCTAAGATCTTCCTCAACATAATCTTCATCACGATCCCTATACGGCAAAGGTAAAATACCTGCAACGGAAAACCGTGAATTTAAAATGAAATGTAGGTTGTGAAACTACTAGGGCTTATGATTGAGAAATACAATCTTATTGGGTTTCAAACCGTTATGATTAAACGCATTTTTCCTATGCGATTAAGTCAATTAATGGCTTTGAAACTCAATAATTATACCAAAGAGATTTTATTTGGAAATATTCCTAATTAAATATCAAGAATTACCTGATTGCGAATAAGATCTTGAAATTCTTCTCTTTTTCGAATCAATTGTGCTTTACCTTCCCATACCAAGACTTCAGCCGGCCTTAACCTTGAATTATAATTAGAGGCCATACTTATCCCATATGCTCCAGCATTTTTGATAGCTAATATATCTCCCCTTCTAACTTCCTCAATTGCTCTCCCAGCAGCGATGGTATCTGTTTCACAAATGTATCCCACTACGTTGTAAGTAGCAGGCTTTCCATATGGATTACTTACATTATAAATTCCATGGTAAGCATCATACATCATGGGTCTAATCAAATGATTCAACCCAGAATTCACTCCTACAAAGGTAATTTGCGGAGTCTTTTTTACCACATTGGCTTCAACCAATAAATATCCTGATTCACTTACGACAAATTTCCCAGGCTCCAACCACAATTCCAGATCTCTCCCATACTTCTCGCAAAATTCCAGAAAAGCTTCGGATACCCGATTTCCTACTGCCATGATATCCGTTACCACATCACCTTCCTTATAACCCACTTTAAAGCCTCCTCCAAAATCAAGAAACTTCAAGTCAGGAAACTTCATAGCAGCATCAAAAAGAACATTTCCCCCTTTCAAGAATACTTCTGCATCCAGAATATCCGAACCAGTATGCAAATGGAGGCCTGTCACTTTCATCTGATAGCGTGCTACTACCTCTAGGATTTCGTCTAATTGTTGGATGGAAATACCGAACTTACTGGCAATATGCCCCACGGAAATTTTCGCATTTCCTCCAGCCATAATATGCGGATTTATTCGGATACAAACCGGTATTGAATCTCCAAATGTCTGCCCAAATTGCTCCAATATTGAAATACTGTCCAAATTGATCATGGCGCCCAGTCCAACTACCTCTTTGATTTCATCCATACTCACTCCACTCGGGGTGTACATGACGTCCTTCCCTTCATAGCCCGCTTCAAGACATATTTTTACCTCCTCCAAAGAGACCGCATCTACCTCACCACCTGCTCTTTTCACCAATTTCAAAATCGAAATATTGGTCAATGCCTTCGTAGCATATTTAATCTTCAAAGGAACCTTTTCAAATGCCTTCTTTAGAGTAAGTATTTGATTAGTGATTTTCTCACCATCATAAACATACACTGGAGTGCCAAATTCTTTTGCAATAGTTTCCAAGGAAACCCCTTGGATTGAAATAGGGTTGTGAGATGCTGACATGATCTGAAATTTGCGCCCAAAGATAGCCAAATAACAAAAAAAGGAGGCATAAGCCTCCTCTTTTCCTTTATCGTAAATGTAATTAAGAAATCATAATTTAAAGAACGGAATCAATTTTGAGATTGTTCCTAAAAAACTTAAGCGTTTGTGCCTTAATAGCAGTTAAATATTGTTAAGCCCTATTTCACCCCTAAGAATCAGGCTAAATTTGTAAAATGTCCAAAGGAAACATAATTCTTATCATCGTTTTGATGTCCCTGGCCAGCTTTGGCCTAATGGGATTCCAATACTATTGGGTAAGAAATGCGGTAAGGATCAACCGTGAGCGGTTCGACCAAAACGTGTATATGGCGTTATCCGGGACAGTAGAGCAATTGGAAAAAGGGGAGACTTCTGACGTCTTACTCAGCTACTTGATGAAAGATTCACTTTTTCAGGAATCCTTATTTGAAAAAATTGAACCAATCACTTTCCAGATCCAGCAACGCCCCGTCTATAGAAATAGACCTTCTATTGTGGACACGCTTCTCAATGAAACAGCACCGGAAGTAAGTCCAACTTTCAGGAGAATCCTTGAATCTAGAGGGTTTGACATGAATGCGTTGAAAGAATTGGAAATGTTTTTTGCCTATATGACTCCTGAACTGGCTTCTAGCATGTTTACTCCAGATGAGATGGAAATTCTTTTAGAAGAAAAAGAACGACAACTCAACTACCTAAGTAAAGCAGAAAGTACAAGAGTTAGGCCTAATGTTGAAATAGTCCCCGCTCCAGAAGTATTGACAGAAATAAATATTTCGGATGATATTCTAGACAAAATCCGGCGAGCCAATTTCAAAATTGACATGGTGGAACGTACCTGGAATGAACTCGCGGCAGGACAAAAAGAAATCTTGGATAGACTAGACACGCTCCAAGTAAGGGAGCTTCTACGAAACCATCTTTTGGAAAGAGGGATTACCGAATCTTTTGAATTGGGACTTTTAAAAGACAATGGAGAAGTTTTACCATTAGGTCCGGTAACCCAACAAAGTACCCTACTTCAAAACGGAATCAAGGCTAAACTCTTTCCAAATGACATCCTAGGTAAGGAAAATTTCCTTTATATATTCTTCCCTGAAAAGAACTATCATGTCATCCGTCAAGTGTGGATTCCAATTTCAAGCTCCATCCTGTTTATTGGAGTAATCATATTCTGTTTCATATACGCGATCAAAGTCATCATCCGACAGAAAGCACTTTCGGATACCAAAAATGATTTTATCAATAACATGACCCATGAGTTCAAAACTCCGTTAGCTACAGTGAGTCTTGCAGTAGAAGCATTACAAGACCCTGAATTATCTACACAAGACAAATTCAGGAAGCGCTACCTTGGGATCATCAAAGATGAAAACAAACGTCTGACCACTCAAGTAGAGAAAGTTTTACAGGCTGCTGCTTTGGATAAGCAAGATTTCAAATTAAAAATAGAGGAGTTGAATCTGAGTGAATTATTGGAATCTACGATGCAGCATATCAGCCTTCAAGTGGAAAAAAGAGGAGGAACCCTTTCATTTACAGATCGGCTAAAAGATCCTTCAGTCGAAGGAGATGCTTTTCATTTAACCCACATCTTTAATAATTTACTGGATAACGCGTTGAAATACACTCCACACACGCCAACCATAAAAATGGAAGCGACGGAAGAAAAAGATCAGTTCATCGTTAAGATTACAGATAATGGGATTGGGATGTCTAAGGATGCCCAAAAGAAAATTTTTGATAAGTTTTATAGAGTTCCTACCGGAAACGTTCACGATGTGAAAGGTTTTGGTTTAGGATTATCATATGTAAAAACCATGCTTGAAGCACATCAGGGAGGCATTCAAGTAGAAAGTGAAGTAGGAAGAGGGACAACGTTCACTATAACTTTACCCAAAAAGCAATGAGCAAAGCTAAACTATTGGTCGTAGAAGACGACCCAAACCTAGGGGATATTCTTCAGGAATATCTAGAAATGAAAGGCTATGAACCAACTTTATGCAGAGATGGGGAAGAAGGCTGGAATAAATTCAAAAAGGGTAAATACGATTTATGCTTATTGGATATCATGATGCCTAAAAAAGATGGCTTTACCCTTGCTAAAGAAATCAAAAAAGTACAAGAGGATCTCCCTGTGCTGTTTTTGACCGCAAAAAATCAAAAAGACGATATTATTGAAGGGTTAAAAATCGGAGCAGATGATTACATCACCAAGCCATTTAGCATGGAAGAGTTGTTGCTGCGGGTCACTGCAATCCTGAGGAGAACCCAAAAAAGTACAGAAGTCACTCCATTAAAAATTTATGAATTTGGGGGATTTGTTCTTCATTACGATGAGCAATACCTCGAAGGGCCTAAAGGCAAACATAAACTTACATCCAAGGAGAATGAGCTCATCCGACTTTTGGCCTCAGAAATTAATAAATTGGTCAATAGAAGTCATGCATTAAAGCAGATCTGGGGAGATGACAGCTACTTCAATGCCCGTAGTATGGATGTGTACCTAAGCAAGATTCGAAAACTGCTCAAGGATGATCCAAAGGTTCAAATCATCACCGTACACGGAGAAGGTTTTAAATTGATCGTCTCAGAAGACTAAAAAAAGGCAGTGAAATCACTGCCTTTATCTAATTCTAGAAGCAAGCTTTATACTAAACTTGCGCCAATACCATTTCCATCAGGGAAGGTTACTTTTTCTGGCGTTATCTTCACTCCAGTGGCAGGGTCTTTTGCCAACAACATGGCACCATCCATATCCACATAATCCAGTAAAGGAGCGATATGCGCAATGGCAGTAATTCCAATAGAAGATTCTGTCATGCATCCTACCATGGTTTTCATCCCTAAAGATTTTGCTTCATGGATCATTCGAAGCCCAGGAGTAATTCCCCCAGCCTTTACCAACTTCACATTAATCCCATGGAATAGCCCATGGCATTTTTTCACATCACTTCCCACAATGCAACTCTCATCTGCAATTACCGGTAGTTTGGAATATTTGAATACTTCCTTCATCCCATCCAAATCATCTTTACCAAGAGGCTGCTCCATAAATTCCACCCCTAGTTTTTGAAGTGCTACCGAATATTCAATGGCCTGATCCGCAGTCCAAGCACAATTGGCGTCTATTCTAAATATAGCATCCGTATGCTTTCTTAACTCCCTTACTATTTCCAAATCATCCGATGTCCCCAACTTTATTTTATAGATAGGCCAATGGACTTCTTTCATTTTCGAGACCATTTTTGGAACTGTATCTATCCCAATGGTAAAATTAGTGGTAGGAATATCTGTAGGGTTCAGCCTTAAAAATTCATACAGTTTTTTGCCTTTTTTCTTGGTATATAAATCCCAAGCAGCCATATCTAGGGCACATTGAGCAAAGGGATTATTCTTAAAATGCGTTTTCCCTAGCTCCCATAATTCTTCTGGGCTTTCCCAGTTTCCACCCTCCACTACTCCTTGGAATGCATCCAGTACCTCACTCATATTTTCTACAGTCATCCCATAAAAAGGATTGGTAGTGGACTCACCCAAGCCCACCAAATCACCCTCTTCCAGTTTGACAATCAAGGTATCTTGAATATCCCTACTTTGATGGGCAATGGTAAATGTATGTTTGAGGGGTAGATCTTCTACAAAATACGATAGCTTCATTCTCGATTTGAAATTTTGAGCTTAAGACATATACTATTTAAATCACATTGGCTAGTTTTACTCTTCACTATTAAGAAAATCCAACCATGATGAGCGTTTCAAAGGGCATTTACACTCGCATTTTTTTGCTGTTTTTAATTTCCCTAATTGGGTGTAAAACTGCAAATAAAAATACTACCGAACCACTTTCTATTGAAACTTTAGAGTCAGCTTTCAACAATTTTAAGGAATCGGCAATCACCCATCGAAGATTTAAGCACGAAGACCTACAGCCTTTGATTCAAAAACATGCAAGTCAGTTTGAAACACAAGTTCTAGGAAACTCCATTGACGGTAGAAGTATTTCCAGTTTAGACTGGGGAAATGGGGAAACGAAAGTCATGCTTTGGTCACAAATGCATGGAAATGAAAGCACTGCTACCATGGCCCTTTTTGACTTATTTAACTTTTTGGAAGGCAGTGGAGATGAGTATGAAGATATCAGAAACACATTGAGAAGCAATTTGAATATCAAATTCATTCCCATGATTAATCCTGACGGTGCTGAGGCATTCAAAAGGAGAAATAGTCTGGACATTGATTTGAACAGGGACGCCATCTCTCAAATCTCCCCTGAAGCTATTATTTTAAAGAATGCGAGAGATGATTTCGAACCAGAATTCGGTTTTAACCTACACGATCAGCAAGTGTATTACAATGTAGAAGGCACTGACAAACAAGCAACCATTTCCGTTTTGGCCCCAGCATACAATGTCGCCACCGATGTGAATGAGGTTAGAGAAAGGGCCATGCAGACTATTGTGGGTATGAATAAAGTCCTTCAACAAGTTGTTCCGGGGCAGGTAGGAAAGTATGATGACGCATTTGAACCAAGGGCATTTGGAGATAACATTCAAAAATGGGGAACAAGCACAATTCTGATCGAATCAGGAGGATATTGGGGAGATCCGGATAAGCAGTATATCCGCCAACTCAATTTCATGATCATTTTAGATGCCCTACACCAGATAGCAACCCAAGGGTACGAACAGTTCACTACAGAGGAGTATTTTGCAATCCCAGATAACGATTCCAAACTGGCAGATTTGATGATCAATGAAATGCAGGTTGAGGTAGAAGGAAAGAAATATCCAATAGACCTTATCATCAGAAGGAGAGAATCTGAAGTACCAGGAGGTTATTACGTATCTGGATCCATTGAAGATCTAGGCGATATGCAAGTATATTATGCTCAGGAGGTTTTTGATGCAAGTGGGTTTGAGTTTGAAGAAGGCAAGGTATACGAATCTACTTTGGAAGACATTGGCTCATTAGATTTTAACCAAGCAATAGACTTATTGAAACAAGGATATTTGGCAGTGAAAGTAAAAAATGGAGCATCTAAAGACCTTCATTCCTTACCTATTCTGGTATTAAAAAGCGTGGATTCTTTTCCAAGTGTATGGACTACAGGTTCTGCCCCAAACTTTTATTTAGCTAAAGATGGAGACTTAAAATATGCCATTGTCAATGGTTATCTGATAGACTTAGAAAACCCTAAACAGCAAGACTTTAAGCAAAGAATCTATTAATTGTTAATTAATGTTTCCATAGTACTAAAACCCGCTGATTGGCGGGTTTTTTGATGATTCAAGTGAGTATTATTTCATGTTCAAAAGCAACTTTTAGCCCTATGAATAAGAACCTGTCCTCCATACTATTTGCTTTGGCAATCGTCCTTGCCTCGATCGTCTTAGGAAATGCAATCATTAATAGAAATAGGCCTCAAGGCACCATCAATGTGACCGGTTTGGGCGAAAGTAACTTCACTTCAGACCTAGTGGTTTGGGAAGGGAATTTTTCCCGAGAAAGTTTTGACTTAAAATCTGCTTACGAGGATTTGGAAAAAGACAAGAAATTAGTGTCCGATTACTTGATTTCCAAAGGGATCCCAGCAGACAAGTTGATCTTCAATGCCGTTCAGACCAACCCAAAATACCAGCAAAATTATTCCGAAACTGGAAGATACCTAGGACAGACATTTGATGGTTATTCTTTGAATCAATCGCTCAAAATAGAATCTAAAGAAGTAGAGAAAGTTGAAAAGATCAGTCGTGAAATCACAGAGTTATTAAATCAGGGGATTGCATTCTATTCACAAGCTCCACGGTATTATTATACCGGACTGGAATCTTTGAAACTTGAAATGATAGCCAAAGCGACAGAAGATGCCAGGGTACGAGCTGAGCGCATCGCAGAAAACTCCAAAGGGGATCTTGGAGACCT
This sequence comes from Algoriphagus halophilus, assembly GCF_900129785.1. Classification (NCBI taxonomy): domain Bacteria; kingdom Pseudomonadati; phylum Bacteroidota; class Cytophagia; order Cytophagales; family Cyclobacteriaceae; genus Algoriphagus; species Algoriphagus halophilus. The sequence goes on from NZ_FSRC01000002.1 coordinate 495,555, forward strand.
AATTTCAGCGAATATGGGTATTTTTCAGATTACTGGCCAAAATTCCGGGGAGGACTATTCCTGGGGTGGTACATTCAATACCGCAGACAAAAACAAAACCGCTTCTATTACCATGAAACTGGTTTTTGAAGTGGATTAAGAAAAGGTTGGCTTCAAACAATTAGACCCATTAAGGCCTTATTAGAATGTGAAAGCTTTAATCATATTATTACTTATGTCCTCGACCACTATCCTTTATCAGTTTGACAAAAATTCACCTTCAAGAGACTGGAGGGTTGTAGATGATGGGGTAATGGGAGGAAGATCATCAGGCAATTTCTATGTCAATGAATCCGGAAACGGGGTATTTGAAGGTTTCGTTTCCTTGGAAAATAATGGGGGTTTTTCTTCGGTGAGATATAGGGAGGCATTTCAAATTCAGGACCAAAGCACTATTAGAATCCAATTAAAGGGAGATGGAAACAAGTATCAATTTCGAGTAAAAGCAAATTCCTATGACCGCCATTCCTATATCGCTGAGTTTACAACCAGCGGAGAATGGGAAACAATTGAAATTGAACTCACTACTATGTACCCAGCTTTTAGAGGGCGATCACTTTCGATTCCAAACTTCGATAAGGATCAGATTGAAGAGTTAGCATTTTTGATAGGTAATAAAAAGGAACAAGAATTCCATTTGGAAATAAAGTCTATCCAACTAATCTGATTTTTTGATCGATTTTGATTGTAAAAAAAGGTAGATCTACTCTTGAATCTCAAGACTTAGGTGGAGATTACTTGTTAGATAACTACTAAAACCCGTCGATTAACATTAATTTGCCTTGATACTTTTGAAGTAGATTGAATTGAAAAAACAAGAAAAGACCAAATCCGAACTTCACCCACGAAATACCCATCGGGAACGCTACGATTTCCCTGAATTGATTCATTCCCTTCCTTCCTTAAAGCAATATGTCTCGGAAAATAAATACGGAGATCTCAGTATTGATTTTGCCAACCCTAAAGCAGTAAAGGAACTCAACAAAGCTTTACTAAAGCATTTCTACCAGATTTCAAATTGGGATATCCCAGAAGGATACCTTTGCCCTCCGATCCCAGGAAGGGCAGACTATATTCATAATGTGGCTGATTTATTAGCACAGTACAATGCCGATACTATTCCAGAAAAAGTTCAAGTGCTGGATATTGGAACTGGAGCAAACTGTATTTATCCCATCTTGGGCAATGCGATTTATGACTGGTCCTTTGTAGGAACTGACATTAACACCCAGGCTCTTCAGGCAGCTCAAAAAAACCTGGATTCCAATCCGAAACTCCAGCAAGAAATCACCCTTCGTTATCAGGAAAACTCTGCCCTGATTTTAAAAGGAATTATCCGATCTGATGATGTATTCGATATTTCCATTTGCAACCCCCCTTTTCACGAATCTCAGGCCGAAGCTGAAGCAGGAAGTAGAAGAAAAGTGAAAAACTTAAAAGGCAAGGTAGCAAAAAAAATACCTCTCAATTTCGGAGGACAAAGCAATGAATTATGGTGTGAAGGAGGAGAGCTCACGTTTATTAAAACCATGATCAAGGAAAGTGTGGAATACAAATACAATTGCTTTTGGTTTACCAGCTTGGTCAGCAAAGAAGAACATCTCAAAGAACTAATCCTAGCTTTGAAAAAAGCTAGAGTATCGGAAAGAAGAATCATTGATATGGCCCAGGGAAATAAGAAAAGCAGGATTTTGGCTTGGACCTTTCTGAATCCAGAAAAGCAGGAAGGTTGGAGAAAAAGACGATGGGGGAGTAAATGAGTAAGTGTTTTCAAAAAAAGAAAGTATAAGGGTTTTAGACCCGGAGAATAAAGCTAATTACATTGCTTCCACAAATGAAACTCCATTTTTATTTTCCAATAATTCTTTATGGGGAACTCAGCCCAATTTCAAAGACATATATAAGACCACTGAAGAAGAAGTAAAAAAATCCAAACCATTTTTTAAAGTAGAACTTTCGGGAAAAGAAGATAATATTAAATGGTTAGACATCAATAGACCAACTGATGAATGGTCAAATGGAAAAAAAAGTCCTGATCTTAATTGGGCTGAAAATGGTGACTCTATTATTGTTTCTCCCCATATGGATCATCGGTTATGGATAATTTCTAAAAAGGGTGAAAAATTACTAAAATATAAAGAAGCAAAGGCAAACAAAATCAATAGTTTTCGGATTATTGAAGGCTACCCAATAGGAGACGAAGAAATAATTAAAACTCTAAAAAATGGACGATACGAAATATTGCTTTATGATAAGTTTAGAAAAGTATATTACCGCTTCTTTTACCCAGGAATTGACTCCAGAAAATTTAACCTCTCTCCAAGACAACAACTCTCAAATAACCCAAAAATTGGTATACTGATTTTAGATAATAAATTAGATATAATTGGAGAATATACATTTGGGACAAACTACATTGAAAGTTGGAACTACTTCGTAGGACGAAAAGGATTGTATGTATCAACAAAAAATCCTAATAGGGGGGGGATTTTGATGAAAATTTACTCCGTTATGATATCATTCAGTTTGAGGGGCTAAACTATGAAGATTAGAAAAATAATAATTTTTTGTAGTCTACTTTTAATTTGGAGTTGTGCAAAAACGACCAAATCTTCAGTATCTGAAACTATGTCATTTCCTGAACCCAAGGAATGGATTCTAGTTATTAACCCCGAAGGTTGCAAAACCTGTTTAGATCATTTATACCATGAACTAAGTGAGCTAAACATTTCAAAAGGTGCAATCCTAATCATTGCCAAAAATAACAAGTCAATGAGATTAAATCCATTATTTGAAAAATCCCCTGTACCCGTATACTTGGATGAAAAAAACAAATTAATTGATAAAGGTTTTGTTGACTTTCAAGATCAATTATTAATAGTAAGCAATGAAGGTGCATTGCACTTTGATATTTTGGAATTTGAATCTTTATTGGCAAAATTAAAACAGTTGAGAGATTCTTGAACAATTCTCCAAAAGACTCATGGCAATAAAAAAAGCAGAATTCTGGCTTGGACATTTTTATCTCCCGAAAAGCAGGAAAACTGGAGGAGGATGAAATGGAACAAAGGCTAGACTCAAAAAAAAGCGACATGAATTATCAAGTCGCTTTTTTTTCATTTTATGGATATGGGACACACCCTTACCCAGTTAATTACCTTAAGAATTAAGGGTACTCTCCACAGAGATTTCCATATTCAAGGCTCTGGAAATTGGACAATTTGCTTCAGCATCTTTTACCAATTCATCAAACTTTTCTTGTGTCACGTCATCCACTGTTGCCTTCAGCACCAGATGGGATTTCTTAAGTGTACCCTCCTCAAAAGTGATATTGGAAGTAACATCCAGCTCAGTAGCAGTAAAGCCTGCTTCCTGTAGATTAAAACTTAATTTCATGGCAAAACAACCAGCGTGAGCAGCAGCCACCAACTCTTCCGGGTTGGTACCTACCCCATCTTCAAAACGTGATTTAAAAGAATATTGTGTTTTGTCTAAAACTGTGCTTGCCGTAGTCAAATGACCTTTTCCGTCTTTTCCGGATCCTTGCCAAACGGCCGTTGCTTTTCTAATCATGGTTTTATTTTTAGGGTTAAAAGTATGCTTATATAAACCAAAGTTAGAGATCAAAGTTCAGAATTAATCCATTCTCTTTGATCCAAATTAATTATCCACCCCTTCCAGTTTTCTTTTTTCAGTGGAAACTTTTTCGATTTTAAAACCAGCCAATTCTTCAAATACTTCCAGGTATTGATCTGTGACATGATCCCAATTATATTTTTTCACCAATCCCTCTCGAGCGGTCTTCCGAAAATAATCCATACGTTCTTGGCTGTTTTCTGCAGCCTCGACAATGTCCTTCACAGAGTCCACTGATTTTTTGAAATACCAGCCATGTTTTCCCTCTTGAAGCATTTCCTGGTTGAAAGGAGTATCCAATGCTAAGATCGCACACCCATACCCTAAGGCTTTCAGCATCGCAGGATTAGTCCCACCATATTCGTGTCCATGGAAATAGGCATAACAATGGGTGTACCAAGCAGCTAAATCAATAGGATCGGTGACGTAACCCAAAAACAACAAGCGATCATCTTCAATATTTTTCAAAACTTGAGCATAATCATCCAAGTAAGGAACATCACCCACTATCACCAACTTTCTTTTTGAATCAGAATTCAAAAATCCCTGAATAATTAAATCAGCATTATTATCTGGCACCAGTCTACCCACAATCAGAAAGTAATCTTGAGGCTCTATTCCCCATTTCATTACCGGTGAAGGTTCCACTTCCTCTTTTGGATTAGCACCGTAGGCAATCACTTTAGATTCGGCATTAAATAATTCCTTATATACCCGTTGCATTTCATCCGAATCATTGATAATTCGATCATAATATTTGGTCGCCATTTTGGAGGCCCAAAAAAAATACTTAGATCCTAGTCCTCTCCATTTAGGCCGTAGCCATTCCAAACCATCTACATTAATCAAGGTAGCTTTTCGGAAAAATCTAGAAATCAACCCAAAAGGGCCATTTCCACTATTGACTACAAAAATCACATCTACATCCGATAGACAGGCATGGATCATAGAGAAAAAAGTATGAGATAGTTGTGTAAAATACTTTGACTCAATCGCTGGAGTATAGATGCATTCAATTCCATTGACATACCTAGGTTTCTCTACAAACAAGGCCTTATGGTTGTAAACTCGAACATGTACGCCTTTCAAAACCAACCTTTCTCCCAGCTCTTTCACCATGGTATCATATCCCCCGTAAACGTAAGGATATCCTTTGGCACCCATGATTGCTACTTTTAGTTTTCGTTGAGATGCCTCCATAGGTGTTTTTGCATTTTTTCCTTAAATGTATTCAAATTATATTCAATCAACACTTTACTTCTTCCAGCTTCACCAAAGCTTTTAATTTTTTCTTTATCCAATATCAGCGTTTTTAAAGCTTCCACTCCCTTTTCCACATCCCCAATCGGAATCAAAAATCCGCTTTTACCAGGTTCAACCATTTCCTCTGCTCCTCCAGATTGCGTAGCGATTACTGGCTTGGCAGAAGCCATTGCCTCCAAGATTACTGTGGGAAAAGAATCAGGTAATATAGATGGCAACATAAAAATATCCGTTGCTGCTAAAACTTCCGGAATATCCTTCCGAAACCCTAAATCACTAACGGATTCTTGCAATCCATTGTCCCTAATTACGGATTTTATTTCTTCTTGGATTGATTCATATCCAGGAAAAGGATCACCCACTAAAACAAAATGACATTGTGGATAAGTCTGCAATATACGCTTTGCAATTTCTAAAAAGAAAAGTTGACCCTTTCCAGGGTTAATCCTCCCCACCATGGTGATCACCAATTTATCCTCTGGCAAGCCTAAATCTGCTTTGGGATCTGAATAGGAAGCCATGTACTCCTCATATGGAATTCCATTGTGAATCACCTCTGGTTTGGCCATTTTCAGCTTGGTATCCCAATGATTTTTCACCGCCTCCGAAACCACAATCGGATATGGGGTACTGGAATCCAACATCTTTGCCAGCAACTTCACCAGTGGACCAGGACCCAAGACTATTTCATGAATATGCCAAATGTGAGCAAGTTTATTTTTCTTGGCCCAATATGCTCCAACGATTACTGCAAGGGTATTGGAATACACTAATTCAAATTGAAACTCCTGATGTAGTTGATCCAAAAACTGGTAAGCTTTGTAATTTTTTGAAAATCGGTTGACCAAGCCTTTCGCATTCACATACTTCCTTCGTAAAATCCCAAGATTTTGAACTTTTACGATAAAGCCTTCAGACTCCATTAATTCACCAAGAGGACCTTCTCCAGTCATGACCACTACCGGATTCAATCCTTGATCTCTGTAAATCCTCAATACCTGGAGCAAGATTTTGCCAGAACCATACAGCTCTGAACTACTTTGAAGAAAAAGTACGTTTCTCCTCTTACCCATTCTTCTTAAAATAAACTCCCACTATACCAGATTTCCCAAAAGCGGAAGCAAGAGACTCCAACAAAAAAGCGACAGGTGTCAACAAGGCAACACCCACTATTAATCCAACTGTCTTCTTCTTTTTTAATGCCAAAATCAAATGGTCTTTATATCCAAATAAGCTGAATAAAGCTTGAAGCATTCCTAATACTCCCAAATGAATGGAAAAGGATTTTCCTCCTACTTTCTTGTATCCAACATCCTCAAACTGTTTCACCAATACCGATTCCGTCCAGTGGTTTAAATGTTTGGGAATATCCCAATGTAACCACTTGGTTCCTGCAATGTTTGCCTGCCAAGAATCAGTCCTTGGAACTTCAATATACAATAGACCCGTTTCAGCCAAATTCGATTCAATCAACTCCTTAACCATTGAAATAGGGGCTGGGAGATGCTCTAGGACATGGTTAAGCGTAATCAAATCAAATGGTTGACCAGTAACTTTTCCATGAGAATAAAACTCTTGTATCACTTCCACTTGATACTTATCCACAGCAAAAACCGCTCTATCTCTGGCAGTTTCAATACCAATACCATTCCAACCTAACTTTTTGGCCTCTGCTAAAAATTGCCCTTTTCCACATCCAAAGTCCAACAACTTATTTTGAGCTGGCTTAAGTAAATGTTTTGCTTTGTTTAAGACTATTCGAGCTTCACGAAAAATCAGCTTTTCAAATACAGATTGTCTATTATCCACCACTGCATATACTTCATCTTCATAGAGTGCATCTGAATCTAATTCGTCAGAAATAAAAGTCCACTTTACCCGACAATTAGGGCAATTAATAATTGAAAATTCCTCTGGTGATGAATTAGGTTCTTGGTTGCAGACTGGACATGCAATTTGCCTCATATTCTAGGGGCAGCATTCAAAATCAAATGCTGAAAAGCTTCTATAAAATGTTGAGGGGAAAACTCTTTGCTTCGTTGAAGACCTTTTTTGACCAATTCTTCCCGAAATGCCTTTTCCCGGCCCAAAAGTATCATTTTTTCTGCCAAATCTGATAAATCACCGGTCTTGAATGCAATTCCCGCTGATCCACTTACTTCCATTAAGGCCTCCTGATCTGAATGTATGACCGGAATGCCCTCTCGCATCGCCTCTAGAATCGGTATTCCAAAACCCTCATTTTCAGAAGGAAAAACATAGGCAAAAGCATGTTGATATAAACTCCTGATCTGGGCATCTGAGATATATCCCGGCAAAATCACACGATCTTCCAACCCTTTTTCAAGAATAAGTCTTTCTATCAAAGGATAATCATTCATTTGGACACTTTGCCCAGGTCCTCCAGCAAGCACCAATTTGAATGCTTCTTCCTGACTTTTCAAAAATGCCTCAAATGCTTCTACCAAAAGCGGTAAATTCTTTCGCTTATCAAAAGTCCCTACATGCAGAAAATAAGGAGTTCGGTCCAATGAGTATTTTTTAATCAGAAGCTGATCCACTTCCTTACTTATACTTTTGGGACTTTGGTAAATCACATCGATCGGAAGACTATTACCCAAATACTTGATCAAAGCCTGTTTAGAGTATTCCGTGGTCGTGATAATTTTTGTATCCTCTTTTAGTCCCTTTCGGATTAAGCTTAGAAAATACTTCCTCCACCAAAGCGGGTAATTTTGGGGCATCTGCCAAAAAAAAGCATCATGAATGACAGTAAGTCGTTTGCAAGGTAAACTGGCAGCAGGTGAAACAAAATCAGGACAGATTAAGATATCCGGTTGAACCTTCTTGACTAAATCAGGAAGTTGAAACTCTTTCCACCGAAAGTAATCCAAATGATAATTCAGACGCTGAAATTTGGATTCAGGATTTTTAAAAGTCTGATCAGCAGCCTGGGATTTTGGATCATGGGAAAATATCCATTCTATTTCAGGATGCGGAAAGTCCAATGCAGCTTGGGCCAATTCCATCATGTAGGTCTTGATGCCTGTAGTAGCTACATTAAGATATTGTAAGTCTAAAAGTACTTTCAAAGGATTGATTTTGACTCGAATTTAGAGATTTTGGAGGAAAAATAGTTGGGGATACTTTGAGCATGTACTTAGTAGTCTCATATCCATTCTGAATAAAGCAATAAACCGACCAAGGAGAATACTTGCACACACTCCCATTCAAAATTGTAAAATCTATTTTATCCAAGCATCATTCTTTGCTCCACTTTTAATCTGCTGTAGGCATGAACTGAATACCCTGCCATCCACCAAGTAGTCCAGGCAACATAGGTATACATTTCAGCATTGGCGGTAAAAAGAGGTAATAACAAGCCTACTTTCACAGCTGCTGCTACAAATGCTATCCGGGCATCCATGGTATTATCAGATCGATAGAAAACACGTAAACTCAATATAACAGAGGACGTTAGTGTCAAGATGTATAAAATCATGCCCAACCATCCTAATTGTACCCCATAAATTAAAAACTGATTTTCCCCTCCTACACGAAGTTCATCTGAGACACTACCAGCATTCCCACTCATCGCCAGTCCAATTCCAAAAGGGTTTCCTATCATGGAATCCAATGCCAATAACCATTCTACCACGTGGCCAATACTGGAAGTATTTTCAAATGTTAAGGTATCCACCACAAAAAAGTAAAAGTCATCAGAAGCGAAGAAGATCACATAGACTCCAAAGGCTAACAAACTTAAAAATCCAGCGGCAATCAACTTATACAATCCAAACACCAAAGCCAAGAAGAAAATCATCACGAAGAAGGCTCCAAATGCAGCTCGAGAAGCTGAAAACACCAGACTTCCCAAAGAGCAAATCATTACTAAGATGTACAACCAATTATATTCCTTTTTACTGGTCAAAAACCAAATTAAGCCGGCAGCAAACCCCATCAGCACGGAGCTGGCCATTTCCAATGGATCTGAAAAAAAACTCGCCAAACGCTTGGTCACGGCCTGAGTTTCAAATGTCCAAGTCAATCCAAAATTTCCAGTTGGATCAATATCATTGATAGCATGATTGTACAGCGCATATCCCGTGTATTGTTGCAAATGGGCATTCAGCAGATAATTTTCAAACAAATTGACTAGGAAAGCCCCGATGGCGATGACAAAAATCATCTGAAATAAACCTCGAATCTCATCCTGGTTGAAGGTGGTATTCCTCCCCAAAAAGTAGACAATTCCGGGAATCAGCATCCCCTTAAAATAAAGGGCTTTATTAATAAAAGAGGCTTGTCCCAAAGGAAGAACTAAATAAATACTTCCCAGAGCCAAAAACGCCATCATAAACCAATCTACCGATTGTAATCGAAAAGGGTATTCGAAGATATTCTTTCGAAAAAATATAAAGGAGAATAAAGCTAAAAGTACGATTGCTTCTTTCAACACCTGAAAAACTCCCACTAATGAACTGGAGCCAGTAGTCAAATACACCAAACTCAAGGTGGTAATATAAAAAGGAAGCAATCCGATTAGGAAATAAATAAAGTATTGCCAATTTCCTTTAAACGCAATTTCCTGAACCACCCAGAATAAACCCGCAGCGACTACAAAGACAATTAAAATAAAAAGAATCAAGGCCATTGCAATGGATTTTGTAATGGAAAATTTAAGCCATCTCTGATCCCTCTTGCCACAGATTTTAATTTCTGAAACCTACCCCGAATAAAAAAATACCCCATCCATAATGAGAACCTACTGAAATGATAGGCAAAAGCAAAAGGTTTCTCCCATCCAGAACAGGCACTTCTTAGTAGGAATAACTGGTTTCTTACATGCAGATAGAACACTCGGGCACTCAACGTACCTTCCGAATGCTTTTTTTTGGAAGAAGCCCCAGCTTCATGATAAATTTTTGCTTTGGAGGCCAGCGCAATCCCATATCCATTTTCTCGAAATCGTAAGGACCATTCTACATCTTCAAAATACGCAAAATACCCCTCATTCAGTAATCCAACTTTCAATAATGCTTCCCTTGTCACCAGCATACAGCATCCTGTAGCCCAATCCAAAGGACGATCAGCAACGTAGGCATTCGATAAAAATTTCCTGTCACCTAAGGTAATTGCCCTACCCAGAAAGGAATTCCATTTCCCCCCTGCACTCCAGATTTGTTCTTTTTCGTGAAGAAAACAGATCAAGGGTTGAACCATTCCCAACTTGGAATTAGACTGAAACCTTCGAATCATTTCTCCCAAAAAATCAGCTTCTACCTCCGTATCATTATTCAACAACATGATATGAGTGTATCCATCTTCTAAAGCTTTCCTGATTCCTACATTATTGCCACCTGTGAATCCCAGGTTCTGCTCGTTTTGTATCAAAAGGATATCCGGAAATACTGCTTTCAGACGGCTTCCTTCCTGATTATCTGACGCATTATCTACTACAATGATTTTGTAATCAGGAAATTCAAGATGTTGAAGCGATTGCAAACAGGCTTCGGTAAACTCAAACCCATTCCAGTTTACTAATACAATAGCTACCGAAGGTTCAGGTATAAAAGCCATGGATCAGTTTTCTATTATTTTGATACAACAACACCATGCAAATTAAAAAGACAATTACCTCCGTTGAAATAATGGCAATACACACCCCTACTCCCCCCATCATAGAGGTCAAAATAGTAGCCGCTACAATCATGTACAAACACATCATCCAAGAGGCTTTAAACAATAGATTTTTGAGATCAGCTACCAACATCATGATTACATTGGCAATGTTAAGGCAAGCCAAGAATGGAACCAAGGCCAACAATTGAAGATACGTAACTGATTCAATCAACTCAGATCTTGAAAGTACTTGAATTGTCCAAGGAGCCGTCAAATAGGTTGCACCTGCCAAAAATGCTCCAAAAGCGAGTACCCTGAAATAAACACTTCTCAAAAATTTATAAAATCCGGCCTCATCACTTTTATATAATTTGGCTGCATTCGGGTAAATCGCCTGTATGATCAATGCAGGAAACATTCTCAAAACCATCACCACACGTTCTGCCAAAGAGTACATCCCCAAGGTCTCCGCCACGGAGAAGAAACTTAGAATTATCAATCCTCCATTAATTGAAATATGGCTAGCCAGATTACTAAAGAATAATAGAATATTATCTTTTAAGCTTTTTCGGATCGCTGAAAACTCAGGTCGATACACTCTGATCCCCATAAAAGTGTGGATATAAAAGAGCAATAAAATATTGATGGATAAACCGAAGAATCCCATCATAAAATTCACCCACCTGCTTTGACCTGGGTTGTGAATAAATAAGACGATCCCCATCAAGAATAGCAGTTTACTAAAAATATTGGCAATACTGATCAACTTCATTTTCTCCATCCCTTGGAAAAACCAAAGGGGGAGGGTGGCCTCGGAAAACAACATTAAAGAGGAAAAAACCAAAATCATCTGGTACTCTTTGAATAAGTTCAGTCCAAATACCGAAATCAGAATGATTAACGTGGCGATTGTTGCCAATAAGATTTTGGCAGAAAATACATTGGATACCAAATGAGATAAAGCCGTCTTATCCCCTTGATTGATCGCAACTTCACGTGGGGCACTTAGATTGTACCCAAAGCCTACCAAAATATTCAACAAGATAATTACCGCAAGCGAAAGGTTTACCAACCCAAATTGATCGACCCCAATACTTTGTATAAGTAAAGGCATGCTAATAATGGAAATCAGTACATTGGAAGATTGAATAATCGCCAAAAACAAAAAATTTTGAATGGATTTGTTCCTGATAATATTGCCAATCGGAAGGAGTAATAATTTTTCAAACATGCCAGCTTTTCATTTAGCTTTCCTGCACATGCTTGTGATACAATCGGCGGAAATACACCACCAATAGGGTCAACATCCCAACAATTGCACATCCAAAAAACATTCCTTTAACCAATCGTATCTCCGTTCGCTCCAACGGCAATCTTGGTGAATCAATAATTTGTATTAAGGGAGAATTATTACGGTGATTTACTTTTGCAATCTCCAAATTCTTTACGATTTCCTCATAAACAGCCCCAGTTGCCTGGACATCAATTTGCCTCTTTTTACTTTCTATGGTGGCTGAACTCAACAATGGGTTCGCATTGGGAACTTTATCAGTGGCAGTGGCATAAGCACCAATACTTTCATCCAAAATAGCTCTCACAGAATCTGCCTGAGATTGTAAAATGGCTAAGTTCTCACTGGTCTTCTTTGTTTTTGTCTCTTTGTAAAACTCATTGACATTTTCTACCAAGCGCTCATTGAATACTTTAGCATACAATTCATCCTTTGAAGATACCGTTACCTGAATAATACTCAACTTCCGATCGGGCTTGGTTACACTCAGTTGATTTTCGCGAATAAGCTTCGCTACTTCTTTGACGACTGAATCCTGAGATACTGTAAAGTCCTCCCGGTTAATAGAAAAATCCATGGACGGAATATCTACTTTTGACGCCCATTTTTTATCAATCTCTTCAAATGCTATAAAACGGTCTATTAGGAGTTCATTTTCATTGAATGGACTAAGTAAGGCCTCGTCTAGCATTCTATCCGAGCGGTACAGTTCCATGATATTATCTCCCTGAAACAAACCACTAGTGCTTCCCAAGGAGCCTAAATTTACTCCTACCAAGGAGGCCAATCCAGACATTTGCCCCATGCTAGCTGCATCTCCTTCTTCTAATACAAAAGAGGTACTGGCATTGAAAATCGGTTTTTTAAAAATGGAAACCAGAGCTCCAAGTACCATCCCAATAATCCCTGCTAGGATCAAAATTTTCCACTGTGAAAGGAAATAAGCGATCCAACTGGAAAAGTTTTGAAAAACTTCCTTCAATGTAAATTGATTTTCCGAAAAGTGCTTTCCTCCTGCCATTACCAGTTAATTTGGGATACGACCAATGCCAAGGTAGCCAAGCCAGTGGTGATTCCTACAATCTCACCTAAACGCAATGGAATCTTTGGGCCTTTGGTAGGTACAATTACTTCAGCTCCTGGCTCTACTGGAGGATAATTTCTGATTCCGAAGAATCCTTTGGTTCTTTTTACAGCCCCATTGGCATAAACCACATAGGTTTGCTTTTTATTGGCCCTTCTTTCAAATCCTCCTGCACCATTGATGTAATGCTTCAAACTTCTATTGGATTCATGTCTTAAAGTCGTTGGATACACCACATCCCCTCGCATTCTAACCGTTTGCAATAGTTTGGGTACGGATAAAATATCACCTTCTTCCAGTAATAGGTCATCTTCGGAACCTGGGTTATTTACAATTGCTTCCAAATCAATAGCAACCGCTTCTGTTTCTTTGATTTTGACTGCAAATCCAGGGGTTTCCGAAGCAATTTGATCCAAGGATTCTTTTTTATTTTGAGCTAACTGGGTATCAACTGGGGAGTCTTTCTCTTTAGGTAAGTCTTTGAATAATCGTTCCAAAAGTTGTTCCTGTGCTTCGGAATTATTCGGATCAGCTAACAATTGAAGTTTCAAATTCTCCAAATTCCTCTGTCTTCTTAATTGCTCGGATTCGGTATTGAAAAATTCGGTTCTTCGGATCAAGGTAGCTCCTTTAGAATACGCAAATTGGTTGAGTCCTCCAGCCCTTTTCACCAAATCGGAAATTCGTTCTTCACTGGTTTGAATGGCAAAAATACCCGGCGAATTGACTTGACCTTCCACTGCCACCAACTTCTGCATATTAAAATTTGCCCTTTTTCTTACAATCACCTGATCATAGGGCTGTAGTACTTCTCCATCTAAATTGAAAGACAAATCAGCATTGACCTGGACAGGGATAATTTCAGACAAAGTTCCTAAATCTGCATCTTCCAGCCTTCTTGCTATTTCAATATCATTAGTATTGGCTGATTCCTGGAGTCCCCCAGCCATGATTATCAACTCCTCCACTTTCATCTCAGAGGAATAAGGGAAAATTCCTGGCCGCTTTACTTCCCCAAGAATCTGAACATATTTTTCGTTATTGATATCATAAATACTGGCAATTCTAACCACGTCTTCACGCTGCAAAGGAATATCAGAAGCTGTTCCATCCAAAATAGATTGGAGATTTACCTGCACCATTTCCGTACTAAGATCATCTTTGGTTCGAAGGATACTTGCCTGCTGTGTATAGGCATCTCCTCTGAGCCCTTCGGCATTCTTTATCAATTGAGAAAGGGTCAGCCCATCGGTCAAAGCAAAAGTACCTTCTCTATAAACCGCCCCTTTGATTTGAACTCGATTGGAATACCTGTTTAAAATTCGCTGAACTGTGATCTCATCTCCACCTTTCAAGGGGAACATGTTAAACTGGCTTTGATATAAGTCCGAAACTGATCGTTGATTCCCGGTAATTCTGGAAATGGCTACCCGATCTTTAAATGCTTCATCCGTAAATCCTCCAGCATATTGAAGTAAATCCTCAAAGGTGTCCTCATGGGCGATTTCAAAGGTCATAGGACGCTTTACCTCTCCTTTGATTTTTGCTCTGGAAATAAATGGAGAAACCAATATCACATCTTGATCTTGTAGCTGTTTATCCAAGTCAGCCGTCCCTTTGATCAACAAATCGTAGACATCGATCTCCGCAATCTGTTTATTGTTTCTTACCAATTTGATGGCACGCATGGTACCATTTGCATTTGGCCCTCCTGCTGCATACAACGCATTGAAAACTGTAGAAAATGCACTTAAAGTGAAAGTGCCTGGGAGTCTTACCTCACCCAAAATATGTACTTTGATCGTACGAACATCACCCAAGGTGACGTTCAAAAAAGTAGATGGATTACTTCCAGTTAACCCGGTATAATACCTGGAAACCCTATTTTTAATAATGCCAGTGGCCTCTTCAATACTTTTTCCTGAAACAGATACCGGCCCAATATTATCCAATAGCACAAACCCATCAGGGTTTACTGTTGCCTCATAATACTGCTCAGATTCGCCATAAATATCTACATACAACAAATCCCCTGGGCCCAAAATATAACTGCTTGGCGTTGCTTGGTTCAAACTTGGCTCAAAGCTCAAGTTTCTCTTCTTATTATAAAAAAGGGAGGTTCCAAAAATTTGATTCTCGGGGTCGATCTCCTCCATTTCCGCTTGAGGCTGAAAAATCCCTCCAGCAATCAAATCAAAGTCAGCTTGCTTTCTCGGATCTCTTTTGGAGGCTTCCGAGGACCTTTTGAGACCTCGTTCTCCCAAATCCAATTTGGCAATACGAGCTTTTAACTTCGTCACTTCCATGGTAGGCATTCCCCTTAACTCTGCCATTTCCAAAAATTCCTCAATGGAAAGGCCTGCTTGTGCGGACCTGTTCAATAACTCCTGAATTTCGGCATCGCTCATATCATCCACCTGTATTTTGGTGAAATCACTGTTTTGCTGAGCAATTACCTGTGGAGTTGCCAATCCTAGGGAGGCAAGTAAGGCAAAAAAGTACCAAAATCTTTTCTTTAAAATCATGTTATAGGCTAGCTGTACCGATCAACTTGGGTGTACGTCGAACAAATATTGACATTAAAAATCCGTGAATTTCTTATTTCTACCAAATATAGTTCCAAAAACCTACTTTCTAGTATTCCTGATTTCAGGCTATTCGGTGCAATTTTGACAGATATCAATCTGGGAACGATCCGCAAGTAATTGATTCCTAAAAAGTTGATAAGCTGGAGATTTCCAAACATCCAATAAAGGTTGTTTTTTCAATTCTCCCATGACATGATTTGCATCTTTATCAAAACAACAAGGGACTACTTTACCATCCCAAGTAACCACAGCTCCTTGCCACATCCGCCAACACTTGTTTTCCAACTTCTTTTTGAGTTTCCATTTCCCATCATTACTGGGCACATACCTAGAATATCCCAGATCAGAAGGAATCAACTCAGAACCATTTTCAAAGTCATAAATCTGGGTAGTTTTCAACTGCAATTCATCTACCCTCACCTCCTGGGCCCATTGCTTTAATTTAGGAAGTTGATGTTCATTTTGCCCAGTCACCAAAAACTGAAGTACAATCCTAGGATACATCGAATTTGATTTCTCTCTTTCTCCTATTAGAAGGCTTAGTCCTTCTTTGACTTTTTCCAAATCACCTCCTACCCGATATTGTTCGTAAACTTCTTGCGTGATTCCATCCATGGAAACAATCAATTGCTTGAGCCCACTTTTCAAAATTTCCTGTACGGTCTCCTCTTTCAAATAATGCGCATTGGTAGAAGTTGAAGTAAAAATCTTTTGAGAGTCAGCAAATTTGACCATTTCTAAAAATCTTGGATTTAAGAATGGTTCTCCTTGAAAATATAGATGTAGCCAGCTAAGATGGGCTTTGGATTGAAGGATGACTTTTTCAAACAACTGATCCTGGAGCATCCCCGTAGGACGGGAAAAAGATCTTAACCCTGAAGGACACTCCGGGCATCTGAGGTTACAGCTGGTCGTTGGTTCAATGGATAAGGTAGTGGGTAATCCCCATAGAATCGGCCTTCCTATGATTCTGGAAATTTGAAATGAAATTCGCAGCAAGAAATAATTCCAAACTTTCCAAAAAGTCAGGTAGTTGAGAAATGCTTTTGCTGTAATCCATTTGTTTTTCACCTTAGCAAGTAAATCAAATGCTTTGTCGCTACAAAGTGTATTTCTTTGAATTAATAAAAAGTACTTCCGATCGTTTACTTACTTTTGAAAGTCAAAACCATCATTCATGAAGCTTCTAAGATTTTCGATTTACGTATTCTTGTTAATCATCGCCTTTTCCTGTGGGAAAAAGGAAGTAGCATGTGAACTTGACTCTGAGATATTAGATCAAGACTTAACCCTTGAAATTGTCCGGTTAGAAGATGAATTCTTCACAGCTGAGTCGAAAGAAGATTTTGAATTTCTACTTGAAAAATACCCGGATTTTGCGGAAGGATATTTAGGAAAAAGTCTCTATTCAAGTCCTGATTCTTTGATTTCAGAACTACTCGCCATTCATCAGGATTCTGCAATGAATGTGCTTTATGATTCCGTAAAAGTGGAATTTCAAGATATTTCCGAGATACAGAAAGACCTAGAAAATGCCTTCAAAGCCATCAAATATTACTTCCCCGAGTTTCGGGTTCCTAAAGTTTATACCTTTTTAAGTGGCTTCAATTCAGATTTGATTCTTACTGAGGACATGATTGTGATTGGATTGGATTATTATTTACCCATCACTCACACATTTCAGCCGGACTTACCACGATACATGGCCGAGCGTTATGCTCGTCCCTACATCGTACCTATGATTGTCACGGCCATTTCATCTCAATTCAATGAAATCAATCCACAGGACAATACCATGCTGGCAGAGATGATCTATTATGGCAAAGCCTATCATTTTACCAAAGCCATTATGCCCTGTACTTCAGACCAATTTATTATTGGGTATACCGAGGATGAAATTGCTGAATGCTATGCTAATGAGGAATACATTTGGGCTCATTTTGTAGAAAATGAACTCCTGTACGAAACCAATCCTTTTGAAATCACCAAATACTTGGGAGAAGCCCCATTTACAGATGCCATCAGCACCAAAGCCCCAGGTCGGTTAGGAAGATGGTTAGGATGGAACATCGTGGATGATTATCAGTTTAACCAAGATGTAACCATAACGGAATTGATGGATAACCCAGATGCAGAGGAGATTTTTAGGCAGTCAGGATATAGGCCTCGTTCCCAAAATTAGCGGGGAATTTACTAGGGTCAATCACCTGTAAGACCTTTGAAACGGCCAAATCCTTAGAAAAATACCGTTCGGCCAAGGTTCTGGAGTTCTGTTTCATCTGCAGCAAAAGTGCCGAGTTTTCTTCCAGCTTTTCCAATTTCAAAAAACTCTCTTCCAGTTTTCCGGGAAGAAATGACACCCCCAATTTATTCTGTTTTGAAAGCTGATAAACCCAGCCTTTGTGGTTGACCAAAATTGCATTTCCTGCGGCAATGGCATCGAAAAACTTATTGGGGCTATTGGTTTTTAATACAGGTAAATGTGCAAAGGAAATCCAGGCAAAATCAGCAAGGGATAAAACCTCCTTCACCTTCTCCTTAGAGCCAAAAGGTATAAATTTAACATTTTTCAACCCATTTGATTCCGCAGTTTTCTTTAATGCTATCTCCAAACTTCCTGTTCCCATGATCAAAAATTGCCAGTTCTTCTTTTTGAACTGAGCATACTTTGCCAAATCCAACAGTTCTTCCACTGCATTCACTTGGCCCAAAGCCCCAGTATAGGCAATCGTTATAGCATCTGAAAGCCCATATTTATTCAGAATGGTAGTATTCTTTTGCTCTGGTTTGAAAAGTTGAATGTCGGAGAAATTTGGAATCAGAAACACTTCAGAGGTAGGACTCACTAGCCTGAGATGACTTGCAATCCCAGGAGATAGCGCCACCAATTTCAAGGCATTCCTATAAATTTTCTTCTCCAATCTGCGGAAGTAGTTGATCAGGAATCTGCTCTTAAGCGCTCCCACCTCAATAGGTGCTTGCGGCCAAAGATCCCTAATTTCAAAAATATAGGGAATTGCCATTTTTCGCTTGGCCCAAAGTCCGATCCACCCAGTAGTCAAAGGAGTGGAAGTAATGTAGAGAAGATCAGGTCTACTCAGCTTTTTTAAAAGCTTTTTTGCCTGGACACTAAACTCATAAAATGCTTTGCTTCGCTTAAAAAATCCAAATTTTTGATCATAGGCAACTGGCAAATAATGCACCTTTATCCCATCTATCCATCGCTGATCGTAGTCCTTTTGCTTTCCAGCTGTAATTATTTCTACATTGATCCCAGCATCCACCATACCTTTGGCCAGATGGTAGGACCGAACAGCTCCCCCTTCGCTTGGAGTCCGAAAATACTGATGGATATAGATGACTTTCATAGCTTTTTTAATTCAATCCATTCTGCCAACAAAAAGATATTGTATAAGATCAAAAAATGCGATTTGGCGGCAGGTGCTGGATTTTGAACCATCTCTCTAATAGGGGAGGGAATATATTCACCATATGATTTTTCAAATAATTCCAATCGGTTGAATACCATTTTTGAAAACGATCCTTCCTCTGCAAACCACTCTTGCAAAGGTAAACCAAACCCAAATTTTCCCCTTTTAGTAACCATTTCCAAACCTGCTTCAATCAGCAGCTCCTTGATCCAAACTTTCCCTTTCATTACGGATTCTTCCTTTATTTCATTCCAAAATGCAAGCATGCTTCCGGAAAGGTAAGGGGCTCTCCCTTCCAGGCTATGCGCCATCAATGCCTGGTCATGGATTTTGAGCACATCCTGCACTAAATAAACTTGTCTGTCAAAATCTAATGCCCTTTTATATGGACTCAATTTTGAGTTGAAAACCCGGTCATATTCTGAAGCTAGATCATCGGAAATAGGCTCTAGAGCAGTAAAATTAAGAAAAGTTTTAGATGGGTTATTTTCTAACGAGTTTAGAAATTTCTTTGTCTTCCTTCCCATAGGCAAATAGTTCAACCAGGGCTGAAGCATCATCAATAAATTTTGATTTTTTAGGTAAAAATCAAATGCTCCATGTCTGGAATACCCCCCCCATAGTTCATCGGCTCCGGCTCCAGAAATTAACACTTTTACCTTTTTTTTGGCTTCTTTTCCGATCAGCCAAGTCAAGAATCCCCCAGAATCACCAATTGGAAAATCCAATGACATCAGATATGCCTCCCAATTATCCCAAAATACCTGCTGGTCCACATGGATCAGATGATGCTCCATAGGGATCCTCTTGGTCAATGCGATGGCAGCATCTCCGTCAGCATATTTTTTTCTGTATTTCTTTTCGACCTGAATGGTATAAGCTGGTAAGGATGTGCCGGATAGTTCATACCAAATCGAATACAACAAACTGCTATCCATTCCTCCGCTTAGCATGATTCCCACAGGAACATCCGCTTGAAATTGTGTGGTGACCGCTTGAGATAAAATACTCTTGAATTCCTTTTTAGTAAACTCCTGAGCTTTTGATTTAGCAATGGGGATGTTGTCCCATCTAAATGTAGAATGCTGCTGGATATGGCTATACCTGGCAGGCTTCCATTCTTTTACACCTTTAAAAAAAGTCTTACCCGGGATAGGGGTCCTCAAAAAACTATAATTCTCTAT
Source organism: Algoriphagus halophilus (assembly GCF_900129785.1). Taxonomy (NCBI): domain Bacteria; kingdom Pseudomonadati; phylum Bacteroidota; class Cytophagia; order Cytophagales; family Cyclobacteriaceae; genus Algoriphagus; species Algoriphagus halophilus. Next base: position 515,693 of record NZ_FSRC01000002.1, read on the forward strand.
TTGTTTTTTGTCCAGCTTTGGCTCTGAAAGTTTTGCTATGCCACTTGCTACCGAGGAAATGATCAATCTATCTTGATTCTGGGAGTAATAGAGTGGCTTTTCTCCATTTGGATCTCTCGCCACTAAAATTGAATTATCTTTTAGGTCTACAAAGATCAAGGCAAACATCCCCTCTAGCTTTTCTAGTCCCTTGACGCCAAAAACCTGAATCCAATTGATCAGAACTTCAGTATCGCAATTGGTGGAGAACTCAATCCCCATCTTTTCCAATAAGCTACGAAGTGTTTTATGATTATATATTTCACCATTCCAGACCAACAAAGTCTTTCCGTCACTAGACCAAAAGGGCTGATCCGCCTCTGGACCTGGATGTAAGATCTTGAGTCTATTTGCTCCTACCCACATTCCTGGCCAAGGACTGAGCGCCACTTCCTGATCTGGACCCCGGTAGGCACCTTCGCCCATCAGGCTTTGAATAGCAGCTTTATTTGATCCCTTCCCCCAATAAAGATGAATCCCACACATTACTTTTCAGATCTGGTCACAGTGCCGTAATTCTTCTCGAAGTATTTGCAGAGATGGGTAATGGAGCATTCCTCACATTTCGGTTTCCGAGCCAAGCATGTATACCTTCCATGCAAAATCAACCAGTGATGCGCCACATGCACATATTCTTTTGGAATGTGTCGTATCAGCTGCTTTTCCACTTCCAAGGGAGTCTTGGCGGTTTGGGAAACTAAGCCTAATCTTTTGGAGACCCGGAAAACATGTGTATCAACGGCCATATTGGGTTGGTTCCAAACTACAGAAGTAATCACATTTGCAGTTTTCCTGCCCACTCCAGGCAATTTGATCAACTCCGCTACTGTCTCTGGAACTTCCCCTCCAAAGTCCTCCACTAGCATTTTGCCTAGCCCTAACAAGTGTTTAGTTTTATTATTAGGGTAAGAAACAGATTTGATATAAGGAAACAGCTCGTCAAAATTGGAAGCTGCCAAATATTCCGGTCCTGGGAAGTCCCTGAAAAGCGCGGGCGTCACCATATTGATTCTCTTATCTGTACACTGAGCAGATAATACCACTGCCACCAGCAATTGAAATGGATTTTCATAATGCAGCTCAGTTTCAGCCACTGGCATATTTTCAGAAAAGTGTTTTATAAAAGCTTCGTACCGTTCTTTCTTCAGCATGGAATCAAAATTTCTTTGAGTTTTGAAGATAGTTAAATTGGAAAATTTGAAGTATCAAAGGGAAGAATTTAGTTGAATTTTAAGAAAACTTTATTGGAATGAGGAAAAGAGTCCTGACAATTTTATCTTTCATCATGCAACTGAACCGATCCAACTTAGGACTGCCTAAACTATTATTCGCACTATATATGATTTCCATCACTTCAGCTAGTTTTTCACAGCAGGGACCACGTGAATTGGGAATTCACTTCGGAATTCTACCTACTGGAACTTACAATGCAATTACAGATGTGCCAGGAATAAAGGTGGGACACCTTACCAAAATTGAGGGGAATTCTATACGAACTGGGGTGACCGCAATCCTTCCGCATGGAGGAAATATTTTTCAGCAGAAAGTACCCGCCGCGATTTATGTGGGAAATGGCTTTGGAAAATTAGCTGGAGTTACTCAAGTACAGGAATTGGGAAACCTAGAAACTCCGATTGTTTTGACCAATACGTTGAGCGTGGCAGCAGGAATAGAGGGAACCGTAAAATACAGTTTGAATCTTCCTGGAAACGAACAGGTACAATCTGTGAATGCAGTGGTAGGAGAAACGAATGATGGGTATTTGAATGATATCCGAGGAATGCATATTTCAGTAGAAGAAGTTTTAGAAACGATCCAGTCGGCCAAATCTGGTCCTGTAACCCAAGGAAATGTGGGGGCAGGTACCGGAACCGTTTGTTTTGGATGGAAAGGTGGAATCGGAACTTCCTCTAGAAAACTTCCTGAAAGCTTGGGAGGGTATACTTTGGGTGTATTGGTTCAAACTAACTTTGGTGGGAACCTACAGATTGGAGGAATTCCCGTTGGGGAACGATTAGGGAAATACCCATTCAAAGATGCACTGGAAAAATCAGATGGGAGTTGCATGATTGTAGTGGCTACTGATGCTCCTTTATCTGATCGGAACTTAGAGCGATTGGCAAAAAGAGCCATGATGGGATTGGCAAAAACTGGAGGAATAGCCTCCAATGGTTCGGGAGATTATGTGATTGCTTTCAGTACTGCTGAAGGATTAAGAATCCCTTATTCAGCAAAATCAGGAGAGTTGATGCAAACTGAAACGCTTAGAAATGACGACATGACTCCACTTTTTTTGGCTGTAATTGAAGCGACGGAAGAAGCCATAATCAATTCACTTTTTGCGGCTGAAACCATGGAAGGGAAAGGTGGGAAAAAGGTGGAAAAACTACCTACTGAAAAAATCATCGAATGGTATAAATAATTGAAATTGCGATGACAGAAATTGGATATTCAGGAACACCACTAGCTAAAAAACTTGGAATCAAACCAGGAATGGTGATCCAGGCTCTCTATTCACCAAAGCCCTATATCCAGTTTTTCCATGATTTCCCAAATGAAGTCGTAATCGAAGAAAATACTCCATTTTCTCCCCAAGTAGATTTGATTCATTTTTTTGTGACAAGTAAAGAAGAGCTGAAAGGTGGTTTCAAGCATGTATTAAAACACTTAAAAAAAACTGGGGCGGCTTGGGTAAGTTGGCCTAAAAGGACTTCAGGAATTCCTACGGAAGTCGATAAATACCCAATCATGAAATATGGATTGGATGTGGGGTTGGTAGATGTCAAAGTTGCTGCTATTGATCAGGATTGGAGTGGGCTAAAATTTATGTATCGACTGAAGGATAGGTAGTTGGGATTTAGTATTATTCTTTATCCACCCATTTCATATTGAAATATTTGTAGTTAATAATTTAACTTTTCTAATAAAAACGGTTAACTTTTAAGTCTAGTAACTCCAATTTTTAAAGTTGTTAGGCCTGTTGTCAGTTTGCACCTTGCTTCCTTTGCAAGCTAACCGATTACTCAACTAGTACTTTTTTCAATTGATAAACAAAAACACTAATGGAATCTTCATCAAATCATCCCACACCTGAACATATATTAAAAATTGGATCTGGGTTTATGGCTTGCAAGGCTTTACTTACTGCAGTAAAATTCCAGCTTTTTACCAAATTAGCTGCTCATCCCGACCAAACGGCATTGGGATTGAAAAAGCAGTTGGACTTAAAATGTTCTGATCGGCATTTTTATGATTTCATGGATGCATTGACCGGTCTGGGCTTTCTTCAAAGAACCGGTTTATTGGAAAATGCCTTGTATGCTAACAGTCCAGACACAGAAGTTTTTCTAGATAAGAATAAACCCACTTACATCGGAGGTATTCTGGAAATGATGGATGCCAGATTATATGGGTTTTGGGACAATTTGGATGTGGGATTGAAATCCGGCAAACCTCAAAATGAAGCTGTTCATGGAGTTAACATTTTTGAGGAGATTTACCAAGATCCTTTCCTTTTAGAAAATTTTGTAAACGGAATGACCGGAGTGCAGCTGGGAAATTTCATGGCATTTGCGAAGCAATTTGACTTCTCAAATATCAACACATTGACCGATGCAGGAGGGTCTGCGGGATACCTATCCTTATTGGTAGCGCAAGAAAACCCACATATGACCTGCACCAGTTTTGACCTCCCCCCTGTGGGTCCAATTACCAGGTCCACTATCAAAAAATTTCATTTGGAGGACCGGGTGAAAAGTATGGATGGAAACTTTTTTGAGGACCCGATACCCAGTGCTGATATGATTGTAATGGGTAATATTCTCCATGATTGGAATGAAGAAGAAAAAATAAGTCTCATGAAAAAAGCATACGCATCCTTGCCAGAAGGAGGTGTATTTGTCGCAATCGAAAACATCATCGATCAAGAGAGAAAGCAAAATGTCTTTGGCTTATTGATGAGTTTAAACATGCTGATCGAAACAGAAGGAGGATTTGATTATACCTTTAGCGATTTTTGTACTTGGGGAGAAAAAGCGGGCTTCAAATCCTTCAATTTGATGCCATTGGAAGGACCAGCTAGTGCGGCAATCGCTTACAAATAATAAAAATGCCAGTTCAAATGATATGGAATCATGATTTAACTAATTCTATCTTAAATTGAACTGGCTCTACATTTTATCTATGAAATTTATATTTTTAGCATATGAATTGCATTTTTTAGTATATTAATAACCCATAGGAGTTTTTCTAATTTGGATTACCATAGTGCTTTTTAAAACTAGACCAAAAAATCTGTTCCATCCGAAAAAAACGGATACCCCATATTAATTCTCTTTCTGATGAAAGCCAAAGAGTCTATTAGTGCAATTTACCCAAACCTGGGTTACTGGCTGATGCTATTTATTTTTGCCACGTTCGCAGGGTTTTATGTCACCTATTTTTCAAAGCTCACCTATACCTTCCCTGGTATAGTTCACATCCATTTTGCTTTTATGGGCACCTGGATGGCCATGGCCATTGCCCAACCCTTACTCATCAAATACAAAAAGATTTCTTTACACCGTAAAGTAGGAAAGTTAAGCTATGTGGTATTGCCTCTCGTGATTATTACCTCCTTACTCATGATCAGGCATAGTTATCAAACCCAATTGAGCCTGATGACAGAAAATATAGCCTCAGGTATGGAGTCAATGTCATTGGAGCAGGGTTTAGTTCTACTGGGTTCCTATCAAGCTCTACCCATCGTTTATTTGATCTGGTTGGCCATTTTTTATACGCTGGCTATTTACAATAAGAAAAGCCCAAGCTTACATGCTCGATACATGATCGCAGCGGTACTCACCTTCGTAGGTCCCACCTTTGATCGCATACTATTTTACCTATTTGATATGCCCTTTATTCTTCCGGGCATTCCTGCAGAATATGCTTCTTTCTTTTTAATTGATTTGATTCTTTGCTACCTACTTATCAAGGATGTCCGAAAAGAAAAGAACTATATGCCTGTTGCTTTTTCCCTGGGGGTTTACATTCTGTTTCAGGTGCTTTATACGCTGGTGCCAAAGACAGAGCCATTCTCCAGCCTAGTCAAATTCTTATTTAGTTAAACCCAAGTAAAATGAAACGAAGAAAATTTATCGAAGCCTCTGCCCTTAGTGTAGTTGCAATCAGCTCTTTCGGATTTATTCGATTTGACGGTAAAAAATATGTGGGAGATTGTGAAACTACCACAGATATTTTAGGGCCCTTTTATAGACCTGATAGTCCTATGAGAAGTAATCTGAATATTTCGGGAAGCAAAGGGAAACCCATTCATTTGACAGGTATTATCTTAAATGAGGACTGCACAACTCCTTATGCCAATGCAAAAGTTGAACTCTGGCATTGTGATCATGAAGGGGTTTATGATAATTCTACACCCGCATACAATTACCGCGGAACTGTGATGACAGATTCAAAGGGCCAATATGCTTTTGATACCATTTTACCAGTTCCTTATGATGCTGGAGGAGGATTGATCAGACCCGCACATTACCATATGATGGTTACGGCAGCAGGATACCAAACCCTAGTGACACAACTTTATTTTTCAGGAGATGAAAACATCAAAAAAGATCCATGGGCATCTAATGATGCTGCAAAAAATAGAGTGTTGGAAATATCACCCGATGGCAGGAATGGAAATATAGTCACATATCATGTAGGGCTTTCCAAAAAATTAAATGTGGAAGAAGCATCCTTGGAAAAACTAACGGGAACGTATACGGCTGAAAATGGGGATGATTCCCTAGAACTCTTCCAAAAGGAAGGAAGGCTTTGGCAAAAAAATGAGGTCTTTGGAATTGTTTACGATTACTTAGGAAATAATACGTTCGAGTTCCCTGGCTTACATGATGGCTCCTATAGAAGATTAATATTTCAGAATGGAGTTTTAAAGCAGGAAATGTTTCAACCTGGTTCAGAAGTAAAATCACGATCTTTTACCAAAATTTCTTAAAGCAACTTATTTATTAAATGAAAAAATCACTTCTTCTTTTGGTTATTCTGGCAGTTACTGGTTTGGGCCTGAAAGCTCAAACATCCGAAAAACTTATCCATACTACACAAGACTTTCTAAGCTCCTTAGATCCAGATCAAAAAAGCCAAGTCCTGTTCACCATGGAAGATTCCATGAGAACCAAATGGACCAATCTTCCTTTGGGCCTTGCACCAAGAGCAGGCCTTCGCTACGGAGATTTTTCAGAAGAATCGAAAATCAAGTTCCATAAAGTATTGAGTGCCATTTTCAGCTCTCAAGGATATCTTAAAACCTTCAGCATCATGCAGGTGGATGATATTTTACATGAATTGTTTGAGATCCAATACAAAGAGGGAAAGATTCCTGAAAATACCATTCAGATGATCAGAGGACTCAATTGGGATTATGGGAATTATTTTGCGGCAGTGTGGGGAGAGCCCAAAGCGGAAGGCACCTGGGGAATAAAGTTTGAGGGACATCATATTTCTATCAACCTGACCATGGTGGATTCAGAATATTCAATGACTCCTCTGTTTTTTGGATCTGATCCAGCAGTGGTGGAACAAACCCAATATGCTGGGTTAAGACCTTTGAGTAAAGAAGAAGATTATGGGTTTTGGTTTGTGAACCTGCTTAATGATGAACAAAAAGCCAAAGCTGTATTTGAGGATAAGGTCCCTGGAGATATCATAACCAGTCCAGACCGACCTCAATGGATTTCTGATTTTAGGGGAATCAAAGGCTCTGAACTGAATCCCGAGCAGCAGAAAATACTACATTATTTAATTGAGGAATATATCGGAAATCTAGAAACTCAAAAAGCAGAGGAGTATATGGCTATTCTTCATGAAGGAGGATTGGACCAAGTTTATTTCTCTTGGATCGGAAGTTTAGAACCCATGAAACCACACTATTACCTCATCCATAGCCCAGATTTTATCATTGAATATGACAATGTAGGGTTCTTGGATAATGCCAACCACATCCATTCTATCCTAAGACAAAACAACAACGATTTCGGTGCCGATCTTTTGAGAAAGCATCGAATGGAACATAATCACAATTAATACCAATAGCCAAAAAGTTCTTTTTACCCATGTACCATTTTATCACCTATGCTAGATCAAACTTCACCAAAAATTGCTGCTACCCTTGGGATGGAGCGCATTCAGTCTCTCGATGTCATGAGAGGCTTTGTTCTATTTGGTATTCTATTAATGAATATCAACGGATTCGGATTAGCTAAAGCCTATAATGACCCAACGGTGGCTGGTGGATATACCGGATATAATCTGTACACCTGGATCACTACCAATATGTTTTTTGAAGGCACCATGCGCGCCTTGTTCTCTCTTTTATTTGGAGTAGGGATGTTTATTTTTTTGGATAGGCTTTTAAAAAAGGATGCGGGGATCAAAGCCGCAGACATTTACTTCAGGAGGCTCATGTACCTCTTGGTCTTCGGTCTCATACATGGATACCTCTTACTTTGGGTGGGAGAGATCCTTTATCAATATGCCTTGATGGGTTTCTTGGTCTATTCTTTTAGACAGATGGCCCCCAAACGTTTGATTGCAGTGTCTATTTTATTGATTTCCATCGGCACTTTTTGGAATTATATGGATTATAAAGACACTAAGAAGTTTGTGGCAAATGTGGAAGAAGTTGCTGTTTACAAAGCTGAGGATAAAGAGCTGACCAAGGAATTGAAAGGCGCTTCAGAGCGATGGGAAAAAAGAGAAAAAGACCGCTCCCCCGAAGCTATTGCAGAGTATAATGCAGAAATGCACAAGGGATATTTTAGCGTAGTTGCTTTCCTTGCCCCTATCAACTTTGAATTTGACACCGTTTGGCCTTATCGAGGTGATGTTTGGGATGTCCTGAGTATGATGCTCATTGGGATTGCCCTTTTTCGGTGGAATGTACTTTCAGGTGCCAAGTCCTATAGATTTTATGGATCTATGGCACTCATAGGCTATGCCTTAGGCCTTGCCATCAACTATTATGAAGTGAAAAACATTCTGAATGCGGACTTCTCCTTATTGGCTTTTTCGAAATCCGATATCACTTATTATTGGGGAAGGCTCTTTATCTCATTCGGACATGTGGGTGCCATCATGATTTTCTGTAAATCCGGAATTTTGGCGGGTTTTCAACAAAGTATGGCAGCCGTAGGAAAAATGGCCTTGACCAATTACATGATGCATTCTGTTATCTGCATGTTTATTTTCACTGGGGTAGGATTTGGAATGTTCGGTAAACTCCAACGATATGAATTACTCTATGTGGTTTTCAGTATCTGGATTTTTCAGTTAATCCTAAGTCCAATTTGGCTTAAGTATTTCTATTTCGGCCCTATGGAATGGCTCTGGAGAAGCTTGAGTTATCAGAAAAGACAACTCTTTAAACGACCAAAAATAAGCCCTCCTTCATTGGCAGTACAGTAAAAGCCTAAAGGTTGAAGAAAAAAACATCAGTGATTTCGGAGCTGACATTCAAATAAAACAGCCCATGGATCATGAACACTGAATTTCCAATTCAGAAGTAACTTATTGTGGAATTCAGCATAGACTTTGGAAAAAAAATATAAATTATTGAATCTTAAATATTTAAGCTCAAATCTTATGGATTGAGAATGAGAATTTTTTGGCTATGGCAAAATTTCGGTTTCTATTTATTCTACTTTTCATCATCTCTTTTTCACTGAAAGGACAAGACTTAGATAGCCTCCTTTTAAAGGCTTATTCCTATTATTCAGATTATAACTATGAGGAGTCCATCCGATTTGCGGATGAAGCAATTCTTCTTGCAAAAAAAGAAGGAAATGAGTCTGCTTTGCTCATCGGGGAGTTTTATAAAACGCTGAGCCTTCAAGAACGGGATCCTACTCAATCCGATACAGAATTAATCGAGCGCATGATAGTCCAAATGGATAGTTTAGGTTTAAGGTTAGAGCAAGCAAGAGCCCATAACTTTCTGGCTAATACCTATGCCCGCTTCGGAGATATAGAAAAAGCGGTTGAAAATCATCAGGCTGCCATGGACATTTATGAATCTACTGGCAATTTAACTGGTGTGTCTTCTTCCCATTCGAATCTCAGTTTGCTTTATTATGATCAACATGATTACGAGGAGGCTTTTTATCATGCTAGGAAGGCGTTGGAAATGGATCTCTCCTTAGGGAATCCAGAAAACATTCAAAGTAGCTATAACAATCTAGCCATCATATTTGAACACACAGGCCCGCTTGATTCTGCGATTTATTACCATAAATTTTCTTTGGAATATGCAAAAGAGGATGAAAATCCCTATTCCATAGGTTTAGCCCTCAGTAATTTGGGAAATAATTATGCCAACAAAGGAGACCTTAAGCTAGCCGAAGAAACTTTACTCGAGGCACTACGAATTCGAGATTCTTTAGGCTATTCTCGCGGCCTCGCTTATACTCATAACCGACTTGCCAATCTTTATCAAAAGACTGATCAGTTATCAAAAGCTAAATTCCATGCGGATAAATCATTGGAACATGCCCAAAAAGCAAGAGAAGTAAAAGTACTTCGAATGGCTTATGAACGACTTCAAGAGGTAGCAGAAAAAATGGGGGATTATCGGGCTGAATTAGCTTATTTAAAGGAGGCAACCTTACTCAAGGATAGTATCCTGAATGAATCGAATACAAAAAGTATCACCCAGATGATGCTTAATTATGAATTCGAGAAAAAACAAATTCTAGATAGTATCAAAAATGAACAAGAAAAGCGGGAGCGTGATTTAATTTTCAACGAACGTCTCGAATTAGAAAGAAGCCGTAAGATCATTTTCATGATTTCCGGATTATTCCTTTTCCTTTTAGTGGTTGGGCTTTTCCTCAGGTACCAATTCATTAAAAAATCAAAAGAAGTTCTTACCAAAGAGAAGGATCGATCAGATAAACTTTTGCTAAACATCCTCCCTTCAGAAGTAGCTGAGGAACTAAAAGCAAAAGGAAGTTCAGACGCTAGAGACTTTGATCAGGTAACTGTTATTTTCACAGACTTTGCAGACTTCACCAAAAAAGCCCAACATCTCAGCGCAAAAGAACTTGTCAAAGAATTGAATATTTGCTTCAAAACATTTGATGAGATCATTGTAAACCTCGGTTTAGAAAAGATCAAAACTATCGGGGATGCCTACATGGCAGCTGGGGGACTCAATTCCAAAGCTGGAGTTAAAGAAGTTGCCTTAGCGGCAATTCAGATGAAGAAATTTATTGATGAGCGAAATGCCGACCCAAATATTCCCAAAAAAATCAAATTCGATATGCGATGTGGAATCAATACGGGGCCAGTTGTAGCAGGAATAGTAGGGATCAAGAAGTTCCAATATGATATCTGGGGTGATACGGTAAATACTGCTCAAAGAATGGAAGCAAATTGTGAAATAAACAGAATAAATATTTCTGAAAACACCTATTTGCTATTAAAAGAGGATCCACAATTCACTTTTACAGAAAGAGGAGCCCTACCTGTAAAAGGAAAAGGTGATATGAAAATGTGGTATTTGGAATCTTATGAAAAGGAAATTGATGTATAAAAAAAATCTTGGGCTAGTAGTTCTTATTAGTATATGGTTTTCTGGTTGCACTAATAACCAATTAGAAGAATCAGCAGATTCTCGCCCTAATATTTTATTAATTGTTGCAGACGATTTGGGTTACGCAGATATGGGAGCATATGGTGGAGATATAGAAACCCCTAACCTTGATGCATTGGCTGCCAGTGGAATTCGGTTTAGCCGATTTCACACTGCTCCTCTTTGTGCGGTGACCCGGGCCATGTTATTATCAGGTAATAATAACCATATTGCTGGTATGGGATCACAACAATTACAAACCCAAGTTCCAGGTTACGAAGGTCATCTAACGGATCGAATCATACCATTGCCAGCCTTGCTACGATCCGCAGGTTACCATACCTACATGGCAGGAAAATGGCATTTAGGAGATCGATTGGAAGATGGGCCTATGGCTAAAGGATTTGAGCATTCCTTTTCGATCAACGGGGAAGGGGCGGCAAATCACTATAGTAAATTGGGCATTTTCTCGGAATCTGCAATTACAGGATATACTGAAGATGGAGAAAAAGCTGACTGGAAGGAAGGAGATTATTCCACCGATTTTTATACAGACAAACTTATTTCATACATTGATAGACACCGGGAAGATGGAAAGCCTTTTTTCACTTTTGCAGCTTACACCTCACCGCATTGGCCATTACAAGTGGATGAAAAATACTGGAAGAAATATGAAGGACGCTATGATGATGGGTATGAATCCTTAAAAGAAAAACGATTTGAAAGCCTTAAGAAAGCTGGAATGATTCCTCAAGATGCCGTACTTCCAAAAACCCATCACAGTGTTAAGGCTTGGGATTCTCTTTCTCCAGAGGAGCAAAAAAAGGAGTCCCGTAAGATGGAGCTATATGCCGGCATGGTAGACAATCTGGATTACAATATTGGAAGATTGATCAGTTATCTAAAAGAAACAGGACAATACGAAAACACGCTGATAGTATTTATGTCAGACAATGGCGCTGCCGCAGAGGATTTTTATTACCATAATTACTTTGGGCCTTTCATCAAAGAACATTATTCGGATGAATATTCTGAAATGGGAAAAGTAAACTCTTTTATTTCCTATGGAGCTCAGTGGGCTGAAGCCGGATCTTCCCCTTTCAGATATTTTAAAGGTTTTACTACAGAAGGGGGAATCAACACTCCAATGATCATTTCAGGACCAGGAGTAGAAAATAATGGAAAAATCAATGACTCATTCCTGACTTTAATGGATTTTGCACCTACCTTCTATGAGTTGGCCAATGTACAATACCCAAATGAATGGAAAGGAAAAGTAGTTAAGCCCTTACTTGGCAAATCAATTTTGCCCTTACTCTCAGGAAAATCAGCTACAGTACATGATTCTACCTACGTTTTTGGATTAGAGCATCGAGGCTATTCTATGATCAGAAAAGGAGATTGGAAAATAGTTAATATTGATCGGCCTTTTCTCATAGAAAATTTCCAGTTGACGAATCTCCAAACTGATCTTGCGGAACAACAAGATTTGAAGGAAATCTACCCAGAGAAATACCAAGAAATGCTTTCCGAGTGGGCACGCTTTTCCAAAGAAGTTGGAGTCGTTTACCCCACTCCAAGTCCAGAATCAAATTAAACCACCAGTATATTTTACATGAAGATTAACCCTTACCTTAATTATTTAGCTCTTAGCCTACTTTTAAGCACATTCCTTCCAACTTACCTTTTTGCCCAGACCTATGGTCAAAACGGCATGGTGGTTTCGGACCATTATTTAGCCTCAGAAGTGGGAGTAGAAATTTTAAAAAAAGGTGGTAATGCCATAGATGCCACAGTGGCCACTGCATTTGCATTGGCAGTAACCCATCCTGAAGCAGGAAATATAGGTGGAGGAGGCTTTATCGTCTACCTACCCTCAGATGGAGAAGTGACCACTTTTGATTTTCGGGAAAAAGCTCCATTGGCTGCTAGTCCGACGATGTTTTTGGGAGAAGACGGCAAAATCAAGGACAATTCCAATCATCGAGGATTATTGTCAGTGGGAGTTCCCGGAACAGTAGCTGGGCTCTATCAAGCTCATCAAAAATATGGAAAACTGCCTTGGAAAGACTTGGTTGAACCATCTATTAAATTGGCGAAAAAAGGCTTCCCCATGTCCTGGGGTTTATACAAGGCAGCTTTAAGAATGTCAGAGGGAGATGACTCTTGGGATATTATGAATGATTATTTCCGAAACGCAGATGGCGATGTGGTCGCTCCCGGGGAACTATGGAAGCAACCAGCATTAGCAAAAACCCTAGAAGAAATCAAAAAGCATGGTAGAGATGGTTTCTATAAGGGGAAAATAGCCGCAGAAATTGAGGCCTACATGCAAGCAAATGGGGGTATCATCACCCAAGAAGATTTGGCCAAATATGAGGCGGTAGAAAGAAAACCGGTAACAACCAAGTTTAAAGAATTTGAGATTTTCTCTATGCCTCCCCCGAGTTCGGGTGGGGTGGCATTGATCGAAATGATGAACCTATTGGAAGCAGCCGATATTTCTTCCGTGGAATTTAATTCTACTGCTTATGTGCATTTGGTAGCCGAAGCCATGAGAAGAGCTTTCGCAGATAGAGCAGAATTTTTAGGGGATCCAGACTTCAATCCCGACATGCCTATTGAAAGGTTAATTTCCAAGGAATTTGCCAAAGCAAGATTCAAAAACCTGGATTTAAAACATGCTTCGAAAAGTGATTCTTCAAAATTTGGGCAGCTCTATGGAGGTGATCATACTACCCATTTTTCAGTGGTAGACAAAGATGGAAATGCTATTTCCATGACTTATACCTTGGAGAATTCTTATGGAGTCAAAATGGGGTCCTCTAAACTCGGATTTATTTTCAATAATGAGATGGGTGATTTCAATCCCATCCCCGGAGTAACAACTTCCACTGGACTCATTGGCTCCGACCCTAATCTGGTAGCTCCAGAAAAACGCATGCTTTCCAGCATGACACCAACGATTGTAGCCAAGGACGGAAAACCTTATTTAGTCATTGGTAGCCCAGGAGGAAGAACCATTATCAACACCGTATTCCAAACAGTGCTCAATGTATTGGTATATGATATGAGAATAGACCGGGCCATTGAGGCTATGAAAATCCATCATCAATGGTTACCAGATCAAATTCTCTACGAAAGAAATCTATTATCACCAGACACAAGAAAAGCATTGGAAGATATGGGACATACTTTACGCCCTACTACCAATCTTGGTGTATTGATGGGAATCACATACGATTCCAATTTAAAAGTATACATGGGGGCAGCCGATTCTTCAAGTGAAGATGGAGCGGCTAGAGGATATTAAATTCAGTAGGCAGAAGACAGTCGCAGTAGGCAGTATTCAGAATAGAATCATCAGGAAAAAATAGCCTTCGACTCCGCTCAGGCTGATATTGGAGATTTAGAATACAAACAAGGAATTAACCGATAATTATTAACAAATACAGGTGGAAAAAGAAACAGGTTTAAAAAGAGAAATTGGCGTCTGGGGGCTTTCTGCCAACATTGTCAACATTATAGTAGGGGCAGGGATTTTTGTCTTGCCAGCCATTGTTGCAGAAATCATGGGTTCCTCGGGAATCATCGTCTACCTTTTCTGTGGATTTTTGATCGCCTTGGTCATGCTTTGCTTCGCAGAAGCTGGAAGTAAAGTCACCCGATCTGGAGGAGGGTATGCTTATATAGAAACGGCATTCGGTCCTTACCCCGGATTTTTGTCAGCCATTTTTATAGTAGCGGGCAGTGTGTTTTCTGATGCAGCTGTGGCCAATGCCTTAGTAGAGTTGATCGGCTTAGCTTTTCCGGTTTTTACAGACCCTGTCAATAGATTCCTTTTAATGTTTGTGTTTTTCTCCAGTTTGGCTTTTCTAAATGTCATTGGAATAAAACAGGGAATCGGCTTGGTCAAAATCAATACGGTTGCAAAACTTACCCCCATCTTATTACTGATACTCTTTAGTTGGAAAGATGTATCATTTTCCAACCTTTATTGGGAAACAGCTCCCTCCTTTAATCAATTTGGACAGGCCTGTCTAATATTGTTCTTTGCTTTTCAGGGTGGGGATGCAGGCTTATCAGTTGGAGGTGAAATCAAAAACCCTCAAAAGACCGTTCCAAAAGCAATTTTTACTGGAATTCTATTTGTATTAATCCTATATGTCTTAATTCAAACCGTGGCACAAGGCGTCATGGGAGATCAATTACCTGAGTATAAGGAGGCTCCATTAGCGGCAGTGGCTAACGTGGTTTTTGGACCAATAGGGTATTCTGTTTTATTAGTAGGCGCTGGAATTTCCATGTTCGGTATGTTAAGCGGAGAAATCCTTAATCTTCCAAGGGTAATTTTTGGACTGGCCAGTGACAAAGTCATACCACTAGATAAGTTGGCATTAATTCACCCAAGGTTTAAAACTCCATACATGGCCATTCTGCTTTATGCGAGTTTAGGTTTTACGCTGGCCACATTGGGAGGCTTTCGTCAACTAGCGGTTATCGCTTCAGCGAGTATGCTGTTGGTTTATTTTGGAGTTTGTTTATCTGTTATCTGGTTGAGAAAAAAACAAAAAGCCAAAAAAGGCGATTTCAAAATTCCATTCGGCAATACGGTGCCTATCCTTTCAGCAGGTATTATTCTTTTTTTCCTTTCCAATTTGACGGGATATGAGAAAACAGGTCTTTTCGTTTTTTTCCTCGCATTGACAGTAATTTATTATATGGTGAAAGCTATTCGAACTAAAAAATCATGATTTGATGGGAAACAACCAAACTGGCTTGAAACGTGAGATTGGTATATTGGGCGTAGTCACCAATGTTCTTAGTATCTCAATTGGAAGTGGAATATTTCTCTTGCCAGCCTTGGTATTTGTTATTTTAGGAAACGGAAGTATTCTAGCTTATATTTTTTGTGGACTGATTTTTTTAGCCCTTGGCTTATGCTTCGCGGAAGTAAGTAGTCGAATCTCCGATACAGGAGGGATGTATGTTTACATAGAGCGGGCATTTGGCCCTTTGGCTGGTTTTCTAGCTAATATCACCTATTTATTTGGAGTGGCCGTATTGGCATGTGCGGCATTGCTTAATGCCATGGCGGATATTGCCTCCACCTCATTTCCGCTTCTTCAGGAATCCTGGGCAAGAATCTTATTTTTCGTATTGATTTTGGGTATCATATCCCTGCTTAGTGTACGAGGAATTAAGGACAGTATGGTCTTTGTGAAATTACTGACTTTCACAAAGGTTTTGGCAATTCTAGCACTGGTGATTTTCGGATTTTCAGCCATCAATATAGAAAACATCATGTGGACTGGATTTCCTGAATTTTCCAAAATTGGAGAAGCTTCCCTTCTCTTGATATTCGCTTTTCTGGGGGGTGAATTAGCATTAAGTATCGGGGGTGAAATGAAAAACCCAAAGCGAACCGCACCTTTAGGATTCGTGATTGGAATATTTGGAGTGGTTTTAATTTTCTGTTTAATCCATTTGGCAGTTCAAGGAGTCCTTGGCCAGACTTTGATCGACAATCAGGATGCCCCTCTTGCAGAATTAGCAAAAAACCTGGCTGGAAATATTGGGTTTATTTTGATACTTATAGTCTCATTTATTGCAGTATGGAGCACCTTTAGCTCCATTTTTTTACTTAAAAACCGGATTCTTTATGCTGGGGCTGTAGATGGCCTTTTACCAAAAATATTCGCAAAACTTCATCCCAAATATGGCACGCCTGCTATCGCCATTCTATTCTTAGCAATATTAGAATTAGTAATTGCAAGCACAGGAACCTTTCGATACTTATTGATTTTAGTCACGGCTAACTCCATCCTTATCTATTTCGGTGCGATTCTAGCCTTTTTCAAATTTAGATTAATAGATAAAAAAACAGGTCCAGAAGTATTCAAAGTAAAAGGAGGATACTTTATTGGAGTATTTGCCTTGATTGCCTTGGCTTGGGTTTTTTCACGATTACCATGGGTGGAGATTCAAGGAGTTTTCATTTCCCTTGTCACCTTAATCCTGATCTATTTTACTCTTAACTATCTGAAAATTAAAAGGGAAAAAGAAATTACTTAGCTTTTTTCATGAAAACCTTGCCTCTGATGACAAAAGTAATTTTGTGTTTTTTCCCCCAATCTTGTTCCAATACTAAAACCCATTCCATTCATCTAAAAATCAACTATATATGAATATTAAATTTTATCTAATAGTGGTATTAGCGCTTGTATCATCCCTGCCGATAAATGCCCAGCAGAAATCAAACTTGGAACTCAAAGACATTTTTGATCTGGAGTATGTAACAAACCCATCCATTTCACCAGATGGTACCAAAGTGGTTTATGTCAGAAATTTCAAAGACATCATGACTGACAGAGATTATTCCAACCTCTGGATCAGTAATGTTGATGGGACTCAAAATCGCCCATTAACTCAAGGGAATCATCGGGACCTAGGCCCAGTTTGGTCTCATGATGGTAACAAAATCGCCTATCGATCCAATCAGCAAGATGAGAAGATGAAGCTTTTTGTCCTCTATTTGGACACCCAAGAATCTGTGGCTTTAACCAATTCTGCCAATGCTCCAGGTTCAGCTTCCTGGTCCTATGACAATCGGGAATTGGCTTTCACTCAGTTTGTGCCTAAAGCCAAAAAATCAATACTGAACATTCCAAATAAGCCTGAAGGGGCTAACTGGAATGAAGTCCCCATCTATATCGATGAGATGAATTACCGCGGTGATGGTGCGGGATATTTCAAAGCCGGAAATTCTCAGATATTTACAATCGGATTATCAGGCGGAACAGCGAGACAAAGGACTTTTGATGATAACAATTACGGTTCCCCAATTTGGAGTAAAGATGGAGCAAGCTTGTTTTTTTCTGCCAATCTTCATGAAAATCATGATTTGGAACCTGGCAATTCTGAAATCTACCAACTCGATCTTCATTCGGGAAATGTCTCCGCATTGACCTCGAGATTTGGGCCAGATAGTGGACCTGCACTTTCTCCTGATGGGACACAGATTGCGTACACAGGATTTGATGATTCGTATCAAGGGTATCAGGTTACAAATCTTTATTTAATGAACATGGATGGTTCAGGGGTCAAAAACCTGACTGCAGATCTGGATCGAGATGCTGGAAATCCACAATGGGAAGCAAATGGAAAAGGGATCTATTTTCAATATGATGAATTTGGCGATACAAAAATTGGGCATGTAGCGCTTACCGGCAAAATAAGAACAGTGGTAGAAGGGCTTGGTGGTTTGGATCTAGGGAGGCCTTACAATGCCGGTGATTTTTCAGTTTCTGACAACGCTAAGTTTGCATTTACCCTGGGAGGCCCGGAACACCCTTCTGATTTAGCGGTTTGGTCTGATGGGGAAATCAAAAGGATAACAGCTCTAAATGACGATGTGTTCTCCTACCGTAATTTGGGAAAAGTGGAAGAAATCTGGTGGGAATCATCTTTTGATGGATTGAAAATCCAAGGATGGATCGTAACGCCACCCAATTTTGACCCAAATAAAAAATATCCGTTCATTCTGGAAATCCATGGAGGTCCTTTTGCCATGTATGGTCCTGCATTTTCGTATGAAATTCAGCAATATGCCGCTGCAGGTTATGTCGTGCTTTATTCCAATCCGAGAGGAAGTACCGGTTACGGGCAGGAATTTGGGAACGCTATTCATCATGATTATCCGAATCATGATTATGAAGATTTGATGTCCGGAGTAGATGCGGTCATTGAAAAAGGATATATAGACACCGACAACCTCTTTGTCACTGGTGGTAGTGGCGGTGGTTTGCTGACTGCCTGGATTGTAGGAAAAACCGATCGTTTTAAAGCTGCTGTCGTTGCAAAGCCCGTGATCAACTGGTCCACACATGTCCTATATGCCGATAACCCTGCATTTTTTACGAAATACTGGTTTCCCGGAAATCCATGGGAAGAACCTGAAAATTATACCAAGCGCTCCCCGATTACTTTTGTTGGAAATGTCACAACTCCTACCATGCTCCTGACTGGAGAAGCAGATTACCGAACTCCTATAGCCGAGTCGGAGCAATTCTATGCAGCATTGAAATTACAGGAGGTGGAGACCGCGATGGTACGCATTCCCAATGCCTCCCACGGTTTGGTCGATAGACCCAGTATGCTCATGAGCAAATCAGCTTCTATTTTAAGTTGGTTCAACCACTACAGAGATCAAAAATAACTTCCCTTCAACTCACATTGCCATGAAAAAGCTCTTATTCACTTTGATTATTACCTGTTCCGTGATGGCATTCATACATGCCCAAGGAATCGTATATCCAGCCATTCAAGGATATGGAGGCGTCAACGAAGTCCCCTTTGAAACAATTAAACCAGATCCTACTAAGAAGTATCATTTCGTGATCGAATTTAGCAACAGGATTGAAGACAAAAAAAAGGTATCAGATGATTTAGACTATGCTGCCAGAATGTACAATCTGCATATTTATGCAGGCGTACCAAAGGAGAATATCGATCTGGCCTTCGTAGTTTTTTCAGGTTCGACGTCTATTGTCCTTTCGAACGAAGAATACAAAAAGCGATTTGGGGTGGAAAATCCAAATAGTGAACTTTTGGACGAGTTTAAAAAACATGGTGTCAGAGTAATTGTATGTGGACAATCCATGATGAAACAAAGGCTTGACCCTGCCATGATTTATCCTGGAATAGAAATGGCAGTATCCAGATTTACTGCAACTACTGATTTGATGAATAAAGGGTACTTATTGTTCAGCCTTTAATCTTATCCTATGCAGCCTTTTATAAAGCCATTTTTAAAGTTTTTCTTAGTCATATTGATGCTTCAGACTTTCCAAGTATTTGGGCAGCAAGCTGAAATCAATCAAATCCTTACCCAAAGGGAAGCATCCAATCAAGCATTAAGAAATTTTGATGAGGACCTCAATAGTACTTTCTTGACTGAGGAGGTATTGATAACTACGGGAGCAGGAACCTTGATATCTGGAAAAGCTAAGCTGATGGAATATATCAAAAATTCAAGCGGCCCAAGAATGTATTGGGTGAGAACCCCTGATGAAATCAAGGTAAATCCAGAATCCAATTTAGCCTGGGAAACTGGAACTTGGAAAGGGTTTGTAGAGGGATCAAAGGAATCGGTTGTAGGTGGAAAGTATTCCGCTCAATGGACGAAGGAATCTGGAATTTGGCTGATCCAATCGCAGCTGTTTGTTACACTACCTAATTGACCTGATGATGGGAAAGAATGAAGAGGGAGTAAATAAATCCACTCCCAAAAAACCAAAGGAAAAACGAGGTTGGACCTCCTACCTCAAAGAATTCTTCATGCTTTTTCTGGCAATATTTTGTGGCTTCCTAGCTGAAAATTACCGGGAATCTCTGAGTGCCCAAAAGATTGAAAAAGAATACATGGTTTCTCTGATGGAAGATCTGAAAACAGACACCACTAATCTTAAATCTTATATCTCATCAATGAAAGAAAGGAGCAAAATCATGGATTCTTTAGCAGTGATGATGCTTTCTGATGAAAGAAATCAATTTGGAAATCAGATATACTTTTTGGCAAGGCAAGTCTTTAACGAAGAGCCATTTATCTACTCTGATGGCACCATCCAACAGCTAAAAAATGCCGGAAACCTTCGCCTAATCAAAAAAAGAAACATTGTCGATGAATTACTCAAATATGAAAAGAAAGTAAGGATCCTGGAAGAATGGGACCAAAATGAAAGCAAAACAAAATCAACATTCCGAGAGATGGGAGGTAAAGTATTTAATTCCAATGACCTTAACGCGACAATGGATGCAACCATGAAATTTGTCCTACCCACCACTAATCCCCAGTTGATTACAGATGATTTCAACACCATTAATGAGTTGGCCTTTCAAATTCATTTTATATCCAAAATGTCCTTGGGCAATAGTAATCGAGCAGAATCCTTACGAAAAAGCGCCAAAGAACTATTGAGCCTTGTACACGAAGAATATAACTTAAATTGACTATGGGAAAGTCCTCAAAAAACCAAGACCCCACTAGTAAAAGAAGTCAGTTTATTCAACCATTAAGTCTGGATAAAAAGAACTGGGAATCCTATATCAAGGAATTTTTGA
The DNA here is from genome assembly GCF_900129785.1 of Algoriphagus halophilus. Taxonomy (NCBI): domain Bacteria; kingdom Pseudomonadati; phylum Bacteroidota; class Cytophagia; order Cytophagales; family Cyclobacteriaceae; genus Algoriphagus; species Algoriphagus halophilus. The sequence continues at coordinate 536,481 of NZ_FSRC01000002.1, forward strand.
TGTTATTCCTGGCAATCGTTCTCGGCTTTTTTGTGGAAAATCTTCGGGAGTCCTATGTGGAGCAGCAAAGTGCCAAAGTACTTACCCAATCGATGCTGGAGGATTTAAAACAGGACAGAAAAGCATTAAAGGAAGCGATAAGTTTCGCTGAAGAAAAAGACTTGGTGATCGAAAATTTCCTCCAAATGCTTCACACCCCAAAAGAATCTTGGGATACAGTAGCCATTTATAAAAGTATGACAACAGTTTTCACCACTTTCCCTTTTTCCCCAACAGACGGAACCTACTCCCAAATGAAATCATCTGGAACGCTTCGTTATTTTAATCAAATACTGGTCAATCAAATGAATGCCTATGACAACCAACTGAAGAAAACGGTTTTTAGAGATGAAATTGTTGAAAAGGCAGAATGGGAATTAGTTCCGTTAGCAGGTACTCTGATCAATTTTGAAGTAACTGGAGAATTACGGTTTAACAAACCTATAACCAAAGAAATGTACCTCAAGATTCCCGATAAAAACACGTTGGATATTCTTATCAATAATGTCGCCGTTGTTCGGACAATGATGGGGAGATCTCTTCAGGAGTATGAGTCTCAACTTGCTTTGGCAGAGGACCTTATTACTGAGCTAGAATCTCGGTAATCTCTGGAAAAATATCGATATTATATTTTTTACTTTATAAACCTTCTGAAAAATTCAGTTGAAATGGATGTAAACAAAAAATTAGGAAATCATGGGAATGTTTTGGGATTTAATTCAGCAAAGTGAAATAGAAGAACAAAAGGAAAAGGCAGTTTCTATCGAGCAACGTGTATTGTACTTAGAGGAAGAGCTTGAAAAGACAAGACTCTTGTTAATAAAAACGCTGCATCTCCTCGAAAAAGAACTCGGGAAAGATATTGATGGGGATGGAAAAGTAGGCTAAACCTTTCCGATAATAAAAAACGATGATTTCATTTTTAAGGAAAATCCGCCAGAAACTCCTGAGTCAAAACAGGGTCACCCAATACCTAGCATACGCTATAGGAGAAATATTTTTAGTGGTAATCGGAATATTGATTGCCTTGCAGATAAATACTTGGAATCAGCAGCGAATTGAAAATAATGAAGAATTAGAAATTCTTTTAGGGCTAAAAGATGAATTTGAAAATAATCTTGAGGAGTTAAACTTTAGTATCACTATCAATACTAAAGTAACTGAGGCCTGTGTGCAACTCACCCAATTAATAAGATCCAATTCTATCGCAAATGATTCCGATTTGTTGGATGACCTACTAGTGAGGATTGGTACATTTAATTCTTTTGATGCTCAAACAGGAGTATCTAGTGAAATCGTGAATTCAGGAAAATTAACCCTACTTAAGAATGATGCCCTTCGCACTCGGATTATTAATTGGCTGACACTCTTAATAGATCAAGAAGAGGATATTCTTTTTAGATCTGATAATTATACCATGAACATGATGCCTTTTTTAATGAAACATTTCCCTTTAGCAAATGGAGAGCTTACTAAAAAACTTCCTTTTGATAAGAAAAAATATCTCCAGAACTACCAGGAAAAATCCCCATTTAAGTTCAATATAGCTAAGGAAGAATATTTAGAGTTTGAGAATCAAATTTGGCATCACAAGCATAACAATGATTACGTGTCAATAAACGAATTAAACTTAAAAGACTTTCTAAAAATAACACTCCAGATGATAGAGGAAGAATTGAATAAAAAAAAATAGAATGATTTCATTTTTTAGAAAAATCCGCCAAAAACTCCTAGCTCAAAATAGAGTGACCAGATACCTTGCATATGCTGTAGGAGAAATCCTTCTCGTGGTGATTGGAATTCTCATTGCCTTACAGGTAAATAACTGGAATGAAGAAAGAAAGAATAATAAAATACGTGAGGTCTTTCGAAGTTCCCTAAAGAAAGATCTCCAAGCAGACACTTCCTATCTAAAAGCCACTATTCAAAAACTTCAATTGGAAAGTGAGCAATTAACGCAGTTTAAAAGTCTCATCAATGAAATAGGGACTGATAAAAATGCTTTGATAGGCTTAATAAATACTAAAATGGTGCCTTTTATTACCCCATTTAGTGGGTTCAATAATAACACTTATCGTTCATTTGCCAACTCCGGAAGGCTTGAACTTATAAGTTTGGACCTCCAAGAAGATCTATTTAAACTAAATTCATTTCAAGTAATTGTTGAGCGCGATTCAGAAAAATATATTGATCTATATTTCAGTAATATCGAGGCTTTTAAACTACCAATTCCGGTCGATATTCAATTATTACAAAATGGACCAGTCACCGATGCAATATGGAAGGCGACTAATATTGAAACTATTGGAGTCAGATTGAACTCTTGGGGTACTTCCAAAAAGAACTATTATAGAATCATATTGCCATATTTGAATCAAGCACAAGAGAGGACAACTCAGATTCTTAAGAAATACTTTTCTGAAGAAAGTCAAAACTAATTGGTAAAGGCATGGCTGTGATTCTGATTCTTGAAGAACTTGAAAAGTTTTAAAAATCTGCATAAAAAAAATTAAGATGATCTCCTTTTTCCGCAAAATCCGTCAAAAACTCTTAAGTCAAAATAGAGTGACCAGGTACCTTGCATATGCTGTGGGTGAAATTCTTCTCGTGGTGATTGGAATTCTGATTGCCTTGCAGATTAACGAGTGGAACCAACAACGGATTAATAAGAAAATCTCTTTACAACTTCACCAACGACTTCTGGAGGATTTCGAGTTGATAGAAATTCGTACTCAATCTTCTATTGCTGATGCAACTGAGTCTATGGAGCTTATTAGCTTCGCCCTTTTGTGTTTTGATCAAAAAAGCATTCCCAAGGGAGAAGAAGTAAAATTTGACCTTGCCATTCGACAGTTTTACCGATTTACCTATCCTGCCCTGCCAATGGCTACCTACGATGAAATGAAAAGTAGTGGGAAACTAGACTTGATTTACAACTTAGAGGTCAGAAACCAGCTGAACGCCTTTATCAGCCTACTTGAGTCAACCGAATTAATTTTGGGAAATGCAGGGCAATCAATTCAAAACAACCTTATTTATTACGATAAGTACATCAGGTCAGAAACTAATGCACAATCATTGAATCTTTCATTCTCTTATGACTTTGAAAAAATGGCAAGATCTTGAATACCAAAATAAACTATCAAGAGTTGGTGTAAACTGGAGGGCAGTGGCCTTTTTCAATAAGGGAATTCAAAAACAAGTAGAAAACTTGAGGAACTTGATTGAATCAGAAATAATCAAACTCAAATGATCTCCTTCTTCCGCAAAATCCGTCAAAAACTCCTAGCTCAAAATAGAGTGACCAGGTACCTTGCATATGCTGTGGGAGAAATCCTTCTGGTGGTTATTGGAATTCTGATTGCATTACAGGTAAATAATTGGAATGAAAATAGAAAAGATGCAGAAAAGGAAATTCAATTATTGACAAACCTACAGGTTGAATTTAAAGACAACCTGAAAGACTTGGATTCTATATCAATCGAAGTTGAAGAGGTTATATACTCCTTAGAAAAATTATTTGACTCTTTCTCAAGGGAACCCTCGCCTAATTTGAGAGACTCGGTCGATAGGTGGATAGCTTCGGGCCTTCAATCACCAAATTGGAAACCAAGTCAATATATTCTAAATAGTTTAACCAGTTCGGGGAGTATAACTAACCTAAAAAACGAACGATTAAAACTATTACTATATCAATGGTCAAGACAACAAAATGAAATGTTGGAAGTGCAATTGAGGTCAGAGGAGACAGGCGAGGAAATCATCTCTTATGTCAAAGAGTTTGGATCCTTAAGGAATATCGATACGACCCATTCTGACTTTAAATACGAATCTTCAACATTAGGCAAAAGTAATAGCGGTTTGTTATCAGATGTTAGATTCGAAAACCTGATCGACGATAAACTGTACATGTACAAATTGACGAAGAAATGGTTAGAAACTGCTAAGAAAACATTGGAACAATTGATTGAAGAGACAAACAGTTAGAGGAATATATTATGATTTGTTTCTTGCTTAATTGTTGGCCTGTATTGAAATAAACTACTTCTATCAAAAGTTTAAATTGTATTTTTTGAAGGGAAGCCAAATGCATGATTTCCAATAATTTCCTTATCTTCTTGGAAGTTTTTATCAGCCATCACCAGCCCAATCGAATTGAAGAAGTTTACTATTATCTTTCTACTTTTTTTTAGCCAAACTGCATTTTGTCAGGAAGGTGCACAATGGAGAACGATCCCATCTCTCACCGATTGGGTTGAAGAAGTCAATAATTGGCCAGACGAAATCTACAGGGAGAGAAATCTTAAAATCTTGATTGACCCTATAAAGGACAAGGATTACATTTCCTTTTCAGATAGCGTTGCCTATGAACCGGTTGATTCCTTCCCCAGGATGACTATAAACAAAAGGATCAATATCTGGGATATTCAGTTTATGGGTGATCCGTACTTGTTCAGTGGTTTATCATTGAAGAATTTACATTTCAAAGAACGAGTAGATTTCTTTAGAATAAAAAATGGGAGACTATCCTTTAAAAATTGCGTCTTTGATAATGAACACCAAGTCCGTATCATCAACACGCTTTTTTATTTGGCTTATTATGATTGTGAATTCAAAGATGAATTTAGAAACAACAATCCTCAAGAGCCATTGGATATCCTCTTTTATAACTGTCGATTTCATAAGTCATTTGAGCTTTCCAGTGACCAGGGTATCCCAAATGTTTATATCAAAAATTCAACTTTTGAAGAAATTGTTAGCTTCAATGAAACCAGTAAGTTTAACACTGTTAGCATTCACCAAAGCACCTTTAAATCTGATCTATTATTAAGTCGCCTTCAAATTGATAATACACTAGAAGTAATAGCTTCCACTATTTCATTTATCAATCTGGATGGCAGCAAGCTTCCAACTGAAAACACCTATCTCCCATTCAGTCAAATTAGTCATAAAATTGGAGTTCAGTCCCTCACAGATCAGACCTATTTTTTCGCAAACAAAGCTGAGGACTTTTCTTCCAAAACAAACTATGATCACGTAATAGCACAATATGCCAAACTGTTGGCGGTCTATAAATCAAGATCGGAAATGGACAGCTATAATGATTGCTATGTAGAGATGAGAAATAAACAAACTGCTTATTCTCAATACCATTATAAAAAAGATAGGTCTTTTGAAAACTGGCTGGTTTTTTCGCTCAATCGCTTTTTGAGTGTATTTAGTGATTATGGCACACGTCCATCCAAAGCAATTTTGATTTCTATTTATGTGATCCTAGGATTTGCCCTCATCTACCTTTTCTTCCCCAATTCTTGGGATGCACATGGCAAAAACCGAATCTTGGATCGCTACCGCTTTTTCATTAAATACCTTCAGAGAAATGCCGGAGTTCACGAGGTTTATCTCGAAGAAAGAAAACAAGACCTAATGGGGTATGAAGAATTCAAAATTCTGATTTCGAATTCGGGAAAATCAATACCGAGGTTCTTTTCTGCAACAGCTCTCCCTCTTTATCATTGGGCTGTTTCTGGCAAACGAATGACTGCTAAAATCCTAAGTAAATTCGACATTTTAAAAGGGACTTGGGAAGATCTTCCTGGAAGCCAAAAAGCTTGGAAGTCATTTCTGCTGACCGGAACTTTTTTGTTAGCCTTGACTTATGATCTGTTGATTAAAGTACTGAATGCACTCATGCTCTCCATCAATACCTTTACTACACTAGGTTTTGGAGAGATTCCCATCAAGGGATTACCCAGATACCTCGCAATAATCCAGGGGTTTATCGGCTGGTTTATGCTGACCATATTCTCTGTTTCATTGATAAGTCAATTATTGAATTGATATGAAATCGAGCATGTCGAATTCAGTAAATACTGTGATGATCTCCTAGAGAGATTCCCCACCCAAATGGTGTCAGCCGGGCGGGCATGTGCCATAAAAAATTATAAACACATGAAAAGATTACTTATCACCCTCAAAGAAAAATGGCCGGAATACATCCTGGAAATTCTCGTTTTGATCATCGGCATCTTTAGTGCCTTTGAGCTAACAAACTATGGGGAAAACAAAAACCGGCGAAAAGCAGAACTTGAAATCCTGAAAGGTTGCAAGATAGAACTGATGACCGATCTGGCGGAAATTGATTTAAATATGGGTGAACTCAGAAAAAGCAAGGGCTCATTAGACCTAATCCTGGAGGTATTGGAAAATGACGGCACTTACCATGATTCACTTGCATTCCATTTCAATTATTCAATTCTTCCGATGCATTTTGTTCATTCCACCAGCTCCTTTGAAACTGCAAAATCCAAGGGACTCGACATTATTTCCAATCAGGATATTCGGACTAAGCTGATTTCAATATATGATTCGCAATATGATTTTTTCCTACAGGGTGAGGCAGAGGAATTAGCAGAGGTCCAGTATGGGATGAGGCATATCCTGAAGGGAAGGTTTGAAGAAGGTTGGAATTATCCAAATTCGGATAATACGTTTTCAGGCACCATGGTTCCTATAGACTTTGAATCCCTTAAAAGGGACCAGGAGTACCTTTATTTCATCAAAACCCAGAGAAACCGTACCAGATCGTATATCGAGTTCTTTTATACAAATCTTAAGAAATCAGTGGTATCTATGATTCAAGATTTGGAGGAAGAAATCCAAAGACTTGAATCATGAAAAGAATCTTTACCACACTCAAAGAAAAATGGCCGGAATATATTCTGGAGATACTGGTAATTACCATCGGTATTTTGGGTGCTTTTGCGCTGAATAACTGGAATGAGCAGAAAAAAGATAATATCAGAAAAGCCCTACTTCTAAATGCCTTGACTCAAGAGTTCCAATCCAATCTCTCACAATTAAATGAAGTCATTTTCTATGATGAATTGGTTTCCAAAAACTCTCTGAGATTATTGCTTTTAGAAGAAAAAGATATGGAGTTGATACCTGAAGATACCATGAGGTTTCTTCTTCAAAATTCCAGTTGGATTTGGACATTCGATTCTAGATCTGGGGCATTAAGATCTGGCATTTCCTCTGGTAATATTCATTTGATTCAAAATGACAGTTTGGTAAACTTATTATTCAGCTGGCAAGATATAGTAAGTGATGCCAATGAAAATGAGTCATGGAGTTTAGATCACCGAATGAACAAAGACTTTGTGATTGAAAAGTATGTTCCAAAAGTGACCTATAGAAGTTTCAAAAACAAGGAAATGGGGGCAAGCAAGCATCCTGCAAACTATAAAAAACTGATTTTAGACCCTGAATTCGAAACATATATATCAGAACGATATAGTCATATGAACGATGCCCTAAAGGAATTACATCAGGTAAAAGCGTTAAACATTCTTATTTTGCAACTCATTGAAAACGAGTTAAAAAACTAACTTAAAAATGATCTCAATTTTTAGAAAAATCCGAGACAAACTCCTGAAGACCAACTTCTCACTACATATTTAGTAAATGCTGTATGGGAAATATTTTTGGTTGTTATAGAAACTATGTTAGCGCTTCAAGTCAACAAATGGGTATAGAAAACCAATCAAAGAAATAACCGTTTAGGAAACCCCAAAAAGTCAAAAATAAGTTTCGACTCGGGTTAGAATCTATTTTACCTGCACAGATCAACAAAATCGGATTGACATAAACCTTCTTCGTCATTCCGGGTTGAGCGAAACGAAATTCAGAAACCTCATTTTAGTTCTTTATCTCAATAATTCTTCCTGGTGTCCATGGAGCTTGATTTGCGTCGAGCTCTGCATTGATGGCCGGTACATCAACCTCTACCAGTTGCTTCAGACTTGCAATGACTGGATTCAAATAGTTCTCTGCAATTCGTTTAACCTCTTTAGAAGTAGTGGTGGGATCCGTTAAACTGGTAGATCCAGAATATATTGCCGTATTCACCCGACTACTTAGCGATGGCGCCTGATCGATTTCTAGCTCTCTTTTGATTGGATCCCCAAACATGGTCAGTTCAATCTCATCCAATACATTTTCCATGGCATCAATTTTTTCATCCAAAGAGGTGCTTTTCACTACTCTTGCAGCTGCCTGGTAATATTTCAATGCTTCACGCAACTGATTATAAGAATTTCTCGCACCATTTGCTGATTTGGAAAGCTCCATCAGTTCCTGATGAAATGCGAGCATCGCTGCAGGATCTGCGATTGGGACAATTTGATTATCCAATGTTTTTACCTCGAAGGGTACCGCTTCCGTGAGTGGGGTTATTTCCCCATTGATACTTTTTGCCAGCTCAACAGTATAGGTTCCAGGCAGTACCATAATTCCTGATGGGAGATCTTTCATGGGATCTGCGAGACTGGTATTTACTTGATCGATGGCAGGATATTTTAAATCCCAGAATACTCGATTAATACCTTCTGTTGCACCTCTTCTAATCTCGTTAACTACTTCACCATTCACATCTTTAATGGTAAAAATCAGGAAGGGCTTTTCTTCCTCTTTCTCAGCCATTAGCTGCTCATAGCTTGGATAATAAACGGTCTCACCAGCTTTCCTTTTCTCATCCTCACTTTTTTTTCGTTCACTTTCTAGCGTAGGGTATTTTTCCTTTAGAAAATAGGTAAAGGCGGCTCCAAATGGAGGGTTTTCACCCAAGTAGTACGTCTCCCCTTGAAATCCTTTTGGGCCTAACCAAGAGATGGTTTTACTTGCAGCGATGGGACTATAAGGTTCATATTGTAAAGCCTCTGAAACAGGGAAAATATGTGCTTCTTTCTCTAAAAGTTCCTTGGACAACTCACGAAGTGCCGAGTAATCGTCGAGAATATAAAATCCCCTTCCGAATGTACCCAATACCAGGTCCTTTTCTCTATCCTGAATGTTGATATCTCTAACAGCGATGGTGGGTAGTCCTTTTGACAGTTTTTGCCAATATTGACCTCCATCGAGCGAAGTATAACACCCAAACTCAGTACCAACAAATAATAAGTTTGCAGCTACAGGGTCTTCTGCAATAGCATAAACGGATCCTTTTTCGGGCAGATTTGCTTTAATGCTTGTCCAGCTTTTTCCCATATCCGTACTTTTCAAAATATAGGGTTTAAAATCACCTTGTTTGTGATTATTAAATGCCGCATATACGGTATTCTTATCATGGGCAGAAGCAATGATTTCATTCACATAGGTCATGTCAGGTACGCCTGGAAATGAACTGTAACGCGTCCAGCTTTCTCCTCCATTTGCAGACACGTGGATCAATCCATCGTCGGTGCCAGCGTAAAGCAGATTCTCATCAATGGGAGATTCTGCAATGGCCACAATGCTACCAAAAGGCGTAGTAGATTGATTTTTTGCTACCGCGTCCATAGGCCAAACCTTACCCATTACTTCTAGCTTGTTTCGATCTATACCTCTGGTCAGATCGCCACTCACTTCACGCCAGCTTTCGCCCATATCATCACTTCGATGAACTCGATCAGAAGCATAATACAAGCGTTTGTGATCGTGACTGCTCACCAGCAAAGGTGAATCCCAATTCCAATTGTAGGAGTAATCTCCCTCCAAAGGTTGAGGTACTATGTTTTTGGTCTGGCCTGTTTTCCTATCAAATCTCGCCAGGTTACCATACTGAGATTGACTGTAAATAATATCTGGGTTTTCGGGATCCACATGTGGTTCAAAACCATCACCCAGTGTTGTCACGAACCAGTCGCGATTACTAATTCCGGTAGTCTCTGTTGTTTGTGAGGGACCTCCGAAGCTGAAATTATCTTGGGTGCCTCCATAAACATAGTAGAAGGGATAGTCAGTGCTCACTCCGAGCTTATAAAACTGTGTCACAGGAAGATTTGGGAAGAAACGCCAAGTTTTTCCACGGTCCCAAGACTCATAAACTCCCCCATCATTTCCATTGAGCAAATAATTGGGATTATTGGGGTCAATCCACAAGGCATGATTATCAATGTGTTTGTTTTTCTCCCCAACTTCCTTGAATGTCTTCCCACCATCTTCAGAAACAGCCGCATAGGTATTCATCACATAGACCAGGTCGACATCCACTGGATCAGCGATTACCTCTTGGTAATAGTTTCCGCTGGATGAATAGTCACTTTGGCGCACCCAGGATTCTCCAAGATCAGTGGATTTGTAAAATCCTCCTTTATCCTCTTGCGCTTCTACCACCGCGTAAATTACGTCTGGATTGGCTGGTGAAATATCTAGTCCTATTCGCCCTAAATCACCACTCGGAAGTCCTTTGACAATCTTGCGGAAATTCTCCCCTCCGTCTGTGGACTTGTAAACAGAGGATTCTGGCCCTCCACTGATGTAGGTAAACACATGGCGTCTTCGTTGATGTGCTACGGCATAAATCACATTAGGATTTCTAGGGTCGAGATGCACCTCATGAATGCCTGTATGCTCACTAATATCCAGAATCTTTGTCCAGTTATCACCTCCATCTGTCGTTTTGTACAATCCACGATCACCTCCGGCACTCCAAAGAGGGCCAGTAGCCGCCACATATACTACATCCGAGTTTCTCGGATCAATAGCAATCATCCCAATATGCTCTGATGCCTTGAGTCCTTTATGCTCCCAGCTTTTTCCTCCATCCATACTTTTATAGATCCCATCCCCATAAGCTACACTTCGCTGGTTATTGTTTTCTCCTGTTCCAACCCAGATGACGTTATGGTTATTGGGGTCCATCTCTACCACACCAATCGAGTAAGATCCCTCAGAGTCGAATACCGGCTCAAAGTTGAGTCCCTTGTTGGTAGTTTTCCAAACCCCTCCAGCGGCAACACCCACATAGAATTCACTTGGATTGTCTGGATTTACAGCAAAATCTGCGATCCTACCCGAAGTAAATGCAGGCCCAATGGATCGGAAGGAAAGGCTATTCCAATTGGTTTTATAAATGGCAGGTTTATCATCTTCCTTTTTTTGAGCTACTGCGAAAAAAGCAGAACCGGTAAGTAGTAGAAGCAACAGCGAAAAAGCGATGGTTTTTTGTAGCATAAGAAGTTACTTAGGTCAGTAGTATAGAGGAAGTTATAAAAATTCTTAGAAAATAGCAGGTTTCTCTACCCAAAAGGCCATCTTGAACCAAATCAAGTTCCAATCAATAGGGAGGGGACATTTCATGTTTGATACTCACAGATCCTCCTAGTGCCTAGGCATTTCCCTGTTTTTTGCCATTCGATAATCTGAAGGATAAAAAAACAAATGCTAGAAATGCTTAACTTCAACAAAAGCGAAACTCACCCTAATTGAATGATCTCATTTTTTAGAAAAATCCGCCAAGAACTTCTAAAAGCAAATACCTTTACTCGGTACCTAGCCTACGCCTTGGGAGAAATACTTCTAGTTGTGATCGGGATATTAATTGCGCTTCAGGTAAATAACTGGAATGAAAACAGGAAAGTAGATGCCGCCCAATTTAATCTATTGTCAAATTTCATGGTGGATCTGATGGCCGATTCGGTACTGCTCAAGGATTATGAATCTGATTTATCAGCTGTGATGCAAACCCACAAGCAACTCTTTATGTCAGGAAAAGGAATTCTTTCATATTCTGAAATCGAAAATCCACAATTAATCAGAGGTTCAATTAGGTACCATTCTATTACCCTAAGCAATCATCCAAACATAGGCACCCAAGTAATGGATGATGAAATCATAAATGAAATTCTTGACTACTATCAATTCCTAGCAAGAGTTGACAACTCTTATTTACAATATGACAATGTGGTCAAAGAAACAGTCAGGCCTTATTTAGCAAAAAACTTGGCATTAAACCCTGATTATCTTTTTGACAATGAGAAAGAAGAAAAATCTCCATTGGATCTAGATCAATTCGCTAAAGTAATTTTACAGGATGATTTTGGACAGGTTCTTTTTGAGGCAAATCTTAAAGCTGCAGAAACAATGGAGTTCTTTGAAGAACTGGAAAGTAGAAATTTTGCACTCCGTAATTTGATCAAAAAGAAGGTGTCTTGAATAGAATTCTACTTTGATTCAAAGAAAAAGGTCTCCTGAATTAGAAAGTAAATAAATATGAAAAAGCAATTCCCAATTTATTTATTTATACGAGCTCAGCTATTTTGGATATTGTTGGCTTTTGCTAGATGCCAGACCAAACCGAATGACCTTCAGCCTTTGACTCGGTTCAATCATGTTTACTTGAGCGTTGCTGATATGGATCGGAGTATTGCATTCTATACCAATGCATTCGATTTGGAAGTAGCAAAGCATGTCAAAAAACTAAAAAGGACAAACCTTGATGGGGTTTCTACAGAGTCTGACATCAATTTGGCCTTTTTCAGATTTCCTGGGCAAGGTTTTGTATTAGAAGTTGGCGAAAACCCTGAATTTAAACCTGAAAACAGTTCGGCAAATTATCTCCATGTATGCGTCGAAGTGAAAGATATAGAAACAGCAGGAAAGCGTGTGGAAGAAGCAGGTGGAATACTTTCACGACCTTTATCTTTGGTTGAAATAGAGGGCGTGACAGCCAAAACCATGTTTTTCACAGGACCTGACGGAGAGACCATAGAGCTACTCCAACTTATCTCCGGAGGAATTTAACTCCTTAAAAACCTATTAAGCACTAGCCTAAAACTGTTAGAATATAAATAGTACTCTTCATTAAAATGCTAGATGGGCAGAACAAAACTTTCCGCCCAAATTATTCTTTCACCTCCTTCCAACGCAATTTAATTTTCTCCAAACTCTCTTTTAAAGAGTTCACCGCTCGAATGGTTTGCTGGGTAGGTTGCACATCCGCTGCTTGGATCAGATTCATCATAAATAGGAACTTTTGCTGAAGGCCTACCAAAGTTTCATCAGCCGGATCTGTCTCACGGATACTTCCATACATAGTATCTGGATTTCCTACCCTTCCCATTCCTCTCAGTGCCAATTGCTCCTCGCTTGGCTTGGAATAAGCATCTATCGCTTCAACAATCCTTTGCAATTCATGGTAACTGTCGTAGCAAGTTTTGCTCAAATCCGTTTGCATTTGTAATGCCTCTTCCGAAATAGTTACCCGGGGATCCATTTTGATCGTCAATGGTTTTTCAAAGACCTCACCATCCACTGCCAATCGTACACGGTAAGTTCCAGGCTTCACAAAAGGTCCTTGGGGTGCACTCGGCGTGTTTTTGTAAACTGCTGCAATTGAAAACTCTCTCTTGGAACCTCTAGGAGCTTCGTACTTTAAATCCCATATGAATCGATGGTGTCCCTGAGAAACACCTACTTTTTGCTCTGGTCTGATCCAATAGGTAGGATGAGGCAAAGCTGTGCTGTCTATTTCTTCCGGTTCCTGATCACTTGAAAAGGTCCTAATTACTTGCTCTTGTTCATCTACAATTTCCAATTTGACTTGCTGAGCCGACTGATTGAGTTGGTAATCCAAAATCGCCCCATCGGGAGGGTTTTGGCCGGTCGGCTCTTCCGGAGGAAGAGGTGTATCTGAAAACATATTCCACCTTACTCGATATGTATCAGAAGGAGTAAATAAATAAGCGGACCTTCCTCGGGATTGAGCCATCTCTCTCAATGGAGCAATGTTATCTAATATCCAAGCAGATCGACCATGAGTTCCTACGACTAAATCATTTTCATGAATCACTATATCTCGAATAGAAGTAGCTGGCATATTATTTCTGAGGGACTGCCAATGTTCCCCATCATCTATTGAAAAATACACCTCCCGCTCTGTTCCTGCATATAATAACCCTTCTTTGACTGGATCTTCACGGACTACATTCACTGGACCGTTCGGATTCAAGCCATTCGTGATTAAGTCCCACGTTTCCCCACCATCTCGCGTCCGATAAATGTAAGGAACCATGTCATCTTTTCGAATGGCATTAATGGCAATATATGCGGTCTTTTCATCAAAATGGCTTGCATCTATTTGGGATACCTTGTCCCAAGAACTCATCACAGGAGGAGTAACTTCTTTCCAGTCTTTCCCTCCATTAGTAGTCAAATGTACACGTCCATCATCTGTACCCGCCCAAATAATATCTACATTCAAAGGAGAAGGCCCAAGCGCATAAATCACCCCTTTTCTTGCCATCGTTTCCATTTCAGGAGTCTTGTAATGGCCTACACTGGACGGAACCTCTGGTTGTTCGTAGGTCAGGTCAGGACTTATTATTTCCCAGCTTTGCCCTTCATTGGTGGTTTTCCATAATACATTGGTACCAAAAAGAAGCATCGAATCATCCGCAGGATGGAATAGCAAAGGCATGGTCCTCACAAATCGGTAATCACCTGAACGCAAAGCTTCCGGAGCTACATTGGTTGATTGGCCTGTTCGCTTATCAAAACGCATCACACGGCCTCCATAAATAATATCAGGATTCTTTGGGTCAGGTGCCACGTAAGCATATTCGTCTGCTCCAACACCTATAAATTCCCTAAAACTAATCTGCCCACCGTTTCCCCTACTAGCAACACCGATGGCACCACTTTCTTGCTGACCACCATAAACCCAATAAGGAAATGCATTATCAGTAGTGACATGGTAAAGTTGTGTAGTTGGCTGGTTGTACCAAGAACTCCAAGTATGACCCGCATTCACTGTAACCACTGCTCCTTGATCTGCCACGAAAAGCATGATATCTGGATTTAATGGATTGATCCAGATTCTATGGTAATCATCTCCTCCCGGTGCACCTTTCAGAGAAGACCAGGTTTTCCCACCATCAGCAGAAGTATAAGAGGCAATATTGGCAACGTAAACCCGGTTGGGGTCTTTCGGGTGAACTTTAATTTCTGCAAAATCCCCTCCTCTACCCCAAAGTCTCCTGTCTTGATGAATCAAAGACCAGCTTTCTCCACCGTCCACACTTTTATAAATCCCTCCATTGTCCCTGGCATCGACAGTAGCAAACATAATGTTGGAATTACTTGGAGCAATTCCTACCCCAATTCTTCCCAAGCCTTGATCAGCCCCCGGTAGCCCTTTAGTAATCTTTCTCCAAGTTTCGCCTCCATCTGTACTTTTATAAAGCCCACTATTAGGACCAGAAAATGCTGCATTTTCCCAAGGGCCTTCCTGATGCTCCCACATATCAGCAAACAGAATTGATGGGTTATTGGGGTCAAATTCTACCTGAATTGCACCTGTATTCTCATTGATATAGAGTACTTTTTTCCAGGTCTCTCCACCATCCACTGTCTTAAACACTCCTCTTTGTTCGTTTGCTCCATAAGGGTGGCCTAATCCTGCGACAAAAACAATGTCAGGATCAGTTGGGTGCACAATTAACCTACCTACTTGCTGTATGTCATTCAGTCCTATGTGGGTCCAAGTCTTTCCTCCATCAATACTTTTGAAAATACCATCTCCAACCCCTAAATCAGGCCTATGAAGCCCTTCACCACTACCGACATATAAAATAGAAGGATCGCTGGGAGCTACCGCAATATCTCCAACAGAGCCCGTAGGAGCCTCATCAAAAATAGGATTCCATGTCCTACCATAATCATCTGTTTTCCAAACCCCTCCATTATTTACTCCCATAAAAAACACATTTGGTTGGGAAGGTATCCCCACTCCCCCGACTGTTCTACTAGCCCTAAACGGACCAATCATACGGTATTCAAGGTTTTGATAGTGAGAGGATGAAACTTGCCCAAATATTGGGGAGAGAGAAAAAATAAGTATCCCTACTAATAGAATTCGGAGTTGTTGAAATTGAAGCATTTGGCAAAGATTGGTTTTACTTATAAATAGAAAGATAAAAAAACTATGCTTTAGAAAGCGATCTACTAGCCTACTCATGAGAATGCCTTCCTTTTTTTGAAACTGAAATTCAAGATATCAATATATTTCAAACCTGATTCAGATTAATTCAATAAAAGAAACCTCATCTCCAATGACCAAAAGCAACCATCTATTCAAATAAACTGATGCTTAATAAATTAAATAATAAGTTGACCTATTTATCAAATAGATTATTTCTATATTTTTTTTATCAGGGATTGGATAAAATCAAGACCCAAACACTCATTAATTGATCTAAATTCTTACATTGAGATAATAACTTTTTTTTACCAATACTTAGTAAACTGATGAGTCACCGATTGACACCTTTGCAAGAGAAAAAGGCCAAGTCCCTAAATTTTTTAAGGAGCAAAAAGGCTTCAAAAAAGATTCCTTCCAGCTATAAATTATCATTGGAAAAACTAGCCAAACTGGAAGAGAAACTTCATGGAAAAGTAGTATATCCTTGGTCCAAGGGATATAATAAAGATCGTCAGGAGTTTGATGATTTATACCCTACTTACCCTAAACTAATTGTCTATTCACTTTCTTTCACGGACATCAGGAAATGCCTGACTTTTGCAAAATCAGAAAATCTTCAGGTGGCTATTAGGTCAAGCGGGCATAGCTTAGCTTGTTTTTCTGTCTGTGATGGAATGGTGATCGATTTGAGTCTGATGAAGTCTATCCATGTAGACAAAGATCAATTAATTGCCGATGTAGAATCAGGAGCAAATTTCGGGGATCTCTACCCCAAAATTGAACAATACAACCTTCATACACCTACTGGGGATTGTCCTACGGTATGTCCATCAGGATTTATGATGGGAGGAGGTTACAGTATAACCTCCAGAATGTACGGCATGGGATGCGATAATGTAAAGGAGGTCAAAGTAATGCTGGCTGACGGAAAAATTGTCATTGCAAACGAAGAAAAAAACAAAGATTTGTTTTGGGCAATTCGAGGAGGAACCGGTGGAAATTTCGGAGTCTTATTAAATACAAAATTGAAGCTCCATCCCCTTGAAACCATTTTTGGGGTTCAAATGAGATGGCCCATCGAGAAAGACCCTGCTCTTGCAGCCAAGGTTCTATTTACGATTCAGGAATCTTATTTAAAACCCGGCAAACTCCCCCAGCTGGGGATTGAAACGATCATTTCAAGTAATGACAATAAGGAGAAAATGGTCTTTTTCTGCGCGACTTGGATAGGATCCGAAAAAGATTTTATGGATGCTTTAAAGCCATTATTGGATATCTCTGGGTTTTCCATGGATTCCTATCAAGGAAAGTATTCCAAGGTCAACAATCTAGTTTTAGAAGGCACTCCTGATATACCGGAAGATGTGATGGCATTTAGTAGAAGTACCTATATCGATAAGCCATTAGGCTACAATCACTGGTATGACATTCTTAAATTTTTCTACAAACATGCGCCAAATCAATACACCATGATTGACATGGAAGCCTATGGTGGAAACGTAAGTCTAATTCCTGAAGATAACTGTGCATTTATTCATAGAAATGTCACCATGGATTTCTTTACGGAGGCATTTTTCAATAAAGAAACCCATGACAGGGGAGCTAGTGAAAAATGGGTCAATGATCTGTTTGAATTTATGAAACCACTAGCAAATGGTCGCTCCTATCAAAACTACCCATACAGGGGACAAGAGGATTTCAGAACTGCCTATTGGGGCAAATATTACAACCAACTAGTTCAAATTAAGAAAAAATATGATCCAGATAATTTCTTTTGGTATCAACAATCCATTGGGCCTGATTTAATAGAGGATCCAAATCAAGTCACATTATTCGAAAATTGCGCTATTGAATATGAAGCTTATTAAAACAATTCTATCTCTTGTTTTATTCTTTGCTGCTATCAGCTTTTCGATGGCTCAATCCCTTATCAAAATTGGGGATAATGAAGGCGTGACTTTAGGTCCTCAGCTTGAATATTATGTAGATTCCACAAATTCCTTGGCTATTGAAGACGTTCAAAGTCTTTCTTTTGAACGAAGCAATGCTAAAATTCTAAACCTTGAAAACCTCAGTTTTGATGCATGGGTCAGGTTTGACCTTGAAAGACAAACAGAGGAGGAAATTTATTTAACCTTAGACAATGCACTTCTTGAGGAACTTGTGGTATACATCATTTCGGATGGAGTAGTTACCAACCATTTCGAGGGCAGCTTTCTCAAACCCTTCAAAAACCGACTTATTCAATCAGAAAATTTCCAATTTAAATTACCGATTGCTTCCGGAAGCAGGAGTTCTATCTATTTAAAAGTACATAGTAAATTCCCTCTTCTCTTACCAATAGAAGTCTCGACCTATAAAGTCTTTTCCCAGAACAATCAAGAACACAATTTGTTTTGGGGTCTTTATGCCGGTACTATCCTGTTTGCCTTCTTATATAACCTATTTGTTTATTTCTCTATTAGGGAAAAAAGATACCTCTATTACCTCTTATATATTCTGGGTTCGGTTATTTTTTACATGGGATTACAGGGTTATTCCTTCCAGTTTTTATGGCCAAACCACCCTATTCTGAATATTAGATTGGGCTTCTTGATTTGTATCACCAATATCATTATCACGGTGTTTACCATGAATTTTCTTCGGATCACCAAGAAGCAAAAAGTCATCTACTATATAGGGGTAGGCACCATCATTGCCTATGGGTTGATCTCCATCATGAACTTTACGCCCGCTTATCCTGTAGGGCTGGGATTAGCACAATTACTAAGCTTGATCACATGTATTTACTTTATTGTAGTCGCAGTCATTAGCTACTTCCGAGGAATTCAAAGTGCAAAATACTACCTCATCGGATGGTCAATATTTCTGGTTTTGGTAGTAGTGTATATCCTTACCTTGAATGGGGTTATTTCAGGTAATTTTTTCACCACCCATTCCATTTTTATTGGTCATATGTCTGAGGTTCTGTTGTTGTCATTTGCGTTAGCAGACCAGATCAACATCCTTAAAAAGGAAAATGAACAGAATCAGAAAAAGATCATCGCTCAATTGGAGGAAAATGAAAAGCTTCAATTAAAAGTCAATCTGGAATTGGAGGAAAAAGTATTGCAGAGAACAGCAGAGGTGGTAAAACAGAAAAATGAAGCAGAATATCAGCGAAAAAGAAGTGATGAATTACTTCTGAATATTTTACCTGCAGAAACTGCTGAAGAATTAAAAAACACGGGAAAAGCCAAAGCAAAACTTATTTCAGAAGTAACAGTAATTTTTGCTGACATTCAGGATTTTACACACTTATCAGAAAGTATGTCCCCCTCCGATTTGGTCAAAGAAATCAATGAGTGTTTTTCCGCTTTTGACAAAATCATGGGCAAATACAATGTAGAAAAAATAAAAACCATTGGTGATTCTTACATGGCAGCAGGAGGCTTACCTGTTCCCAATCAAACTCATGCCAGAGACGTGGTCAAGGCCGGTTTAGAAATTCAGGAATACCTAGCATCCTACAAAGAACGAAAACTCGCTAATGGGGAATCCCCTTTTGAGATGAGAATTGGAATTCATACAGGTCCAGTAGTGGCAGGTATCGTAGGCATAAAAAAGTTCGCCTATGACATCTGGGGGGATACAGTAAACCTAGCCAGTAGAATGGAAAGCTCTGGAGAAATCGGAAGAGTAAATATTTCTGAAGCTACCTATAATTACGTCAAAGAAGATTTTAAATGTACCTATCGAGGTAAAATAGAGGCCAAAAACAAAGGAATGATCGACATGTATTTTGTCGAAAGATTATAAAACACCATGCATCACTAGTAAGAAACTTAAAATTTTATGGGACTTTTTGACTTTCCAAGGATTCATTTTAGTGGGAAAATTGACATCAATGTACCTACTATTAATAATTCTTATTATTTCCCTTTAACCATGTATGACCAAACAAGGTCGAAAGCTTTTTTGCCCCCAAGGTTATACTTTTCTGATCCTGCTATTCCTGAAAAGGTAAAGCCAACAATTAACCCCAAGATCATCCATGATGTTGAGAATGGATATTGGTACATAGAAGTCGAGCCTATCAATACGATTGACAAACTACGGGATTGGTGTAGAAACCCATTGGGAAAAGATTCCAAAGCTTTGGATGTTGCTTATAATCCTTATTATGAAGCGGCTGACAAGGACTTAGGAAAGGTAGAAGGAGCCGATTTGATAGGAAACCCACCTGGCTATTGGAATATGTATGGGGACATGAGCGTGAAAATGTATGATACAAAAGTGGCTGGTGTCCAAACCTATCAGGGAGGTAAAGTCAATACCTGGACAGAAAACAACCCTTCTCAAACCAAAGAAATTGGAGAATTACTAACCTGTGCATTTAACCTAGACACGAAACCGGATAGTGGAATTAGTACTGCTGTGATTGCGGAAACCATCTCTAGCCAAAGCATCTATGCTAATATCTTTTGCTCTTCCGTGAATTTATTCAAAGAAACTGAACCAGATCAAGTATTTCTCCAAGGTAAACCCTTCCGATTTTCAGCAATGATCTATGGAAGTTGGCGAGTAGTCAATTGGCTTCCAGCCATGGCAGGTTCTGCAAGATGGGTTTCGAGCATTCCTATGGATTCCATCCCAAATTCAGAACAAAGCAAACTGATCTCATTTTTCGAATCTCAGAATAATTATGACGGCAGACCTTTGAAAGGCGTTTTTGTCAGCTTTTCCACCTTCGAAGTATTTGAAAATAGATATGATCCAGAACTCTATCAACCCGAAGGAATAATCAAAAATCCTGCACAAGCCACTACAGTAGGAAGTATTTCTCCTTGGTATGAAGAAGATATGAAATCAGCCGTATCGGGAAGAAATTTGATTGCATTGAATACTCAGCCCATTTTTACCAATACAGGTAACGATGGTAAGATTCCTATTCAATTGACGCCAGCAATTGCCTCTAACCGTAAACTTTCTGAAACCTTATCCATTTTCTCTGTGGACATGGGTAATAGTTGGCCGGAATTGATGGACCCTCCATTTCAGGTTGACAAAGTTCAGCCCGCCAAAAGAGGGGAAGCAACCTTTGAGACTTTGAACTTGGGTACATTAAGCTTTAGAACCGGACCCGATTCATCTTCGGAATTTGCTTCAATTCAGGTAGACCCAATGAATAATCCCCTTTCTAAAGTATTTGCTCAGGGCTGTTTATTCGATTTTGTGATCACTGATCCTGCTACTATTGACACCATAGAAAACGAGTACATCTATGTGTATGGGTTAATTGACGGCTCAGAAAAACTTGTTTTAAAAGAATCCACCTACATGATCTTAACAGACGAAAAGGGTCTTTATGGGGAAGAAGGAGACGATCCTGATGAGGGCTATATGTCTTTCTCTGAGCAGAAGCAACCTTGTAGATTAAGGATTTTCCAAAGAGGTAAACCGATCGTTCAACCCATAGAGATTTATATCGCTGAATACATTGTTCCGGAGGCGGCCAATGATCCTTTAAAAGGACCGGACAATGTGTGGACTCAGCAGGTTGCAGACACAGACATCGTTCATTTGGTATCCAATCAAATCAAAATAAAAAACACTGCGGTTTACTACTTTGTGTACAAGGGTCAATATCCGGACGATGTAATCCCTACATTCACCACTTCCAATTATACCATCATGGATACTGGAAGTTTTGCTACCCTACGGGTTTATCCGAAGAAAGATTACGAAAAATATACCAATCCAAACCATCCGGAATATGCACCTCCTACTTTTGAAGTCATGTACGAAGAGGTTTTCAAGCTTTACGATGTGGTGTATCCAATCATGGCGGAAATCCATCCTTTTACAAAAGAAGCATGGGAGAATGGTATCATGGCAGGCATGGTCAAACAACGTACAAATCCAAGCCTTTGGGACGACGTGTTATATATGGGAAGATCCAGGGAGTTGAGCAGATCCCAAAGAGAATTGATTCTGGCCTGGGCTAAAAAGTATGAGTAATCCTTTGTTTTCACATACCAAGTTTTTCATCTATTAACCCTAAAGTTTATGCATACTGATTCTTTAGATTTTCCTTCCTTTTCCATTCGGCTTGAGCCTTTGATCCAACCTGAAAGGATGCCCTTGATACAATCTGGAGCTTGGGCAGTTTGGGATAATAAATTAATAATTCTTGGAGGTAGAGATGAAGGTTTTCATGGCTTAAATCAATTACAAAAACCCTTCAAACAAAGCCGAGTCAATCAATCGATTTGGGCGATAGATTTAAGCAGTTTTGAATCTCTTGAATTAAAGTTAGACCTCAAGAATCCTGAATGGGAGCAGCTGTTCTCTTCCAATATGCAATTTGAACAAGATGGAAGCATCCTCTATATCGTAGGAGGATTTGGAGCCCGACATTCCACGGATAAGCAGAGTGATGACACTTTTGATTCCTTGATTGCTTTTGACTTACCAAAATTGATGATCGAAATTGAGCGACAAGGAGATCCTTCAAAAGCTGTTGTAGCAAAAGCTTGTAGCCCTCATTTAAAAGTTACGGGAGGAGAATTACTGAAAATCGGAGACTTCTTTTATCTCTGTTTTGGACAATGCTTTGAGGGCGTATATGATCCCGGGAAATCTGGTCTTTACACAGGAGCCATCCGAGTATTTCAACTTAAGGATCAAGAAATAACCTTAGTCCGGGAAATCAAACACGAAAGTTTACACCGAAGGGATTTAAATGCAGTAAAAATTTATCAAAATGAAAAAACATTCCTAGCAGGACTTGGAGGAGTATTTGATCCCAAAGGGAACGGGTATTATAATCCCGTTTATTACGACCCTAAAAAGGATGAATGTTCAGTTACTGTTGACCCTTTGAAACAGCTTAGCAATCAATACAATTGTGCCAAAGCAAGTATTTTTGACAAAGAATCCAATAGCTGCATTACAGTTCTATTAGGAGGTATAGGTCAGAACCAATATCATACTGCTGGAAACTCTTGGGAAAATGGAGATAGTGGAGCAAAAATTCCATTTGTGAAAAGCATTACTCAAATGATCTTTTCAAAAGGTCAGATGTACCAATACATTCAATCCCCTCCACAAGACCCAGAAATGCCAGGACTTCTTGGTGCCAATGCAATATTCATCCCTTCTTCAGCATTTAAAAACGAAGAATCTCTTATTGATTATAGCCTTTTGAAAAATCAGGTGTCTACAATTGGTCACTTATATGGAGGAATCGAAGCTCAAAGACCTACTTCCAGTACCATCTACCCCACTCGGGTAAACCAAGTTATATACAAGGTTTTGCTGGAAAAAAATGAAGACAAAAGTTTTCAGACTCTTACGAGGAGCAGATTAGGATAGGTTAGTAAGAAATTAGCATCCCATAGAACGGCGGATCAATACAATAAAGACCTCCCGAGAAAGACTGACACAGCTCAAGTGTAAATGCATTTTTTTACCTTTCAATTACATTTTTAAAATGTTGTTTTTAAATTATTTTCTGCAATTAATTAAAAATCAATCAGTTCTTAGCGGGTATCAGCATTTGATTTTGTATTTTGTTTAAACCAAACAGAATAACACCAACTAGTTAGTAGAAACTAAGCTTTTGAAGGAGTTCAGACCGCTTTCTTTCAGGATTACCACTTGTATTAGTATTTGAGTTTAGTAATTGATTTTTAGATCATCAAATCATTTTTCTCAGATCTGGGACATCAATTTCTACCAACTTAAATTTTAATTTTTAACAAAATGAAGTTGAGTAATATAGAAGCTTCTGAAATAGCTCAAGTTTATGAAACTTGGTTGAACAGTTATATTTCAGGAGATATAGAAACCTACGATTCCTATTTTGACGATGGATATCATTTTATCGGCTCTACCAATAATGAGGAATATTTATCCCGCAAAGAGACTACTGATTTCTTTCGGAAAACAGCGGACCAACTAGCTGGAAAAACACAGCTTAGAAATAACGAGAAAACTTTTGAGCGACAAGGGGATATCGTATTCATTACACACTTTTTTGATGCCTATTTCTTAAGTGGTACTGAATGGACCTATTACGACCGTTTTCGATGTTCATCCGCCCTACACCATACTGAACGAGGGTGGCTTTTTATTTACCAACATTTTTCTACTCCAGATAGTAATGCAAATGAAGGTGAAACTATAGGATATGATCAAATCAGTGCAGAAAACAAGGAACTGAGAGAAGCCATCATCCGACGGACGGCCGAGCTGGAAAACAAAACAAGAGACTTGGAAATCCAAAACTCACTCGAGCGGATAAGAGCAATAGCCATGGGTATGAGTAGTACCGATGATTTATTGGATATCGCAGAAAGTATCTTCACTGAACTTAAAAAACATGGATTCGACTCCCTTCGAAATACCATGATCAATATTTATCAGGACCAGCTTGAATCCTTCCTTAATTATGATTTTTCTCCAAATTCAGGCAAAACCCTTACCACCATTGAGTATAAAAGTCACCCCTTTACTGAAAACCTAATCCAAGAAACCCGAAGTTCGAAAGACGTATTCTCCGAATTTCAGGTAAAAGGCAAAGAGTTAGAGGAATGGAGAAATTATAGAAAAGGAATGGGAGAGGCAGACGATCCAGCTTTGGATACGACGACTACTCTCAGCTATTATTTCTATTCTTTCGAAAATGGGTCAATTGGAATTTCCACCTATGAACCTATCAACCAGAATCAACTAGGTGTTCTCAAGTTGTTCAAAAACACCTTTGAATTAACCTACAAGCGCTATTTGGATCTTCAAAATGCCTTGGCTCTTGCACGTGAGTCGCAAATAGAGGCGGCTTTAGAGCGATTGAGAGCCAGAAGTTTATCCATGCAAAAAAGTGATGAACTAGCAGAAGCATCCATTCTTTTGGAAGAAGAAATAAGAAAATTGGGGATTGAAAATTGGGGTTGTGCTTTTCATATCTATGATGAGGAAACTGCTGATGGGACCCCCTGGGATTTAGAATGGTTTACTTCATTTGCTGGATTCCTTCCCTTCTACAAAACACCTCGGGAAAATATTTTCCTCAAATACTATGAGGAAAGTAAAAAAGGAAATCCCCTCTACATTCAGGAATTTGGTCCAGAAGTCATCAAAGAACATTACGATTACCTCAAATCTCTACCTGTTTTAGGAGATGCCTTAACCGAATTACATGATTCTGGAGTCCCGCTTCCCGAAAGGCAAATTGACCATGTAGCATTTTTTAACCATGGCCATTTACTGTTTATCACCTACAAGCCTGTACCAGAATCTCATGACATCTTTATACGATTTGCCAAGGTATTTAATCAGGCATACACTAGGTTTTTGGACTTAGAAAAAGCGGAAAATCAAGCCAAGGAAGCAAAAATAGAATCTGCACTAGAGCGGATAAGAGGTCAAGTCGCCTCCATGAGAGAATCTTCCGAGCTTTTGGAAATCATGGTTTCCATGCGAAAAGAGTTTGTAAATCTTGGACATGAAGCCCATTATTTCTGGCACATGCAATGGCTTCCTGAATCCTATGAAAAGGCTATGACATCAGGGGATGGTACTCAAATTGGGATGGTCATGAGCTTGCCAAGACAAATTCACGGAGATATTCAGGCAGTAGCCGATTGGGAAAAAAGCTCCGACCCTCTTTTTGTATTGGCAATGGAAGCAGAGGAAGCGGTGGACTATGTGCATAAAATGATCACCTGGGGAGATTTTGAAAAAGTAGATCCTCAAGCTCCAACGCTTGATGATATCCGTCATATAGGAGGTTTGACTTTTGTGATGGCAAGAACCTCACATGGAGAGATCGGTTACAGTCTCCCTGGTTCGGTGCCTAATCCACCCCAAGAGGATATGGACACGCTGGTACGATTTGCAAGAGTATTTGACTTGGCCTACCAACGCTTTGAGGATTTAAAAAAAGCAGAGCATCAAACGCGTGAAACTCAAATCGAACTTGCACTGGAGCGGGTTAGAAGCCGTAGTATGGCAATGCAGAAAAGTGAGGAGTTGCAAGAAGTCATTCAGGTGGTTTTCGAACAATTTGTCTCATTGGATATCCTGGTTGAGCATACCGGATTTATCTTGGATTATAAAGACCGGGAAGACATGTTTATCTGGTTGGCAGATAAAAATGGGGTTCCTTCTCAAATCACACTTCCTTACTTTGATTGTCCCCACTGGAACAGCTTTTTGGAGACAAAGAAAAATGGAGGCAATTTTTTCGCCAACCTCCATTCTTTTGAAGAAAAAAATAAGTTTTACAATGACCTCTTTGAATTGATTCCTGGTGCTGGGGATAGTCTCCGAGAAATCTATTTATCCTATCCAGGACTTGCGATTTCCACCGTATTATTAGATAACATCGGGCTGTACATCGAAAACTTCGAAAGTAAGCCCTATACCCCCAAAGAAAATGCGATTCTCATGCGATTTGGGAAAGTTTTCCAACAGACTTACACGCGTTTTCTCGATTTAAAAAAAGCAGAAGCTCAGGCAAAAGAAGCACAAATTGAATCTTCCTTAGAGAGAGTCCGTGCCCAAACAATGGCTATGCATAATAGCCAGGACATTGGAAAGTGTATTGTGATGATGTTTGAGGAACTCACTGCCTTAGGGGTAAATGAAAAAACCCGTTTTGGTATCGGGATTCTAAACCATGAAAACGAAAACAATCAGCTTTGGACTGCCTCAAAAATTGGAGCAGAATTCAAACTGCATATTGGGCATTTGGAAATGTCTTGGCATCCTTTGTTGAAAAGTGCAAGGAAGGCTTGGAAGGAACAGATTCCACTCCATACTTATGTATTGGAAGGCGAGGATTTGCTCAATTATTATAAAATGCTGAACCAAGCTCCTGATTACAAAATCCAAATACCACTAGAAAAACTTCCCAAAAGAGAGTTCCACTATGGTTTTGTATTCGAACATGGTTTTTTCTATGCCTTTAGCCCAATCGAATTTCCGACTGATTTAATCCAAATTATTCATCGTTTCAGTTCTCTTTTTAGTCAAACCTACCGACGATATCTAGACCTAAAAAGAGCAGAAGCACAAGCCAGGGAAGCACAAATAAATTTAGGAGTTGAACGGGTAAGAGCCAAGGCATTGGCCATGCATAACTCATCGCAGATTCTAGAGGTGGTCGATGTTTTGAAAAATGAAATGCTTGGCTTGGAAATCTCAGGGGTAGTGGCTGCAACGATTTATCTAAAGGAAGAAGAGGATTTGATCCGGATGTGGGACCTTACTTCTGTACAAGATTCAGCTGATGGCTTTCAGGTTACTTTGGATTTGAAATTCAAATTATCAGAAACCCATCCTAAGTTCTTTGTTCGAAGAATTTGGAATAATACGGCACAGTATTTTGTTGAAAAGCAGGATCCAAAAGATATGGCCATCACGATCGATTGGCTGAAACAATATAATGCAGAAGAGGCGGATAATGTAGCTGAATTTTTAGCAACTAACACTTTTGAATATTTACTCCATCCCACTGTAAAATTGGCAAATGGAAAAATGTCGGTTGACATTTTGAATACTTCTCCTCCCGCCGAAATGGAATCCATTATGGTAAAAATGGGAGCTGCTTTTGATTTGGCCTATAAGCGCTTCCAAGACTTACAAAAAGCAGAAGCTCAAGTAAGAGAAGCCAAAATTGAGGCCGCTCTGGAAAAAATAAGATCCCGCACGATGGCCATGCAGCAAAGTGATGAGCTTCCAGAGGCTGCAAATGTTTTATTCAATGAGGTAAGAAAATTAGGTATTCCCGCCTGGAGTTGCGGATATAATATTTTATCAGAGGACCTTAAATCCTCCATGTGTTGGATGAGCAGTGAAAATGAAATTCAGACTCCTTTTCGATTACCGCTTACTGAACATGAAAGTATGCTTCCTTGGCACCAAGCTATTTTGGACCAACAAGATTTTTTTGTTTACGAGCAAGGAGGCGAAGATTTAGTTGAACACTATCGATACTTGGGAGAGCTCCCCGAGCTAAAGCCAGTTTTAGAACAATTTGATGCGGCAGGTATTTCCTTGCCTACTTTCCAGGTGAATCATCTGGGACGCTTTACTCATGGCTTTTTACTATTCATCACCTATGAGCGGGTACCTGAGGCCCATGATATTTTCATGCGTTTCACCAAGGTTTTCGAGCAAACCTATACTCGTTTTCTTGATCTCCAACAAAAAGAAGAGCAGGGTAAAAAATTGATCGAAGAAAAATTAAGATTAGAACGGACCTTAAAGGATTTACAAGCTACACAAGCCCAACTAATTCAATCCGAAAAGATGGCCTCTTTGGGAGAACTCACGGCTGGGATTGCACATGAAATTCAAAATCCTTTAAACTTCGTGAATAACTTCTCAGAAGTCAGCAGTGAAATGCTGGAGGAATTAATCGAGGAAATTGAAAATGGAGACTTGGAAGAGGTAAGAGCCATTTCTGAAGACATCAAAGAAAACCTCCACAAAATCAATCATCATGGCAAACGAGCAGATTCTATTGTTAAGAGCATGCTAGACCATAGTAGATCAAGTTCTGGAGAAAAATCTCTGACGGACCTCAATGGTTTGGCGGATGAGTTTTTACGACTTTCCTATCACGGGATTCGTGCCAAAGACAAAAGCTTCAATTCGGAATTTAAGTTGGAATTAGATCCCGAGCTTCCAAAAGTAAATATCATCGCAAAGGATGTCGGAAGAGTGATTCTGAATTTGGTAAACAATGCTTTTTATGCAGTCAATGAAAAAGCAAAGGCTTCAAATGGCACCTATCAACCCGAGGTGGTATTGACCAGTAAAAAGATTCTTTATGGAATTGAATTATCTGTAAAAGACAATGGGAACGGAATTCCTGAATCGGCGAAAGAAAAGATTTTTCAGCCATTTTTTACTACCAAGCCGACTGGCTCTGGTACAGGTTTAGGATTAAGCTTGAGCTATGATATCGTAAAGGCACACGGCGGAGATTTTAGAGTTCAAAGTGCAGTGGGAGAAGGTACCGAGATGACTCTCTTTTTACCAATAGACCCAGACAACCAATGATAAGCGAGGCCCAATTAAAAGCGGAAATCAAAAGACTCCAACAGTCCGTCAAGGCACAAGCCTTGGAGTTGGAATCTAAAAATCGAGAGCTGGAGATTGAGGCAACATTGGAAAGGGTAAGAGCAAAGGCAATGGCCATGCATTCCAGTGAAATGGTTGGAGAGGCAATCAATAAACTATTTCAAGAACTTGAAAAACTTGGTTTTGAAAGCTTCGTCAATGGGCTCAACATCATCCATCCGGATTGCAAAATGGAATCTTGGTCTGCGGCTGTCGGCAATGAAGGGGTATTTATCGCCGGTGGAATTATCGATATGAACCATCATCCTGGGACTAGGAAGCTATTTGAAGATTGGATACAACAGAAAAATACCCATGTAACGCATATCCAAGGACCAGAGGTAGAAGCTTTTTTCCAAAGTATTTATGCGCAAGATACTTTTGAAGCGCCTATCTACCTCACCAATTTTCCAGATGAGCTGTATTTGAACAATGTGATTATTCCAGAGGGATCGCTTTGGGTAATGACAGAAAAAGAACTTTCAAAGGAACTCTTCCAAGTTTTATCCAGGTTTGCCACGGTCTTTTCTTTAACCTATACACGCTACCAAGACCTGCAAAAAGCAGAAGCTCAGGCAAGAGAAGCACAGATAGAAGTAGCACTTGAAAAAATTCGAAACCGAACACTGTTTATGAAAGATAGTGCTGAACTGAATGAGACAGTATCAGTCTTTTTTCAGCAGTTTGATCTATTAGAATTATTACCAAAGGGAGCAAGAACCTATTTTAGTCATGTTGATGCCAAGACAGATATAGTTGAAGTCTGGATGACTCATGCAGACGGACGGGTCATGTCGGGAAGTCATTTTACCCCATTGAACGAATCAGCACAATTAAAAGCATTTTACACGAAGTGGAAGGAAGACAGAGGAATCATTAATATCCGTCTCTATAAAGGAGAGGATTTAGCTAACTACATGGCATTCCTCGCTACCCTACCCCACGTGGTTAAGGATGAGGATTATCAAAAACTATTTAAATCTCCGCCTGATCAAATTGTGATGACAGATGCCGGATTTTTGCAAGGATTCCTGGGCATCATGAGTTTTGAGCCTTTGAAAAAGGAAGCCATTGAAATACTTTTCCGTTTTGCCAAAGCATTCGAATTTACCTACACCCGCTTCCTCGATCTCCAAAAAGCAGAAGCTCAAGCTAGGGAAGCACAAATAGAAGCCGGATTAGAAAGAGTACGTGCGGCCTCCATGGCCATGCATAAAAGTGAAGAACTCGTTGACGTGGTTCGGGTGCTAGATCGAGAGCAAATCGCGCTTGGTATCGAATTTAATGGTTCACAAATTATCACCGACTTTTCAAATATTAACGAAGGTCTTAATAGTTGGTTCGCACGTGAAGGGCAAGGATACCTTAATAAATTCCACATTCCATTTTCTGAGGAGCACTTCAGAATTTTAACCCATCCAACTGAAGATGGTCTCCCGTTTTACACTGAAAAATATTCGAAAGAAGAAAAAAACAAGTTTTTCAGGTGGTTATTTAAGTATTCCGATTTTAAAATTATACCAAAGGACAGACAGGAATTTGTGTATCAAACACCTGGCTGGGTAAGAGCTGTCGTGCGATCAAAGAACTCTATCCTGATAATTCAAAGGTTCAGTCTAACTGAGTTCACAAAAGAAGAAGAAGAAATTTTTAAACGCTTCGGCAAAGTATTCGAACAAGCCTACACCCGCTTCCTAGACCTTCAAAAAGCAGAAGCGCAGGCTAGAGAGGCGGAGATTGAGGCCGGATTAGAGCGTGTTCGATCCGCTTCAATGGCCATGCACCGAAGTGAAGAGCTTGAGAAAGTGGTAGAAGTGACTTTCCGCCAACTTCAAAACTTAAGGCTACCCATAGATGGTTGTCAATTAATCACCTTTGAAGATCAATCAAAGGATTTCCATTTTTGGTCAGCTACGCCTGACATGATTTACCCGACCCGGTTGAATATCCCCTATTTTGACCACCCATTATTCTCAAAATTTTGGGAAGCGCGGGATAAGGGAGCCTCTTTCACTAGTTTTGATTTAACTCGGCAGGAGACCTTAGATTTTTATAATCACTTGTACGATAAAACAAATCTTGGAATTTCTGTGACCAAAGAAAGGTGGCAGAAAATTCAATCGATAGAACATGGATTTAAAACCTCTTGGGGAATTCAGAAGAACACGGGTCTTTGGGTTTTCAATTTTACTAATCACCAATTCACAGAAGAAGAGAATTTACTAATTGATCGCTTCGCTAAAGTCTTCGAACAAACCTATACCCGCTTTCTTGACCTACAAAAAGCGGAAGCTCAAGCAAGAGAAGCAGAGATTGAGGCAGCACTTGAAAGAGTCAGGTCTAAAGCCATGGCCATGCACAACACCAGTGATCTTGCAAATGCCAATAGTGTAGTCTTTAATGAATTAAACTCATTAGGAATCTCCCCATTAAGGTCAGGGATAGGATTGATTGAGCAGGAAACTAAACAGGGAACCATGTATGCCACAGTTCGATCTGGTCAAGGGAACAATCTTCTATTGATTGGGAAAATATCATTGACTGGAAATGAAGTTTTAGAATCAATATTCGATCATTGGAGTAAGAAGCAGATCTATTGTCCAAAGCTAAATGGGCAGGAATTAAAGGAATATTACGATCTTATTCTTGAAAGTTACGGTGATTTACCGAAACCAAAGTTTTCAAAAAATGAAGTACAATACGGTTACTTCCTCCCATTCAAACATGGTAGTTTTTATGCTTGGACTCAAGAACCTTTTAGCAAGGAGGAGCTTAAGATAATTCAGCGGTTTGTAAGTGTAATTGACCTAACGTACAATAGATACTTCGACCTCCAAAAAGCGGAAGCACAGGCTAGGGAAGCACAGATCGAGGCTGCTCTTGAGCGAATTAGATCACGCTCAATGGCAATGCATAAGACCAGTGAATTATCAGAGGTCATCCTAGTACTCTTCAAGCAATTTGAACTATTAAACCTGGTCATTGATACTTGCTACATAGACATCTTTGACGAAGACAACCAAGGATTTAATTTCTGGATTGGTGCAAGTACTGCCATACACCCTAAACAAGTGAAGCTACCCTACTTTGGTCACCCCATCCATCAGTTAAATAAAAATGCCAGAAAAAATGGTGTGGATTTCTTCACTTTTGATGAAGATAAAAAATCGAAGGATGAATACTTTGAGCACTTTTACCCTAATGCAATTGGTATAGATGTCCCTAAAAGTCGTAGGGATTTTATTGCTAAAGGATCAGGGTTATCCGGCTCCGCTGCATTGGGCAGGTACTCTGGTATCACGATGTTCAATTATCAAAAAGTCATTTATACCAAGGAGGAAAATGACATTTTGATCCGTGTCAATAAGGTTTTTCAACAAACCTACACCCGATTTCTTGACCTTCAAAAAGCAGAAGCACAGGCAAGAGAAGCACAGATCGAGGCTGCTCTGGAGAGAGTACGTAGCCAATCAATGGCAATGCAACATTCCAGCGAACTGAATTTAATTCTTGCCAAGGTCTTTGAAGAATTAACCAATCTGGAATTACAGATGGAGCGTGCTGTGATCTGGATTTATTATCCAGAAAATAAATCCGTTCGTTGGTGGGCAGCCAATCCAGAAGCGGAAAGCGGAACAGATAGCTTTTTAATTACCAATCAGGATCATCCAGTTTATCTGGAATATTGGAAATATTGGGAAGAAAAAAGAACTAAACAACTTTACATTTTGGAAGGTGAAAACATGGTAAGCTGGTGTGATGTACTTTTCAATGAAATGGAATTGGGAAGACTACCCAAGGAAGTCCAAGAAGCAATGAGAGCTCCTGAAAAAGTCTATTTATACAATACATTTAATGATTTTGGAGTCTTATTTCTTGCCTGTATCGAACCTTTATCTGACGACAAATTTTCTGTTCTGGAACGATTTGGAAAGGTTTTCGATCAATCCTATACCCGATTCAAAGACATCAAACAAGCTGAAGCTCGTGAAAAGGAAGCTATCAAACAATCTTCTTTAGATCGCGTCAGAGCAGAAATCGCCTCCATGCGAAAAACGGAGGATTTGCAGCGGATTACCCCTCTGATTTGGAGAGAGCTTTTGACACTAGGGGTTCCTTTCTTTCGATGCGGCTTGATGATAGTCGATAAAAAAGAGGAGAAAATCCGTTTTTATTTATCCACTCCTGATGGCAAACCATTAGCTGCCCTGAACTTAGACTATGAGAGCAATCAGATCAGTTCCAATGGGGTACAACACTGGAGAAAACAACAGCCCTACATTGCCCATTGGAACAAAGAGGAGTTTTTAGCTTTTGCAAAAACGCTACTGGAACAACAGCAGATAGAAAACCCTATTACCTATCAGGGAGGGGAAGAAGCTCCGGAATCACTGACATTACAATTCCTCCCTTTCCCTCAAGGAATGTTGTATGTGGGAAGTGCTGCAGATTTAACCCCTGCTCAAATTGATCTGGTACAGAATCTAGCAGATGCTTTTTCTGTTGCCTATGCCCGATACGAAGATTTCAAGCAGTTGGAAGATGCAAAATCAAAGATTGAATTTACCCTCAGCGAACTGAAATCCACCCAAGCCCAACTTATCCAATCTGAAAAAATGGCTTCTTTGGGTGAGCTGACCGCAGGCATTGCCCATGAGATTCAAAACCCATTGAACTTTGTCAATAACTTCTCAGAAGTCAGTGACGAGTTGGTCGATGAGATGAATGAGGAATTAGAAAATGGAGAATTAGAAGAAGCGAAGGCAATAGGCAAAGACCTAAAAGAAAACTTAAGCAAGATCAACCTTCACGGTAAGCGCGCAGATGCTATCGTCAAAGGAATGCTGGAGCATAGCCGCATCAATAAAGGTGAAAAGGCTCCTACTGACTTAAATGCTCTGGCGGATGAATTTGTACGGCTTTCCTACCATGGACTTCGGGCAAAAGACAAGAGCTTTAATGCAGACTTTAAACTGGAGCTTGACCCCAATTTGCCAAAGGTAAATGTCGTGGCTTCAGATATCGGAAGAGTGATTCTCAATCTGGTGAATAATGCCTTTTACGCAGTCCATGAAAAAGCTAAGACTACCCCCCAAGACTTCAAACCGGAGGTAATTGTCAGTTCGAAGAAAACTGAAAAAGGGATCGAGCTTTCTGTTCAAGACAACGGTCCAGGCATTCCAGACTCCATCAAAGAAAAAATCTTCCAGCCTTTCTTTACCACTAAGCCGACAGGCTCGGGAACTGGTTTGGGATTATCCTTATCTTATGATATCGTGAAGGCGCATGGAGGGGAGTTGAAGGTAGAAACATCGATCAATTGGGGAACGAAGTTTATAATCAAATTAAACACATGAAATCAAAATCCATTCACGGTAAATCTCCTGAGGAAATCCAAAAGGCAATACAATCTGCTATTGCTGATGATTTCATCCCTACCCTTGCCGTTGTTTTTATTTCTGTAGTTCAGGACAGGCAAGTGATAAGGGAAATCCTTTCCAAATACGATATCGACGTGTTTGGAGCTACTTCCTGTGGTGAATTTGTAAATGGTCACCAAAGTAATGGAGAAACGGCCCTCCTCTTGATGGATTTGGCAAGAGATTCTTATTCTATTTTATTGAAGGAAATAGGAGTACAAAGTATTCAAGAAGTTGTAAAGCAAGTGGCAAATTCCGCACTTAGCCAGTATGTCAATCCCTCTATGATTGTCTGCAGTACCGGCGTAACACCAACTTCTGAATTGTTTGACGGAATAACTCTGGTTCAAGAATTAACCGAAGCAATAGGACCGGAAAAGATCTTTTTTGGAGGGATGGCCGGTGACGATTTTACCTTAGCAGGAACGGCCGTTTTTACAAAAACCCATGAAACAAATCATGGCCTGATAGTCTTGGTTTTTGATGCTGATAAAGTCTCACTAAATGGTATGGCCATTACAGGCTGGAAACGGCTAGGAATTTCTAGGAAAGTAACCCACAGCAAAGGTAAACTTCTGTATTCCATTGATGGAAAGCCAGCAGTGGATATGTACTTGAATTATCTAGGCAAGGGTAAGGAAGGTGAAAACCGGGAGTTTAATGTATTAAACGAGCTATCTTTCTATTACCCATTTATTGTGGAGCGGGAAAGCAGCGATGATATTCTCATCAAATCTCCGATGAGTATTGATTATGAAGAAAATGCGCTCAACATGGATATGGAGATGGTTGAGGGTGAGAGGTTTTGGTTTTCGGTACCTCCGGATTTTGATATTGTTCAGGAGATCACCGATGAAGCAAGAAAAGTCAGGAATAATTTAGGCAAGGATGCAGACGCCTTATTGGTTTTTTCTTGTGCGGGTAGAGAGCCGGCTCTCGGACCACTTGTAACGATAGAAAACGAAGGATTGGCTGAGGTATGGAACAGTCCTATGGCTGGTTTCTTCACCTATGGTGAATTTGGTAGGGCAAAAAACAGCCCTCAAAACTTTCATTCTACGGCATGCTGCTGGGTGGCTTTGAAAGAGAAATGAGTTGAATAAAAATTGTTGAATAGATGAAAGCAAAAACCATCAACGGAAGAACCCCTAATGAAATTCAAAAGGAATTAGATGAATGCAAAAGCCAAGGTTTCATTCCAACCTTAGCCATTATCATTCTAACCAACAAAATGGATGCTGAAGAGCTCCGTTCCATTTTTGGGAAACAAGGGGTTGAGATCTTCGGAATTACCTCTCCGGAGAAATTTTCTGAAGATGGAATTACAGAAGCGGATATCCTTGTCATGCTATTGGATATTAAACCTGACCATTTTAAAATAGTATTGAACGATTACGGGGGATCGACTGCCTATCAAGCCGGGTATAATGCAGGCACATCTGGAAAAAACGCTTTTGCTAATCCCGGCTTCATCATTTCACCATTGGATTTCAGAGTTTCCAACGATGAACTGATCAGAGGATTGACGGATGCGGCAGGCCATGATACCCTGATCGCAGGTGGTGGAAGCGGTGATCCGGCTGATTTTTCAGGGGTCGTTTTTACCAATGATGCATCAAGTATAGGTGGTTTGCTAGCTCTCATTATTGATCAGGACAAGGTTGCAATAAGCGGTCTGGCAGTTTCAGGCTGGAAACCTGTAGGAACAACCAAAAAAATCACGAAAAGTGAAGGCTCCTGGGCTTTCACTATTGATCATGAACCTGCGATGCATGTCATTCAAAGATTCTTAGGGAAAGATATAGTTAGAGCGAATGCTGAAGGAAGTGGATTTATTCCAACAGATCTAGGTTATCCTCTACAGTTCGAGAGGGCATCAGGAAATGCTATTATGAAGCCCGCGCTGTTTTTTAATCCTGCCGAACAATCCGTCATGATAGCAGGTGGTGTAAATGAAGGAGATCAATTCCGGTTTTCCCTTCCACCGGATTTTGATGTGATTGACAAAGTGGTGGAAAGCACCAGGGATAGTAAAAGAAAAGAGATGCCGGATGCCGATGTATTGATGGTTTTTTCCTGTGTAGGAAGGTTAGGGACTTTCGGACCTTTGATTTCCACAGAGATAGAAGGACTGGCATCTACCTGGGGAAAGCCTATGATCGGCTTTTTTTCACTGGGTGAATTTGGGAAATTGGATGAAGGCCGCTGCGAATTTCAGGGTACAACTGTAAGCTGGGTAGCATTGAAAGAGAAGTAGTCTTACTTAAAAACATTAAAAAAAATGAAAGCAAAATCAATCAAAGGAAGATCTTCTGATGAAATTAAAGCAGCGCTCAATGAATGTATAGAGGATAATTATAAGCCCACACTGGCATTCGTTTTCCTGTCTGTTTCTCAAGACCGTAAGACAATTTGTGACTACCTCGACCAAGCGGGAATAGCTATTTTTGGCTCAACTACCAATGGTGAGTTTATTGATGAGGAAACTGAAGGAGGTGCTGCGGCCATTCTTTTGCTGGATATGAAAAAAGAATATTTCAAAATTTATTCAGCTGAATTTCAGCATAATAACTATCGGAACACCTCTAAATCCATTGCCGAAAAAGCTCAAAAGGAATTTGGAAAAGTTGCTTTCCTCATGGCGGTGAGTAATGCGGCAACTGATGGCGAAGAAGTGTTGCTGGGCCTTCAGGAAATCGCAGGTGAACAAGTCAATGCATTTGGTGGAGCTGCCGGTGATGATTTGGCCTTTAGTAAAACCTGGGCTTTTACAAACGGATGGGAAAGTGATCATGGGATGGTTTGTTTAGCTTTAGATGAAGAAAAAGTATCAGTCAGCGGGATTGCCACCTGTGGCTGGAAAGCCATGGGAACGGAAAAAACGGTTACCAAAAGCGAAGGTAACCATGTGTTCACCATCGATAACGAACCAGCACTCGATATCACTACCAAATATGGAGGGCTTGAAAATATCACTCCAGAAAACAAAGATGTATTGTTGGAGCTGGCTGCCAATTTCCCCCTGCAATTGCAACGTGAAAAAGGTGATCCAGTCATGCGCCCCGGTCTGGTTGTGGATTGGTCTGACCATTCATTTTATACAAGTGGGTCTGTTCCACAAGGCTCCAAAATAAGATTTTCCTTACCGCCGGACTGGGATGTGATGGAGAAGGTCGTGAAAGGTGTTCAAAATCTGAAAGACACTGAAATGCCGGAAGCCGATGCCTTGGTGGTATTCAGTTGTGCTGGCAGAGTACTTTCCTTTGGACCCATGATGAATGCTGAGATTGAAGGGGTTAAGAAAGTTTGGAATGTTCCTATGATTGGTATGTTTTCCTATGCAGAATTGGGAAGAATGGCAGGAGGAAACTTGGAAATGCACAACCTAACTACCTGTTGTGTGGCATTAAAAGAAAAATAAATGAACAAACATCTCCAGCAAATTCTCGACACCCTTCTTCAGCTTGATGCCATCTCTGATGAGCAAAAATCTTCATTAACTAAATCCCTGAAGGATGCAGATAAAGAACTGACCATTTTGGAATTCAAACTAGATCGAACTGAAAAAGTAAAACGAACCACCGCAATTCTACTTGAGGAGACTATAGAAGAACTGGAGCTGAAAAGAAAGGCTATAGAAGAATCCAACTCAGCGCTAGAAAAATCATTGGAAGAACTCAAATCCACCCAAGCCCAACTGATCCAATCAGAGAAGATGGCTTCCCTCGGCCAACTCACTGCTGGAATTGCCCATGAAATACAGAACCCACTGAATTTTGTGAATAACTTCTCTGAGGTAAATAGAGAATTGATTGCAGAACTTATAGAAGAAATCGAAAAAGGAGATTTAGAAGAAGTCAAATTAATTGCCACGGACATAGAGGCAAACGAGCATAAAATCAACCTACATGGCAAGCGAGCTGATGCCATCGTCAAAGGAATGCTGGAGCATAGCCGAACCAATAAGGGAGAAAAAGCTCCCACCGACTTGAATGCTTTGGCAGAGGAGTTTATTCGACTGACTTACCAATCTTTTTTGGCCAAGGAACCAGAATTTATTTGCGAGTTAAAAACAGAACTCGACCCCAATCTTCCGCAGATTTCAGTTATTCCTCAGGATATCGGAAAAGTATTACTCAATCTTTTGAATAATGCTTTCTATGCCTGTGCTGAGCGAAGTCGAAGTACAGTTCAAGAAAAAGCGGAATCAGAAATCAGAAATTCCGATTATAAACCAATCGTAACTGTGAGCAGCATCTACTCCCCACTATCAGGGGAACAGGGCCAGTCTCGAGATATCCGGAGGGGGGTAATCGAGATTTCTGTCCAAGACAACGGCCCCGGCATACCAGACACCATCAAAGAAAAAATCTTCCAACCTTTCTTTACCACCAAACCTACTGGTTCGGGGACTGGATTAGGTTTGTCTTTGAGCTATGATATTGTGAAGGCACATGGAGGAGAACTACTTGTAAATACAAAAGAAGGAGAAGGTTCGAGCTTTATCATTCAACTAAACAAAAATGTAAAGAATGGGATCTGAGAAGGAACAGCTACTTGAAAAAAATTACGATCGTATCGTCAATGTAGGCTATTGCTTAACTCCTTATGAGAACTTACGTGACATCATTCACCCTGATGCAGTAGTTTTTGGTACTGCAAAGGATGAGCAACTTTTTACTTTTGAACAAATAGACAAGCTATTTAAAGCCCAATATATTCAAATGAGTCAGCTTGACTCGAAAATTGAGAGAAAGCGGATCACCACACACTTTTCTCTAGATGGCAACCATGCCATCATCATTGAGCTGGTAAATATGAATATGGCATCAGAGGATGTGACAATTCACCTTGAGCTAAGAACCAGTTGCTCAATGGAATTTATCAATGGAACATGGGTATTAACACATTGGCATGCTTCTACTGCCGCTAATACAGAAAATGATCCTTGGCACTTAGAAGAATGGCGCAGAGAGCGAGAAACACTCCAGAACCTTGTGGATCAACAGACAGAAGAATTATTGTTGAAAAACAGAGAGCTGAAAATCGAAAGTGCTCTGGAACGGGTGAGAGCCCAAAGTCTGGCTATGCATCATTCCTCCGAATTATCCTCTGTTGTGGACACGCTTCTTCAAGAGTTTACCAATCTGGAATTCACACTTACGTTTTGTATCATCAACCTTATTGATGAGGAAGATATGAGTAACACAGTTTGGGCTGCCAATCCGGAAACAGGAAAAGACCCGGAGTCCTATTACATGAAATTTGAAGATTATCCATTTCATCATGCGATGTGGGATGCTTGGAAGGCTCAGAAAAAGCGATTTGTTTACACCATAGAAGGAGAAGAGAAAAAAATCTATGATGAATATCTCTACTCAAAGACAGAGTTCAGCCGTTTTCCAAAGCATGTCCAAGATGCCAATAAAGCCCTTGAACGTTATGTAGCCGGCTTTACATTTTTTAAATATAGTGGCCTTCAAACAGTCAGTGAAAATTATATTTCCGAGCAGGATTTAGATATTCTTGAGCGATTCGGTAAGGTTTTCGAGCAGGCCTTCACCCGTTTTCTAGATCTCCAAAAAGCTGAGGCACAAACTAGAGAATCAGAAATCCAACTGGCTTTGGAGCGAGTAAGATCCAGATCCATGAGCATGCATTCCAGCTCCGAAATTGGGGATACTGCACTAGTTGTATTTCAGGAGCTAAATAAATTGGGAATTGATTCTGTGCGCGGAGGAATTGCCTTAATAGATACTGAAAAGGATCAAGCAGAACTTTGGCTAGTGGCTGAAAAAGATGGAAAATCTGAAACCAAAATTTTGGGATCGGCGAAGGGAGGACAACATTATTTTTACAGAAATTATATAGCGGCAGCCAGAAATGGCGAAGACTACTTTTTTGCTGAAATGGTCGGCAAAGAGCTAAAGAAATATTACAAAATTGCCTCTACTAGTTTAAATGTACCCACCCCAGAAGAATTTCCTGAACGAGAATTTTATTATGGTTTCTTTTTTGCCGAAGGTTCCGTTAATGTCATTTCTAGGAGAAAGCTTTTGCAAAGTGAATTGAGCATAGGACTTCGATTTGCAAAGGTTTTTGGCTTGGTCTACCGCCGCTTCCTCGATCTCCAAAAAGCAGAAGCACAAGCTAGGGAATCAGAAATCCAACTTGCTTTGGAGCGGGTAAGGGCACGTACGATGGCGATGCAAGAGAGCAAAGAACTTGCGGAAGCATCTTCTTTACTTTTTCAGCAATTGCATGATTTAGGAGTGAACACCTACAGCAGTGGATTCACTATTTGGGATGAGGAGAAGGATGAGTTGATTTCTTGGATGTGCAATGCTGATGGTTCCATGAATCCTCCATTCATCATGCCTATTGCTGAAAATGAATGGCATCAATCCCAATTTGAATCATGGAAAAGAGGAGAGCATTTTTTGGTCAAAGACTTA
Source organism: Algoriphagus halophilus (assembly GCF_900129785.1). Lineage (NCBI taxonomy): Bacteria > Pseudomonadati > Bacteroidota > Cytophagia > Cytophagales > Cyclobacteriaceae > Algoriphagus > Algoriphagus halophilus. Next base: position 577,250 of record NZ_FSRC01000002.1, read on the forward strand.
TCAGGGGATGAGTTGCAAGCCTATTTCAAATATTTGCAATCCTTTCCTATGCTTAGCCAAGCATTTCAAAAATCAATAGACGCAGGATATCCTATGCCAAAAAGGCAAATACATCACGTGGCTAATTTTGCATCTGGTAATCTATTACTTATCACACTAGAACCTCTGCCTGAAGCGCATGGTTTATTCCGACGTTTTGCGAAGGTTTTCGAACAAACCTATACCAGATTCCTTGACCTTCAAAAAGCAGAGGAACAAGCAAAAGAAGCTCGTATTGAGGCTGCTCTGGAAAGAGTTAGATCTAGGACCATGGGAATGCAAAGAGCTGAGGAATTGGGAGAGGTTGCCCTCGTATTGTTTGACGAGTTAAAATCCCTCGTTGATAATCTTTGGACTTGTGGTTTTGTGCTTTGTGAAAAGGATCGCAGAGAGGACGAATGGTGGCTAAGTTTGGATAATGGATTAATCAAACCGTTTTACATTTCCAATGAAGGAGACTATGCTCATGAAAATCTCTACGAAGGATGGGAAAAGGGAGTGCCTTACCGAACGGTGACCCTAGAAGGGGAAAAACTAAAGGAGCACTACGACTGGCTCATGGAAATTCCCATTACCAAGCAAATTTTTCAAGATATGGAGGCTTCTGGCATTGCAAGACCAAAATGGCAACGCTTGCATGCTGCCTATTTCAAGACTGGGTATTTGGTGATGATCACTGAAGTTCCTTGTGAGGAAGAGGAAATATTTAAGCGTTTTGCTCAGGCATTTGATCTTACCTACACCAGGTTTCTTGATCTCACCAAGGCGGAGACTCAAGCAAAAGAAGCAAAGCTGGAACTTAGTCTAGAACGGATCCGAGCTCAAGTGACTGCCATGAGGTTTTCAGATGAGCTTTTCGATATTATGGTTTCCATGCGAAGGGAATTTGTTCTCCTTGGACATGAGGCAGACTACTTCTGGCATATGAAATGGACTCCTGATAGCTATGAAATGTCGATGACCTCCGAGGATGGAGAGAGAATAGGCATGATCATTTCAGTCCCAAAGTTCGTCCACGATGAGATCCCTAGATTAGCAGCATGGGAGAAAAGTGATTCCTCCATCATAGCTTTAGACCTGAATGGGCAAGAAGCCTGGGATTATATCGATAAGATGAATACCTATGGCAAATATGAACAAGCAGATCCTCATGCGCCTACCAAAGAGGATATTATGGCTTTAGGGGGCCTGACCTTTGTCATAGCACGCACTACACACGGGGAAATTGGATTCAGCCTGGCAGGACAGGTTCCTAATCCTCCGGAAGAATCTTTAACTACATTGGTCCGCTTTGCCAATGTATTTGACCTGGCTTACAGACGTTTTGAGGATTTACTTATCTCAGAAAAGCAAACCAGAAAAGCAAAAATTGAACTGGCATTGGAGCGTGTCAGAGCGAGGGCTATGGCCATGCAAGAACCTGAGGAATTGGTAGAGGTGGCAAATGTAATGCGGGAGGAAATGGGCCTTCTAGGAGTAGAGGAATTAGAGACTAGTTCCATTTACATCAATAAAAATTCTCAGGGAGATGCGGAATGTTGGTATTCGCTTAAAGATATCCGCGATGGAAAAAAAACCTATGTAGCTGATCATTTTAATCTGAATTACAATGATACATGGGTAGGCCAACAGATGCTATCTTTTTACCAAAGTGAGCAACAGGATACTTCTATCGTCATGAAAGGAGCCAATCGCATAGAATGGATCAACTATTGTTCTGAACAGTCTCCTGCGATCCAAGGGTATTATGGGAAAACTATCCCCGAACGCACTTATCATTTGACCAAATTTTCGAATGGGGCAATTGGAGCCGCTACCCCGGGTGAAATTTCTAGCGAAAGTTGGGACTTATTGCGGAGAGCAGCATTGGTTTTCTCTTTAGCCTACTCCAGGTTCAAGGATCTTTCACAAGCCAAAGAGGATTTGAAGCGGTTGAAAAAAGCAAAAGCTCGAGCCGAGAAAGCCCTTAAAGAATTAAAATCCACTCAGCAGCAACTTGTTCAACAAGAGAAATTAGCCTCTCTGGGTCAACTGACAGCTGGAATAGCTCATGAGATCAAAAACCCACTCAACTTTGTCAATAATTTTTCAGATCTCAGTCGGGAACTGATTGAGGAGGTATTTGAAGAATTAGAAAATCTGGATGATTCGGATAGCAAAGAAGAAATCATTGCCATCCTGAATGATGTAAAAAGCAATCTCTTCAAAGTTCATGAACATGGTACTCGAGCAGATAGCATTGTCAAATCCATGCTGCAACACAGCCGGGCTTCTGACGGTAAGCGGGAGGACAAAGCCTTTAATGCAATGGTACGGGAGTTTGTGAACCTTTCCTTCCATGGAATGCGAGCAGGCAAAGCTCCTATCAATGTGGACATAGAATTCAAGTTGGATCCTGAAGTAGGCGAAGTATCGCTAATCAGTGAAGATTTTTCGAGAGTAATTCTGAACCTCTGCAATAATGGATTTGATGCTATGAGAGAAAAACTCAAAACCGTAGGAACGAATGATTATCTACCCAAACTTACGGTGACCACTAGTTTATTGAAAGACAAAATTCATTTCTCCATTTCAGACAATGGTCCCGGAATCCCAAAAGAAATAAAGGATAAAATTCTCCAGCCTTTTTTCACTACAAAAAAAGGAACCGAAGGCACTGGACTAGGACTCAGCATCACCCATGATATTATCAAAGCACATGGTGGAGAATTACACTTAGAAACAAATGAACAAGTTGGAAGTGAGTTTATTATTCATCTACCCCTTAAAAAATGATCTCTTTCTTTCGAAAAATTCGCCAAAAACTGCTTTCACAAAACAGGGTAACGAGATACCTGGTTTATGCCTTGGGGGAAATTTTGCTAGTGGTGATTGGGATTCTGATAGCTTTACAGATCAATAACTGGAATGAAAGCCGGAAAGACGGTGCCTATGAATTGGAAATGCTTTCAGAGATCAACCGGGAACTCCTTAGCGAGATTGAGGATAAACAAAGCGCTCTGAATATTTTCATCATGGCAGAAAGAAGTCTAAATGAACTCCTGAATATGAGGATAGATAACGAATACCCCAGAGATTCCCTTGAGCAGCATCTCAATAATCTAGGTACTGTAGGGTTATTTTTTCCTTATTCAGATGGTGCTTATGAGGCTCTGAAATCAGGTGGTGTTGATAAGATCCAAAATGAAAAACTCAGAAACGACCTGATTCGATTATACAGCTACAATTTCAAACTGATGTCTATCTATGTAAATGAATTGGCACGGCCTGACATGTTAGAAAAGTTTGAACTTTTTTATCGGGTCTTTCCTCAGCAACTAACCCCCGGACCTGATGGCGTCATAATTGAATCCCTCGATTATTCAACCTTTGAAGAGGTGGTTCATACTGATGAGTTTATGGAATTGATAGAAGTTGGTAATGATGTAGTTTCATCTGTCAAACCCCGTTTACAGGGCATACTCAGGCAAATGAATGAGGTTCAAAGGCTAGTGGAAAACGAGATCTCGAAATAATGGTAAAATTCTTACGATATATCAGAAAGTCATTTTTGGAACAAAATAAAATACGCTCCTATCTCCTCTATGCTTTGGGTGAGATCATATTAGTGGTGGTTGGGATACTTATCGCATTACAGGTAAATAATTGGAACCAAAACCGTATTGCCAACAAAGAACGACTTGAGCTGCTTAATCAGCTTCTATGGGACTTTAATGTGCTGATATCAGCTATTGAGGAGGAAAAGTTGGCTTCTAAAAATCGACTCATCTACAATAAAAGACTACTCAATTATGCTGCTGGCACAGAAGATATTCCTACTGATTCATTACAATTTTTGCTACAAGGGATAGTCTCCTATTCCGAGCTTGTTAATTTCAAAACTACCCTTGATCAAGCCAAGTCCAGCGGGAAGCTCAGCCTTATCAAAAGCGACAGCCTGTTTAATGCCCTGAGTGCACTTGAATACAGCTTTAATGGGCACAGCAAAATAGGAGAGAGTATCCTTAGGATAATGGCGACCAACGATTATGGAGATATTTTAGTTAGGTCTGATCTGTTGAAATCAGTGGATCAGTTAGACAACCTTGGATATTCCATTTCAGCTGATATGCATCCCGACTTGGATCTTAAGACAAGCGGAGAAGCCTTTTTTAGGAATGAAGAAACTTACAAAAGCCTCTATCAGATACATATAACAAATACAATTAATCATCTATGGTTGCTGTCCATTGAAAGTAACGTAAATAATGTATTGAATTTTATAAATAAAGAGTTGAAGCCATAATGCTCAAAGTAACCCGACATATCTCGTCTGAACTCTGGATTTACCTTATGCTTGGATCAACACGGATTAGTTGCTTTCGCACAAAACCAGCAAAATCCTTTTACCCCGAAAATCCACGATTCAAATGCTAAAATTTTTCCGAGTCATTCGAAAACAACTCATTGAACAGAATAAAGCTCGAACGTACATTCTCTATGCTATCGGGGAGACCTTCCTAGTCGTGATCGGAATACTAATTGCTCTACAAGTGAATAACTGGAATGAGGAGAGGAAAGATAGAAAAAGAGAAATCGATTACCTCTATAGGATTCTTTCGGAAATTGAAAGGGATAGTGCCAGCTTACACTCATCTATTAATCTAACTTCTTATAAGGTTGAACAGGGTAAAAGACTTTTATCTTTAAATAAGTTAGATTCAAATTTACCTGATAGTGCCCAGTTTATTTGGGACATCTTTTTGATAGGAAGAGGGGGTAGTTATTCTCCCTATATTCCTGCTTACCAAGAATTAGTTTCAACGGGTGAGGTAAATGTTATTTATAACAAAACAATCATTGAACTATTAGAAAAGTATCTAAATCGTACAAATGGGTTGGAATCCTTTGTGTACAGGGAAGGAGAACAACGAAGAACCGAATACAACAAATTTATCCAACGATACTTCTCCGCTTTAATCATGGATTCAATATGGGATTTAGGAAGGAAGGGGATTTCTGAAGAAGATTTAGACCACTTTAAATCATTGGGAATAGACATTGAAGGTTTTAGGAATGATGCCAATGCAGGTTATCAGATTCGAAGTATGACTGCCCTAAATATGGAATTATCAAGACTATATCGGCAAAATATGGACACCTATTTGGAGCCATTATTAGCACAACTCAGAGATGAAATCAACTCGCTAGTAAAATAACTTGACAAGCTATGATCTCTTTCTTTCGAAAAATTCGCCAGCAACTTCTCATTCAAAACAGGGTAACCCGATACTTGGTCTATGCAATAGGCGAGATATTTTTAGTGGTGATAGGAATACTGATTGCCCTTCAGGTGAACAACTGGAACCAGGAACGCCAGGCCAATATGAAAGCTATAAGCTATCATAAACGTATCATTGAAGACCTTGATATTTTCATCGGCGAAACTGAACGGTCAATTAGGCGGTCGTCATCCATTAGAAAATTAATTCTGCAGACGATCGATATGTTGGAAGCCAAAAAGCTACCAGATGATAAAGCTCGGATTTTTGAAAGAACGATGCATCTGTACTATCAAGTACCTTATCGAATCCCCTCCCTTTCTACCATTACAGAAATGAGAAGTAATGGAGATCTAGAGTTAATGGACAATCTTGATTTAAGAAAAAAGCTCATACAATTTGAACAGGAAATCTTGTCCACGGATGAAGTATTGGTCTTAATGGGGCATCATGCTGCAGAACATGTGTTTTATATAGATCAATACATTCGAGCCATTCCGGACACGAGCGTAGTATCAACGGACTATGTCGAAATAGGGATTAAGACAAATTTTGAAGAGATGGCTAATGATATAAAGTTCGTGAATTATCTCTCTAAATTTTCGGTGCAATGGTCTCACCATATGATGTTCTCTCGTGACTTAAATGAATCTGCCATTAAGCTACGAGATGAATTAATAGAAGAACTTGAAAAGCTCAATAAATGATTTCACTTTTTAGAAAAATCCGTCAAAAACTCCTTCAACAAAATAGAATCACTCGATACCTCCCCCATGCCATCGGTGAGATATTCTTAGTGGTGATAGGAATACTGATTGCCCTTCAGGTGAATAATTGGAATCAGGATCGCTTGGAAAAGAGAAAATCCAAGGAATTCCACCAGCGTCTTAGCAATGATTTGGATCAGATCATTATTTTCCTTGGGGAAATTGAAGAGTATTCCAGTTTAGTAGCTAACCAATTGGATGAGGCAGTGGAACTTTTAGAGTCCGGTGAATTCAACGATTCGAACAAGCAGATATTGGACTTTGCATTTGGCAATTATTTTCGGCTTTCCCGCCACCTTCCCGAATTATCTGCCTATGAGGAAATGAAAAGCTCTGGACAGTTGGGGTTGATATATAATCTGGAGCTTCGAGAAGAGTTGAGCAAATACATCACACAACAAAAACTGGTGAGCACCATCTACGAGGATCTAAACGAAAAGGTCAATCAAACTACTTTCATCGATCCCTATTTAAAGTTTGAGGCTGGTGGAAGCGTAACCAAAAATGCTTTCAGATATGATTTTTCAAAAATCCAACGAGATCGTGTCGTAATTAACACCTTATCTAGATATGCTTTTCACTGGAAGACCAAAAGTTCCTTTTCTAGAAGTCTTCAAAACCAAGCAACTGAGCTCCACGAATTGATTCAAAAAGAAATTGATACTTCCTTATGATCTCTTTTTTCCGCAAAATCCGCCAAAAACCCTTCTCTCAGAATCGAATCACTCGATACCTCCTCTATGCCTTGGGGGAGATATTCTTGGTGGTGATAGGAATACTGATTGCCCTTCAGGTGAATAATTGGAATGAACAACGTAGGGCTGAACAGTACGAGACCATCCTATTAAAGCAGATGCAAAATGCTCTGAATAATGATCTGTTCTTGATCAAAAACTTCTTTGAACCCAGAGTACAGCAGAATAAAGAAGGGGTAGATAGTCTTTTACAATATGTTCAAATGAATGAAATGCCTGACCAAGAAACTATAAGGCGGTTAGTCGGCAAAATGTTAACCGACTTCTTATACAGATTTGACTCTGGGCCCTATGAAAATTTGAAATCAAATGGACTTGATATTATTAAGAATGATTCCTTGAGAAATTATATTTCCAACCTATACGGCCAAGTACTTCCAAGCTATGCCCTGTTCATCAATGAATTCAAGGATGAACGTGAAGAGGAAATAAAGATCTATTTAAGGAAATTTATCAAAGATGAATTAACTGTGGATGAAGTCGGTAAACCCTATTTGCGTGAAGTACCCAATATAAATGATATCAGAGATGAGAATCTGTTAAGAGTGATCAATCTCCGCAGTTTTGTTTATAAAAATAACAGAGCGAGGCTTGATGCTGTAATTGAATCCAACAGAAAAGGGGAAGCTATGATAGCAAAAGAACTTAAATCAAGAATTAAAAACTGATGCTTAAATTCTTTCGACAAATCAGAAAAAAACTTATGGAACAGAATAAAATTCGTTCCTATATCCTCTATGCCTTGGGTGAGATATTCTTGGTGGTAATTGGAATTTTGATTGCACTTCAGGTCAATAACTGGAATGAATCCCGAAAGACCATGAAGAAAGAGCAAACAAGTCTGAAAAAGATAGCTCAAAATCTTCAAGAGGACATTGATCTACTACAAGAAATAATCCAAGAGGACTCCACAATTTATGAAAACCTGAGTAAGCTGTCCAATCAAATCATGGATGCCAACTCGGTCGATGACTTAGATCCCTCTAGTAGTGCCAGATTTCGGGTGCCATTGTTCTACCCCAATCAAAGTGCTTTTGAAAATCTGCTATCCTCAGGTCAGATTGAAATTATCCAAAATGACAGTCTGACCCAACGTCTACAGCTGTATTATAGATCCATAAAAATCATTCAAGAGGGCACAGATTTTTCTCTCAGAAATTATAGTCGTGACATCGAGAAGTTTTTCATGGAATTTGATCATGTCAGAGATCATCCAAAACTTAAAAAGAAAGCTATAGCAGCCTACCGGGATGATCCATTTTTGCTAAATTCTCTGTATTACAAAAATGGACTGATTCTTCGTCAAATTTCGAATTATTCCAAGATCATGGTTGAAGCCCAAGGTATACTTGCTTTGATTGAAAATGAAATTTCATCTTAAACTCTGATCAAAACTCAAGAATCATGATCTCAATCTTCCGCAAAATCCGCCAAAAACTCCTTCAACAAAATCGAATTACTCGGTATGTGACTTATGCTGTAGGTGAAATCTTCCTGGTGACCATCGGGATCCTAATAGCATTGAGCATTAATACTTGGAATGAGGATAGAAAAGAAAAGATTTATGAGCGAAAGATGCTATTGGAATTAATTGAAGATATGCAGTTGGACACTGCATTCATGCACTTACAATTACGCCGCATAGAAAATTTTGAAAGTAGCCTTGTTGCTTTAGAAAAACCCCTCTTAAGTTGGGAAGAACTAAAAGATGTAGACCCACAATTATTCGGAGGAGTGTACTTCATCCAAAACACGAAAGCCTTAGAAACCATCAAATCTGGAAATATTCAGATTCCTTTTAATGACCAACTGAGAAAACAAATCAATTCCCATTATCATAACTCCAGGTTCTATCTGGATTTAATAATTATGGAGGATAAAAATTTCAATGAATTTCGAAGCATACCTATTCAAAAAGAATTTTTCAAAGTGGAACGTAACGAAGATTCTGAAATCTTTGACTTAAAAATTTTCCCAATAGATTTTGAGAAGATGAAAAATTCGCAAGAATTTAAGGATTTTCTGTTACTCCGAAGATCGCGTGTCAATCGATGGAATTGGGCCTATAGAAAAGTTTATGATTCCACTTTGGAAAATATGAAGTCGATTCAAGAATACCTCCAGCAAAAAGCCAATTAATTACATTAAGAGTAATTAACCATATGAGGAAAATTTTATTGGTTGATAACAAAGTAAGTACCTCAACTATGCTCTGGGTGAAATCCTTCTGGTTGTTTTAGAGATTTTGATCGCACTCGAAGTCAACACTTGGAATGAAAACAGAAAACTAAAAAACCAGAAAGCGATTTTAATAGAAAATCTCAGACAGGATTACCAAGAAAACCTCAACTGCTTGGACCGTATTTTTTAATTTTTAGAAAATAGGGAAGCTTATACTAGAGAACTACTTTATTAAATACCCTTCCTGAAGAGCTTGACAGCTTTCATATCGTATTTGCTTTAGAAAGAGCAGGCTTTGTTCACTACTTCAATCCATCATAACCTGCCGATGAAGAAATGAAATACTCGGGGACTTTGAGTCTGATAACAAATAAGGACCTAAAACCTGTTTTGTCCAGTTATGAAACTTTTTTGGAATACAGCTTCAGGTTAGAAGGGGGAAACAAGGAGCCTATTCAAGAATATTCCGAGCATATCTTGAAATACATGGAACCCGATTTTGGTGATGTGAACATCACTTTCAATGAGTCAAGAAAATATGCCTCTGTAAAATTTGACCTTGAAGCCATGTCAAATGATCCTGAAATTCAGTATCTTCTGAAAATTATTATCCAAAAGAGTGTTTCCGAGGCCGGATATAAGGAGCGTATCCTCAGACCGGGATTAACTAGAATTATAGATTTGATTGAAGGAGAACTAAACCAAACAGCGGAATAACAACTTGAATTCTTGTTTCCCGACTCTCTTCATTCATTAGTTGATCTATCCAGTGGCATTCTGACACATGTTATTTAGACAGTTTTTTTAATGAAAAAGCTATTCCAAACACCATTTTTTATGATGTTTCAGTTCTGCGGTTTGGCCATGATTTCTTTGGCTCTAAACGCTCAGAACATTTCTCAGAATGCAGTTTTCAACAACATCACATCAGATGAGGGACTGCCAAGTACTTCAGTCACCGATGTGACTCAGGACACCTACGGATTTATCTATCTGGGTACCTGGGAAGGAGTTTTCCAGTTTGATGGAAAAAATTTTAAAAAGATTTTTTATGAAGGCCGATATGTAGAAGCAGATGAAAAGGGAGGGATCTGGATAGAAGCCGAAGATGGGGATTTGGTTTATTATGACTCCAATAAAGATAGCCTTTCATTTTACTGGGATATTGATTTGAATAGGAGGTATGTCCAAGTCCTCTTGGGAAAGCAAGGTGAAGTATTTGCCTCCACCACAAAAGGAATCATGAAGCTAGACCCGGAAACTCAAAAATTTATTTTAGAGCCTGGGCAGGAATCAGGTGAAGTATATAATCTTCAACTTGGGGATAACGGAAGAGTAAATTTTATTTTAGTTCAAAATGGGAAAGAGGCAAAAATGGGGAAGAGGCATCCTGATGGGAAATTTCACTATGAACAATTTCCTCTTGATGAAAACACTATAAATAAAACATCCTTTGCCAAATACCGCCAAACTATCATTCTTCCTTACGGGAATTCAGGCACAGTTCTTTTAAATCCGAGTGGATTGGCTACACGGGAATCCGATACTGAACCTTGGACATTTAAAAAATTCAGTGAACCTGAACTATTGAAGGAAAGAGGCCTTGGGAGTGAAGCTTCTTATATAATTCATGGTCCATTTATATGGCTCAACCAACGGAATGCGATCACCAAAATCAATGTAGAAACAGGGGAATCCTTAACCATCCATTCTGGTACGAATACCCACAAAGAACTACTTCCAATGTCCAGTGATCACGGATGCAAATTATATTTGGATCGACAAGGGGTCATATGGATCTCTAGATTCGCCTATGGAATCAGCCTTTTAAATACGCATCAATCTGATTTTGGCCTTTTACGGGATGAACAAGGAAAAATCATCCCTGATATCCTTTCTTCTTACGAACTGGAAGATGGATCTTTTTGGATAGGTCAGCGGATTTCTATGGAAAGTGGACTCATTCATTTTGCTGCAGATGGAAAGAGCATTCTCCACAGAATTGGAGCTTCCCAGGATAATCCTCCTGCTGGTAAAACATTCGGGTCAGAATTATCGCATCCCTATCCTTGGGCAATTGCAGAGACTTCTGATTCTACACTTTGGATAGGAACAGGCTCTCCTGGAGATCAAAATGGAGGACTCAATCGGATAGACCCAAAAACAGGTTTGATTACCCGGTATCGAAATGATCCAAATGATTCAACCTCTTTAAGTAAAAATTGGATTTTTGGAATTCATGTAGATGCTAGGGACAAACTTTGGATCAGTCATACCGATGGAATAGATTTTTTTGATCCTGAAATAGAAAAATTCACCGCAATGGTCAAAGATTCTTCCAATTCCAGACCTCGAGGAGTATTGATTGATTCTCAGGAAAATCTTTTGGTCCAAAGAACTGAAGGTGGAAGCTCTTGGATATTGATCGACACCAAATCTAAATCTGTAATTAAACAAGGTACATTCTTCGGTGAAGATTTAGGTTATTCACCCTCTCGGCCGGTTCTTGATACGAAAGGAAGAGTCTGGATTGCTACAGTGGATGGATTTGGCTATGCAGATGAGGAATACAATGGATTAAAATTCTGGCAGACTTATGAAGAGTTTGGATTTCGAGACCTTGAAATCAGAGCCTTGAGCTATGATGTGGATGGGTACCTCTATTTTGGAACTTCGGATGGCATTTTTCAATACCTCCCAGAAACTGGCAAAACAGTAAGATTTGGTATTGAAAGGGGGCTTCAATCCAGTTCATTCAATCCCAAACTGAAAAATCGTGGCCCATCTGGAAAAATCTACTTTTCGGGAAATGGTGGAATGAATGTGTTTGATCCCAGTGAACTTCAAACTAATCCATACCCTCCAAAAATCATTATTAGAGGAATAACCCTAGATGGTAAAAATTACCAAAACTATTTGGACTCCACAGAAAGGAAACCAAACCATACCATTTCTTCTCTGCTTATTCCTCCTGGAATCACCACTTTAAATATCAATTTTGCGGCCATTCACTTTGGGGGAAGCGGGAATAATAATACGCAATACCGATTGGTCAATTTTGATGACAATTGGCAAGATGCAAATGGAAATGCTGTTTTTACCAACCTTCCAGCAGGAAATTATACGCTTGAATTGAAATCAGAAAACCTTGATGGGATCTGGAGTGAAGAACCTAAACTGTTATCCATAAAGGTATTACCTCCTTGGTATCAAACCTGGTGGGCTTATCTACTTTATTCATGCCTATTTTTCCTTGCCGCTTATGGCTTCATTCGGGAACAAAGGAAAAGAGCCGCTAGAAAGGAAAGGGAATTAGCAAAAGATCGGGAGCTAGCTCAGGCCAAAGAGATTGAAAAAGCTTACTCCGAACTTAAATCTACTCAGGCCCAACTGATCCAATCAGAAAAGATGGCTTCACTTGGAGAGCTGACAGCAGGAATTGCACATGAAATTCAAAACCCCCTCAATTTTGTCAATAACTTCTCAGAAGTAAGCTCTGAAATGATTGATGAACTCCAAGAAGAATTGCAAAATGGAGAGTTGGAAGAAGCCAAGCTCCTAGCTACCGATATTAAAGGTAATCTCAACAAAATCACCCACCATGGGAAGCGAGCAGATTCTATCGTCAAAGGAATGCTCGAACATAGTCGCACCAACAAAGGAGAAAAGGAACTAACCGACATTAATACGCTAGTTGATGAGTTTATAAGGCTTTCTTACCATGGTTTACGTGCAAAAGATAAATCTTTCAATGCTGATTTTAAGCTAGATCTTGACCCTAATCTTCCTAAAGTAAAGATAGTGGCTTCCGATATAGGAAGAGTGATTTTGAACTTGGTGAATAACGCATTTTATGCTGTAGATGAAAAAGCGAAAAATACTCCCCAACCCTCCCGAAATATCGGGACTGGCTCTCAAGGTGGAGAAGTCTATAAACCAGAGGTTACTGTAAAAACAACGACGACCACATCCCATTCAGGCCTGCCGGACGGTCAGGTAGGGGTAGAAATCTCCGTCCGTGACAATGGATCCGGCATCCCTGAATCCATCAAAGAGAAAATCTTCCAACCTTTCTTTACCACCAAGCCGACAGGCTCTGGTACCGGGCTAGGATTGTCTCTCAGCTATGATATAGTGAAAGCACATGGAGGATACTTACAAGTCAAGAGTATAGAGGGAGAAGAAACAGAGATAAGTATCATTTTGCCAATTGAACCTTAGAATTTATGATACGAACCAAAATTCAATTAGCTGTAGCAGAAATCAAAGATGACAACTTTTGGGGAAGTCATCTTAAAGGAGATTTGGAGACTATTTCCAACAGGTACGATAACAGGTTTGGATCGCTATGAATTATCTCTTCCAAACCAAAATTTCAATTAATAAAACCGGTCAAATATGAACCATTCGATTTTAAACTCAACCCAACTTTTCTTTTTTCTATTTGGTTTGATTTGGGCAACTATCCCTGAAGCTAAATCCCAGGAAATCCAACTGGAAACCATCTCTATCTCCAACGGACTCGCATCTCCTCAAGTGATGGATGTAATGCAAGATAGTTATGGATTAATTTGGGTTGGTACTTCAAATGGGCTTCAACGATATGATGGTTATAGCTGGAAAACCTACCGTAACATCATTGGAAATGCGAATAGCCTTCAACATAATATGATTTTTGATATTGCGGAAGATGCCAACCGCAACCTTTGGATTGCTAACGAATTTGGACTTACCTACTTTGACCGGGCAAAAAACACCTTCAAAAATTATAATATTGATTCCACTTTTAAGACAGCAGGAGCATCAAGAACGCTCCAGGTCCTTCCTGATTCTCAAGGTAGAATTTGGGCCAGTACTTTAGGATTTGAAATTATTCAATTTGATCCGGAATCAGATACATGGATCCAAGCCCCCTATGCAAATATAAATGGAAAGCCGGCAGTCCATTCTTACATATCCATGTTTGTTTATGAGGATAATGCAGGAGGAATATGGGGAGGTTCAGCCAACCATGGTCTCATGTACCTTCCCAAAGGAGCTTCAGAGTTTAGACCCATAAAATTTGATATAGAAAACACCTTAAACAGCTTTGAAAATACCATTTCAGAAATCTATGAAGACAAAGATGGAATTCTTTGGATTACCAGCCGCCAAGGAATTTTCAAATATGATGTAGCAAATAACAAGCTCAGGGAAATAGTCACTTATGATTCTGGAAATGAAGATATTGCTACTTTTTTAAATTCGATAAGGGAGGATTCTGAGGGTAATATTTGGATTTTGAACAACTATCGTGGCATACTCAAGTTTGAAGGAAACAGCGACCAATACACCGAAGTTTTGATACCTGGAAATCGGAAAATGAATACTGGGTTTTGGACAAATCGATTGACAGAATTGATGATTGACAAAAGTGGAATATTTTGGTTCGGTTCACGCGCAGAAGGCCTATTCAAATACGATCCTGTCAATCAACCTTTTAAGTTTTATAGCCACAACGCAGAAGATCCAAATTCATTGAGCCAGGGAGGAACGTATGGACTCTTTGCTTCCAAGATCTCACCGGGGAAAATTTATATAGGTACTCGTGGAAATGGAATAAACATCTTCAATGAAGAAGATGAAAGTATACAAAAAGTAGGATTCTCATCAGCAAATGACATGTTTGGAGGGTCTGCTAGATCAATTTATGAGCAGGCCGATGGCACCATTTGGGTGGGTACTTGGGGGGACGGGTTGATTAAAATGGATCAAAACTACCAAGAACTTAAACGGTACAAAAGAACCAATGAGGACGACAAAAAGGGGTTGCCAAATGATCAAGTAAGGGTAATCCGAGAAGATAAAAAGGGGAATATATGGATTGGAACCAACGGCGGGTTAACAGTACTTAATCCTGCTTCAGATGATTTTAATGAAATAGTAAGTAAATACAGCCAAACCTACCCCAATGAAATTCTCGATCAGGTAAGAACCTGGCTGCAGACGGGGCAGGAGATTACAAGTATCAAGGAAGTGGGGCAATCCGAAGAGCTAACGCAAGGATTTGAAATTTCTGAACGGGGCTCATATTACCTAGTAACAGTAGGAGAAGGAGATGCTGCAAGTATGGCTGATTATGGATGGCTTCAAAACTCCGCAGGAGAAACCATCATTGGAATGGAATCGATAGATAATTCACTTTGGGCAGGTGGGGCTTTCAAAAATAGACTTCAGATCACTCAGGTCGAACTCAATCCTGGATCCTATTCTCTACGGTATCGATCAGATGATAGCCACCATTTCAATAGTTGGAATGATCTAGAACCTGACTTGTTACCACTTTATGGTATTGCTATTTTTAAGCAAGACGGAGAATTAGCAAAACAATCCACCGTAGTCAATGTCAATGAACAGAATGTCGAAATCATTATTCAGGATGCCAATATCTCTGACATAGAAATGGGTGAGAAATATATATGGATTGCCAGTGCCAATGCAGGAGTTACTAGAATTGATCCTGAAACCAATTCGGTGAGATACTATACCAGTGATCCTTTAGACCCTACAACTTTAAGTAATACACAGGTTTTTGATGTCATGGAATACAATGGGCAGCTTTGGATGGCGACTTATGGAGGGATTAATATTTTGGATATAGCAAGCGATGAAATCACTTACTACACAGAACAGGATGGCCTGCCCACCAATTTTATAGAAACTGTTTTGCCAGGGGAAAATGGAGAAATGTGGTTTTCAACCCAAAATGGACTAATCCAAATGATGCAAAGTGAAGCTTTGGATAAAGTCACTTTTATTAATTACAATGAGGATGATGGTCTTGGCGGTGATTCCTTTATTTCCCTTGCAGCGGATAAAACTCGAGAAGGTAATTTTTATTTCGGAGGAGATCATGGGCTTACTACTTTCTCCACCGTGGCCTCAAATAAAATTCCCCCTTCAGTGATCATATCAAATTTATTGATATCCAATCTTTCCGTGTACGAGATGGGAGAAAACTCTCCATTGGAGGTGGATTTACTTTCCTCAGATGAAATTAGCCTTCAGTACGATCAGAATGATTTGAGTTTTGAATACGCGGCACTTCATTATGCCAATCCTACGAAAAACCAATATGCGCATATGCTCGAAGGTTTAGACCAGGATTGGATTTATGATAATAGAAATTTTGCATCTTACACCAACCTTGAGCCAGGAACCTATACTTTCAAAGTCATCGCTTCCAATGCCTACGGGATATGGAATGAAGAAGGTAAGAACTTACAAATCACAATACTACCTCCCTGGTGGAAAACTTGGTGGGCTTATCTGATTTACCTATTGATTGCAATAGGCATTATTGCAGCTGTTTTTGCCCTATTTAGAAAAAGGATCCAATTAAAGGAACGGGAGAAAACCAGACTCAAAGAAATCGCCCATGCCAAAGAAATAGAAAAAGCCTATGCAGAGCTGAAATCCACCCAAAATCAACTCATCCAATCTGAAAAAATGGCTTCGCTTGGGGAACTTACAGCTGGCATTGCCCATGAAATTCAAAATCCGCTCAACTTCGTGAATAACTTCTCAGAGGTAAGTTCAGAAATGTTAGATGAACTTCATGAAGAATTGGAAAAAGGAGAGTTGGAGGAAGTCAAGCTCCTAGCCTCAGAAATTAAAGGCAACCTCAACAAAATCACCCACCATGGGAAACGTGCAGACTCCATTGTCAAAGGAATGCTAGAACATAGCCGAACCAACAAAGGAGAGAAAGAACTTACTGACCTCAATGCATTGGCAGATGAGTTTGTTAGACTTTCATATCATGGCCTTCGTGCCAAAGACAAAACATTCAATTCAGATTTTATCTTGAAGCTCGATCCTGATCTTCCAAACCTTCATGTTGTGGCTTCTGATATTGGAAGGGTGATTCTGAACTTGGTGAATAATGCATTTTACGCCTGCTCTGAGCGAAGCCGAAGTTCAGTCAAGGAGAATGGGAAATCAGGATCAAATGACTATCATCCAGAAGTGGTAGTGAGCACGAGAAAAGTAAAAAAAGGAATCGAGCTCATAGTAAAAGATAATGGTTCGGGCATCCCGGAATCCATCAAAGAGAAAATCTTCCAACCTTTCTTTACCACCAAGCCGACTGGTTCTGGTACTGGGCTAGGATTGTCTCTCAGCTATGATATAGTGAAAGCACATGGAGGAGACTTACGTGTGAAAAGTGTGGATGGAGAGGGTACTGAAATGGTCCTCTTCTTACCATTAACAGATCAAATAAAAATAAATGAAGTGTTGACCCCAAACACTCAACCTTAATAGATGAAATCATGAAACACGACTTTTTGAAATATCTAGCACTGTCCAGTACGCTCATCTTAAGTTTACTGGCTTTCCAATCTTACAGCCAAATTAATGCATCAAAAGGAGTACCTAGCTTTACCAATTATGTGGTAGGTGATGATAATTTTGCCGGTCAACAAATCTGGGATGTGAACCAAAATAAGGAAGGTTTTTTATTTGTTGGCACAAGTTCAGGTCTTCAAAAATTTGACGGTAAAAACTGGGAACTCCTTTCCTCTCCTACTACTGAATTCAATACCAATGTTAGGTCTACTCTACTTGCCTCTGATAGCACCTTCTATTTCGGATCGCTTGGGGATTTTGGTATTGTCACCACTGACTCCACTGGAAAAACCATAGAAACATCACTCATTGATGGCTATCCTTCGGACTTGATTTTTAATGATATTTGGTCGATTCGCGAAAGTCAGGGGAAAATTTACTTCCAAGCCCGAGAAGCAATTTTTATTTATACGCCAGCTTCGGAAAATCAGGGAAGCAATCTCAAAGTTTGGAAACCGGACACCGAATTCATGTATGGATTTAGCCTAAATGATACTTATTACGCCCATCAGATTAATCTGGGCCTGTTTAAGGAACAAAATGGCGCATTGGAGTTGGTTCCCGGCAGTCAATTCTTGGGAGAGGATCGAGTACAGGTTTTATTACCCTATCAAGACTCTAAGGGGTTTTTGGTAGGCGCCTTCTCAGGAGGACTGTATCATTACGATGGTCAGGATTTCATCCCTTTTCCAACTGAAATCGACCCTCTTCTAAAAGATAGAAGCTTATACAAAGCACTTAGTCTTCCTGATAACACCTATGCCCTTAGTGTTTTGGGTCATGGCTTTTTTATCATCGATCAAGAGGGGAAAATAAAATCCCAGTTCAACACCAAAAATTCTATTACCGACCAAAGTGTCTATGCTTTTTTCCTGGACAATACTTCTAATTTATGGGTGGGTACGAATAGTGGCCTTTCAAAAATTGAAATCTTTTCACCGATTTCTCGATTTGATTCTGATCAATATGAAATAGGTAGTCCATTATCTCTTGGTGCCTACGATGACAATTTATACATCGGAACATCAACTAATGTGTTGTACCTAGATAAGTCCGACGGGATCGTCAAGCAGGTAGAGGGAATTCCCAATACTCAGGTATTTGATCTTGTTCCAGATGGTAATCAGATGTTGAGCACTGGAGTTGGGGTTTATTCAATTAGGGGAAAAACCTCCAAGATTATCCCAGGCACGGAGAGCTACCAGACACTTAAAATAGTGATTTCGGAATTTCATCCAGGTTATGTGTTTATTAGTGGTGGTTTTGGAATTCAGGTATTTAAGAGAGAAAAGGGGATCAACGGAGAGTATGATTATGAAAATATCGGCTCAATTTCCGGTGTGGAACGATCGATCTATAGTTTGGCCGAAAATCAAGAAGGTGAACTCTGGGGCGGTACCCAGGCAGGGGTACTATTTAGGATTGTTTTCCAAAAAACGGCATCTGGCAATCTAGATGTTCCCAACGCAAGGGTAACAGAAATCAGCGAAAAAGACGGAGTTAGAGGTTTATCAGGTCTTGCCGTGGGTCCGATCGAAGGTAAAGTATATACTTCTGGTATCGATGGGTTCTATTTTTTCAATTCAAGTATCAATGAATTTGAGCGTGACCCTGTATTCAGTTTCTCTGATGAGGTAGCCAATATCAACTTAGACACTTATGGCCTTGGAGTGGGCGAAACCGGCAATGTATATTTAGACTTCAAAGGAGAAAAACGCTTGGCTGTGCGGCAAGATGATGGAAGCTTTCAGCTCCAATCTTATCCCTTTAATTTGATTACGGCCAGTTCAGTGGCCTCTGGATTTACTGAACCCAATGGGGTAATATGGTTTGGTACAGATGACGGACTGATCAGGCTTGATCCCAATAAAGATTATAGAACAGACCATCCGCTTCCACTTTATTTCACTTCTGCATCGACGAGCGAGAATATTTTACCGATTAGCATGCAGTCCGGAGGATCAACTGTGGAAATTCCATATAAGGGCAATTCCATTAGTTTTAACTTTACTGCACCATTTTTTGTAAAAGAAAATCAGATTCGATATCAGACATTTTTAGAGGGACTGGATGAAGAATGGTCTGACTGGACAGAAAATGTCTCAAGGGAATTCTCCAATCTCCCTTATGGATCGTACACCTTTCGAGTACGTGCAAAAAACACCTTTAACACCATCTCTAATGAGATCGCCTACCCCTTTGAAATACTTCCCCCTTGGTATGCCACTTGGTGGGCATTCCTCATTTACTTTATTGTCTTTGTCTTAATCGTCTATGGGCTGGTTAAATTCCAGACTAACAGGGTTTTGGCAAGAGAAAAAGTAAAAACACAGGAACGGGAATTAGCTCAGGCCAAAGAAATTGAAAAAGCATATAAAGAACTCAAGGCTACACAGGCTCAACTAATTCAATCCGAAAAAATGGCTTCTCTTGGAGAGCTCACAGCTGGAATTGCTCATGAAATTCAAAATCCCTTGAATTTCGTAAACAACTTTTCCGACCTCAATCAAGAGCTCATCGATGAATTAGAAGACGAAATCGAAAAAGGAAACCTTGCTGAAGTGAAGCAAATTGCCGCCTCCATCAAGGAGAATGAGGCCAAAATCCAACAACATGGTAGGCGTGCAGATCTAATCGTCAAAGGAATGCTCCAACACAGCAGAGCTAATTCCGGTGAGAAAAAGGAAACCGATCTCAACTCCCTTGCTGAGGAATTTCTGAAGCTCTCCTATCATGGGCTTCGTGCAAAAGACAAGAGTTTTAATGCAAACTTCAAGCTTGATCTCGACCCTACTCTTCCTAAAGTAAAAGTAGTGGCTTCAGATATCGGAAGAGTGATTTTAAATTTGGTGAATAATGCCTTTTATGCCTGTGCAGATAGAAGCCAAAGCACCAGCAATGGAAAAGCACAACTTGTTCAAGATGGCCATCAAGACAATGGATACGAACCAGAAGTAATTGTCAGCTCCAGGCAGACTCCAAATGGGATCGAACTCTCGGTGAGGGACAATGGTCCAGGCATTCCGGACTCCATCAAAGAAAAAATCTTCCAACCTTTCTATACCACCAAGCCAACAGGCTCTGGGACAGGTCTTGGGTTATCGCTGAGCTATGATATAGTTAGGGCACACGGCGGGAAAATTAAAGTCTTTTCTAAAAAAGGGGAAATGACCGAATTCATAATATCTCTCCCTTTTTCAAATTAATTCGAATGATATGAAAAGGTCGTTTTATCATTGCATCAAATTGGGAAAAGCAGTTTATCTCCTGAACTACTCCAAAAGCATATCTGCCTAATTGTAATCTAAACTCATTCCTTCAAAAGTTATTGAAGGAATGAGTCCAAGAATTAAAAAAATCACAAAGTAAGTTTTACTTAGTTGGTTCAAAAAAAATTCAATTTTAATATTGGTATTTTTATATATTTTTCGAAACCAAAATAAATTATTAAAAAAAACCATCTCCAGTCTTTTAAAACTTTTTAGCGCCAAAATCAGGCAATATTTTAAAGATTTATAAATTCCTGATTACTAACTTTTTGAAAGAATTTTTCTTATTTTAGAATATATTTCACAAGATATTAAATGTTTTTCACTCGTAGAAAAATGTTGTTTTTGACACTTTTTACCTGATTTCTGATTTTTCAAAAACACGGTCTACAAAACGTTTTATTCTTTAAACTGAATGTTATGCAGAAATTACTGACGCTCGCAAAGGGGATAGTGATAGTTTTTTTACTTGCATCAAATTTCTCCAATGCCCAATCAGTCAAGTTGGAGCAAGGACAAAATGGTGGAGTCGATAAAGAAGCTACAAGTCCCGTAATTTGGTCAACAGGAAACTCCAACTCCGGAAATAGCCATTTTTTTGAAGGTCAATCCATTCCTTATCGTCTTACCATTTCCAAACTTAAAGCAGGAATCCATACAGTAGAAATTGAATGGGACACCAAAAAGGACGATAAAAATGCCATTGATTATATCACCAATTTCAATAGAATCTGCGAGGAAGTTATCCCTGACACAGGCACTCCCAGTTTGGCTACAATTCCTGCACCAGAAGGAACTCCACAACCTTTAACAAGTTTTAATCAACTTACAGAAGACGAGCGGAAACTCGCCATTTTTGGTGGAACGATTGAAGATGTATCTTACACGATACAGGAGAACAGTTCCTCCACAACAATCACCCGCCTTCGTATTTCTTTTGTTGTAGAGGGAGACAATGGGGCCAATAATACTGCAGTCATTGCCTGGGGAGGCCATATTGCCAAAGCTCAAGATTGGGGAGAGGGTAATTCAGCCGCTAGTATCAACGGATCTCCTTACCATACCAGAGTAGTTTCTCTTGACGACAAATCCGTAGGAAGCCAAAGCAGTTCTGTACAGGCTGCGACAGAAGTTCTTGAATCCGTAACTGAATGCTTGATTGAAGGAGAAACTGAAGTTTGTGAAGGATCTGTAGCTACCTATAATGCCCCCGAAGGAGGTATTTCCTATGTTTGGACAATCAGCGGAGAGGGAGAAATCAGTGCGGGTCAAGGTACTAATAGTATTACAGTCAATTGGGCAGGATCTGGAACAGTTGCCGTTGCAATAGAAAATGAAGGAACTTGCCTGCCCATCCAATGCAGCTTAGATGTTACCTATACGATCCCACCAACCCTCTCTGTATTTGAAGCAGTACTGTGTAGCACTGAAAATGGAGGAAATACTGCCATTGGAAATCTATATGATTTTGTTTCTGTAGATTTTGGAGAGGTAACTTTTGTTCGCAATGGTCAAACAATCGAAACTCCGGAGGAACTTTTAGTCACTGACGGAGATGTCTTCGAAGTTTCTACTGTCGGAAATTGCAGCACTTCAGAATCTTTCACAGTTACAGTCAATGATCGTCAGATTTTTGGAATTTGTTCCCAAGGAAAAGTCTATGAATTGATAGGTTCTGAATTGAGTGCTTTGAATGAAATATTCAATCAAGGGGAAACCGTGGAATCCAATGAAGTATTCTACATCGATGGGGATGAGGTACTCATTGAGGTAGTTTATTTTAAAGATCGATTTGCAGAAGCAAAGGCAATTTTAGAAAACTTAGGCTTTGTAACCCCTACCGAGGAAGAGCTTAAGCAAGATCCCAACTCGTTGATTATTGCTGGATTTTTCCCAATTGCAAACCTGCTGGAATTAAATCAATACTTCGAAATTATAAACCACGTTCGACCTGCATTTCCTCCTGTAGCCAATAAAGGAGCAACCACTACCCAAGGCGATCGGGTCATGCGATCTAATCTGGTACGAGCCGGATATACACATTTTGAAGGAGATCAGCCCATTGATGGTACAGGAATAAAAATAGGGGTG